>JAENYN010000061.1 GCA_016841765.1 Guptibacillus hwajinpoensis
AAATGGGTTTTTATTTTCGAGGAGCCGAGTGTCTTCCGCTCCATTCCACTCGTTTTTAAAAAATAGGTTGCAAAATCAAAATATGTATTGAGAAGAGAATAAATAAAGACCCGAACGATCAGGCGCAAGATTCATTGAAATCTTACCTAATCGTTCGGGTTTATCATTAGCTGAGATACTTATATCCCAGCCTCCCTGAAATATGGCTTTAGCCGGCTGCCCCTTTATCAAGCATATTGAACTGTGCTTTTACGAGGCGGTAGTATTCACCTTTATATTCCATCAGTTCATTATGATTGCCCTCTTCTATCTTTTTGCCGTGATCCAGGACGATTATCTTGTCAGCTTCCCTGATAGTCGACAGCCTGTGAGCGATAATGATGGCCGTCCTTCCTTTCAGCAAGGTCCGCAATGCCTCCTGGATCTGCATTTCCGTCTCTGTATCGATGCTCGCAGTTGCTTCGTCAAGAATGAGGATTTTTGGGTCAGCAAGTAATGCCCTGGCAAAAGAGAGAAGCTGCCTTTCTCCTTGCGACAAGATGTTCCCCCGCTCTTCAACTTCTGTCTCATAACCGTTGCTCAGTTTTGAAATGAATTTATCCGCACCGACGGCTGAAGCAGCTTTTTTGACCTCTTCATCGGAAGCATCCGGACGGCCAAATCTGATATTGTCTATGATGGTCCCTGAAAAAATGAATGTGTCTTGCAGGACAATGCTTATCTGAGTCCGCAAATCACTCAACTTCAAGTTTCGGATATCGTGGCCGTCGATTCTCAAAGCCCCTTCCGTAACATCATAAAAACGGGTCACGAGACTGGCGATCGTCGACTTGCCCGAACCAGTATGGCCGACAAGCGCCGCTGTCTGGCCCTGGTCAATGGCAATCGACACATCATCAAGCGCTTTATTCCTCTCATCGTATGCAAAACTGACATGATCAAGTTCAATTTTGCCTTTCATATCTTGTAACGGGACAGGGTCATTTTTTTCCTTTACATTCGGCTGTTCATCCAGGAACTCGAAAATCCGTTCAGAGGAAGCCATACCGACAAGCAATTGATTATATACCTGACCGAGTCGGGAAATCGGTTCCCAGAACATGCCGAGATAAAAAGCAAATGAAACAAAAATACCAATGGTGATTTCCCCTGACTGGATGAACGTGGCGCCGATCCAAATAAGGATTGCTGTTCCAATCGCGTTCGACATTTCCACGAACGGCCGAAACATCGCATTCTTCTGGGTCGCATCGCGCCAGCTTTCCATTGTCTCGCTGTTGATGACATTGAAGAACGCCATGTTCTCCTTTTCCTGCGTGAAAGATTGGGTGACACGAATTCCCTGGATGCTTTCATTCAAATGTGAGTTCAACTTTGATTGCCGGATTCTGACCGTTTGCCACGACCGGCGGATCGTTTTTCGCAGGTGGGTTGAAATGAAAAACATTATCGGCAAAATGACCATAATGGCAAGCGTCAATTTCGGGCTGAGTGTAAACAGAATGCCGACGATGCCAATCAGCATGATCGCATCCATCAAGAGATTGATGACGCCATTTGTGAACAGGTCCTGCAATGAGTTGACATCGTTTTGGATGCGGACAAGGATCGATCCGGCTGAGCGGCTGTCAAAGAACCGATGACTCAACCGCTGGATATGTGTGAAAAGGTGATGGCGCAAGTCGTAAATGACTTGCTGTCCAAGCCGGTTCATCCAGCGGATCCTAAGCAGATTCGCTCCATAAGAAAGAATGTACAGCCCGCCGATAGCAGCAACGAGTGTCCATAGCAGCGGCAGGTCCTTATTTTTGATGGCATGGTCCATTGTATAGACACCGATCAGAATCGGCACAATCAGGCGGACTGCCGTTGAGATCAGCATCGCAACAAAAGCAAGCGGCAATAAATTGGTGGAATAAGGTTTCAAATAACTGAACAACCTTACCATCTGCCCCCAGTTGAACGGTTTTTCGATTGCCTGGTCAGCTGAATAACGAAACCGGTTCAACGTTCGATCAGAAACGTTTTCTTTCGCTTCTTCCACAGTTTCTTTACTCATTCCGCCACCTCCTGCCTGACTTTGTTTTCGAGAACTGTATCCCGGTCCTGAAACTGAATGTCATATATCCGCTTATATGCTCCGTCATTTTCCAGCAATTGTTCATGTCTTCCCCGTTCCGCCACTTCTCCGTCATCAAGCACAAGAATTTCATCCGCGTGTTTTAAGGAAGAAATACGGTGGGCGATAATGAACGTTGTCCTGCCTTTCATCACTTCCTGGAGCGCTTCCTGGATTTTAAACTCGGTTTCCATATCCACAGCGCTGGTCGCATCATCGAGAATAAGGATGCTCGGATCAATCAGCAGTGCCCTGGCAATCGATACCCGCTGTTTCTGTCCACCCGAAAGACCCATCCCGCGTTCGCCAAGCATCGTATCGTATCCGCTTTCCATTTCGTTAATGAACTCGTGGGCCTGGGCCCGCTTGGCCGCATCAATGATCTGATCCATC
Source organism: Guptibacillus hwajinpoensis (assembly GCA_016841765.1). Taxonomy (GTDB): domain Bacteria; phylum Bacillota; class Bacilli; order Bacillales; family Bacillaceae_O; genus Bacillus_BL. The sequence goes on from JAENYN010000061.1 coordinate 2,513, forward strand.
GTCGCATCAGGAGAACCATAGGCGATATTATCCTTTATCGACGAGGAAAACAGAAACGGTTCCTGCAGAACAAAACCGATGGATTTGCGTAGGGTTTTCAACGTATACTCTCCGATATCGCGCCCGTCAATTAATATCTGACCGGCAACCGGATCATAGAACCGGCTGATCAGCTGGGTGATGCTTGTTTTTCCCGAACCGGTCGATCCGATCAATCCGATTGTTTTGCCAGGCTCGGCGGTGAAGGTTATATGCTGCAGAGCCGGTTCATCTTCTTCTGTGTATTTTAGCGTTACATCGCGAAATTCAACCCTGCCCTGAAGTCTCATCCCCGTGATTGCTTCTGCTTCTTCCGTATGTTTTTCATCCTCATCCAATATTTCCAGCAGCCTTTCCCCGGAAGCTTTCGCCTGTGAGAACGTGTTAATGACGAATCCCAGATTCATGATCGGCCCGATAATATACCAGACAAGGCTGAAAAAAGCGACCAGTTTGCCGACCTGAAGATCCCCGGAAATGACCAGATAACCCCCAAATGACAGGAGGGCAACGACTGATATATTGCCGATGAATTCCATGAGCGGAAAATACTTGGCCCATATATCGGAAGTCGTTATATAGTTTTCTTTGTAATCCCTGTTCTTTTCCACGAATTTATTTACTTCATAATCTTCCCTGCTTAACGATTTGACAGTGTTGATTCCGCTTATATTTTCCTGGACTTTCGTGTTCAGGTGCCCGAACGACTTGCGGATGCCCCTGAACGCGGGGTGCACTTGTTTGTCAAAGTTATAAACGACAACAGCAAGAAACGGAAGAGCACCCAGTGTAACAATCGCCAGAGGGGCCGAATAATAAAACATGACAGCAAGGCTTACACTGACGAGCAGCAAAAAGTTCAGCACTTGTGCGAAGCCGAAGGACAAAAAGAACCGGAACCCTTCGACGTCGGCTGTAAGCCTGGACATCAAGTCGCCCGTTTTCGCATTATCATAATAGCGGAATGGGAGATATTGCAGCTTTTGATAAAGTTCTCTCCGCAATGCATACACTGATTTGATCCCGAATAGGTCGCCGAGATACTGGTGAAAGTATGTAGCAGCCCCTTTCACCATCATAATAAGAATGAAGCCAATTGAAAGGTAAGGAATGTATTGATAATTTCCAGCGATGACAACCTTATCGATTGTGAGTTGCAAGATGATCGGGTAAGTCACTGTAATTCCTGTCACAAAAACGAGGAAAAACATCGACAGCAAAAAATTGCGTTTGTAAGGCCAGTAAAATTGTTTCAACTTTTTAAACGTTTCCAATCAGGTCCCTCCTTTAAAACAGCCGTAAACATAAATATATCGATTCCCGAAATATCTTTCCAACAGGATAAACAAGCAAATCTGGCTATTTTATCCTAAAAAAGGGCTCTTCCCTTTAAAAAATTGCGATTTTCTCTTTTTTTCTTTTTTTTCAAATTTTTTTCAAAATAAACTCCTACGTATTCTGTTTCTAAGCTATTTGCAGATACTTTATGGCGGATGCCTTTCCTTTTTAGAGACTCACAGTGCCGGGCTGCATGAGGACTGACGTTTTCTGAATAGAAAAAAGCCTGACGAATCTCCGTCAGGCTTTGATTGAATTCTTTCTATTAAAGTGTTTCCTGGCCAGGCTTCCAGTTTGCCGGGCAAAGGCCGCCAGTTTGCAATGCTTGAAGGACACGGATTGTTTCATCAACACTCCGTCCTACATCATTGTGGTGAACAACGGAGTAGACGAGTTCACCTTCAGGGTTGATAATGAACAAGCCGCGAAGTGCGATACCTTCTTCATCGATCAGTACACCAAAATCACGGGATACGGTATGGTTTGTGTCAGCAGCGAGCGGATACTTCAAGTCGCCAAGACCGTTGTCGTCCCGGGAAGTGTTGATCCAGGCCAGATGAGTGTGGATTGTGTCTGTTGAAACACCGATCACTTCTGCATCAAGGTCCTCAAACTGATCGTATGCATCAGAAAGAGCTGTGATTTCTGTAGGGCACACGAATGTGAAATCCATTGGATAGAAGAACAATACTGTCCACTTATCCTGTTTCATCATGTCCTCAAGGCTTACTTTACCGAATTCCTTGTTTGGCATAACCGCGTCCATTTCAAAGCGCGGAGCCTGTTTCGCTACCATACGTTCTGCCATATGTATCTCCTCCTATAAATATATTGATTGTCCTGCACACTGGTTATTATAACGAAGACTTAATTTTTAGTCAATGTTAAATAATAATTAGTGTAAACTAATAACAATTCAATCAACTCTCCGTTATCTTTTCCCAAATAAAGGATTCCCCTTTCCCCGGCAAATATGCAGGACTTCCACAGATTCTTCCCCACTAGTGCACCGAAAGGAAAAAGTGTGATAAACTGAAAACCGGTTTCAATAACAGTGTACCATGAGAAATTCATGGAAATAAAATGATATGATGCAGGAAGAGGGGTTTTAAATGGATTTTTCAGATATTCTGCAAAACATTGTCTGGGCCGAGATTTTCAAGGATGCTGCTCTTATTTTTCTTAAACTGGTCGGTATATTCATTGCTTTCGCCATCGTAAAGGGCCTTGGGAACAGGCTGATCGATTCAGCATTTGACCGCATCCAAAAGCGGGACAACTTATCAGCTGCCAGGGCAAAAACACTTACGTCATTAACGAAAAATATTTTCTCCTACACATTGATGTTCATTTTTATCGTTATGGTCTTTGAAATCTTCGACTATGATGTGAAAGCACTGCTGGCCGGTGCCGGAATTGTCGGCCTGGCCATCGGGTTCGGCGCACAGGGGCTCGTCAGCGATGTCGTCACCGGTTTTTTCCTTCTGCTTGAAAAACAGCTTGATGTCGATGAATATGTCTCGATGGCAGGTTATTCGGGCATTGTGGAATCAGTCGGGCTCCGTACAACGCAGGTCAGAGCTTTTGACGGCACACTCGTTTACATACCTAACCGGGAGATTTCCAGCTTAAGCAACCATTCCCGCGGCAACATGAGGGCACTTGTGGACATGAGCATTTCCTATGATGACAACATTGACGAGGCGGCCGCCATCATGCAAAGCGCCTGTGATAAATTTGCTGAGGAAAATGAAGCCATCAAGGAAGGCCCGAATGTCATCGGCGTACAAAGCCTCGGTGCTTCTGATGTCGTGATACGGGTCATTGCCAAAACGGAAAATGGAATGCAATGGGAAGTTGAGCGCAATCTTCGGAAACTCCTGAAAGAAACGCTTGATGAAAACGGCATCGAAATCCCTTTCCCCCATCAGGTTTATATTGATAAGAAACAGGAAATTAAACAATAGGGCTTCGGCATCTGCGAACCTGCAAATGACTGATAAGGAGGAATCCAGTGATGCCATACGATTCTATAGACGATTTGCCGGAACGTGTGAAAGATAACCTTCCACATCACGCCAAGGAAATTTTCATGGAGGCATTCAACTCCGCAGAAGAAGAATACGACGATGAAGATTCACACTTTGCGGTCGCGTGGAGCGCCGTCAAGAATGAGTACGAGAAAAATGACAACGGCGAATGGGTGAAAAAAGAAGAAGACCAGTGATGGTTATGATCAATTGAAAACTTCAATACCATTCCCGAAAAACGTCCAGGCAGCCCCTGGACGTTTTGTTGTAATATCATTCCATTGAATACCATCTTTGAAAAATTGATTGCCTGTCTCTTCTGGGACTTATCCGTTCCTATCCGCAGACAGTTCTAAAACAATCAATAGAAAAAAGGGGAACAGCATAAGCCGTCCCCCCTTTCCATCAGTTCCGCAATTGAAAATCAGCGGTTCAGGCTTTGCTCTATTGCTTCGAGCACCTGATCGGCTGACAGGCCGTTTGCTTCAATGACAGGTCCCGCCATCACCGCATTGGTAATTCCCATCACATTCGAATCAAGTCCGGTCAGAACACAGAGGTCACAGTTCTGGGCATCCTGTTCCTGTTTCAGCTGAACTACATCATACCCTTTTTCCTGGAGCACATCATAAATGTTGGTCAACGATTCTTCCACGCCAATCTTGGCCATATGTTTACCCTCCTTTTTTTACATTTACATTTTGTCCCGCTGAATTGCGGGTTATTCTTATAATCACCAAAAGACCCTTCCGTTTTCATCTTAGCGGTGTCCGTATAAGCGGCATCACCTTTAGGAAGACGATGTTCCTAGCGAATGCGATAGCCCGCAGCGCCAGGAGCCGGATGGCTTCCTTCCCCGCTTTTTTCCTCAACGCCGAATTTCATTACTTCCTTACCAAAGAAAAAGCCCCGCAAATTGCGGAGCTCAAAAACCTGGTCCTATTCAGAAATACCTGTTCTTACATAATTGAGAATGGCATCAACGGCTATGCCGATAGCTTTTTCATCCGGTTTTAGGGTTGATGAATGCAGTCCGCTTTCCGAACCGACACCAAGCCAGAACATGAATCCCGGAAATTCTTTCAGCATGTAGCCGAAATCTTCTCCAGTCATAGCTGTCTGGCATTCCACCAGGTCATATGGCGTTTGGTTATCCACGAAATCCATAAAAGATCTTGTCAGGCGTTCATCATTATAGACCTGAAAATAGTTGCTTCCGTAATCAAGATCATAACTGCATGAAAAGCCGGTGGCGATTCCATCAAGAAGGGCTTCAATCCGGTTTTTGGCAGTTGTCATCGTACTGGAGGAAAGGGTGCGGATCGTTCCTTCAAGACGTGCTGTTTCCGCAATCACATTCTGGACAGTCCCGCCTGTTATTTTACCGATTGTCACTACAGCGCTGTCCAGTGGATTGATATTGCGTGAAACGATTGTCTGAAGTTGTGTCACAAGATGGCTGGCAGCAACGACCATGTCATTTGTCTGATGTGGATATGCAGCATGCCCGCCCTTGCCTTTCAGATCGATGAACAATTCCGATGTATTGGCAAATAACAATCCTTCTTTGACTGCGATTGTGCCGGCCGGATATTCCGGCGCAATATGGAGTGCGACGATTAGATCGGGCCGCCATTCCTTCATGATGCTGCTTTCCAGCATCGGGACGGCACCGCCCGGCCCTTCTTCTGCCGGCTGGAAAATAAACAACATATCGTCAGCGATCGGTTCATTGGCGACGTGTGATAACACACCCATTGCGATTGTCATATGAAAGTCATGGCCGCAGGCATGCATGCAGCCGCTATGTTGTGAAGCGAACGGGTAGCCGGTTTCTTCTTTTATCGGCAGCCCGTCAATATCGGCCCGGTATCCGATGCAGCGGGAAGGGTTTGACCCTTTCACTTTCACAAAGATTCCCGTCCGCCAGGTTTTGATTTCAAGCCGCTCCTGCGGGAGTGCGTGAATACGGTCAAGCAGCAGCTGCTGTGTTTTGTTTTCCTGAAATCCGAGTTCCGGAATCTGATGGAGCTGCCTTCTTAATGTGATTAATTCTTCTCTATTCATTTAACCGCTCCGCAATCAATCTTCTTTAAGCTGGCGAAGTTCTTGTTTGATTTCAGTCTTGCTGCGTGTCTGGTCATCGATCTTCTTGATGACGCGGGCCGGCGTGCCGGCAACCACTGTGTTTGCCTCAACGTCTTCAGTCACAATCGCACCTGCGGCAACAACAGCGCCTTTTCCGACTGTCACACCTTCGAGTATGACCGCATTCGCACCGACCACCACTTCATCTTCAATGACGACAGGTTTAGCGGATGGCGGTTCAATGACACCTGCAAGTACGGCACCCGCACCGATATGGCAGTTCTTTCCGACTGTCGCTCTTCCACCAAGCACAACATTCATATCAATCATTGTGCCTTCTCCGACGACGGATCCGATATTGATGGAAGCCCCCATCATGATGACGGCATTTTTGCCGATTTCAACCTGGTCACGGATAATGGCACCCGGCTCGATTCGTGCAGGCACATCCTTCAGGTCAAGGAGCGGGATTGCGGAGTTGCGGCGGTCGTTTTCTACCACGTAGTCATCCACCTTGTCAGCGTTTTGATCAATGGCGGTTTTGATGTCTTTCCATTCACCAAAGAGGACCCCTGTATCTCCCTGGATGAAAGTCTTTGTGTATTCGCCAAAATCCAATCCATCAAGCTGTCCCTTAATATGTACTTTTACAGGAGTCGATTTCTCGCTGTTTTGAATAAAAGATATGATTTCGTTAGCATCCATCATTTTCATACGTGTGTGTTCCTCCTCTAGTTTATTGGGTCAATCTGTTTTTTAAATGTATCAAAACAAGCAGCTTGTGACAAGAAATTGTCACTCTATACCCGCAGTGTCCCTCACGACTTCGATGAACGCCTGTACTTGTTTCAGCTGGAAACCGGATTCATAGCCGATGAGCCAGGTATCCCTCATCATTGGTGTACCGGCCGCGTCCATGAGCGGTATTTTCGTGAGAGAATCTTCTCCTTCAATTGTAACAGCAGGAAGGATCGCGTAGCCGATGCCGTTTAATACCATTTGCTTGCATGTTTCGATCTGGTCCACAATGATTGTCCGCTGCGGAACTGTCTTAAACTGCCGGTGCCACCATTCCTGAATTTCCTGATGATAATTGGAATCGCTTTTGAATTGAATAAACGGCCGGGATGTGTCATGCAAATCCTCAAGTTTCTCCATTTCCGTGTCTACCAGATACAGTGAATCGGAAAACAGATGCAATTTTCTCCCTTTCCATTCGGGGTTGCCCCGCAATATCCCAATATGGACATGGTCCTCATAAATGTGCCGCAGCATTTCACTCGACCAGCCGGTAATCAAGGATACTTTGACAAGCGGATACTTTTTAACAAACTGTTTCAGGACAGCCGGAAGCCAATATTGCCCTGCAATGGAAGCGACAGCCAGCTTCAGTGTACCGTATACCTCTGAATCGAGTGCTTCGATTTCCTCCCTTACTCTTTCCCCTTTTTCCACGACTTCCTGTGCAAACGTGGTGATCTTTTCTCCTGCCGGTGTCAGTGCAAGCCCTTTTTGGGACCGAAGAAAAATTTTCACACCCCAGGATTTTTCAATCGATTGCAGCCTTTGGCTCAAGGCTGGCTGTGAAACAAATAGCCGCTCAGCCGCCTTGCGCATGTTCATCTCCTGTGCCAAAACGGCAAGAATCTGGAACTCAACTGTCTGCATTCTTATATCCCCCTTTTTATGCCCGGCCATTTGAAGCACCGTTCAGGCCAATCTTTTCTTCTATCATAAGATTATCTTAACCATTTCTTTAACAATTTTAAAATTTATTAATAGGTAACATCAAGGTAAAATGAAAATAACTTATGAAAATGGGGTGTTCGGATGGGAATAGCGTTTAAGGGAATCGATCATGTTCAAGTATGCATACCTGCCGGGATGGAGGAGGAAGCCAAATCATTTTATATTGGCTTTCTTGGCTTCACCGAAATCGGAAAACCAGAATCTTTAAAAGGAAACGGCGGATTCTGGATGCAGGCACCTGGAATGGAGGTGCACATCGGGATTGATGCAAGTCATGACCCGGGCACATCCAAGCGGCACATCGCCTTTGAAGTGGAAGACCTTGCTGCCGCCAGATCGATGCTGGAAAATGCGGGCATAAACCTAAAAGACGAAATACCTATTCCGCACCGCGACCGATTTTCATTCCGAGATCCGTTCGGAAACCGAATCGAATTGTTAACCTATTATGACTAAGGCAATCAAAATTCTTTGATCTCTGTCTCATTCCCTTGAGGTTGGGACATAACTAAATAAGTCTTGCTTAGAGACGAACAATATTTATTCAACGTAATACTGTTTACTCATAATCAGTTAAGCTGAAAAAACAAGTTCGTTTCAATACGCTGCAGACACTCGCTTTCACCCACAGGCACAAGTGCGACATCTGTTCCTGCTTCCCTTCGGTCGCACTCACAGTGTCTTCTTTGCTACGGAAAGGCAGCTGAGCCTCCCTCGGCTATGCCTGCGGAGTCTTAAGCCTTTCCTTTATTTCCTGTAGGACTTTGAAAATCCTTCTTTGAAACAACACCGCACGAAAAAAATGGGTTTTTATTTTCGAGGAGTATAGTGTCTTCCGCTCCATTCCACTCGTATAGGAACACGTATACGAAAAAAACAGCCGCGGCCTTCAATGAATCCGAAAGCCGCGGCTGCCCTTCACTCCTTTTCCACTTTTGGCAGAAATGCGATGAGAACCAGGCTGATGACCGCAAACGCGGCCACCCACAAATACACATTATGGAGTGCTCCTGTCAGGCCTTCCTGCAGGACAGCCCGGACTTGTCCTGGCAGCGAAGCCCGCTGTTCTTCGTTCAGCAGGATGTTCGCCGTGTCGAGGCTTACATCATAGTCAACGCCTGACTGCTGGATATGCGACTGAAGGCGGCTATTCAAAATGCCGCCGAGCAGGGCCGCCCCGATCGTACTGCCAAGTGTCCTCATGAACATGTTTGAAGCCGTTGCAATGCCTCGCATGCGCCAGCTTACCGTCGACTGAATCGATACAATAAATGAAGTTGTCGACATTCCCATTCCCACACCAATGAAAAACGATCCAATGCCGGCCCATACAGGCCCTTTTTCAGGCGAAAGCAGTATGAAAAAAAGAGAACCGGCAACAAGAGCGAACCCGCCGATCAGGGAAGTTTTGCGGAAGCCGATTTTCAAAAGGAGCCGGCCCGCGATTGTAGCGGATATCGGCCATCCGATTGACATTGTCGTCAGCGTGAAGCCGGCGACAATCGGCGACCGTTCCATAACACCCTGTACAAATGCCGGCAAAAAGCTGGAAATGCCGATTAAAATGATGCCTGTTGTCAGCGATGTGAGATTGGCTACTGTGATGGATCGGTACTTCCAGATCTCAAACGGCATCATCGGTTCCTGGGCACGCCTTTCTTGCAGAATAAATAAAATAAAGCCAATGATGAATGCCGAAATCAATGAAACGGCCTGCCAGGAACTCCAGTCGATTCTTACCCCGCCTTCCACCAGCAGGATCATAAGCGAAGTAATCGCGATTACCAAAAAGACCGAGCCGGCATAATCAATAGAATGTTTGCGTTTTTCAACGCCTTCATGCAAAAACAGCACGACACCCAGTATGGCCAGGATGCCAAGCGGAACATTGATCCAGAACACAAGCCGCCATGTCGCATATTGGACAAAAAAACCGCCGAGCGCCGGACCCATGATTGCGGAAATACCCCACACACTAGAGAGATAGCCCTGAATTTTGGCACGTTCCTCTTTGGTGTAGATGTCACCGACAATGGTGGAAGCAATTGGCATGACAGCACCTGCCCCAAAACCCTGGATCAACCGGTAAACAATGAGCATTTTCATTGAGGAAGCGAACCCTGCCAGAACAGAGCCTATCAAAAAAACAGTGACTCCCACTACAAAGACCGGCTTCCGGCCAAAAAGATCGGACATTTTGCCGTAAATGAGCACTGTTGCGGCCTGTAAAAGAAGATAAGCGGAAAATACCCAGCTGTAAAGGGCAAATCCCCCGAGGTCTGCCACAATGTTCGGCATGGCGGTCGAAACAATAGTCGCTTCAATAGCCGCCATGAACATGGCAAGCATAATGGCAGCCAGTACAAGAGGCCTGTTCGTCCCCCTGTCTGTCTGTATTTTTTCCAACATTGTATTCAAACCAAAACCACATCCTATCTTTAACTGAATAACCATTTATTTCCCCACAAAGGTGAACGGGTGTAAAAAATGTTGGCCCGGTTACAGGCCAACATTCAAAACCTTATCACTTTTTAACCGGATGAAGCTGCTTGTTGAACAATTTCAGGATCGCTCTTCTTGTAAGTATACCGATAAAGTAGCCGTTATCATCGACAACACATACGAAAGGGTTATTGATTGTCAGGCCGAGTGCCTTGTGAAATGGATCATTTTCATACAGGCGCGGTATTTCTTTTTCCATCACTTCTTCTACCTTTTTCCCATCAAGCTTTTCCAGTTCAATCCGTTCTATTCCGAGCACCGAATCCAGGATCATGGAATTGCTTATCAATCCATGCAGCTTATAGGAAGCATCCAGGACTGGTATTGCGGAATAACCGGATTTAATAAGGACAAGCAGTGCGTGTTCAAGTGGGTTTCCAATTTGGACATGCGCCACCTTTTCGGCCGGGATCAGTAAATCACTAATACTTGTTTTCAGCAGATCTTCTGTCTGAAGACTGATCATGTACCGTCTTCCCTTCATCTAAAATACAATCAGGATGCAGGGACACTTTTCTCTTCACATCCCATACACCATTTTATCACAATTGCCGATTCACAAAAACGGATGCGGCTTTTTAGTGTTCATAAATCATTTTCCTTGTCATGCCGCCGTCAATTACAAGATTCGCACCATTCACGAAATTATTGGCTTCATCGGTAAGATAAAGACAGGCCCGCCCGATATCTTCCGGCCTCCCAACACGATTGGAGAAATGCTGGCTATGGTCAACTTCTCTTAAATTTTCATAACTGCCCGTTTCAATCCAGCCAGGGCTAATGGCATTCACCGTCACATTCAAATCGCTGAATGATGCGGCCAGGGCATGGGTTAATCCAAGTATTCCGCCTTTTGACGCGGCATATGCTTCCGAGTTCGGCTCACTCATAACAGCACGTGTCGATGCAATATTCACTATGGAGCCGCCCCCATTTTCTTTCATAAAGAGGGCTGCCGCACGGGCGGCGGCAAAGTAACCACGCAAGTTGACGGCCAGGATATCGTCCCATTCTTCAAGTGAGAGTTCAAACAGAGACTTGAATCTCGAAACACCGGCGTTATTGACCAAAATATCGAGCCTTCCGTATGTATCCACTGTCTTTTTGACCATTTCCTCAATGTCATGAGGATTTTTCATATCGGCTTCCACAAATAATGCTTCCCAGCCGTCTGCTGTTATTTGTTCAGCGGACTTGCGGCCGTTCTCCCGATCGATATCAGCCAGAACAACCGAAGCACCAGCCTGCGCATACATTCGCGCCACTTCCCTGCCTATTCCGTTGCTTGCACCTGTTACGATTACAACCTTTTCATTGAACCCCATTTCGCTCTCCTCCTTTGAAACTTCATTTTTATTTCCACCGTTAAAAGTTTTTAAAACTCCAAAAGGCTATTGAGTGGATTCTTTGTTACATGGCACTTCATCAAAAAAAGCCATATAAAAACAGAACGAGGTTGGGACATAACTAAATAAGTAATGCATAGAGACGAACAATATATATTCGACGTAATACTGTTTACTCATAATCTGTTAAGTTAAAAAACAAATTCGTTCCATTGCGCTGCAGACACTCGCTTTCACCATAGGCACAAGTGCGACATCTGTTCCTGCTTCCCTCCGGTCGTACTCACAGTGTCTTCTTTGCCACGGGGAGGAAGCTGAGCCTCCTCGGGCGCGCCTGCGGGGTCTCAGCCTTTCCTCTATTTCCCGTTGGACTTGGAAAAAGCTTCTTTGAAATAACACAGCACGAAGAAAATGGGTTTTTATTTTCGAGGAGTCGAGTGTCTTCCGCTCTATTCCACTAGTTTTTAAAAACAGTATGCAAAAACAAAAGATTTTTTGAAGAGAGTAAATAAAGACCCGAACGGTCAGGCGCAAGATTCATTGAAATCTCACCTAATCGTTCGGGTTTATCATTAGCTGAGTCCCGGCCTCATCAACTGACTGTATCGTTTTGATTGATGTTGTCATATGTTTTTCATTTCCTCATGTTCTCTAAGAAACTTTTCCACCTAGTTGTCAGCCCGGTAGAAAATAATGACATTCTTCTTCTGTTCCTGTTCTGTCGCTGGAAAGAGGATTTTTTGTCCAATCAGAATTAAATGGGGATTATCAAGCTTATTCCAAATCGCCAGGTCATGCCAGTCCAACCCGTAATCTTCAGCTATTTCTGAAAGAGTATCGCCCTTTTTCACCGTATACACATTTGACTTCGTATTTTCCAAATCGGTTATGTCATTGATCGGGATTTGCAGAAGCTGGCCTTCTGTCAATTCATACGGAGGTAAAAGGCCATTCAAATCCACAAGTTTCTCCCAGTCAAACCCGAATTTTTCACTAATCGTATATACCGTTTCTTCAGCCTTCACCATATATATGAATTGGTCGAATGCAGGTGCATCGGTCTGCGGATCACCGGAATCAAGGATTTCGAGGCGGCCTCCGGCATTATCATCCGGAACAGGCAGTGTTTGCCCTTCTTCCCCGTATGCAGTGAATGCAGGCACCATTAAAATCAGTACCAGCAGGAAGCTATGTATCATTCGTTTCTTACCCATCAGGATGAATTCCTCCAAAACTTTCTTCACTCTATTCTACCATATCCGGCAGATGATGGAATCTAAAATCAAGAAGAATGCTAAACAGATTTGCAGCTCGCGGCGAAACAAGGGATGTTGGTTTTCTGAATGTTCTCCGTTACTTTCCAATGTTAACAGGCATTCGCTTTCAGCACCTGAGCGTAAGGATTCGACTTCCCCGAGTTAACATAGAAGCCTATTCAATGTCCTGCGGAAATAGAGCGCAGCTGAGACCCTTCCTGAGCTCAACAACGAGAGAGGCGCAGCGCCCGCCCTGCCGCAAAGAAAGCAAAGTGATTGCGACCGCATGCAGGAAAGAGGAACGAACGGCACGTTCGTTCCCATGGTGAAAGCGGGCCTTTGCAACGGAAATCAACACCTGGATGGCAGCTTATCAGCCGCTTTAGTATGTTATATGTTGTTTCTTCCCGGCATCGGATCTGCTTACTGGACAGATTGCCCCTTGCTGATTTCGATGTTTTTCAATTCAAACGTGCAATATGGACAAGTGTAGATGATATTTTGATTGGATTGGGCTGTCAGGACTTTGTCGAGCGGCGCGGTTCTCATACAGCTGGGACAACTTACTGTCGGCTGCTCCATTTCCATCACCTCCGAAGTGCTTAATTGCTTTTATTTTGCTTTTTCGATATCTCTTTCATACCTGTCATCTTCAATAAAGACAGAAGACGCCTCCACTGCATGGGGGGCTGATGCAACCAGGCCGATCGGCGTATCGGAAGCCTGATCGGAAACAATTGTGAACTGCACGCCATTTTTGGAAGCCATTTGGATATAGGGAGAAATGGCTTCATACGGCAAGCTGCCATTCAGGAATAAATGGACATCACTTTTCGAACTCAGCACTTCCTCGATCTCATGGTACGGCACGCCCCTGTTCACCTGTGAACGTGTCAGCGCAAGCCAAACCCTTTCCCGGATGGTCGATAGAAACAATTTTCGTTCTGCCGGTTTTGTCTCGGGTGTTCCGTAAATACCCTGCTTCAACATTTCCTGTACATCTTCCTTTGCCATAGTACAAGTCCCCTTCCATAACATCTTCGACATTCAGTATACCCTCATACAGTCCACATTAAGATGGCCCGTAGAAGTAAACCTTCATATAGAAAACAAACGTTTCCTTTCTGAGAAAAGAAAAAAATCGAGCATGAAACCCTGGCGGCATCATACTCGATTTATTTGTTCTTATATTAAAACCGGTTTTTTCTCAAATTCCGAACTGATCTCTTTGGACCGTTTGGCTGCATTTTTCACTGCCTCCATGAATGCTGCTCCTCCGCCGTTTTCATCCAATGCCTCAAGGCCTGCCTGGGTGGTTCCGTTCGGAGAAGTCACTTTGCGGCGCAGGTCAGCCGGTGTATCATCCGCATTCTGCACCATTTTCCCTGCTCCAAGAACCATCTGCGCAGCGATTTTACGGGCTGTTTCACGGTCCATCCCTTCTGCTTCCGCCACTTGTTCAAGATGCTCGATCACATAATAAATGTAAGCTGGCCCGCTTCCGGCGAGTCCGGTAAAGACGTCCATATGCTTTTCTTCAATCGTTGTCACATCACCGATTGTTTGAAGAAGTTCTGCCGCAGTGCTCATTTCCGTTCCGCCGACATTGGAACCTGCGGAAATGGCGGTGGATGATTCGCCGATCATACTAGAAGTGTTTGGCATGACGCGAATCACTTTTGGAGCGCCGCCAATCTCACTTTCAATATAAGAAGTTGAAATTCCAGCAAGTACAGATAATACAAGCTGACGGTCAGAAATCCTGCCCTTCAGCGGCTTTAAAACATTTTCGGCATCCTTTGGTTTTACGGCAAGGATAATAATATCCGCTTGTTCAATTTGCAATGTGCAATCCTCTGTCACATTGATATTATATTTGTTTTTAAGTTCATTTCTTCTTGTTTCATTGCTTCTGTTAGCAGCCGTGACATTCTCAGGACCAAGCTTTTTTTCCTGGAGCATACCGGAAATCATCGCTTCGGCCATTGACCCGGCTCCGATAAACAAAACATTTGTATTTTGTAACATCGTATCCTCCTTAGAAGAATTCATTATTTCTTCCTGCACGATATAACATATTAACATCATTCATGAGAACTTCAACAGTTTTACAGGAAGTCGGGCTGTATATCGCGAGAAACACCATGTAAACGCTCCCACTTGCTGTTCCTATGTGGCTCATCACGTCTCATGGCAAATAAACACTTCTCATCCTTAAAAATGGCTGCTCGGGAGAAAAAGGAAATTTTTTTGACAAAATACTTGAAAGTCAAAAAAGGTCAAAGTATAATGAGGGTACATTAGTCAAATATAGTCAAAGTCAAAAAACAAGGCTAATGACCAAATTGAACTGCTTCACCAACCATATAACGATTACATTGATTGCAAATAAACTAATGATCTTTGAGGAGGATGTTTCATGTATTGTGAAAAATGCCAGAACAAACCTGCAGTTGTCCATTTGAAAATCAGAAACAATCACGAACAAAAAGAATTGCACCTTTGTGCTGAATGCTATGCAGAGGTGCGCAACAACCTGGGGGCCGCCAACCCATCCGGCATGTTCGGGTCGCAGCAGCCATTTAACGGAATGTTTTCAGGAAATGGCGGCTTCACCTCCCCGCATCAATCCGGAGCACAGGGAACAGCCAGCCAAGAACAACAGGGGCTCCTTGACCAGCTTGGCCGGAATGTGACAAATGCAGCCCGGGCCGGGTTGATCGACCCTGTCATTGGCCGTGACGAAGAAGTCGAACGGGTCATCGAAATCTTGAACCGCCGGAACAAGAACAACCCGGTCTTGATCGGAGAGCCGGGTGTCGGTAAAACAGCCATCGCCGAAGGCCTCGCCCTGAAGATTTCTGAAGGCGATGTCCCATCCAAATTGCTCAATAAAGAGCTATATGTTCTTGATGTCGCTTCACTTGTTGCTGATACAGGCATCAGGGGACAGTTTGAGGAAAGAATGCAGGAACTGATAAAAGAATTGCAGGAACGGAAAAACGTCATTCTGTTTGTCGATGAAATCCATCTTCTGGTCGGTGCCGGTTCGGCTCAAGGTTCGATGGATGCCGGCAATATCTTAAAACCGGCTCTTGCCCGTGGTGAATTGCAATTGATTGGCGCAACAACACTCAAAGAATACCGTGACATCGAAAAGGATGCCGCGCTGGAGCGCCGATTGCAGCCCGTTATGGTCAATGAACCGTCTGTTGAAGAAACGATTGAAATCCTGAACGGCATTTTGGAAAAATATGAAGATTACCATGGTGTCTCATATGACGAAGAAGCCATCAGGGCATGTGCCCTTCTGTCCCACCGCTACATCCAGGACCGGCACTTGCCGGATAAAGCGATTGACCTACTTGATGAAGCGGGCTCAAAAGCGAACTTGAAATCTGGAGGATCGCAGGACGGGGAAAGTATCCAAAAGCGTCTGGAGGAACTGCATCACCAAAAGGAAAAAGCGACCAAAGAAGAGAATTATGAACTGGCCGCACGCCTTCGTGATGAAGAAAAACAGCTGGAAGAGAAGCTCTCATCCGGGTCTGATCAAAAGAAGGAGACCATTACAGCAGAAGATATCCAATACATCATCGAAAAGAAAACCGGAATTCCGGTCCGTAAGCTTCAGCTTGATGAACAGCAAAAAATGAAAGATCTTGATAAGAAACTTTCCGAAAAAGTCATCGGACAGGAAGAGGCAGTCAGGAAAGTGACGAAAGCAGTGCGCCGCAGCCGGGCTGGTTTGAAAGCCAAAACACGGCCGATCGGATCGTTCCTGTTTGTCGGGCCTACAGGTGTAGGTAAAACCGAGCTGACCAGGGCACTTGCCGAAGAATTATTCGGCAGCCGCGAGGCAATGATCCGCCTGGATATGAGTGAATATATGGAGAAACATTCCGTATCCAAACTGATCGGATCACCTCCTGGATATGTGGGTCATGATGAGGCCGGGCAGCTTACCGAAAAAGTGCGCCGCAAGCCTTACAGCATCATCCTGCTTGATGAAATTGAAAAGGCCCATCCGGATGTGCAGCACATGTTCCTGCAAATCCTTGAAGACGGCCGCCTCACTGACAGCCAGGGCCGCACGGTCAGCTTCAAAGATACTGTCATCATCATGACAAGCAATGCAGGCGTCTCTGAACGGAAGAATAAGTTAGGTTTTGGCACAACTGAGGAATATGCTGAAGATAGCGGCATCCTTGAGTCTCTCGGTTCTTATTTCAAGCCTGAATTCTTGAACCGTTTCGACAGCATCATCCAGTTCAGCCATCTTAGCGAAAAACATCTGCTTAAGATTGTTGATATTATGACAGACGAGCTGACTGAATCTTTGAAAGAGCAAGACCTGACTCTTGAAATTTCTGACGAAGCAAAACAAAAGCTGGCCGAACTCGGCTACCATCCTGCATTCGGCGCGAGACCGCTCCGCAGGATGATCCAGGAGCATCTTGAGGACAATATCGCCGATCTTCTCCTTGATGCTGAAAATATCGAATCCTTGAAAGCTGTTGTTGAAGATGGGAACATTGTCGTTAAAAATGCCAACTGATTTGAGTGAATACGAGGCTGGGACATAAATATTTCAGCTAATGATAAACCCGAACGTTCAGGTAAGATTTCAATGAATCTTTCGCCTGGCCGTTCGGGTCTTTATTTACTTTCTTCAATAAATTTTTTAATTTTGCAGCCATGCTTATAGACGAACAATATATTCAGTCATACTGTTTACAAATAATCAGTTAAGCCGAAAAACCAAGTTCGTTCCATTGCGCTGCAGACACTCGCTTTCCACGGGGAGGAAGCTGAGCCTCCTCGGCTTCGCCTGCGGGGTCTCAGCCTTTCCTCTATTTCCCGTAGGAGTCGAGTGTCTTCCGCTCCATTCCACTAGTTCTTAAAATAAACTTATTTAGTTATGTCCCAACCTCATTTGTTTGCCGAATAAGAAAGAAATGATCAGCAAGGGAGTAATTTGACGCAACTGCCAATTTTATGAATGAAAATTAGGGCAACTACGCCACCGTCTTTGTATAAAGGCTTGCCAATCGGCGAGTTTTTTTATAAACCCCACATTGGCATTCTTGATTCATCCCAGTGCTTTCTATGTGAAGGCAGGCGGGGATAATGCTACAATAATGGAAATGAATACAAGTCAAACGAAGGGGGATAAATAGTGGAGCCAAAAAAACCTGAAAATCTTGGACACCGTACGTATTTGATTGATGGCTTTGATTTGAATACAGAAAGGCGAACAGGTTCTTATGTATTGCTCGGTGATAAACTCACGATTATCGAGACAAGTGCAAGCCCTTCCGTCCCTTACATACTGGATGGCCTTAAGCAGCTGAACCTTGATCCAAAGGATGTGGAATACATCATCGTCACCCATGTCCATTTGGACCATGCCGGCGGTGCCGGCCTGCTCTTGAACGACTGCCCTGATGCAAAGGTCGTTGTTCATTCCCGCGGAAAGCGCCATCTCGCCGATCCGTCCCGCCTCATCGCCGGAGCCCGGGCTGTTTATGGAGAACAGTTCGATGATTTATTCGACCCGATTGTTCCGATTCCGGAAGAAAAATTAGTGGTGATGGAAGACGGTGAAGGACTGTCCATCAGCGATGATTGCACCCTGACCTTTTATGACAGCCCCGGCCATGCGAAACACCATTTCAGCATTTTTGATCCTGTTTCCAACGGAATGTTCACCGGGGATACTTCAGGAATTTTTTATCCCCAGCTTCTCGATGAAGGACTTGAGTTATACATGCCGACGACATCGCCGAATCAATTTGATCCTGATGCCATGCTGAACAGCATCGCAAGGTTTGAAGAAACAGGCGTGGACCGTATTTATTTCGGGCATTATGGAATGTCCGAAAACCCTCAGGAAGTATACAAACAGATGCGGTTCTGGATTCCGGAATTTGTTGAAGCGGGAGAAAGCGGCATGAAAAAAGCCGGATCTGCAAGCATGGAAGAAGCAACGGCAAGTATATATGACAAGCTTTATGAAAAAGTGTCCTCCCACCTGACTGACAAAGGCATCCCGGAAAGCCATCCGGTTTATGAGTTAATTAAACTTGATCTTGAAGTCAGCGCCATGGGGCTCGCCGATTATTTCATGAAAAAAGGCAAGTGACAAGACAGAGCCGCACCTTCAATCGAACGGTTGCAGTCAAATCGAGGCAATACGCCGAAGCATTTCTTGCTGACAATTTATGCTTTCTAATTGTAAAGGCTGTGTTAAAGCTCAATGTTGATTTTTTACTAGTTGATTGGAGTGGAAGGTGCGAGACTCCTCGAAAATAAAAACCAATTTTCTTCGTGCGGTGTCAATTCGAAGAAGCTTATTCAATGTCCTGCGGGAATAGCGGGACAGCTGAGACCCCGCAATCGCGATATAACGACGAGGAGGCTCACCGCCCGCCCCGCGGCAAAGAAGACACTGTGAGTGCGACCGAAG
>JAENYN010000062.1 GCA_016841765.1 Guptibacillus hwajinpoensis
GGGATCACCGCTTATGACGATAGCCGCTGGCGCCTGGAGCTGGATGACTCCCTTCTCGCTTTTTATCTGCAACACAAAAATTTTATAATTTCCTTAACACTAAAAAAGGCAGAACCCTTTAGGATCTGCCTGACCTTACGTTATTCTCCATATCCATTCGGATTATTTACCTGCCAGCGCCAGGAATCCGCACACATTTCTTCGAGGCCTTTTTCAGCCTCCCAGCCAAGCTCCCGTTCGGCTTTGGAAGGATTTGCATAGGAAACAGCTGCATCTCCGGGCCGTCGATCAACCACTTGATAAGGTATTTTGCGTCCTGAAGCTTTTTCAAACGCTGACACCATTTCCAAAACGCTGTAGCCTGTACCAGTACCAAGATTGTAGGCTTCTGCACCGCGGCTGCTGTCCACTTTCTCCAGCGCTTTCAAATGCCCCTTTGCCAGGTCAACAACATGAATATAATCCCGGATGCCAGTTCCGTCACTCGTCGGATAATCATCTCCAAACACCTTGAGCTCATCAAGTTTTCCGACTGCTACCAGTGAGATGTAAGGCATCAAATTATTTGGAATTCCATTTGGATCTTCACCTATTTCCCCGCTCGAATGGGCACCGATCGGGTTAAAGTAGCGCAGCAGGGCGATACTCCACTTTTCATCCGAAACAGAAAGATCCTTCAATATTTGTTCAATCATCTGTTTTGTTTGGCCGTATGGATTGATTGCCCCGAGAGGAAAACCTTCTGAGATCGGCATTTCGTCAGGCATGCCGTAAACCGTTGCAGAAGAACTGAAGACAATCTTTTTTACATCATATTTATTCATCACTTCAGCCAAAATAAGTGTGCCGGTAATGTTATTGTGATAGTACTTCAACGGCTGTTCCACTGACTCGCCGACAGCCTTCAGGCCCGCAAAATGAATGACGGCATCAATTGAATTTTCGGCAAAAATATGTTCAAGGGCTTCTTTATTTAAAAGATCCGCTTTATAAAAACTAAAATCCTTTCCTGTTATGGAACGGACCCTATCAAGAACTTCTTCCTTGCTGTTTGACAGGTTATCAACAACGATGATTTCATATCCGTTGTCCAATAGTTCCACACATGTGTGGCTTCCGATATAACCTGCACCTCCAGTTACCAAGATTGCCATACTTGATCCCTCCTGATTTCTCTGCTCGTTATGTATCCTACTAATTATAAAAGATTACTTGCAGTTTTTACAAACATGCACCCGGAAATTCTGCTGCAACCTATTAACAATAATGTGTCCGGAACTAAAAGCGCAAGGCCACCGCTTAGCAGCATACGCATTAGCGGGAGTATCAGCAAGAAGGTGATCTTTCCTTCCGGAGGGAATCATGCTTATGGGGATAGCCGCTGGCGCCTGGAGCTGGATGCCCCCTTCTGGCTTCTATCCACAACGCAAAAATGTTAATAATTTCGTTAACAGTAAAAAAGGGCACAACATTTGAATTTGTGCCCCCTTTGTCCTTTATTTAACCAGCCGTTTAGCTCCAAGATAGCGCGTCTGCCAATAGCTGTTTGAGATGTTGGAAATCGTGACTCCGGTTGATGTGCCCGCATGGATGAAGCTGCCGTCACCCAGATATATGCCCATATGGGAAGGCCCTTTTTTATAGGTTTCAAAATAAACGAAATCGCCGGCTGCCGGAGAAGTTACCGGGGTCATTCTGTCCCAATATGCAGCCGTACTCATCCGCGGCATGCTGTATTGTTTATTGATGACAAATGCGATAAAGCCGCTGCAGTCGAAACCCTCTGTTGTATTTCCAGCCCACAGATACGGTACACCTATATGTTTCCGGGCCTCTGCAACGAGGGAGGCGGGATTCAATACAGAAGTCTTTCCGTCTCCAACCGGAGTGATATTATCAGCAACTTGCTGAGGACTGTGGAGCTTCAGCTTCTGACCGGCAAAAATCGTATTCCCGGTAAGGTCATTGAGTTGTTTGAGCCTGGTGACAGAAATTCCTGTGCGGGAAGCAATTTCCCATATTGTATCTCCCGGCTTAACCGTGTAAAACTCTCCTTCCTCCTTATTGTCTGTTTCTTCTGCGGGAGCAGGTTCCTTGACCTTGTCTGCAGTTCCCGGCTGTCCGCCGGCCACTATCAACTTCTGCCCCGGGTAAATCACTGAGGAAGTAAGATTATTCAGGGTAATCAAATCATAATATGACATGCCGAACCTGGCACCGATTCGATATAAGCTGTCACCGTTCGCAACAATGTATGTACTCGTCTTTAACGGCTGCGGCTTGTCCGGCTCTGTTTCAACAGGAGCGGGAGACGGACTGGCAGATGGATCAGGTTGGGCTTCAGGTTTTTGAGTTGCGACTTTTTCGGCACTGTCCGCCATCAGGAGCTGTTGACCGGGATAAATGGTTGTTGACCGCAGGTTATTCCATTTCATAATATCGCGGTAAGAAACGCCGAACTTAGCACCGATTTTCGAAAGACTGTCACCGTTTTTCACAACGTATGTACCGGCATTGCCGGTAGTGCCTTCAGATTTTTTATCAGAAGTCTGCTGAGGCTCTTTCCCGGATACTGTTTCAGCCGCTCCATCTGAAACCTTCAGTTTCTGTCCTGGATAAATCACAGTCGATGATAAATCATTCCATTTCATGATTTGTTGATAAGATATTCCGAGCCGGCTGCCTATTTTTGAAAGGCTGTCCCCGCTTACGACGATATACTGTGATACCGAGGGTTTTGCAGCAGCATGGACAGATGCACTTGGTGAGGTGGTACCTTGATGGGGGTGATCAGGAATGGCCAGCTTCTGGCCCGTAAAAATCACATCAGACTCCAATCCATTGATTTTTCTGATTTCATAAACACTGACCCGATATCGTTGCGACATTTCCCACAGCGTGTCACCGGGTTCCACTTCATGGGAAGCCGCCTCAGCTGACACAGCCGAACTATGGAACAACGCTAAACCAAGCAGCGCACCGCCGCCTGCAGTCAACAATTTCTTTTTCATTTTCGCCCCTCCAAACTGACATTCTTACTTCTAACTTTATCCAAGCCGGCAAATCCTGTCTATAATTTTTTTCTAATATTTGTGAAAATTACCATCTTAAGTCCTATCTTGTAGAATGATGTTCACCCCTGCTAAACGGACTCAACGCAAAAAAAAAGAACCTGTTCAAGGTTCTTGCTTCACATCTGTATTTAATGTTCCAATAGTATTTTTAAATACTTCAAACCAATGTTTTTTCACTTCTCTATTTTGAGTATAGTAATCTTCGGATCCTTCAAGGTAAAATGGTTCACCACAGTCACTCTTTGTGATTTGCAGGCTGCTGTACCTGATCTCTTTCCCGTTATCCAGTGTATAGGTGCCATTTGACATGGGATGCGTGCAAGATTCATCAATAGGCTTTCTTTCCCCGTTTTCAGTCACGTAATAATATCGGTCCTTCACTATTCCGTAACCCATATCAGGTGTGGAAGTGAGATAAATGCCGTAACGACTCATTCCTGTGCCCTTCAACTCTTCCAAAACATCTTGATTAACTGTTATAAGAGAGTATTCTCCTTCTTTATTAAGGGCCGGCTCTCCCTGTACATTATAAAAAACAACTATTGATCCTTGAAAATCATTCGGAATCAAGAAGATATTTTTTGTTGTGTTTTCATTCGAACATCCCGTAAGAAAAATTAAGAGCATAAAGATTAAAATCCGTATCATATATCCCATCTCTTTCCTGCAAACCCAGAACAAAAACGAGGAGCCCGCTTATGCCGATAGGCGCTGGCGCCTGAGCCTGGATGACTCCCATCTGGCTTTTTATCCACAACGCATGAATTCTAGAAATTCCTTAACAGAAGGCTGTGTTAAAGCTCAATGTTGATATTTTCACTAGTTGATTGGAGTGGAAGGTGCGAGACTCCTGTGGGACTAGCAGGACAGGCGAGACCCCGCAAGAGCGACAGCGATGAGGAGGCTCACCGCCTGCCCCGCGGAAAGCGAGTACCTGCAACGGAAATCAACACTAGCGTTTAACAAAGCCTAACAGAAAAAAGAGTCCGTCTCCCGGACTCTTCCCTCTCGTGAGATTATCATTACGAAACCTGGACCCAGCCATTCTTAATCGCCATCACAACTGCCTGAGTACGGTCATTCACATTCAATTTTTGCAAAATGTTACTGACATGGTTTTTAACTGTTTTTTCACTGATATAAAGAATTTCGCCGATTGCACGGTTGCTTTTGCCGTCAGCCAGCAGCTGGAGGACTTCGCATTCCCGCCGGGTCAGCAAATGCAGCGGTTTTCGGTACTCAACTTCAGAGAAACGGTTACTGCCACGTTTCTGGGTTTCCTCTGCCAGCCTGCGATAGTCTTTTACAAGATTATGGGTAATTTTCGGATGAAGGTAAGACCCTCCGGATGCTACCACTTTGACTGCTTCAACTAGTGCATCGGCATCCATTTCCTTCAATAAATATCCTTGCGCCCCGGATTGGAGGGCGTGATTCACATATGCTTCATCATCATGAATCGAAAGGATGATAACCTTTGTATCTGGATATGTATCGATCAACTGCCGTGTTGCGTCGACACCGTTAATGTTTGGCATGTTGATATCCATCAGCACCACATCCGGCTGATATTCTTCAAATAAATTCACAGCTTCAGTGCCGTCGTCCCCCTCGGCGACAACTGTAAATGTCTCTTCATAATCTAAAATCCTTTTTACTCCTTCACGGAATAACTGATGATCATCAATGATTACAATTCTTGTTGTCATCCTATATCCTCCCCCTCTGCGATAAGTTGTTGTATCTTAGCCGGCTTAACTGCTGCATATCCTGATCCGTTTAGAGTCTGTCAAAAAATAATATGGGATTTTTTAAAAAACAGAAACATAGCCAGCAGAGCGTTCTTGCCATAAGCTTTGTTAACGATGGTATTCCCCAATCCATTCTCAGGGAATCCTGACTTTAATAAAAAAGTGAAAAAGAAAACGGCCATTGCGCCATCAAGCAATGGCATGGATTCAGTCCATCTTTTATGAAGTGTACAGTGCTATCAAAGAGTTTGCGATTACGAACAAAAATCCTTCCACAATCATTAAAAACATTACTTTTGGATTAGAAACTATCTGTAAGTCGCAGGTTCTATATGTAATAACCGGAAAAGCAAGCTGACACTCCTTTTCCAGCATCAGCAATAGCCATGCTTATCTGATGGCATTCTCCATTTCAGATTCCAGCGGCACCTGGATTGTGACCACAGTCCCTGCACCTTCTTTCGAGTCAATGGCCAGCTGGCCATCCAACATATCAACCCGCTCTTCCATTCCCATTAAACCAAATGATTTGCCTTTCGCATCGTCCAGATTGAAACCTCTTCCATCATCTTTAATGACGACATTCGCATTTTTTCTGCCGATTTCAAGCTTAACCTGAATTTCTTTCGGCCCGGCATGTTTAATAGCATTTTGAACCGCTTCCTGTATAAGGCGGAAAAGTGCCACCTCATACTTGGAAGCGATGCGTGACTCTGACCCGAAATTCCGGAAATGAATCACGACTTTGTTGTATTCTTCCATGCTGCTTAAATACTTTTTCAAGGTTGGGATAAGTCCAAGGTCATCAAGCGCCATTGGCCTTAAATCGTAAATGATCCGGCGCACTTCATACAATGCACTCCGTACCATTTCCCTAAGATCACGGATTTCGGCAACCGCATCATCGACAGCGCCTGTCCGGGACATCCGGTCGATCAACTCAGAACGCATCATGACATTGGCAAGCATCTGGGCAGGACCGTCATGGATTTCACGGGACAGCTTACGCCGTTCTTCTTCCTGTGCCTCAATAATCTGCAGTCCGAACGCCTGCCTTTGCTTGGCGTTTTCAAGTAATTCACCGACCTGCCGCAAATCGCTGTTCAAGTAATTGAGGACCACGGTTATCTGGCTCACAAGCCCTTCTGCCCGTTCCACCGTTTCCTGTAATTGCAGTAGTCTGCGTTCCAGGTCATCACGCCGTTCCCTTAGCTGCTTTTCCTCCTGGCGGATGAATTGCAATTCCATCTGAAGTTCATGCGCCCGTTCATATGCATTCCTGACTTCCGCTTCGCTGTAATCTTTGAAATGCTTGCTCACCTCAGCCAGCCGCATTCTGGCAAATCGATAGTGGATTTCCAGACGATCCGTCTTGTCGATTGTATCCGCCACTTTACTACGGATGTCTTCCAGCTCGTGAAGCAGCTTGTCATACTCTCTCCGCGATTCTTCTCCGATCTGGAAAATCTCACTCTTACTGTCGGAGACAGTCTTGATCATTCTTTCCAGAATCAAGTCTAAGTCTTTAGCATCAAGCGAATTGGATGACATCTCGATTCCTCCACTATAACATTAACGGATATATACCTTATGGACTATAACCTTAAGACCCATTTTAAGCGTGGGCCTTTTTAACGACTGGTCCGGTCACAGTATACTGTTCGTAAAGCAAAAAATATATCTGTACATTAAAGGCAAAAAGAAACAAAATTTGCCGTCCCGTTTTTACCGTCTTATAATAATTATGGTATACTTATTTACCTTACGTTTGTTGGGGGGTATAATACTTATGTTATCTACCTATTATACCGTAAAAGAGTACGGTGAGCATGAGATAAACATTCAAAAGTCTCGATTTATTGGATATGTGAAACGGACTGAAACTGAAGAAGACGCACAGGCATTTATCCAGCAAATCAAGAAAAAGCACTGGAATGCGAACCACAACTGTTCCGCTTATCTGATCGGTGAAAACGGCCTGATCCAAAAAGCGAACGATGACGGCGAGCCGAGCGGCACTGCCGGTGTTCCGATGCTCGAGGTCTTGAAAAAACGGGAATTGAAAGACACGACGGTTGTTGTCACCCGCTACTTCGGCGGAATAAAACTGGGGGCAGGCGGCCTTATCAGGGCGTATGGAAAAGCAGTTTCAGAAGCACTGAACACTACAGGTATCGTGAAACGGCAGTTAGTGCAGCTCATGCAAATTAAAGTCGACTATACCTTTCTTGGCAAGCTGGAAAATGAAATCCGGTCTTCCTCATACAAACTGAAAGAAATCCACTACCTGGATACTGTCCAGTTCGATGTATTCGTGGAAAGCGGGCAGGAACATTCATTTTCAGAATGGGTCACTGACTTGACAAATGGCAAAGGACAGATAGATGCCGGAGGAACTGCATACTTGGAGGAAACCGTAAATTAGCAAGCAATTAAGGGGTTTAAGGGTATGGAACAAAATTTAAGACGAAAAATAAGAAAACAGAAACGGCGAAAACGCAGGCTGAAAACATTTCTATCTATCATATCAGGTATATCACTTACGATTATCCTTATTGCCGGATATATGACTTATAAAACATATAGCGCCACGCAGAACTCATTTGAAGAAATAAACGAAGACGGAAAATCAGACTTGCGCTATAAACCGGTTCAAATATCAAATGACCCCGTTTCAGTCCTGATCATGGGGGTCGAAGATTACTCCACAGGCGGGGCGAACGGCAGAACCGACAGTTTAATTCTGGCGACTTTCAATCCGGCCGACCACACAGTCCAGATGCTGAGCATTCCTCGTGACACAAGAGTAGAGATTGCCGGAAAAGACTTTAAGGATAAAATCAATCATGCCTATTTCTATAATGGAAAAGAAGGCACGATCAAAACAGTGGAAAACTTCCTTGATATCCCGGTTGATTATTATGTAACGGTCAATTTTGACGGATTTAAAAATGTAGTTGACGAAATCGGCGGCGTTGAGGTGGATGTACCATTTGATTTCCATCAGCAAAATGATAAAGGCAAGACCCTTTATTTCAAGGAGGGAAAAATGGATCTTAACGGCGAAGAGGCGCTGGCCTATGCCCGTATGAGAAAAATGGATCCCCGAGGAGATTTTGGACGAAATGAAAGGCAGCAGCAAATCATAAAAGCATCCATCGCCAAAATGGTAAATCCACGCAACATTTTAAAAATTGATAACATCGCAGATGATATCGGATCAAATATAAAAACAAACATGTCTATTGGTGAAGCACTGGCTTTCCAGCAAAAGTATAAAAATTTCAATACAAACAGCATTCAAACTCTCAGTATTGGCGGAGAAGACCGGATGATAAACGGCATCTACTATTTCTCCCCACATGATGACAGCATCGAAGATCTGCAGGAAAACTTGAAAGAACACCTTGAGCTGGATCAAATGGAAAGTGAATATTAGAAACAAAAAGCATGATTCCGCGGAATCATGCTTTTTGTTTCTAATCAAATTTTTTGTTCCCTGCTTCCATTTCCTTTAAACAGCTCCGGCAATATGAGGATGAATAGATCAAGAATAAAACCCGCAATCATACCAAGAATAGCCTTTTGAATAGGGGAAACACTCTGGCTGGAGCTGATCTGGACATCTTCAAGCAATAGGTTTTTCCGTATCTCGGTATTGGTTGTACGGCGCAGATCATACAGCAGTTCTTGCTGCGTGACCGGTTCTGAGTCTGTGTTGATATTCTTGACTGCCTCCAGCGTTTCTTCAAGAATAGCCACTTTCTTTTCATAAAGGGCGTTCGTCTCCTCTAGGGTCCCTTTCACTACTGCTGACAATTGCTGTTGGATTTCTTGTTCGTCATCTCCTGTAATTGTCAAAGTCAAAGTCTTACTTTGTGAATCGGAGGCTACACCCAACGAGCCCTTTATTTTCTCAGGCTCGACCCCAAGATTGTGTTTTTCATTTATTTCATTAAGAAAGTATGTGGTGGTCAGCAGATTTTTCATCTTGCCTAAATCGGTATACCGCTCATTTTCAAAGTTCCCAAGTTCTATTGTCGCAGTTGCTGTATGGGTTACCTGCACTTCATCCGCAAGAAAATATGCTGCTGCTCCTGTCAGGATGGGAAGCAGGATAAACAATATCAGGTACTTTTTAAAACGTGCACCTATGCTTTTCAGTAAAGAATGGGTTGAATTATACATGTTTATCAGGTTCCTCCAGGTTTTTAGTTAATAAAAAACGATAATTGACGAGGCTGATTGCCAGCGCGAACAGCAGCCAGAAGTAATTCAGGGTCATAATGGAACTGGGGCTGATACTGGATAGCGAAAAGGCGACCAAGCCTGTGGATAATGCCTGGCTTATCATTTTAGTATGACTGCTTTCCGACGATTTATAAATCTTCCATGTGATGTAAATCAAATAAAGATAAACCATAATGTAAAGCGCCAGGATTGCCGCTCCATAATGGACGATGATCTCGGCCCACCAGTTATGGATATTCAGCGTTCCCATTGTTGGGAACGGGGCGAAATTTTTCATGAATACTTCGGCGTTCCCTGCCCCAATGCCAAATCCGTAGGAATTTGCTACAAAAACAAGGGAGTTTTTCAACAGATTGGTTCTGATATCCATAGAATTTTCGTTCACCTGGCCGGACATAAAAATGCTTGTGATTTGACCTGATATCTCCTGGTAAATCGACAAAAACCTCGGAAAGAAAAATACGATAAACAGAATCAAGCCGATTGTCCCAAACGAGACAATCCATCTTTTTTCGCGGATATTTGTGAAAAACAGGAACCAGAACAGCATGCCAAGAAAGACCGCCAGCAAGTTGGCACGTGAGGAGGTAATCATCAGCAAATAGAGTGAAGACAGGAGCAGACCTGTTCCGATTGCTTTCAAGTATAGCTTCTTTCCATGGTGAATCAAGGCCAGTACAAAAAATACACTGATTGATATATAACTGGCAAAATCGTTCTCATTTGTGAATACTGCCGTTGGCCGTTCTCTCATATAATCAGGTGCATTATACATTCTTGATAAAGGCAGATGGTGAAGGGTGAAATGATTCCAAAATCCTAATAGAATCATGGCTGCAAGGACATAGATCCAGATATAAAACGTATCAGTGAAATGTCTTTCTTTCTTATAGTGGGTGACAAGCAGGAAAATCATCATGACTCCTGAACCGAGGAAAAAGATGTCCTTTACCCCTTCTGTAAAAGATTTTGCCCAGACCAGGGAAACAATTCCGTAAGCGAGCCAAAATACATAAAACCATAGCAAGGGAGCGGCAGGCTCTTTATTTAAAGGAGTGGTTTCTCTCACAAGCAAATAATATAAAAGCATCAAGACAGCCGCCGGCAATAGCAGCCGATATGGAAATACTGTCAGGGGCCCGACCTTAATATTAAATAAAGCTGGACCGATAAAGGAGGAAATGATAAAAAGATAAATGAGAATAGTGGAAAACCGGTACCATTTTGCTAAAAAACGGACAATGCCCAAACCGATTAGTATGGCTGCAGCGCCTAAAGCCAGAGTGCCGATTTCCCCATTTCCCAAATACCTGATTGTCCCCCAACCACCAAGGAAAGACAAAACAGCTGCGAGAATCACTTGATGTATCACTGTTAATTTAAATACATGTTCCATTGCTATCCCCTTTTGTATTCTTGGAGTTGGAAGAAGAAGGTTAATACACCGATCAACCTTCCTGATGTTTTCTTATTTATTGGTTACGAAGAAGCTGGTCTTCAGGAACTTTGCGAAGTTCCCGTGCCGGTGAACCGACGACCATCGTCTCTTTTGGAACATCTTTTGTGACGATGCTCCCTGCGCCGACCGAACCGTCTTCTTCAATTGTAATACCCGGCAGGACCGTCGTATTCGCACCAATCCTTCCGCCATCTTTTATCGTGATGCCTTTGAATTTGTCATAACGTTCTCTTGACCTTGCCATATAATTATCGTTCGTTGTCACTACACAAGGTGCCACAAATACATAATCGCCCAGCGTTGAGTACGCTGTGATATATGAGTTGGTTTCCAGCTTGCATTTTTGCCCGATTGTACAGTCATTTTCCACTGACACACCGCGGCCGACAATTGTCTTCTCCCCGATTGTCACTCTTTCCCTGATTGTAGCCAGATCAGCAACGAATACGTCTTCTTCAAGCATCGCATTCGCATAGATAATGGAGGATGTCCCTATGGTGCATCCATCTTTAATGACAGTAGGAGGGAGCTTTTTGATATCGGGCAAAATAGAGTTTTTTGCTTTTGTCGGTTGTTTTCCAATGACAGCATTGTCCTGAATGAGTACATTATTGCCGATTTTTGTCCCGCTGCAGATAATGACATTGTGTCCAATTGCCACATTTTCACCGAACGATACATCCGTTTCTATAACCGTATTTTGTCCTACTTTAACAGGCTCCATTATATTGCCCCCTTTATTGTTTCTTTAAAAATTCAGCGATTTTCTGTACGACGTATTCTTGTTCTTCCTTTTTCAGTTCAGGGTACATCGGCAGGGACAGAACTTCATTACACGCTTTCTCAGTTTCAGGCAAATCGCCTTCTGTAAATCCGAGCTTTTCGAAGACAGGCTGGAGATGTAATGGTTTTGGATAGTAAATCATCGTGCTTACACCGTTTTCTTTTAAAAACGCCTGCAGTTCATCCCGCTTGGGAACACGGATGGTGTACTGGTGGAATACATGGTAATTATAATCTTCAGTGAATGGCGTCACAACCTTATCCCCGGCGTGTTCTTTCAGCAGTTTCGTATACGTTTCTGCTTTTTCCCTGCGTAGTTCGCTCCAGGCATCAAGATGCGGGAATTTCACATTCAAAATGGCAGCCTGCATTTCATCAAGACGGCTGTTATATCCAAGTACATGATGATGATACTTCGGTTTGCTTCCATGCACGCGGATCACTCTCATTCTTTCAGCCGTGTCCGCATCTTTTGTGACAACCATTCCTGCATCGCCATACGCCCCTAAATTTTTTGTAGGGAAAAAGCTGTAGCAGGCAGTGGTTCCCATTTCACCGGGCTTTTTGCCTTTATATTCCGATCCGATCGCCTGGGCAGCATCCTCAATGACAGCAAGGTTATGCCTGTTGGCAATATCCATGATCTCATCCATATCCGCCATCTGGCCGTAAAGGTGTACAGGAATGATTGCTTTTGTTTTATCTGTCACAGCCTTTTCAACCTCATCAGGATCAATATTAAACGTATTAGGCTTAATATCGACAAACACCGGAACAGCCCCAGCTCTTTCGACAGCTCCGGCGGTAGCGAAAAAGGTAAAAGAAGGGACGATCACTTCATCGCCTTCTCCCACTCCGCAAGCTTGAAGGGAAATGTGCAGGGCATCGCTGCCATTAGCAACACCGACGCCATGTCCTACTCTGCTGTATTCCGCAACATCACTTTCAAGTTTTTTTACATTTTCGCCGAGAATAAAGTGGGATTTAGACATGACATCATCCAGCACATTCAAAATATCTTCTCTTAAGTTTTGATATTGTTCCGTTAAATCGAGCATTGTTACTTTCATATAAACGACCCTCATTTCTTTTTTCAATTTCTGGCCGGAATCAGGCCTTTAAAGAATTGTAAAGATTAATCAGCCTGGTACTTTCGCTTTCCCAGTTATACACATTCTCAACGGCCTTTCTGCCGTTTTCACCCATTGTTTTCGCTTCTTCCGGATTTTCGAGTATCCATTTCATCGCATTTTTAACTTCTTTAATATTTAAGGGATCCACAGTGATACCGCAATTGTTTGACTCAATAATTTCCTTCCACAGCGGGAAGTCAGAAGCGATGACGGGAAGCCCCGCCGACATATATTCAAACATTTTGATCGGAAGTGATACGACAAACCTTGGCTCAGGATGTAGCAGGACAAGCCCCATATCGGCTTCAGACAGGACTTTCTTTATATTTTCGCGATTAAGAAAGCCCTTATAATCCGTATATTGGTATCCATCCATTTGCTTTACTTCCTCATGCAGCTGCGGTGGTGCAAAGGATCCGCCAAGCACAAGCCTACAGACCGTTTCCTTATTCAGTTCTGCAGTCGCCCTGATCATTTCTTTGATTCCGCGCAGAACATAAATTCCGCCGATATAAAGTGCGTTAGGCGGGACATCTTCACTTTTCTCTGCACTATTTTCCATCGCCAGCTCGTCCAAAAGCGGATAATTATGAATCGTAACCGTTTTTTCATTATACCGGCTGAACCGTTCGGCAATCGTAGGGGTTGCGGTCACTACGGCATCAAATTTAGCTGACGCGTACTTCTCATAGTTTCTTACCATGATAGAGACCGTTTTCCGCATCGGTCCCGGTATCCATTGCTTGGAACTGATTTGCTCGGGGACATCTTCGTGAACGTCATAGATGACCTTTTTCCCGCGCGACTTCAATTTCAGTCCGATTGGTATAAGCTCGGGATCATGAAAATGGTACAATTCAGCATCAATCTGAAGGGCTTTTTCATACACCTTTTTCGTCGTTTTCGTCATCCGGTCAAACTGGCCCTTTGCATCAGATTGGACACCACTGATTTGGACACCATTTTTTACATGATCTTCAACATTGGGCACAATGTAAGTTACATCATGACCGGCTTTCTGCAGAGACTGGCATTCTTTGATGAATATTCTCGTGTCACCGGCCGAGTGGACGGATGTCATATGGCACACTTTCATAATGAATCACGACCTGTTGGTTCTATATTTTCAAGCAAGTTATCTACAATAGTCTTCCATGAGTATTCCTTCAAAACAAATTCCCTGCCTGAATTTAGGAGGGTGTCATACTCTTCTTTTTCCATATTGCTGCATTGCAGCACCGCTTCCGCAATTGCTTCCGGATTTTCCGGTTCAGCCGCTACTCCGCAATTATTATCGGTAATGAGTGCGGCTCCTTCACCCTCTCCGCAGTAAACAACCGGGACCCCGCTTGATAATGCAGGAAATATTTTCGAAGGTCTTGCTCCTTTAAATAAGTCCAACTTACGCAAAGAGACAAGAGAAAAATCGGTGATGGAAAAAACATTCGGCATTTCAGTAACCGGTACACCTTTATGGAAGACAAGATTTGATAGAGCGAGCTCTTCTTTTTGTTTCATTAATTTTTCTTTTTCCGGTCCTTCTCCAATAATAAGGAAGCGGATAGATGGATCTGCCTTCTCAACAATTTTTGCAGCGTTCAAAACGGCATCCAGCCCCTGGGCGTACCCGATTCTTCCTGCAAAGGTAAAGACTTTCTTCCCTTCAAATCCAAGCCGTTGTTGCCAGTCCGTGTTTGGTTCCGATGGACTGAACACTTCTGTGTTCACTCCGTTTGGAAGCAGGAATACCCGCTCTTTCTTTTTCCCTTTTCCAATCAGATAATCCCTGATTCCTTCCGTCGCCGCAGCTATTTTCCATGATCGTTTATATAGCCAGCTTTCCAGTAGCTGTGCCATTTTTATAAACGTTTTATTTTTTAATATTCCTAATTCAACCGCTGACTCAGGCCAGATATCCGCTACATTGAAAACAAATTTGGCACGCTTAATTTTAGAGGCGAAGTATCCGGTAATTCCCAGGAAAAGCGGCGGGGATGTACAAATGATAACATCCGTCTTTTGGGATTTGAATACACTGTAAAAAGAGCTGAAGACAAAGGAAAAGTAAGAAAACAGCCTTTTCCAGAAACTCCCTTTCGGACTTGGATAAATCCATGTCCTGTGCACCGGAATATCATGATAATGCTCAAATTCATAAAACTTTCCTTTATACTCATCAGGAATGATCCCATCTGGGTGATGCGGAAAAGCCGTTATGACTTCAACATCGTGTCCCAGCCTTATCAATTCTTTGCTGATTTCATAAAGGCGAATCTGGGGGGCACCTGTCTCAGGCGGGAAATTTTCACTTAAAAATGTGACTCTCATAAAATGGTTACCTCTTTAATCAAAGTATTCAGCAATCTTAACTGATGCATTGCCGTCACCGAAATGTTGTCCGTATTGAGGGGTTATTTCCCTGTATACGGCATTAATAATCTTAGAAGTGTCACTGCCTGTAAGGATATTTGCATCACCTCTAAGCGTCTCCACCCATTCTGTTTGCTCCCTTAAAGTCACACAGGGAACTTTGAGGAAATATGCTTCTTTCTGAACTCCTCCGGAATCGGTCAGGACCTTTTTCGCGTTATCAAGCAATGCCAGCATATCAAGGTAACCGACCGGATCGATAACCATCAATCCAGGCACCTCTTCCAGATTGATTCCAAGATTACTCAGCACTTTCTTTGTACGGGGGTGCATCGGCCAGACTTTTGTGCCTTCAATCTTAGAAAAAGCTTCAATAATCCCGCGGATGTTACGTTCATTGTCCGTGTTTTCAGCCCGGTGTACTGTAATCAAATAGTAGTCCTTCCGCTTCAATGCATGTTGGGCGAGAATCGATGATTGTTCTTCAGAAAGCCTGCTATTGAAAAGAACCGCATCATACATAACATCACCAGTATTATGTACGTTTTTTGTGATATTCTCATCACGGAGGTTATCTACCGCGGTTTGAGTCGGACAGAATAGCACGTCCGAAACATGGTCAGTCATGATGCGGTTGATTTCTTCCGGCATTTTCTTATTAAAGCTCCTTAGTCCCGCCTCTACATGCACTACCGGAATATGCAATTTGGAAGCAGCAAGGGCTCCCGCCAGCGTTGAATTCGTATCCCCGTAAACGAGCACATAATCAGGTTCTTCATTGAGGATGATTTCCTCGATGTCGGCGAGCATTTCCCCTGTTTGTTTTCCATGGCTGGAAGAACCGACATTCAAGTTATAATCAGGCCTGGGGATATGCAGCTCCTCAAAAAAGATATCGCTCATATTTTTGTCGTAATGCTGGCCTGTATGAACGTACAACTCCTGATGGTTTTTCCTTAGCTCCCTTGAAACTGGGGCTGCTTTAATGAACTGGGGCCTGGCGCCTATCACTGTTAAAAATTTCATTGCGACCACCTTTACTTTAATAGTATTTACATGAATAAGTAGCATAGAAAAATATTCTATGCTACTTTCAGAGCCGATAATATTAAAGCTTCTCGTAAGATTCGGGTTTGTTATATCCCTTCATGGCGTTTCTTGTATCAAGAACCGCTTTTGCCTTTTTGCCGATCATGTCATAATCGAAAGTCGAATGATCGGTCGTAATCAGCGCCAAATCCGCTTTTTCAAGGATTTCTTCAGTTAGGTCAACAGGCTCGATCACTTCGTCACCCGAACGGAACGATGGCACGAATGGATCGCAGACTATCAGATCGGCCCCTTCTTTTTTCAGCATTTCAATAATATCCAGTGCCGGGGATTCCCGCACATCGTCGATATCCTTCTTATATGATACACCAAGAATTGCCACGTTGGATCCACGCAATGCTTTCCCCTGACCATTCAGCACATGCATCGCTTTGTTCACGACAAATTCAGGCATGCCGTTATTGATTTCACCGGCAAGCTCGATCAGGCGTGTGTGATAGTTGTATTCCCGTGCTTTCCATGTAAGATAGAACGGATCAATCGGAATGCAGTGTCCGCCGAGTCCGGGACCAGGGTAAAACGGCATGAACCCGTATGGCTTGGTTGCAGCTGCATCAATCACTTCCCAGACATCAATCCCCATTTTATTGCAAAGGATCGCCATTTCATTAGCAAGGGCGATATTGATATGGCGGAATGTATTTTCCAGGATTTTTTCCATCTCAGCTACAGCCGGACTTGATACCCGGTGAACATCACCCTCGAGGACATTCTCATACAGACCTGCCGCAATTTCTGTACATGCAGGCGTAATGCCGCCAATGACTTTTGGTGTGTTCTTTGTGTTATATTGCTTATTCCCCGGGTCGACACGCTCAGGCGAGTAAGCAAGGAAAAAATCTTCCCCGACAGTGAATCCGGCATTTTCAAGGATCGGCTTGAGGATTTCTTCAGTAGTACCCGGATAAGTTGTGCTTTCAAGGACAACAAGCATGCCGCTGTGAAGGTACTTCGCGATTTCCCTTCCTGAGCTTTCAACATAAGAAGTATCAGGCTGCTGATAAATATCAAGAGGTGTCGGCACGCAGATTGCTACTGCATCAACTTCCTTGATTTTTGAATAATCAGTTGTGGCCGTCAGCTTTTTTTCATCAATAATATCCTTTAATTCTTCATCAACGACGTCACCAATGTAGTTGACACCGCTGTTAACCATGTCAACACGTTTTTCCTGAATGTCGAAGCCGATGACATCATAACCCGCTTTCGCCTTTTCTACCGCAAGCGGCAGGCCGACATAACCAAGTCCGACTACCCCGATTGTCGCTTCTTTACTGTTGATTTTATTAAGTAGTTCTTCAGCAGTCCTGTTCAATGTTACTTCATTGCTCATAATAATCCCTCTTTTTTATAAAATTTTCTTCTGAGAAATTCTCCACGGATAATTATACCGTATTATTTGTTCCCTGACTTTTAATATCCGGTAAAAACAAGCTAAGTCAGATACTTTTTGACAAATTTTTGCCGTTTAATTATTCTGACGGCAAGGTCAAAATCCTCTTTTGTAAAGAGAAGAAACGCCCTGTACCGCTCACCCGTGATTTTTCTGAAAAGATACGCCTTGATCACTAAACTGAGACTGTAAGTAAATGTTGTTGCAATGGCTGCACCCAGTGCTTCATATACCGGAATTAGAGCCAAGTTCAGGATGGTGGCGAGTGTTACATTAAAAATCGAAACATACATATTGATTTCCGGTTTGCCGCGGGCGGCAATATCATTGGAAAGTATTTTTTCGACTGCCAGCAAAGAAATGCCCGGCAGCAGCACCTGCAGCAGCAGTGCGCTTTCTGTATACTCTTCGCCAAAAAGGAGCGGAATGAGGAAGCCGGCCACAAGAAACATGACGAACGACATCATGACCATTGCCAGCATTGTGAACCTGCTTACAATTGACGTCAGCTTATTCCGCTCCTCCTCCGTTTCCATTGATGCAATCCTGGGCAGTAAGACATGAGAAATCGATTGGGTAAAGACCGCCATCTTTTCAGCAACCTGAATGGCGACTGTGTAAAGCCCGACTGCTGCAGGATTGACAAACACGCCTACGAAAAAAATATCGAGCCTGTAGTTTAGAAAAGTCACCAGATTGCTTAAATAAGATTTCAGGCCATAACTTAATGACTTTTTCATATAAATAAAGTCAAGCCTGGTTTTACGAATAGATATGTGGTGCTCTTTAATAAGCAAAAATATAATAAACAAAAACGTGGATGCATGCCCGATTGCGAACGAAATCAGTGCTCCTTCCAGCCCAAAATCGAGCCAGACAACAAGGATAAGGACAAACAGAAAATTAACCATCTGGGTAACAATCAGAATGGTATTAAAAACCCTGAAATCCTGTATCCCCTGAAAAATGGTCTGAAAAAATGTATTGAGCAGAATCAAAGGAACGATAAAAAGAATAATGTAAAAATAAAAGTTCGAAACTTCCGGAAACAGCTGATTCCCGAAAAGTTTCACAAAAACGAAGCCGGCGGCAATACCAACGGCACCCAATCCAAGTCCCAGTACAAGGTTGTTAAAAAACGCTCCATTTACGTCTATTTCACTTTTACTTACATAGTAAACGGTTGAGATATTAATTCCGGCATTGATTACCATTCCCAACACGGCAGCAAAAACCGTGACGAGCGCATAAGTACCCTGCAGGTCCTTACCAAGCACTCTTGCCAGGATGACAAGCAGCAGGACACCGATAACGATACTTGTGACTTGCCGAACAATCGTAATGAAACTATCACGCAAAAAACTGTTTTGTTTACCCATTATTATGGCTCACCATTTTCATTAAGTCATTCGCAAACTTCCTGTAGTTTTTTTCCGCATTGAATCGGGAGTCCCATAACTGGAACGCAGCGTTGCGCTTTTTGTACATTGACTCCATGTCAGAAGCCAGCTCATCAATTTTACCGGCCAGTTCTTCTGGGCTTATGTCCTTTCTGACAAGTACCCCACTTTGGTCGTTTACAATCTCAGAGGTGCCGCCGACATCGGTAGCCAGTGCCGGAACCCCAAAACTATAGGCTTCCATTATCGTAACAGGTATTCCTTCACTCTCACTCACATTTATAAACAAATCGACATGATGGGTTTGATAATACTCAAGCACTTTATCATGCTGCAAGTTTCCGGTGAATGTGGCTTTTATATTTTTGGGCAGCTCTGAAGCGGCACTTTCGATCGCCTCTTTTTCAGGCCCGTCACCGATATGTGTCCACTCGATTTTAGCTTTGCACTTTGACAATGCTTCAATCAAAAGTGGAATCCTCTTTACAGGCACCATATAAGAGCAGCTGAGCAGTTGGAATCCCTCTTCTCCAGATTCATACCGCTTGCCGGCATACTCTGTCCCCAACCGGGCAACTTCCAACTTATCTTTGCTTCCTTTTTGATTCGCAATGTGTTGAAAACCATTTTCAGAAATCAAAAAGACTTTATCGAGGCCGTTAATGACCGCATGTTTCAAAGGCAAGTACGGAGGATTGTGCCTGTCTTCATATACATCCCCGCCGTGCCCTCGGGAAACTGCGGTGACAGACGGATTTCTCTCTTTAACCATGGCCGCTCCTCCAGCAAGTGAAAGCCAGTAAGAGTAAACGGCAAATGCTGTATTGTTTCCCCGTTCACCAATGATCTTTTCGATATTGTCCCTTAACTCTTCCGCCACACTAAGCCAGGAAGCAAGTTTGCCGATTCCTTTTGTTCCAAAAGGCCTTGCATTGGCGAGTTCTTCTTTGAACCACTTTAATCCTTGAGGATCCAGCAGAGCAGAAACTTTTTTCAGCCTCTTTTTCTGAAGCAGTTCCGGAAGAAGATGCACAATAACATTCGATTCCAATTCCCTCTTCCTGTTGGTTTCCTCCACATTAACTGGTATCAGGTGTATTTTACCAAACTCAGCAGCCAAATAGGAAAGCTCTTTCGTAAGGAACTCTTCGCCCGGATAATATGGATATCTGTTTGTGATCAGAATAAGTTCTTTATTTTCTTTCATACGTCACCACTCTGGTTAAAAAAGTTGTTGTATTTTAAAAACCGTTTGTGACTGAAGGACACAAACGGTTTTTCCTTTAATTTTTACCCATCACTTTTCGATACATTTTCATAAACGGTTTGTATCGTTCATTTACCAGCCCGATCGTTTCGGCAATGACCTGAAAGAGAATCAGCAGGCCGAATACAATCAGAAGTGAACCCCACATCGTCGTGCTCTCCAGTAAAATGGCGCTGACACTGAAGAGTATGCCCATGGCATAAATGACCAGTACAGTATTGCGATGGGAAAGGCCAAGGGCCAGGATCCTGTGATGCAAGTGTGATTTATCCGGTGCTGAAATCGACTGTTTATTCGCCAGCCTCCTGATAATGGCAAACGTTGTATCAAAGAGCGGTACGCCGAGAATGATAATCGGGACAATAAAGCTGAACAGTGTGACGCTTTTGTACAGCCCTAACAGCGAAAGGATTGAAATGGAATATCCTAAAAACAGCGCCCCGGTATCACCCATGAAAATTTTGGCGGGGTGGAAATTGTAAAACAAGAAAGCAAGTGTGCTGCCAAGGATAATCAATGCCAGTGTTAAAATAAGCGATCTGCCTGCAACCCCGGCCATAACGGCGATGGTTAAAATACTGATTGAGGATATGCCTGCAGCGAGGCCGTCCAGGCCGTCAATCA
>JAENYN010000063.1 GCA_016841765.1 Guptibacillus hwajinpoensis
TCCTCCCCGTGGAAAGCGAGTGTCTGCAGCGCAATGGAACGAACTTGTTTTTTCATCTTAACTGAATATAAGTAAACAGTATTACGTTGAATATATAGTGTTCGTCTCTAAGCATGACTTATTTAGTTATGTCCCAGCCTCCGTAAATCTTTACCCTATTTCCTCATTCTTCCTGAACCAGAACTGCTTATTTTATAGACGGCCACACATTCTATTATTTTAGCGTGTCTTGCAATAGATTCAACTTTGGAGCTCCTGGATACAGGGTGCATCGGAAAGTGTGTCGATAAATGACTGTTCTTCAATTTTCCTTGCTGTTTCCAGGGCCTCGTCAAGCGAATCGACTGGGATGGTTTCATAGTGTGCGGCAGTATAATCCCAGGTGGCGCCGTTTTCAGCAGCCGGGTAGACAACCACTCTCCACTTGATTCTTTCGCCGTGGATTTCAATTCCCTCCACTGCTATATACCAGTGTGTACTGTCAGCTTTTCCGAATTTCCGGATGAATGCTTCATGGTCATGCACGCCCATCGGAACAACCGATCTTCCATAGAACTCTTTGAAGTTAGGATATTGTGTCATGGTTGAACCCTCCCAGGTTAAATCGTTTTCAACAGACATGGGTTGCAATCAAGAAAGGATTGATGGACATCAAGCAAACCGGAAAACGATGCCGTGGCCGCCTTTCGGATACTCCCACTTGATATTGTCATGCGGACATGCGATCCGGCAGCTTCCGCATTCATGGCAGCCTTCATAGCCGACCTGCATGCGGTCCCCTTCCCACTTGTACACTTCGCCGGGACAGAAACTCAAGCAAGCTTTATCCTCACAGTCACGGCAGACTTCATGGCTGATGATATGAAGGTGGGACTCTTTATCGGCTCGAAAACGGACAAGGTACTGTTTTTCTTCAATGGATTGAACCTTTTTCTGTTCGCTCATTTTAACACCCTCCAGGCACGATAAAAGTCCTGCAGCACTTTGAACTTTCCTTTTTCTGCAAAGAAGCCTTTCATGACATCGCTTTGCTTTTCGCGCTTTGTTTTGCCGTCGATGGTGAAAAATTCGTGTGCGGCTTTATTGATCATCGGTATATAATCTTTAATGTATGGATGGGTCTCAAAAGTATGAGTGACATCCTGATACTTTTTCAAGTCATCCCCAATGAAGCTGGTGTAAATCCTGTCACTGTATACACCAAGCGTACTTTCGCTGAAATCGCCCTTTTCCTTGGCGTGGATTGCGGTTTCAGCTGCCATAAGGCCTGATGCCATTGCCATGTTCGATCCTTCGCGATGGATGCCGTTGACAAGATGGGCTGCATCACCGACGACAAGGACACCGTTGCCTGCCAGTTTCGGAATTGCCTTGAATCCGCCTTCCGGAATAAGGTGGGCAAGATACTCAGCAGGTTCTGCCCCTTCAATCAAATTTTTCACCATCGGATGGCTCTTCACATAATCAAGGAGCTGATAAGGGCGCAGCTTTTGCTTTGTCATGCTGGAAAGGGTCGTACCCACCCCGATCGAAATGCTTTCCTTATTCGTGTAAATGAAGGACGTTCCGAGATTGCCGTATGTGGCGTCGCCAAACAGTTCAATGGTGCATCCCTGCTCTCCATCAAGGTTAAACCGTTCGTTTATCTTTTCTTTCGGGAGATTTAGAACTTCCATTGCTGCGAGTGCCACCTGGTCTGAGCGCAGTTCGTTATGGAAGCCGAGCTGCCTGGCCAGCAGGGAGTTCACGCCATCTGCCAGGATGACAATGTCAGCATGGACATCACCGTCAGGCCTGTCGGTCCTGACACCGATGACTTTCCCATTTTCAACAAGCACTTCTTTTACAACGGTTTCATTGATGAGAACCGCGCCTTTTTCCACCGCTTTTTTGGCGAACCACTGGTCAAACTGGGCACGAAAAATTGTGAAGTTGTTGTATGGTTCCTTGCCCCATTCTTCTTCCTTATAGCCCATCGTAACGACAGAACCTTTATCAAGGAGCCATGCCCGCTGCTCTACAATCGGCCTTTCAAGCGGAGCCTCTTTCCAGAATTCCGGAATGAGATCTTCCATTTGCTTACGGTAAAGAACACCGCCCATGACGTTTTTTGCACCGGGGTATTCACCGCGTTCAATCAAAAGCACTTTCAGTCCGGCTTCAGCTGCTTTAAAGGCGGCTGAAGAACCCGCCGGACCAGCACCTACTACGATGACATCAAATTTTTCAGGCATGCTGGACACTCCTTTCTTCCTTGAGGGCAGCCCGGAAGCCTTCGATGAGCTTCGGCATGATTTCAAGGGCATCGCCGACAATTCCATAAGTTGCCACATCAAAGATCGGTGCTTCAGGATCTTTATTGATTGCGATGATATATTCTGAATTTTTCATTCCGACAACGTGCTGGATTGCACCCGAAATCCCAATCGCGAAGTACAGCTTCGGTGTTACGGTTTCTCCCGTCTGTCCGATTTGGTAATCATGTGTCAACAATCCTGCCTCCACGACATCACGGGTGCCGCCGACAGTCGCTCCGATTACATCGGCAAATTCATGGATGAGCTGGAAGCTCTTTTCATCGCCAAGGCCTTTCCCTCCGGCTACGATGATATCCGCTTCATCGAGGTTGACCTTTTTGGCAGTATTTTTGATGATTTCAAGAACCTTTATCCTCATATCTTCTTCTTTCAAGTCGATGGATTCTTCAATCAGCCTGCCTTCCCGGCCCGGTTCAGGCTGGAGGGCTTTCATGACTTTTGCCCGTACTGTCGCCATCTGCGGACGATTTTTCTTACAGAGAATGGTCGCCATAATATTACCGCCGAATGCTGGCCGGCTCGCTTCAAGCAGCCTTTTTTCCATATCGATATCAAGCATTGTCGTATCTGCTGTCAATCCGGTCGCCAGGTCCGTTGCAACGGCACTTGCCAGGTCCTTTCCATTTGGTGTTGCACCGTATAAAAAGATTTCCGGCTTATATTTCTGTGCCATTTTAACAACTGCCTGCATATAAGGCTCAGTCCGATAATGTTTCAGAATCGGATCATCGATTATATATACTTCATCCGCACCATACTCGTAAAGTGTCGGCACAAGATGGGTGATGCCGTCACCAAGGAAAACGCCTGCCAGCGGCACATCGAGTTTATCGGCAAGATCACGGCCGGCACCCAGCAGTTCGAGGGAAACCCCTTCTATCACACCTTCGTTTTGTTCGATGAACACCCAGACGCCTTTGTAGTCTTCAATCATTGTGCTGCCCCCCTTTTGAACAACTCGCCTTTTTCCTCCAGCAAAAGAGCAATCAGCTTGTCTGCCTGCTCTGCTGCAGTGCCTTCAATCCGCTTGCCGCCTTCAGGCTTTGGCGGCGAAAACATTTTGCCTACTATTGTAGGAGAGCCTTTAAGTCCCAGTTGAGTCCGATCGACGTCTTCCAGATCATTCACTGTCCAGACAACCGGAGTAAACCTTGCCGCTTTCAGCATATTCGGAAATGGCGAGTAGCTGATGTCATTAATCTCTTTTTCAATCGTCAACAACGCCGGCAACTTCACTTCCACACGCTCATAGCCGCCATCAGCCTGTTTCCTGCGCAATATCATTTTCCTGACTTGCGGATCAGCCTTTTCAATATTTATGATATTTGTGACAGGCGGGATATCCATCCTTCGTGCGATTCCCGGTCCGACCTGTCCTGTATCCCCGTCGATAGCGTGTTTACCTGTCAGCACCAGATCGACAGCTTCCGTTTTTCCGATTTTTTCGATTGCCTTATAAAGGGCATAACTGGTGGCAAGCGTATCAGCCCCCGCAAACGCCCTGTCGGATATCAGGTATCCTTCATCGGCGCCAATTTCCACACTCTTCTTTATGACTGCATCCGCCTGCGGAGGACCCATTGAAACGACCGTCACTTTTCCGCCGTATTTTTCCTTTAAACGTACAGCCTCCTCAACAGCATGGGCATCATACGGATTTAAAATGGATGGTGCGCTTTTTCTGTCCAGGGTATTTGTTTTGGGGTTGATTTTAATGATCTTTGTGTCCGGGACTTGCTTTACGCAAACAACAATATGCATAAATGTTCCACTCCTTCCTGATGGCTATCTGGATTACGGCAGTTATGGCAGCGGTTTCAAAAGAGGCAGATGGAATTTCTGTCGAATGATTGCTGCCTGAATATTTCTACCTATTCACATTGTATAATCAGAAAACCTTCCAGCCTGTGTTCTTTCGTGACAATTTGGCAAACATTTCACAATTAAAAAACCCAACCCGGTATAGGGTTGGGTTTTAAAGCGCGAAGTTGCGCCATCCTGCAGAATTCGCCAGCAGGGTATTGTTTTTCAGTTACTCATACGGTGAAATGAAGGGTAATTCCATGAACTCTTGGAATTGGTTGGTGGCAGTTCCGATAGGGGGTTACAGCTGTTCTTCCGCTATCCATTCGTGGCGGGTTTTAAGAAGGTGGGTCATGCATGAATGTTTGCCATTTTGCCTATTCACATATTCATGAAGCTTTTCCTGGACCCATGGGAC
The DNA here is from genome assembly GCA_016841765.1 of Guptibacillus hwajinpoensis. Lineage (GTDB taxonomy): Bacteria > Bacillota > Bacilli > Bacillales > Bacillaceae_O > Bacillus_BL. The sequence goes on from JAENYN010000063.1 coordinate 4,540, forward strand.
ACCCAGCCAATCATTCTCGACAATAGCCCGTTCAATTTGAATGAGCAATTCTTTGTAAAACTGAATTTCCTCTTCTGTGTCCCCGCACTTGCATTTGAAGTGAGAAAGATGGTCTTCCATCAATTCGACGCTCTTTTTCAACTCCTCTTTGATTTGCGGAAGCAGATCCGCATTCCAATAGTGATGGTACAGCAGGGACATTGCATTCATGCCGTGATGATGGGCTTTCATCCCTTTGTTCAACAATATCCATCTCCTTTCTTCAATGTTTGATAGTATAAATATATAATATTCTGAATATTTAGTCAACCTTTAACTGGAAAAAACAGCCTGCCGGGAAGGCGTCAGGCCTTGCCAGGGGCGTGATTGCCCGTTTTTAAATTCTTGGCCTGATGAATTGTTGTTGTTGATAATCCGACTGCCGTGCCTATAAAGCAGTTACTGCTCTAATTATAGGCACGAGATCCGGACTGCCGTGCCTATAATCTAGGTTCGGCACTGAATATAGGCATGGGAACCGGACTGCCTTGCCTTTAAAACAGGTTCTACCCGATTATAGGCATCAGAACCGGACTGCCGTCAATCTCTCCCCGGCCATAAAAAAACCCGGTATGAAAAGCAGCTGCTTTCCAACCGGGTTGTTTCCTTATCCAAGAGCGACATCCAAAATCATCATAACCGTGAAACCGATCATCACCATCATGGAGGCAAAGTCTTTATTTCCATTTTCCTGAGAACCGGGAATCACTTCCTCCGCTACAACAAAAATCATTGCTCCGGCAGCAAAGCTCAGGGCATATGGGAGAGCTGGTTCTATGAACGAAACCGCCAGGACCCCGAGTACCGCCGAAACAGGCTCCACAAGACCGGAAAACTGGCCGAACATAAAAGATCGTGTCCGGCTTAAGCCGTCACGCCTGAGCGGCATCGATACAGCCGCACCTTCCGGAAAATTTTGTATGCCGATGCCGAGCGCCAGGGAAACCGCTCCCGCAATAGAGGCAGTCTCATTTCCTGCTCCGGCAGCACCAAACGCCACACCAATCGCAAGGCCTTCCGGAATATTATGAATGGTGACTGCAAGGATGAGAAGGGTGCTGCGCCGTTTCCTTTTTGGATTGATTCCTTCTGGCATGCCAAGTAAATTATATGGGTGCAAATGAGGGATGACTTTATCCGTCAGTGCCAGAAAAACACCACCTGCCATAAAACCGACAGACGCCGATATCCACGCCGGAACCGCGTCTTTTTCTGCCATTTCAATCGCCGGTTTTAGCAGCGACCAGAAACTTGCCGCAATCATCACACCTGCCGCGAAACCAAGCATCCCATCGAGCACTTTTTGGCTCATTTCTTTTTTTGCAAATACGAGTGCGGCCCCAAGTGCCGTCAGCCCCCACGAAAACAGGGTTCCTAACAGCGCCTGATAGACAGGCGCCAATCCTTCTAACCAACTGAGCATGATTGTGCCTCCTGTTCTATCACTGTTTTAATCGAAGTCCTGAAAGGTAAAAGAAATTCTTCAAGACTGGAAAATTTTTATTTTTATGAAAAAACTTATTATTTTCGCTCCATTTTTTGCTATTCTGATTACAAGACATGTAAACCGGAGGGCGCTATGAAGAAAAAAGAGATTTTTTCCTGGACAATGTATGACTGGGCTAATTCAGCTTTTGCCACCACCATCATGGCAGCGGTACTGCCAATTTTCTATTACGATGTTGCCGCCAAAAACCTTGATCGGACAGATGCCACTTCTTACTATGGATACTCACAGTCCATTGCAATGGTACTGGTCGCTTTATTGGCACCTGTTCTCGGAACACTGGCAGATTACTCGAACTCCAAGAAAAAATTTCTCCGGTTCTTTGCCTATATGGGCATCCTGGCCTCCATCCTGCTTGCCTTCACAGGGGAAGGAGACTATCTCCCCGTTTCTGTTCTGTTGATTATAGGAACAATCGGATTTAGCGGCGGGAATGTCTTTTATGACGCATTTTTGCCTGAAATTGCTCCGCCGGAAGATATCGACAAAGTCTCGGCCCGCGGTTATGCATTCGGATATATTGGCGGCGGCCTCTTACTGCTCATTAACCTTGCCATGATATTAAAGCCAGGTATGTTCGGCATCCCGAATACACTCATCGCCACCCGAATTTCTTTCGCGACAGTCGGTGTGTGGTGGTTTGTTTTCTCGCTTCCTTTCTTTAAGAACGTCGAAGAGAAAGTGATTGTCAAACGTGAAATGACAGGATCCCCTGTAAATATCGCATTAAAAAGGCTCAAAGAAACGTTCACAGAAATCAACCAATATAAAAATCTGCTAATCTTTCTTATCGCCTTCTGGCTCTATAACGACGGAATTTCCACCATCATTAAAATGGCAACAATCTACGGCAGGGATATCGGTATCGGGTCGAACGATTTGATAGCTGCCCTGTTGATCACCCAATTCGTCGGGATCCCGTTTGCTTTTTTATTCGGATGGCTCGCTTCCAAAATCAATCCAAAACGCTCCCTATTCATTGCCCTTTTCATATATGTGATAATCATCATTTTTGGTTATTTCATGCAGACCGCCCTGCATTTCTACATTCTTGCTGTGACAGTGGGTTTTGTCCAGGGTGGCTCTCAGGCCCTGAGCCGCTCCATCTTTGGTAGCATGATTCCCGAAAATCGGCACGCTGAGTTTTATGGATTTTACGGGATTTCAGCAAAGTTTTCCGCCATTTTCGGTCCGTTTGTGTTTGCGCTAGTTGGCCAACTCACAGGCTCTAGCCGTCTCGGAATTGTCTCGCTTCTTATCTTTTTCATTGTCGGAATCTTCCTGCTTACAAAGGTTGACATCGAAAAAGGAAAACAGGAAGCAGCGGAAGCAGGAATGCCGCCTGTTTAAAACATGAAAATTGGAACACATCCAGCTATTCGTTCCCAAAAGGATTATGCTATGAATCGCCATTAGCATCTTTCTGCCCAACACCCCGGCTCTACAGGTTCCCCTGACCTTTTTTAAATGAACTAAAGCTCCAGGTGCCCGCTTAGGCACCTGGAGCTTTTTGACTCCCTTCTGGCTTCTTGTCCAAAACGCATGTATTTTATAAATTCCTTACTAACAAAAAAAGGTGAAATCACCCTCGTGATCTCACCTGGCTTTTATAGTATCGGATCAAAAATGCGATTCTCATAGTGGTCATTACAGCTTTTTCCGGTATCGTAAGAAATATCGCCGATCAGCTCTTTCAACAACGGCTGAAGCGTTTGATCGCCATTCCAGTACAACTGGATGACTTTTAGAATCCGGGAAGCTTCCTTTTCAGCATCTGCCATCAACTCTTCAAACGAAGCGTCATAGGTCTCCTCTTCGGCGGCAGGGTGAACCCATTCTTTCTTTTGCTCATTTAAAAAGTCGCCTCGGGGGAGCTCCTTCTGATAAGAAAATGGTTCAATCATTTTGCCAAGCACGCGGTTCTTTACGCCGCTCGGATCATGGAGCACTTTCAGCGCCCGGATCATATCCCTATATGAGTCATTGATATACCCGGACCTCATTGCGTTGTGTTCTTCCTGAAAGTGCGTTTTGATCAATTTTTCCAGCAGTTCCTCTATCCCCTGGTGAAGATCAGCACCTAGATCGATTTCTTTATACACTGCTGTTTTATACGTATCAACTTTCCGATACCGCTTCATGAGCAAGGTATCGATAATGATTTCGAGTTTCTGATGCCGGTTCCCTTCGGTGCCGGATCTGTAGTTGATATATGGATGTGCGGTCCTGTCAAGAATGTGATGTGTGACAAAACCGCCAATATAAGCCTTTGTTACGATATCCGCCTTCAAACCTTGCTGAATCATATCCATAAGGAAACTTCCACAGTGCTTATGATGGATACGGTCGCCGATAACAGCGGCCCCATCCTTCTGCCACGGAAAAAAACGATGATAAAAAAAGGGATCGGGCCCCTGGCAGCCCAGCTGGTAGGCTGTCTGCTCCTGTTTGGCCGGCATAAATCCAGCTTCCCCGGCAGCTCTGTTTCCGAATAAAATATGAGTCCATACATTTGGCATTATGATGCACCTCTTTGTCCCTGAATTGGCAGGCGAAGGCAAAAGGCGGTTCCTATGCCAGGTTCGCTTTCGACTTCGATCCTTCCACCATGTTCCTTTATTATTTTAAAACTTACCATTAAACCGAGGCCAGTTCCTTTTTCTTTTGTTGTATAAAATGGTTCCCCGATCCTTTTTAATATTTCCTCTGGTATTCCTTTGCCTTCATCTTTTATTGTTATGATAAGTTCCTTTTCCGCTTCCTTTTTTATTTCGACAAATAAATCTCCGCCATGTTCCATCGCCTCAATCCCGTTTTTAACCAGATTCAAAAATACTTGTTTCAACTGGTTTTCGATGCAGGGGATCTCCGGCAGATCCTCTGCGAAGGAGGCGTGAATTTGGATATTGTTCAGGTTGGCCTCCGCTTTCATAATTTCCAGTGTTTGGGCCATCATGACAGTGACATCTTTATCTTTAAAGATGTGGGCCTGGGGACGGGCAAGGAATAAAAATTCGGTCGTAATGGATTCAATCCGTTCCAGCTCTGAATTGATGATCTGAAAGTATGTTTTTTGAGAATCACTCATACAATCATTCTCCAGCAGCCTGATGAACCCTTTGATGGATGTGAGGGGATTGCGGATTTCGTGGCCGATTCCTGCCGCCAGTTCTCCAAGCACATTCAGTGTCTCCGATTTCCTGATTTTATCTTCCATTTCCCTTTTCTCCGTCAAATCTCGGAATGCGACCAGGTGAAGGCCCGGATAAATATCCTTGCTGGCGGAAAACTCAATCGCCCGGATTTCCCCATCAAGCTTCGACAGTTCCACTTCACCTTCCACTGCCCCATCCCGAGAAAGCTGCTCCCAATATGCGCGGACCATTTTCAGCTGTTCCGAGGTGAAAAAATCTTTAAAATGATACCGCTTATCACCTGTGTCAGTTATTCCGACGATTTGTTTGGCCGCAGGATTCAATTCGGCGTAATAACCTCTCTGGTCAATCAAAGCGAAACCATCCAGAGCCTTATTGAATAGTCCTTTCAATTTCCTTTCATTCCTGGACAAATCTTGAATCATCCTGTGGCGGGCTGTCACATCCCGTATGATGACAAGCCCCGCTCCTTCCGTGATTTCACGTCTCATGGTCAGTTCAATTTGCTTTGTCTTGCCATTGAGAAGCCGAAACGATGCTTCCAGGCGGAGGAAGCCTTTCCTCATCAATTCTCTGACATAATTCTCTGCTGCCTCTTTATTTTTTTCTTTCACAAAATCAAAAAGATTATAGTTGGTAAGCCTATCACCGGGAACTTCCAAAATGTCGGATGCCGCCGAATTGGCTTTTACGATATTCAAATTTTCGTCCCACAAAAGAATTCCATCGAGGGCACTTTCAAAAATCGCCCTGAACTTCGCCTCTTTCTCAACAAGCTCACGTTCAATCTTTCTTCTTTCTGTCGTTTCACGGAAAGCGGTTATATAAAGTCCGCCGAATACATCTGCTTTTGTTGAGCAGTCAAAATATTTTCTCTTCCCATTTAGCAGTTTAAATGGAAACTCAACCCGTATCGCGCCCTCTTTATCCACCTGTTTCCTTATTGCCAGCGCAGACGGCAATGCATCACTGTCGATGAATTCATTGAAATTTTTTCCGATGAACGCTTCTTTGCTGATCTCGAATTTACGGCAGGCGGCCGAATTCGCATTGATGATCGTCCGGTCTTTATCGTAGATCACAAATCCGTCAAGAGAATTTTCAAAAAGATCTGTAAAGCTCTTGCTGTATATATCAAGGAGCAGATTCAACTCGTTTTGTTTGGTGACATCCTTCATGACAAGTACCGGCTGTCCGGTCCTGCTGTCTGCGGCAATGGTGAACAACCCTTTTCTTTCTGTGCCGTCAGTCAGCAGAATCGGCATCTCCCCGTTCACCTTTTTTTCGGATAAATATTTTTCTGCATACGTACGGAAAAGGTCGTAAGCAATGGCAGGGATGAACGTTTTAATGTATGCGCCCATAAGTTCTTTTTCACTTCTGTCAAATAAACGGCAAGCTGCAGGATTGACCCTGGTAATCCGGAAGGTGTCGCTTAAAAATAAGATTGCATCGCCCGACAGCTCAAAGGCTGTTTGATAAAGCGAATGTCCTCTTCCTGCCTTATCCATACCAGCCCTGTTGAATCCCCTATGACGGGAATCCTCAGCCTGCATATATAACTGGCTCAACTCCTCTTCCAGCCTTGCTATTCTCTCCTCCACCACATCCGCTTCCCAATTAGGATTCAATGCTTTCGCCCTCCCTATCAGGTTTCTTTAGCACTATATTCGACATGCCAGTGTTGTTTCCTATCTATTGAACTAACATTATTCATTCTAAAGGCACAAGGCCGCAGCTGGTCAGCTGCGGCCTTGTTCAAGAAGCCTTTTTATTGCCAGAAGATCTGCTGCTATGCCCGCGCCGCCTGCCTAACAGTATATTCAGCCCGATCAGGATGAGGATGACAGCGGCAATGCCATTAAATGACACAGCGATATCCAGATAAAACATAATGCCGATTCCGGTCAATACAGTAACCGGAATCAAAAGAGCCGGCTCCCGGCCGCCAAAAAGAAAAAGTTCAAACAATCCGAATGCCGGCGCGAACAAATAGAACGGCCATGTGATGTCAGCTGACTCCCAGCCAAAAAAATTGTGATAAAAAAACAGCCCGCTTAAGACAAGAAAAATCCCGCCGGGGACCAGCAATCCGGCAGCTTTTTTTCCTCCAGCCAGGAACCCGATATGGAATCCTATGGCTGGCACCAGCAAAAAAACCGGCCAAAACAGTTCCCAACCGCCTTGAATGATTTCAAAGGTGTCGAGTAAAAAAATAACGCCTGCAAATATGAAAAAGAAACCCCACAGCATCCGTCCGTTCATGGTTTTCTCCTCCCGGTCCTAATTTCCTATCTACCTATATAGTTCTTTGCGATTACTCCTTTCCCTCCTTTCTTCACTTAACTTACGCTAAACTTTTCATTGCTCCCACACTTTCCATAAAGAAAACTCTTATATTGGCGAACCTTCAGGAGAAGCCAGAGGCGCAGTTGCCCGTATTCATATTCTTTAAATTGGCAGCCGGGGCGAATTACTCCCTTGCTGACAATTTCCTATGGGGCAAAAAGGACTTGTGCGTTAAACTGGAAGAATACAAACAAACAGGGGGGGATCATGTTGGATGCATATGCAGAGGAAATGATCAGCCGCTTCCGAAAGCACAGGAACGCTGAACAGGCGAAGCCAATGGAGAAATATATGAAAAATCACTTTTCCTTTCTCGGTCTCAAGACACCTGACCGATCTGCACTTTTAAAAGAATTCATTGCTGAAAAGGGACTGCCCGAACCGGAGAAACTCCTGGCGGTTGTCAACAGACTATGGGAAGAAGACGAGCGTGAGTTTCAATATAATGCACTTTATCTACTCGACAAACAGCACAAGCAGATGGATGAAAACTGGCTTCCCCACCTTGAGAACCTTATAACGAAAAAGTCCTGGTGGGACACCGTCGATACACTTGCAGCCCAGCTTTGCGGACGCTACTTCACCCGCTTCCCGGAAGAGAGAGAACAAATTGTCCAGCGCTGGATAGGCAGCGGCAACATCTGGCTGCAGCGCACCGCTTTGTTATTCCAGTTGAAATACAAGGATAAAACAGATGAAGAGCTTCTATATTATACGATTGAACGCCTGCAAAATGAAAAAGAGTTTTTCATCCAGAAGGCGATCGGCTGGGCTCTGCGGGAATACGGCAAAACCGCCCCCGATTCCGTCATGGATTTCATTCAATCCCACCGCCTTGCCCCGCTAAGCCGGCGGGAGGCCCTAAAACATTTGAAATGACGGTCTTATGAAAGCCACCACTTTCTATGCTGTTTGGATGAATGATATAATTTTGTCATCAGCTGATACATACAAGAAAGTCTGAAAGGAAGTTTTGAAGTGGAGCACTTACTGAACCCCCGCATCAAAGAAATTGAAATTTCCGGTATCCGCACGTTTTTCAATATGGTCTCCGAATATGATGATGTCATTTCCTTTACGATCGGGCAGCCTGATTTTGTTACGCCCGAGCATGTGAAAGAAGCCGGCATCGAGGCGATTACCCGGAACAAAACGACGTATACCCATAATGCCGGCCTCCTGGAATTGAGGGAAGCCGCCGCGCACTTTGTGAACAGCCGCTACGGGCTCGATTACAACGGTGCCTCTGAAGTCATTACGACAATTGGTGCAAGCCAGGCAATCGATGTCACCTTCCGGGCAATACTGGAAGAAGGCTCGGAAGTCATCCTGCCTGGCCCGGTTTATCCCGGATATGAACCGATCATCACGCTTTGCGGCGGGAAAACTGTACATGCCGATACCCGCAGCACAGGGTTCAAGCTGACTGCCGAGCTCATTGAAAAACATCTGACCGCTGATACACGGTGTATTGTTCTTCCTTACCCTTCAAATCCTACCGGCGCGACCCTCTCCGAAAATGAACTCAGCGATATTGCTGCCCTTCTGAAGGACAGGGAAGTGTTTGTTCTCTCAGATGAAATATACAGTGAACTTGTTTTCAGCGGGACACACCATTCCATTGCTGCCTATCCGGGAATGAGGGACAAAACGATTGTCGTCAACGGGCTGTCAAAATCCCATTCTATGACAGGATGGCGGATCGGATTTCTGTTTGCACCGGCAAATCTTGCCCGCCACATGCTGAAAATCCATCAATATAATGTCTCCTGTGCTTCCCAAATCAGCCAGCAGGCCGCGATTGAAGCGCTTGTCAATGGAGCGGATGATGCGGCGGTCATGAAAGAAACGTATGAAAAAAGAATGGAGTATATGTATAGGCGCCTTACTGATATGGGCTTCCCGGTCGAAAAACCATCCGGTGCCTTTTACATATTCCCATCAATCAAACCCTTCGGGGAAAAATCGTTTGATTTTGCTTTGAGACTTGTCAAAGAAGCCGGTGTGGCAGCAGTTCCGGGCGATGCTTTCTCTTCATACGGGGAAGGCTATATCAGAATGTCATATGCTTACTCAATGGAGACACTGAAAAAAGGACTTGACCGGATCGAACAGTTCCTGACCAAATGATTATCTTCCGTTGAAAAGGGAATATCAATTCATGGATACAATTGAAAACAGCATTCTAATTCTGGAGGGATACAATTGGATACATTACAAGAACAGATCATCCGGGAAATGGGAGTGAAACCGGAAATAGATCCGAAAGAGGAAGTCAGAAACCGAATCGACTTTTTGAAAAATTACTTGAAATTCAGCGGGCTGAAAGGATACGTGCTGGGAATAAGCGGAGGCCAGGACTCAACGCTGGCCGGCAAACTCGCACAGCTTGCTGTGAATGAAATGAAGGAAGAAACGGGGAAGGACGATTATATGTTCATGGCAGTCCGTTTGCCCTACGGAGATCAGCGGGACGAAGCCGATGCCCAGAAAGCACTCGAATTCATGAACCCTGACCGCATTGTCACAGTCAACATAAAGCCAGCCGTCGATGCATCGTATGATCAGTTCAAAGAAGCAACCGGTACAACGTTGACCGACTTCCTGAAGGGGAATACGAAAGCCCGTGAACGGATGAAAGTCCAATATGATCTTGCCGGGCGTTATGACCTGCTTGTCATCGGCACAGACCATGCTGCTGAAGCGATTACCGGATTTTTTACGAAACACGGCGACGGCGCGTGCGATATTATACCTTTGTTTGGGCTCCACAAAGGGTACGGCAAACAGATGCTGATCGAGCTTGAAGCAGAAGAACGCCTTTACAATAAAGTGCCGACAGCTGACCTTGAAGATGACCGTCCCGGCCTGCCGGACGAAGAAGCACTGGGCATCACCTATAAAAAGATTGATGATTATCTCGAAGGCAAGGACATTGGCGAAGAAGCAAAATCCGTCCTTGAAAGCCACTATCTCAAAACCCGCCACAAACGCAACGGTGCCGTATCCATTTTTGATGACTGGTGGAAATAAAGAAATGCGGAGAGGCCCGTTTAGCGGTGCCCCCGCTTATGTCGCTAACCGCTGGGGCTCGCAGCTGGACAATCAAAATGCGGAGAGCCCCTGCTAAGCGGTACATCATGAAAATTAAACCAATATGTTAAATCTGAAGAGCACAGCCCTGCCGGCTGTGCTCTTCTCTTCAAAAAACGCCTGCCGAATCGGCAGGCGTCTTCTTTGATTATTTTCCTTCCTGGACACTTTTCAGCTCATCATAATAAGGCACATCTTTAGGTGCTCCGCCTTTCGGCCAATCGTTTTCTTTGTTCGGCTTTTCCGGGCGTTCGTGCGATAGGATATAAGCGGAAACATCAGCTGCTTCCTGGTCGGTCAGTGTGCCTTCCTGACCTTTCGGCATATTGCGTTTCACATAACCGGCCATTTTGCCGATACGCCCCATGCCTGCCCCTTCATTGAAGGAGTCTGGACCCCAGACGGCAGGTCCGGTGTTCGGCCCTGTGCCCGCCCCGTCTGCCGCATGGCATGCCACACAGGACTGCTTATAAATTTCTTCCCCGTTGGCAACGTTTGGCTCAGGAACTTCTTTCATCGTATTCAACATCCGCCATTCAAGATCGGCACCTTCTGGGATTCCCTGGGAAATGTAAGTCAAGTAAGAGATCATTGCTCTCATTTCCTTGCTGTCGTATGGGATTTTTTCCCCGTTCATGCTTCGGGTCATACACCCGTTAATCCTGTCCTCAAGTGTGAAAATGACTCCTTCACGCGGGCGATATTGCGGAAACTGAGTGGACACACCGACGAAAGAAGAACTCTTATCAAGACCGGCATCCCCATGACAGCTTGAGCAGGTAAGATTGTTACCGACATATCCATCAAGGATTGTGTTTGTTTCATTCATGACCTTATGGCCATACTTGATTTCTTCACCGAGCGGTCCATCCGGCACATCATCGAGACTCGGAGGATTGTACTCGATTTCACCGCCTCCGTTGTCCGATGATCCTTCATTGCTGGCTGTTTGCTGCTGCTGGGTTCCTGATTCTTCATCATCAACCGCCATGGAAAAGGAAATTCCAATAATGAAAGAGACCGTAATTCCGACAAAAATTGCGAGTAAGTAAAAAAAGTGACTGTTTTTTCCCATTCTTGATACCCCTTTGCTGTTTAAAATTCCCTTTATACTTACCTTAAAAAAAGTTAGCAGGATAATAAAGACCCATTAGGGGAAACACATACTTTCTTTACATTCTCGTTTCAAGATGGACAAAAAAGAGACAAACCTCTGACATAACTGCTTATTTCCAGTCCCCAAGATGGAGTTCGGTTGATTTGGTCAAATCGGCTTTCAAATTCTTTTTCATCAACTTGAGCGCGATTTGATTCCATTCCTCTGTCTCACTTGCAATACAGTCAGATGGAATATGTATCCGGTAATCCCGCATATAACCATCCTGTGCGGTGTACATCACACACTGGTCCCCTGCAAACCCCGTAATGATTAATGTATGGATTTCCAGATGATCCAGAAGCGTGCTCAGCACAGTCTGATAGAAACCTGAATGCTTGGGCTTGATGACAATATAATCATCATTCTCAGGTATAAGCCGTTCGATAATTTTTTTGCCTCTCACATCCTCTTCAATGAAACTGTAAAGGATTTTCGGAAGATCTGACTGCCATTTCCCAAAATTATCATTCACATAAACGACAGGGATCCCATGTCCTTTCGCTTCTTTTTTCAATGCCATTATCCGTTCACTGGCGGGAAGCGCTTTTTTGAACAGTTCCTCTCCGCCTGAAAAGTCCATCGCATTGATGACATCAATCAGTAATAGTGCTGTTCTTGACTTGTCCTTTTCGCTGACGATGTTATCATGACTTGTCGGCATTCCGTTCCCACCTCCTTTCCACTCTTTTACTTTACCCCATTTACTGGTTCCGGTAACTGAAAACACCTGCCAAAAGCAGGCGCCTGAAGCTCAAAGCACAGTCAAAATATCCGGCCCGTTTTTAGTTATTGCAATCGTGTGCTCAAACTGGGCTGACAGGGATCCATCCACCGTCCTTGCTGTCCACCCGTCATAATCAATGAACGTGAACCAGGTCCCTGTTGTCAAAATCGGCTCAATCGTAAGAACCATTCCTTCTTCAAGGCGGAACCCGCTGCCTTCTTCGCCAAAATGGGGCACGGATGGCAACTCGTGGATTTCCCGGCCGATTCCATGCCCTGCAAAATCTCTGACAACAGCATATCTATGCTTATTTGCATAGTGTTCAATGGCATATCCGATATCTCCCGTGGTATTACCAGGCCGCGCCATGTCGATGCCGGCCTTCAGACATTCTAACGAAGCATCCAGCAGCCGTTGCTTATGCGGCGGAATTTTTCCGACTGCAAACGTCCATGCTGAGTCGGCGAGCCATCCATCAAGAGAAGCCACCGTATCGATTGTCACAATATCCCCTTCCGTTAAAGGCTTATCCCCCGGAAGGCCATGGCACACCGCGTCATTTACCGCCGCGCAGGTCGCAAACGGATAGCCCTGGTATCCTTTTTGTGCAGCGCTGGCATTTCTGCTTTGGAGAAATCGTTCAACAAAACTGTCAATATCGGCAGTTGTAATTCCCGGTTTAATCAGGCCCGCAAGTTCCTGCCGGCATTCGGCAAGTATGCGCCCTGCCTTCCGCATCTTTTCAATTTCTACCGGTGATTTTCGAATGCTCATCAGAGAGAACCGCCTTTCCTTATTTACCAATACATTATGGTAAGCGGCTGCGGATTGTTCTGCCGGATTTGTTGCGTTCGGGCCAAAATTGGCCGATAATGAACCAAAATCAAGATAGGAAAAAAGCAGGGTGCCCGCTTAACGGTCTACGCATAAGCGGGGGTATCCGCTGGAAGGTGATCTTTCCTTCAGGAGAGGATCACCGCTTATGACGATAGCCGCTGGCACCTGGAGCTGGATGACTCCCTTCTCAATTAAAAAACCTGCACGAGGCAGGCTTGCAATTCATGATTTATTCATCCAGCCATTTGATCAGCTGACCGTGCAGCTTCTCTGCGTCTTTCTTTCCCTGCATATAAAGGTTTTCAAGCTTATGCTTATTCCGCTCGATCCTGCTCACTTTAAGCGGCAGTGACGGCTGGATCACAAAAATGGAGCCCTCTTTTTCTTTATCACGTATGTACCGCATCGTACTGTTATACGTGGCATGGCGCCGTGCCATGGCTTCAACCAGTCCGGGATACTCGCTATACTTCCTTTGCAGGAACCATTTACCTTTAACAGGGCTTTTAATATAGCCGTCATTCCTGGTCAGGATGACAATATTTTTGCGGTTCCCATCCGCCTCGGATTTTTTAACCGGAATCGGATCGCTGATACCGCCATCCAGGAGGTAGCGGCCGTCAAAATTGATGATCGGTGCCACAAACGGCAAAGAGCTTGAAGCGCGCAATACAGTTGTGATTTCCTGCTTTACCTCACTCTTTTCAAAGTAAACCGGTTCACCTGTCACACAATCAGTTGTTCCGACAACAAACCGTTCACTGGCGGAAAGAAACGCATCATAATCGAACGGCACCAGCCTGTTCGGCAATTCATCAAAAATGAAATCCATTCCGAAAAGTTCCCGTTGTTTGAACAGTTTTTTATACGAAATATATTCAGGGTGGCCTGCATATTCAATGGTAACGGTCCGATTTCGGTCGATCTGCCGCGAAATATATGATGAGGCATTGCAGGCGCCGGCTGATACCCCTATGACATATTTGAAGTATAAATCGTTGTCCATCAAGTGCTCGAGCACCCCGGCAGTGTAAGCCCCGCGCATGCCGCCGCCTTCTAAAACAAGACCGGTATTTTCCATGGCTAACCCTCTTTTGCGATCAATTTTAATATCATCGTATCATAATAAGGCACTCACAGAAAATGTCACTTTTCATTGATTAACTTGAAAACAGGTGCCTTAGCTTTGAATTACCACTATAAAACCTGCTAAAATAATAAGAATAGAAAACATCTATTAACTAATGGAGAGGTATTAAAAATGACTGAATTAGAACTCCTCAGGGAGAAGCTTTATGAAATGGTAAGCGCGATTTCCAAAAGTATGAGCCAGTCCCAGAAAAACCTGCATCCCGGGTCCAGCCGAAATCCAGACTCAAATGAATCAACCGCATACCGATCTGAATTTATCCTTTTGATAGCCGATGCGCTCGTTGAAGATTTTGAAACTTCTCTTAAGAAACTGAAAAAATGGATTGAGAGAGGCTCAAAACAAGCCATTGAGTTGAATATCCCGATGGAGCAGCCTTTAAGGATTGCAAAACTTTATAGAAGCCATTTATGGAGCGCTATAAAGGAAGTAAGTAACGAGAATGACCTGTCGATTGATACCTTTTTTGAAGCAGCAGCAAGAATTGATCCCCTCCTTGATGAAGCTGTCTATCTGCTTGGAATGGAATACATGAAAGAGCATGAAAGAACGTTAAAAAATGCCAGAATGGCTTTTCTTGAATTATCCGCTCCAATCGTTCAAATTGATGAATCAACAGCCGTCCTGCCGCTTATCGGTGATATAGATACGTACCGTGCCCAGGTGATTATGGATCAGTCCATGGATAAAGCGACAGAGCTTGACCTCTCCCACCTGTATATCGATTTATCGGGTGTCACGGAAATCGACACAGCGGTAGCACAGGAAATTATTAAAATTGCAAGCTCGCTCAAGCTTCTTGGTGTCAAACCAGTGCTGACCGGCATTCGGCCGGAAATCGCCATGACGCTAACACAACTTGGCGTCAATCTTCCGTCAATCCAGACAGAAAGCTCCCTCAAACAGGCAATCCAGAAAAGCAAAGCGTGAGTAAACAAAGCCTGCTGATGACTGTAATTCAGGGAAGAAATCAATAAGATACGATTTTTGGAGTGCAAAACCGCCGCATGGGTTTGCACTCCCTTTTAATTATTTGTAGCGGGAATATTGGGCAATTTTTATCGAAAAGGTTATGGACTACGCGGATAGCGTCGTTGCTTCTTTTACATAGAGTGGGACAGTTTGGGTTCTGGAGGAGAGTTGCATAGGCACGGAACAGGATCTCCCGTACCTGTATTTCAAGGGAATGCGGCTTTATAGGCACGCAACGATGGCTCCCGTGCCTATATCTCAAGGGAACGTGGCTTTATAGGCACGCAACGGTGG
>JAENYN010000064.1 GCA_016841765.1 Guptibacillus hwajinpoensis
CTGAGGAACCCTGTTTTTATCAAAGCTCAAATATAACGCTCTACAGGAATGCTAAAGCCCCCAATACTTGAAGTTTGTTTTCGAGATGTAATCGAGAAAACATGAAATTCACCCTCAACGTTAGCGGTCCAAAATGGTTGAGGTTCTTCAAAGCCCTCTTTAGTCTAGAATGCAAAAACCTGCTTCAAAGAAAAAACTCCTTTAACTTCCTTTATTCTTCTTTAACTATTCTGCTCCGTCAGTTAGAAAGCTACATTCATGATGCAAATGTATAAGGGCGAGTAATCTTTTAAGCAATCGCCCCCGTTTGTGGAAGATTGTTATTTATTCAATTTTCCTTTCAAAAACAACTTTAAATGACACTGTAAAAATTAGGAATTAACTTTATCCTTTAAATAATTTTGTATTGTGCGATTTGCAATAAATGATACAAGTTGAAAATTAGGTAATGTTATTTCTTCAATTATATATTCATCCTTTTTTTCTGTAACCAATGTTTGGATGTCAAAAAATCTGTTGCTACTATCCGGATTTTGATGAGGAGGATTTTTACCTTCATGCGTAAACTTTGATCTGTGAACATAGAGGTCATTAAGAATTTTCCTTATCTCATCCTCAGTAAAATCTTGGGGGTATTTCTCATACCATTGTTTCTGTACATACCAATCTTCCTTGCGACCGGTAAGTTCTTCTATATAACTCGCCATATTCGCTCTTGGGTGTTCTAAGTCTAGCCATTGCTCAGGTGGGCAATATTTCATAATAAATTCTACAACTCTCTTACTTAAAAACTGGGATTTACCACGTTCTTCCTTGTACAACCTTAGTAAATCTTCAATGTCCTTATTTGTCTTGGCCATTTCCTTCCACTTATCTTCTTTTGGGTGTTTGATTACAAACTTCTTTCTCTTTACAGCCTTTTTTGCTATAGTCTCCATTGATGAAACCAAGAGATAGTATGCTAATCCGAAATCATCCCTTTTATTAAGATGGGATAAATGGACAAGTCTTATAGATTGCATTGAATTTTCATAGAATTCATAAGGTATACCATAAAGCATTTTGAATGTTTCTTTTAATTTTTCATACATCCTATTTAATGTTTCTTTAGAAATACTGGTTTCATGAGCCCCTGGTCCTGCAGTTAATACTGGAAATTGAATAGCTAATTCGTTAAGTGAACTCTCATCTAAATTCGCTCTTCTTGATATATACCCATCACTAGGTGCTTTTACCGGTCTTCTCGTAGCAAAAGAAAACACCGACGCAAGAGCAATAGTAAATAGATGTGTATTATGCTCCCACTCAAACCATTTAGGTAAGTGAACAGGTGCAATAAAACTTGCATATGCTCCTGAAAGTCTTACTTCATAGGTTGGATCAATCTTAAAATATTCAAAATCTAACTCTTCATCAAGTCTAAAATCTAGTAGTAAATAACCTATAGTGGTATTGCCAATTTCATTCACCTTGATTTCTTTCGGACGAAATATCGGAATACATTCGTTAAATAATACGTGATCAGATGTTACAGCTCTTGACATTGTATTAACCTCCCCTCTAATTAAATTCTATTATAGATTAATTCTTCGGTTTATATCCGAAAGAGTTGTTCGCTAAATAGGAAAGATCGACAAATGTTCTCAGGGCGCATATATATTGCGTCCTTTTCCAATAATAAAGCACCCCAGATAGGATGCTTCACTAAAGTAATCATTACCTTTTAACTTTAATTATTACTTTTTCTACTGAATTGTAATTTTTATCGGTATAGTATTCTTTTATGGCATCAAAAACTTCAGAATAAGAGTATTGCGTAAAAGTTAATTCGATTACTTCATCACTTTTGTGAAGAACTTCTACTCCATATTCTGTAGCAGCCATTTTTTCATTTGTATCCAGAGGGTTGATTAAAGCTTTTTTCACCCATTACACTTCCTATACTTTTTCATTTTCGCTTACTTCCCTAGATAGTTCTATGCCCCAAGTTACTAATAGATTAAAGCCGTTATTTTTTATACCCCATTTTCTATATTCATCATCATAATAGCCCATCAGCAAATCATAATATGCATCATGTAAGTATGAAATATCATCTTCTGTAAAAGAGTTAACTGCTAAGTAAAAGCCTTTATTAGACATATAGTTTTCTTTTAGCCAATAAATCAAATCTCGACTTTCAATTTTATTCTTAATTAGTTGAACATCTTCTACCTCGCCTTGGTCTACTAATATTGCGCATTCCTGTGCAAAAGTTGTAATAAGAGTTATTTTTCTCAAAACACCTCACCCCCTCCCTCTCCTTTAACATTCGATAAAAGGATATATTTCCCTGCTACATTATAGTGGTTATTTTGCAAACCCTTAACTCACTATTCCATTATCCCGTTAGTTAAGAGCATATATCTATTACCCTCTAATTTTACCGTAAAATTCCTTTAATTCTGTTTTTTATAGGGGTTTTTAAGATGCTATCTTATAAGAATGAATACAGAATGACGTGTAAAACTACAGTCAGTTTACACGTCATTATTAGAGCTAACGAAGCTCTTTAAGCTGTTAGGACTTGTTCTTTATTAATTTTTATCATTACTTTTATTAACCATAGCCGCTCACCTTATGATTGTTACTTCCCTCAAGCATTGCTTCAATCTCATCTAAGCGCTTGGTAATTTCAGTTACTTCATATAATTTAAAAGAAGTGTTTGCTAAAGTAGCGATGGTTCGAGCTTTAAGAATTGGATCAGCCTCTAATGATCTTACTATTAAGATTTGTTCACAAAGTAGGTCCATAAGCCCTTCTGGTTTTTTTATTGTTTCTAAATCTAAGGATAGGGATGACAGTTTTTTTCATAACCTTCAACCTCTGCTGAAACGCCTCTCTTTTTACGATAGTATTCTCTTTGGTACTTCCTTCTTTCTTCTGGATTCTTATAAGGCATAACCGTATCCCTCCCTTCTTTAACCTCTTCAGCGTGTGTACTCAGGAATTTACTTTCATTACCTCATATTTATCAAGAAAACGCTGAAAAGCTTCAGGTGATTCCTTATACGATTCTTCCATCTCTATAAACAATACCTCTAACTCCGGTTCAACATAACCTCCACTTTGGTCAGTTACCGCCGCTTTTCTTATTACATCATCATATTTTCTCATCCTTAATTCGATTGGAGTTATTGGTTTCTGTTCGCCTTTCAATTCAAAATAATAATAGTATAAAGCACTCTGTACAATTTTTTGTTCTATTGATTTAGAATTGCTTTTCTTCAGCTCTGTTCTCTGCTGAAGGTCATCAAGCCTTTTATTAATAGACCTATACCTTTTCATGAGTTTACCTCCGATCAACTAGATAATAGTGTCAGGCTTATGTATATCTATCATTTCAACCCACATGTCCCACATACTAATCAAAACATTGTTGCTCTGTTGTTTTTTTGTGTCCATACGAACTCCACACTTATGCACATTACCCCTTTATTTGTTGGTGGGCTTATATCGTGGATATTGGTGTTGATCCTAAGACAGGAAAGAGAAAACAAAAGAAAAAAAGCGGCTTCAAAACCAAAAAAGAAGCTAAAGCAGCAGCCGCTTCTCTTATAAATGATTTAAACCATGGCACTTTTGTAGAAGAAAAAAACGTGTTATTTGAAGATTTCGCATATGAATGGCTTACATTATATGAAGGAACAGGCAAAGTAAAAGAAAGTACAATACGCATACGCAAGCATGAAATTAAAAGGCTGTTAGATTACTTTGCCAAGTTAAAGTTGAAGGATATTTCCAGGGTGCAATACCAAGGGGCATTAAATGATTTAAAAGACAGGGGTTATGCTCAAAATACAATAGATGGGGCACACCGTACCGGCAGGATGATCTTTAAAAAAGCAGTTGAGATGGAAGTAATAAAAAAAGATCCTACAGAATATGCGTTTGTCCCCAAAAAGCAAGTTACCATTGCGGAGTTGGAAGGAGAAAAATCCCTTCCCAATTATCTGGAGAAGAGAGAATTACAGGGCTTCTTACTTACCGCGAAAGAAGATGGACTGGACCAAGACTACCCTTTCTTTTTAACACTTGCTTATACCGGGCTAAGAGCAGTAGAGTTATGTGCTCTTAAATGGAGTGATGTTAATTTCCAAGAACAAACGATAAGCATTACTAAGACTTATTACAACCCTACAAATAATAAAAAAGAATATAAGTTGTTAACACCAAAAACGATATCCTCTGTCAGGATAATAGATGTTGATGAAAATTTAGTTACCGAATTGAAGCGGCATAAATCCTTTCAAAATAAATTAATTATGCAGCATCGTAATAACTACTACAATGAAGACTTTATTTTCGCTCATTTAGATAACGAAAATCCTGAGTACCCGCTTAATATAAAAAAAGTAGAAAACAGAATGAAGCGCATCTTAAAAATAGTAAATCTAAATGACAAGCTTACCCCACATTCATTAAGGCACACTCATACCTCTCTTCTTGCAGAAGCGGGTGTTAGTCTGCCTCAAATTATGGAGCGGTTGGGTCACAAAGATGAAGACACTACAAAAGATATTTACTTGCATGTTACTAAAGAAATGAAAAAAGAGGCCTCCCAAAAATTCAAAGAATTAATGGAAAACCTCTAATTTTGAAGCCTTTTTAGGGTAGAATGTTACCCTAACGTTACCCTTTTATGGTTACAACAGGTGAAACACTTGTTATAGCAAGGGATAATTGGGCGAGATTACATCATGCCGCCCATTCCGCCCATGCCACCCATATCAGGCATGCCGCCGCCATCGTTCTCTTCCGGGATGTCAGCAACAACTGCTTCAGTTGTCAGGAACATCGCGGATACGGATGCGGCGTTTTGGAGTGCGGAACGTGTAACTTTAGTCGGGTCAACGATACCTGCTTCGATCATGTTCACCCATTCGCCTGTTGCAGCGTTGAAGCCGATGCCGATTTCTTCGTGCTTGAGGCGTTCAACAACGACAGAGCCTTCAAGGCCGGCGTTGTGTGCGATCTGGCGTACCGGTTCTTCAAGTGCGCGCAGGACGATGTTGATGCCGGTTGCTTCGTCGCCTTCTGCTTCGATTCCGGCCACATTGTTGTAAATGTTCACAAGTGCTGTACCACCGCCGGATACGATGCCTTCTTCGACTGCCGCACGAGTGGAGTTCAGGGCATCTTCAATGCGGAGCTTGCGTTCTTTCAGCTCAGTTTCAGTAGCTGCACCGACTTTGATGACGGCTACGCCGCCGGCAAGCTTGGCAAGGCGCTCCTGAAGTTTTTCACGGTCGAACTCGGATGTTGTTTCTTCGAGCTGCGTGCGGATCTGGTTGACACGGGCACCGATTTTTTCAGTGTCGCCGGCACCTTCGACGATTGTTGTGTTTTCTTTTGTAACGACAACTTTAGCAGCGCGTCCAAGCTGTGTGATGTTGGCAGACTTAAGATCAAGGCCAAGATCTTCTGTGATGACTTCCCCGCCGGTAAGTGTCGAGATATCTTCAAGCATTGCTTTACGGCGGTCACCGAATCCAGGTGCTTTGACAGCAACTGCGTTGAATGTGCCGCGCAATTTGTTCACAACGAGGGTCGCAAGCGCTTCGCCTTCCACATCTTCAGCGATGATCAGGATCGGCTTGCCTTGCTGGACAACCTGCTCAAGGACAGGAAGGACTTCCTGGATGTTTCCGATCTTCTTATCTGTGATCAGGATGTACGGATTATCAAGGACCGCTTCCATTTTATCGGAATCTGTCACCATGTAAGGTGAAGCATAGCCGCGGTCGAACTGCATGCCTTCAACGACTTCAAGCTCTGTGTTGAAGCCTTTGGATTCTTCGATTGTGATGACGCCGTCGTTGCCGACACGCTCCATCGCTTCAGCGATCAATTGGCCGACTTCGTTGTCAGCGGAAGAAATCGCCGCAACCTGTGCGATTGATTCTTTGCCTTCGATCGGCTTGGAAATTTTCTTCAGCTCTTCAACAGCTGACCTGGTCGCTTTTTCGATGCCTTTGCGCACGCCCATCGGGTTGGCGCCAGATGTGACGTTCTTGAGGCCTTCTGTGATCATGGCCTGGGCAAGGACAGTCGCAGTTGTTGTACCGTCACCAGCGATTTCGTTTGTTTTGCTTGCCACTTCAGCAACAAGCTTTGCACCCATATTTTCGAATGCATCTTCAAGCTCGATTTCTTTTGCGATTGTCACACCATCATTTGTGATTAATGGTGAACCGTATTTCTTCTCAAGGACCACGTTGCGTCCTTTTGGTCCAAGCGTTACTTTCACAGCATTTGCAAGGGAATCTACCCCGCGCAGCATGGCACGGCGTGCTTCTTCACTGAACTTAATTTCTTTTGCCATATTTTCAAAGACCTCCTTGGATATGTAGGATCTGGTTTATCAAATTAGCCGATTACTGCAAGAATGTCGTCTTCGCGCATGATCAAATATTCGGTACCTTCGTATTTCACTTCAGTGCCCGCATACTTCGAGAATACGACGCGGTCGCCTTCTTTCAGTTCAAGAGCAACACGTTCTCCGTCTTCATTCAGACGGCCGGAACCCACTGCAACTACTTTGCCTTCCTGCGGTTTTTCTTTGGCAGAATCCGGAAGCACGATTCCGCTTGCAGTTTTTTCTTCAGTTTCAACAAGTTCGATGATAACGCGTTCACCTAAAGGCTTTAACAAGTGAAACACCCTCCTCATGTAATTATCAAATGGATATTTTGTCGATTATTAGCACTCGACTATGTTGAGTGCTAACACAATTATTATATTAAATAATCTGTTTTTTAAATGCAAGTGTCTTGTATCAAATTTTTTCAAAAATTGAGTTGGGGACTGCAGCGGCCGGAAGCGCAACCGGAAGGAAGTTATGGTAAAATGGGGAAAGCATGTTTTATTCCTTGATTTGCGTGAATATAACTTGTTAAAAGGGAAGGGCGGCTGCTCTTCATAAAATAGAAAGCTTTTCAAAGGACGGCTGATTTTTTCAGCCCACTCATTTAAGCTTAACAGTCTTTCGATAAAATAGAAAAGGAGAAGGCACATTGGTCAAACGCTATTGGTTTGTTTTACTCGTATATATCATTGCCCAGTTCTCTGGCTTGCTCGGTTTTCCATTACTTTCAACTGCCGGCGTGCAGGAGGATAAAATCGTCGGCTTCTGGACCGTTATCAGCTTTGCGGCTGCACTTGCTGTCATTTTGTTCCTGATGAGGACGGATATGAAAGAAAGGCACCTCAATCCCGACCGATCGGGACGAGGGGAAGCTGCTTTGTGGTCGGTGCTCGGCATATTCATGGCACTTGCCGCCCAGAGCATCGCCGGCTTGATCGAAGTGAACGTCTTCGGCATCGAAGCCGGTTCTGAAAACACCGAAATGCTTGTGGAAATCGCAAAAATCACACCGATCTTCATTTTTGTTACATCTGTGATCGGGCCGATTCTTGAGGAAGTCGTCTTCCGGAAAATCATTTTCGGATCACTATATAAACGGTTCAATTTCTGGATATCCGGTATTGCAAGCTCACTCATTTTCGCCGCGGTCCACTTCGACCCGAAGCATTTGCTCATTTACACCGCTATGGGCCTGACATTCGCATACTTATATGTGAAAACAAAACGGATCATCGTCCCGATTATCGCGCATGTCGCCATGAACAGCCTGGTCGTCGGGGTGCAGATCATTTTTGAAGACCAAATCAGGGAAATGCAGCAACAGGCGGAGATGATTCAGTCATTTATTGGAGGCTTTTAATTTTATGAGAATTTCACCACTGATCATGGGTTTTTTATACGGAGGCTTTGCGTTCATATTCGTCTACCTGGCCATCCAGAGCCCCGAAGAAGACATCTGGAATTTCACAACGATCCTGCTGATGCTGCTGGCAACCTTTAATTTCGTGTCAGCCATCCGGTTTTTCATGCTGGATTATAAAATCAGGAAAATCACGAAGAAAAACGACGATGAATAATAAAAACACCTGGACAACAGATTGTTGCAGTCCAGGTGTTTTTTTGATGTTCTGGAAACTCAATGCACGTTCAGCCCCGCTTCTTCCCTCTTCTCCTTCTGTCCGATCAGCCAGCCCGCCGGAATGGAAATCGCCAGAAGCACTCCCACTACGATGAAGCCTTCGTTGATCGCCTGGAGGCTGCCTTCCGTTCCGTTTACGCCCATACCGAGTAATTGCGCCTTCCGGACCTCATAGTATACCGAAATGAAAACAATGCCGAGAGAGGAGCTGATCTGGCGCAGGACGTTGTTCATCGCCGAGCCCTGGGCAACGAGGCGGTCAGGAATCGAATTCAGTCCTGTAGTCGTTGCCGGCATGTTGCAAAGCCCCATGCCGATTCCCCTGACCAGCATGACAGCCACAATGTACCAGATGGACGTCTCGATATTCAGGAATCCGAGAGCCAGCGTTGTGGCTGCGAAAATGACAAGGCCGGTTGTCACCACGCCCCGCGGTCCCTTTTTATCAAGCATCCTCCCCCCGACCGTCATGAAAATGCCGCTGAACAACGCGGATGGCAAAAACACGAGCCCGGTGACAATGGCGCTTAAGCCGTACACGTTCTGAATGAGAAGCGGGATAAGGAATATCGACGAAAACAGGCCGATTGATGAAACACTGGCAACCCATACGGCAATCGAAAACGTGGGCGCCTTAAAAACAGACAGCTCCAGCAGCGGCTGGCTTCGCCGGTTTTCATACTTCACAAACGCATACAGCCCTATAAGACCGAAGAGTATCAGGCCAATATTTACCGGGTTTGTGAGGTGCTCCACCCTTGAAATCCGGCCGAGCGCGAACAAGACAGCACCCACACCAAGCGTAACGAGTAAAAACCCGATTTTATCAAACTTGATGTCCTTCACCTTTTCCGTCGATTTCAAATAATAAGCGGAGGCGACAAGGCCAAGCAATCCGAATGGAATATTGAACAAAAATAAGTAGTGCCAGCTGCTCGTTTCAATAATCGTTCCGCCAAGCGTCGGGCCGATTGTCGGCGCCATCATGGCAGCAATGCCCCACACCCCTGTCGCAAGTCCGCGTTCCTCCCGCGGAAACACTTCAAAGATCAGCGCCATCGAAAGCGGCATCATCACACCGCCTGCTATCCCCTGGATGGCCCGGAATAAGATCAAGGAAGTGAGGCTCCAGGCCATGGAAGCGAGGGTTGATCCGATCAAGAACAGGACAAGTCCGGCCATATACAGTTTCTTCTTGCCGAGCTTATCGCCAAGGTAGCCGGTAAGCGGCATCGTGATCCCCATCGAAACCATAAAGATCGTAATCACCCAGCCGATTGAAACGGCGTCCGTATCAAAGATTGCCATCAGCTCCGGTATTGCCGGATTCAGCATGCTGTTATTTAAAATAATGGTGAAGGTGCCGAGCAAAACGGCAACGACCACCATCCACTTTTCAGGTACTTTTTTGAACATCTCTTAATCCCCCGGTTATTTCGTTTTCCGAAATTTCATGTATCTCTATCATACAACAAAATTAGATAGTGCACAGAACAGCCGGCCGAATATTTTAAATAAACGTTTGTTTAAATCTGCTGAATACTTGGTGGACCGATGATTCTCTGGTTAAATAAACGTTTGTTTAACTTTTTGCTTATCTGAAGTTTGCCCGTTCCTTGCAGCGGCAGGCATTCGTTTTTGTCAAATCCTCCGTAACCAGATTCTATTGTAATTGCACTTTAGAACAGGGAGTTGATTTCCGCTGCAGGGGCTCGCTTTCACCATAGGCACAAGTGCGACATCCGTTCCTGCTTCCCTCCGGTCGCACTCACGGTGTCTTCTTTGCCGCGGGGCGGGCGCTGAGCCTCCTCATCGCTACGCTCTTGCGGGGTCTCAGCTGTCCCGCTACTCCCGCCGGAGTCGAGCCCCTTCCGCTCCAATCAACTTGTGTGAGAATAAATGTCCGGCTTTTATTTTATTTAAACACTGATTTAAACAAAAACAAGCTATCCTGTATCATTTGTTATTTTAATGAGATGGACGATCTGACACCAATTTCAGCTTTGTTGGATCAAAAATAATAACGGTTTTCATTCGAGACTTTACTACAGGTATATTCTCGCCATTACAGATACCAATTTTAAAAAAAGCAACCATATAGAGTACGGTAAATAACAATGTTCTCTTGAGAATATAGTGTTACAACTGAGTGGATTGGAGCGGAAGGCATTCGACTCCTGCGGGAATAGCGAACAGGGGAGACCCCGCAAGAGCGGCAGCGATGAGGAGGCTCCCCGGACGCCCCGCGGAAAGCGAATGCCTGTAGCGGAAAGGAACGGATTAGCTTTAGAATAAAAAAATGTGTACCTAAAAGGGTACCTATATGGATAACAAAGGGATATGGTCTTTAACTATATGCGTTAATTAAAAAACAAAAAAGAGGCGAGAATCAGGCATCCTAATTCCACCTCTTAAAGTATGTTCGTTTATACCCTTAACACCCAACCGGTACCTAAAAGCCAAGTTCCGTTTATTCTTCCTCTTCCTCTACCACTTCCTGTTCCCCTTCGCTGAGAGGATAATGCTTCAGGAAGTAGATCAGGGATTGCAGTTCAATCGCAAGGTCGATATGGTGGACCCGGATATGCGGCGGAGTCGTCAGGCGGGCCGGGGTAAAGTTCAGGATCCCGCTGATGCCGGCTTTCACCAGGCGGTCGGTTACGGATTGAGCTGCCGGGGCAGGCACCGTCAAAATGGCGACGGACACATCTCCAATCCGGTCTTCCAGCTCTTCGGTGTCGTAAATTGGAATCCCGCCGATTTCTGTTCCGATTTGATTTTCATTCACATCAAACGCCATTGCGATCTTTGTATTGTTGTTTTTGGTGAAATTGTAATGCAATAAGGCCCTGCCGAGGTTTCCGACACCGATCAAGGCGACTTTGGTGATTTCATCCTGGTCGAGCGTCTCCCTGAAAAAGGACAGCAAATAGCTTACATTGTACCCATACCCTTTTTTGCCAAGTGCGCCGAAGTAAGAAAAATCACGGCGTATTGTCGCTGAATCGACTTTGACCGCTTCGCTCAGTTCCGCAGACGACACCCGCTGTTTTCCAGACGAGTGCAAATTTTTCAAAAAACGGTAGTATAACGGCAGTCTTTTTGCCGTTGCCTGCGGGATTTTATTTTTATCGATTTCCATAGTTTAACCCCCAACACTGCATTTCGCTTTATCCTATTCTCTTCGAAAATCTCCACTCTTGCCGCCTGTCTTCTCGACCAGATAGGTCGGCCCGATGATCATGCCTTTATCCACAGCCTTGCACATATCGTATACCGTCAGCGCTGTTGCAGATGCCGCCGTTAGCGCTTCCATTTCCACGCCTGTGTTTCCCTTTGTTTTGACGCTCGCGCCGATATGGAGGATGTAATCCCCTTCTGCGCTGCCGTCTTCAGGGTGTTCCCATTCGAAGGAAACGTCGACCCCTTTCAGCTGAAGCGGGTGGCACATCGGAATCCATTCCGGCGTCTTTTTGGCAGCCATGATGCCGGCAACTTGCGCGACCGCCAGCACATCGCCTTTGCCGATGTCATTATCCTGTATATTGGTATATATCTCTTCACTTACTTGAACGCTTGAATGGGCCAGCGCCGTCCGGACGGTTGCCTGCTTGTCCGAGATATCAACCATCTTTGCCCTGCCCTGTTCATTAAAGTGAGTGAACTCTGATGCCATTCAAAAACTCCTCTCAGCGTGCTTCTCTATCATTATAACCCGAGATTAGGACTAATTTGAAATGGATTATCAACAATTGCATGTTCTCAATAGCCTCAGGTTGCCCACCTCATTCCCCGTGCGATACACTTAAGCTATCGAATATAGAGGTGAACTGCTATGATATTGCTTCAAGTAAATCAGTTGACAAAGCATTTTGGCGCTGATCTTATTTTATCGAATATTAAATTGGAAGTACAATCAAATGACCGGATTGCGCTTGTCGGCAGGAATGGGGCCGGCAAATCGACCCTTTTGAAAATCATCGCCGGCCACATGTCGTATGACGGGGGCGAGATCATCAGGCCGAAAGACCTTTCTCTCGGATATCTTGCCCAGGATACCGGCCTGGAATCCAATTTGTCGATCTGGGAAGAGATGCTGAGTGTCTTTGAACCACTCCGCAATATGGAAAAAAGGCTGCGTGCCATGGAGGCGAAGATGGGTGATCCCGATTTGCTGAACGACAGCGCTGCTTATGAGAAACTCATGAAAGAATATGATGAATTGCAGCTCGTCTTCAAAGATGAAGGCGGTTATCAATATGAAGCGGATATCCGAACGGTCCTGCACGGCCTCAATTTTAGCGGCTTTGACACAAATACGCCGATCTCAACATTGAGCGGCGGCCAGAAAACCCGGCTTGCCCTCGGCAAACTGCTGCTGACGAAACCGGATTTGTTGATTCTGGATGAACCGACAAACCATCTGGACATTGAAACGCTCACCTGGCTCGAGCAATATTTGCAGGGCTATCCCGGCGCTTTATTGATCGTTTCCCATGACCGTTATTTCCTTGACCGCATCGTCAATGCCGTCTATGAAATTTCGCGCCATACAACCGCCAAATTCCATGGCAACTACAGCAAGTACCTGGATGAAAAAGCCCGCCAATACGAACGCGATTTGAAACAGTATGAAAAACAGCAGGAGCAAATCTCAAAACTCGAAGATTTCATCCAGCGCAACATCGCCAGGGCATCAACGACAAAGCGGGCTCAGAGCCGGCGCAAGCAGCTTCAGAAGATTGACAAGATGGACAGGCCGCAGGGTGATGAAAAATCCGCTTCCTTTTCATTTGAAATTGATCGGCAAAGCGGAAACGATGTCTTGAAAATCAACGATCTCTCGCTGGCGTATCCCGGCAAAGAACCGCTTGTCACTGGATTGAATACAACGTTCAACCGCGGCGACAGCATCGCACTTGTCGGGCCGAACGGAGCCGGGAAGTCCACATTGCTGAAAGCCATCATAAGCGGAAATAACATCATCTCAGGCGCCATCGATTTCGGCAGCAACGTATCAGTCGGCTACTATGACCAGGAACAGGCCAGCCTGAAATCGAACAAGCGCGTCCTTGATGAATTATGGGACGAATACCCGCACAAAACCGAAAAGGAAATCCGGACCGCCCTCGGGAACTTCCTGTTCAGCGGCGATGACGTCCTGAAACCAGTCTCGGGATTAAGCGGCGGCGAAAAAGCGCGGCTTGCCCTTTGTAAACTGATGTTCAAAAAGGCGAACTTCCTCATTCTCGACGAACCGACGAACCACCTGGATCTCGACAGCAAGGAAGTGCTCGAATCAGCCCTGATCGATTATCCGGGCACGATCCTCTTTGTCTCGCATGACCGTTACTTCATCAACAGGATCGCCGACCGGATCATGGAGCTATCCGACCAAACAGTGACCGAATTTCTCGGTGACTATGATTACTATGTGGATAAAAAGAATGAAATGGAAGAACTTGCCCGGCTTGAACAGGAAGAAAAAGCGGCCGCCGCTCCTGCCGGTAAAAATGAACAGGCCGGCGACAAATCAAAATACAGGCAGGATAAAGAAGCAAAAAAGAAAGAACGGCAGCGGCAGCGCAAAATCGAAGAAACCGAACTCCGCATCGCCGAACTAGAAGAACAAATCGAAGAAAAAGAAGCACTGCTCGCCCTTCCGGAAATATACGAAGACCATGAAAATTCAGCACTCCATCACACCGAACTGACCGCCCTCCAGGAAGAACTTGAACAGTTGATGGAAGAATGGGAAGCCCTGCAGCTGGCCGAAACGGAATAGCGAGGCAGCCCTCCCCCAAAAAACGAATAGGTTCATTCATAACAGTAAAACCCTCCCCTGAAACGGGAGGGTTTTTAGCTTTAAACGTGATTACGCTCCTCTTCCTTGTAGCGGAAAGCAAAGCTAACAATACTGTAAATAACCATGATTACAACTCCAAATACCAGTAATTCCAATAAGTTGGAACCTTTAATGTGATTTTCAAACCAATTGGCATTTAAGATAAACGGAAAAACAGACAATGATATTATAAAAAACACTAAAATTTTAATTGTTGGTCTCCCCTTTTAATCGGCCGCATAAGAGCGATACCATTTATTTCTTCCTAAACCGCTTCAAATCCTTCCATTCCGGATCAGAACTCAAGTGTTTTTCCTACATCCTTGTTTCCATTTCCTACTGCCCATACTGCAGAAGCTTGTCCAACCAATGGAATGTATGCCGGTTTCGACCCAGCAAAAAAGGGTTCCGATCACTATTGTCAATGATCAGAACCCTTCTTCCATTATTTCTGGCTGGTTACGTCCAGCCTCTTTTTATTTTGCATTGTGAGATGAAACAATTGTGATTAAGATTTTCCAATCCGGTACAAAACCCATTATCCAAAACTGCCTCGTTTTTCTATATTTTAAAACTATTCACACCATCCACAGAGTTATACACAAAAAATAGTGAGCAAGAAAAAGGATTAACACATTTATCCCCATTATCCACAAAAACGAGCTTATTTATCCACAGAATGTTATTAACATAGTAAACCCTTTTATACCGGAGTTTTATTTATTTTTCCACAAAAATGGAATCCTGTGGATAAATCATCTGTTAATAGTCTATTTATACCTATTTCCCTTTTTTGAACAGTATAAAACATCCATAACCTGTTCTTTTTCTGTAAAACCCATGGTTCAAAAGGGCAGGTTATCATTAGAATTTTCTAAAAACTTAAAATAAGATCCGGCTGCTTAGCCCTTTTATCACAGAAAAAAACCGCTGTCTGAACAGCGGTTTAATTGAACGACTCCAAATCAAGCCCCGGGTTGGCATTCAACGAAAAAGGAGCCCGTTTTCCTTTATTGAATTCAATACTTCCTGCTGCTGCAATCATCGCAGCATTGTCCGTACAAAGGGAAAGAGGCGGAATGATCAAGTCGGCTGCCACCTTCTCAAATTCGTGTTCAAGCCGGCTGCGCAGGCCCCTATTTGCGGCTACACCGCCTGCAAGGACAACCTGCTTCACCCCATATTCTTTCGCTGCCTTCTTCGTCTTCGTCACCAGGACATCAATGACGCTCTCCTGGAAACTGGCGGCAAGATTTTTCGGTTCGATTTCTTCACCGCGCTGGGCCGCATTGTGCAGCGTGTTAATAACTGCAGATTTTAACCCGCTGAAGCTGAAGTCATATGAATCCGGTTCAAGCCAGGCCCTCGGCAAATCAATCACCGGTTCCCCTTCAGCGGCAAGCCGATCGATATGAGGGCCGCCTGGATAAGGGAGCTTCAGCGTCCGTGCTACTTTGTCGTATGCTTCCCCGGCAGCATCATCCCTCGTTTCCCCGATCACTTCATAATGGCCATGCTCCTTCATGAGGACAAGCTCGGTATGGCCGCCGGAAACGACAAGGGCGAGAATCGGAAACTCAAATTCCTGCTGCAGTCGGTTTGCGTAAATATGGCCGGCAATATGGTGGACGGCGATAAGCGGAATATCCTGGGCCAGCGCAATCGCTTTGGCGGCATTGACCCCGACAAGCAACGCGCCGACAAGCCCAGGTCCCTGTGTTACAGCCACTGCATCCAGGTCCTGAAGGCTGATGCCTGCCTGGTCCAGCGCTTCCTGCAGCACTACCGTCAGCTGTTCGACATGGTGCCTTGATGCGATTTCCGGCACCACTCCGCCGAACCGTTTATGGCTTTCAATCTGGGAAGCGACGACATTGGAAAGAATATCGGTCCCATTTTTTATGACGGCCGCCGCTGTCTCATCACAGCTCGTTTCAATTCCGAGAATCAATTCAGTTTCGTTATTGTTCATTTAAATTCACCCACATCACTAATGCGTCTTCATTATTATCAGTGTAATAATTTTTTCGGATGCCGCCTTCCTGGAAGCCCAATTTGCGGTACAGGCCCTGAGCAGCTATATTGCTTGTCCTTACTTCCAGCGACACCGTATTCGCCCCCTGCCCTCTTGCAAGCGCCATGGCATAGCGCAATAGGGTCTCACCAAAATTCATCCCACGGTATTCGGGTAAAATCGCAATATTGCTGATATGCCCCTCATCAATAATGATCCAGAGCCCGCAGTAGCCGATCACTCTGCCGTTCAGCTCCAGAACAAGGTATTTGGCGAAATGGTTGACCGCCACCTCATTGTAAAACGATTCCTTGCTCCAGGGTGTCGCAAAGCAAGCCTGTTCGATTTCTTCCACTTCATCGATATCTTTAACTGTCATCAGTCTGATCGCTGGCCTGTTATCCATGCCATTTATCCCTGCTTGTTCTGTGATTCGAGCCATTTGGCCTCAGCCTCCGCTAAACGCAAGTAATTCGGCACAAACTCATGCACCGGCACCGCTTCTTTTTGAATACCGAGAAAAGCTAATTCGGAAGGACGCGGATTATGGGCCGTTATCGGGGCAAAGACAGCCTTATTACCAAGCACTTCTTCCATGCGGGACTGATGGATCGGCAAATCATTGCCCATAAACAGGACAGGCTTTTCCTTCTGTTTCAGGAGGGGCAGCCAGTCATCCAGCTGGATGATCCGTTCTTCCTCTTCGACTTTCATCCCGTTGCCTGCATCATAGAGTGCCGTATACACCTGCCCGCGCCTTGCATCAAAAATCGGGGATACATACGATTCGGCCATCTTCCCATTCTGTGCCAGCACTTCAAGGCTCGAGACACCCGCAATCGGAATATTCAATGCCCATGCCAGTGTTTTGGCGATTGAGACGCCGATCCTTACCCCTGTATAAGATCCGGGGCCATTCGCGACGATGATGCGGTCCAGTTCAGCCGGCTTCATGTCCACGTCCTTCAGGAGCTGGTCGATGGCAGGCATCAGCCGTACAGAATGGTTCTTTTTTAAATTGGTTATCATTTCACCGGTAATGCGGTCGTCCGAAATGACAGCTATCCCCATTACCAGGTTTGATGTATCAATGGCAAGCGCCCTCATAGTCAAACAATCTCCTTACAAATCGTTATGTAATGCTCTCCCTTTGGCGTCAGTACAATGCGCCTGTTGTCGTCCCCTTCATGATACAGGAAAATATCCAGGCGTTCACCAGGAAGCTGATCAGAAATGATGGAAGCCCATTCAACTACCGTAACACCATAGCCCTCAAAATACTCATCAAAACCGAGATCCTCTTCGCTGTCTTCAAGGCGGTATACATCCATATGGTAAAAAGGAAGCCTGCCCTGATACTCTTTGATGATCGTGAAAGTCGGGCTGTTGACGGTCCGGCGGACACCGAGCCCTTTTGCCAGGCCTTTCGTAAACGTCGTCTTCCCTGCTCCCAGGTCTCCTTCTAACGTCAGCACATCACCGGAACCAAGCTTTTCAGCGAGCCGTTGCGAAAATGCCATTGTTTCTTCCGGAGACTGCGTATGAAACTCAAATTTTTCATCTGTCATATGACTCACCCGTTTTTAAAATGGTTATATCCCTTTTTCTCGAGCAGCCTGGTTTCACCTGATTTGGTTTGCAAATAAACGGCTGGTCTGCCATCTGCTTCATGCACTGTCCCGATTTTCTGAAGGGCATATTCCGTTTTCTTATCATTAGTGATCGATTCCCATTCCGTTTTGGACATCGTTCCAATCAACTCAAAATCCTCTCCGCCAAACAATATACTGGAAAGGCGCTCATCTTCAGGGAGTGCGGCCAACTGCGGGCTTGCCGGCAGCCGGCTTTCCACCACATCGATCCTGACGCCGCTCGCTTCCGCAATTTCATTGGCTTCACTTGCAATCCCGTCACTTACATCGTTCAACGCGGCCCGCTGCAGTCCTGCCAGAAACCGGCCGGCCTCTATACGCGGAACAGGCCGCCGGTGCCTTTCGATAAAATAACGTTCATCCTTGCTGTACGCCCGTTCAGGCCCTTCAAGCAAAAGCTTCAGCCCTGCAGCCGAATCACCGGGTGTGCCGGTAACAAAAACGATATCTCCCGGTTCTGCTGCACTACGCAGCAGCTCCTTGCCCTTTTCCACCCGGCCAATCACGACAACCGTCAGCACCAGCCCTGACTTGGAAGCAACCGTGTCACCGCCGATCAAATCCATCTGCCAGCGGTTCCCAAGTGCGGCCATTCCTTTATAAATCTCCTGCAGATCCTCTTCAGGCCAATCTTCAGGTATGGCCGCGGATACCAGATAAAATGCCGGCTCAGCACCCATTGCCGCCAGGTCACTGATATTGACGGCAAGCGCTTTATATCCAATATCATACGGGGCCATCGTTTTCCGCGTAAAGTGGACTCCCTCCGCCATCGTATCAAGGCAGACAACTTCAGCATATTCATCACTTCCGCTGTAAACAGCAGCATCGTCACCGCTTCCCTGGACAAGGGACTGCTGGAACGTTTTTGCAGGTGTAATCGAGCGGATGAAAGAAAACTCCCCTGAAATCGGCATCGGTCTGACCCCCTCAATGGTTTGGAAATCATCACTCATTGGAATGCTCATCTCTAGCATACCTCTAATTAGGTGCAAAAAAACCTTAGGACATGTCCTAAGGGCTCTATTATGTAGTGTATCTTATTTTAAGGCAAAAGCCTATAGGCACGTATTCTTTATCTTGAAGGCATTCCCCGAATAAAAACCATAAAAAAAACGAAACCACTGTTTCGTTTGCTCTAGCTGGCGGTCCGGACGGGACTCGAACCCGCGACCTCCTGCGTGACAGGCAGGCATTCTAACCAACTGAACTACCGGACCATATTTGGTTGCGGGAGCAGGATTTGAACCTGCGACCTTCGGGTTATGAGCCCGACGAGCTACCGAACTGCTCCATCCCGCGATGATAAGAATAAAGGAATTACTTAATATTCCTGAAATTATGTTCTTTCCCTAAAAAGGGATTGCCCGGCGGCGTCCTACTCTCACAGGGGGACGGCCCCCAACTACCATCGGC
>JAENYN010000065.1:0-18705 GCA_016841765.1 Guptibacillus hwajinpoensis
TCTACCTTCCATTTATCCGCATATTACTTTATTACAGGAATGCTCCTCGTCGCTGGCGCTCCTACGGGGTCTCAGCTATTCCCGCAGGACATTGAATAAGCTTCTTTGAATTGACACCGCACGAAGAAAATCGATTTTTATTTTCGAGGAGTCGAGCCCCTTCCGCTCCAATCAACTAGTGTGTGAAAAGATGTCCAAGTTATATTTATTCAACCGATATTTGAATAAAAATAAACAATCCTGCTCTGACTATTAATAAGTAGAATTCTCTGATACCGATAAACATCGGTTTGTCGAATAATCGTTCTATTAAATCCTTTAATTCTAAGCTGGTGTGTCTATCATGAATAACATGATTTTAGGGCCAAATGTTGATCACTTTTACTTAATGTCCTTAGTGGCGAAGAACACCTTATCATACAAAAGTCGTTTAGTAGCTCTGCGAATTTGTTGTATTAAAGCTGAGTGGATTGGAGCGGAAGGCATGAGACTCCAGCGGGGGAAGCGAACAGGGAAGACCCCGCAGGCGCGAATAGCGCTGAGGAGGCTTCCCGATCGCCCCGCGGAAAGCGAATGCCTGCAGCGGAAAGGAACGGATAAAAATCAGAAAACCAAATTCCCTTCTTCTACGATCCTGTTTATTAGTTATGTTTATATTGTTAAACTAGATGACTTGCCGTAAGACGGACTGCCAACAATAACTTTTAACAAAGCCTTTTCTAAAAAACGATAGACCTGTTTAAAATAAAGAAAGCGAATGCTTGCAATGGAAAGGAACGGACGAACTTAAGGATAGAGACTTCATGAAACACCGGCAATCAGCTTTATAGAATAAAGAGTTCGTTCCCGCCATAAAAGTAGTTAAAGAAAGGGAGGGGGTTCGAACGTGGAGGGCTTAACCATCAGACGGGCAACAGAATATGAGATTGCTGTCATATTCAGCCATGCGGGAAAAGTCTTTTACGAGAGCACACAGGGGATTGCCGGATATGACGGGAAAACGGCCCGGCAAATGGCAGCATCCGTACTTCAGGCCGGGGGTTATTATCTTGCGGCGATAGACCGGCAAGGTGCGTTATGCGGGTGGCTGCTCATCTGCTCAACTTATGACTCTATCCTGCGAAAGCAAACCGGCTTTCTTGCAGAACTTTATGTCTTCGAGCATTTCAGGGGAAAAGGGATAGGTGAAAGGCTCATGATAGAAGGGATCAACACCCTGTCAAGAAATGGTTTCAAAACAATTCAGCTCAATGTTTTTGCAGGAAATCCGGCAAAAAAAATGTATGAAAAACTGGGGTTCCGGACACAAAACATGACAATGGTAAAAACGCTGAACTGAAATTGCACAGTATTTTCTGAAAAAAAATGCAACCTTTGGATGATGTCTTCGTCTTACTTGATAAGAGTTTCGTAAATCAAGATAGGGGAGGATGAAGGGGTTGCTGAAACGACTGTTTAAAAACCCGCTGTTTTTAGTCGGGTTTTTATTTGTGTTTTCTCTTCTTGCCGCAAGTCTCATCCATACATATGCTTTTGACGGCAAAATCAGGCAAGTGCAAATGTTATACGATGAAAATAATAATCTGATTGCTGCGGCTCCGCTTGAGCCCAGTTGGCAATTGCCGTTTGGGACGGACCGACTTGGCTATGACTTGCTGACTAAAATCAGTGTCGGGGCAAAGTATACCATCATATTTGCGTTTTTGATCGCGCTTCTGCGTGTTTTTATTTCGTTTTTAATTGGTGCTTTATATGGGAATTATCTGATGAAGTATAAACGGTATATCAATGGGTTTGTTGATTCATTCCATTTTATTCCGATGACGCTGCTTGCCTATTACATTTTGCATCCTGTGCTGTGGGAAATGCCGGAAGGATTCCTGTACACTTTCACCGAAAGGGTTTCGATTGAAGTGGTCGTTCTTACGCTGCTCGCTCTTCCGGTTTTGTCCGTGCTGATCGGCAGTGAGACAAATGAAATACTGAAACAGGAATTTATTGATGGTGCCAGGGTACTGGGCGGTTCCCGCTGGCATTTGATGAAGAGGCATGTCATGCCGCATTTATTCCCGCGGCTGGTCATCATTTTCGGCCAGCAGGTGATCCAGGTTCTTCTCGTTTTTGCCCATTTGGGATTGCTGCAGCTGTTCTTCGGAGGAACGGATATCGATTATTCAAGAGTGCCCGATCCGCCAGAATCCTTTACGGGGGAATGGTCTGGGCTGATTGGCAACAGTTTCAGGGAAATCAGGACTGCGCCGTGGATCGCGCTTGCTCCGATAACCTTTTTTGCACTAACGATGCTGGCTATGAATTTTATGCTTGAAGGCTATAAAAGAGTGTTGAATGATAGGACGGTTTATGCAAAAGAGCTGCAAAAAGAAAAACAGGAATTGGTTGCTGAAGCAGAGAGCGGAGAGTCGAAATGGGCTTTTTTGCAGGCAGAAACGGATTCTTACACAAAACAATCATAAGCCGGGTGGAGTCCCGGCTTTGTTTTTCCAGACGCGCATTATTATTTTGAAAAAATATCAGTCGTTGTCTTCCAACATACGGTATTTTATATTTTCATCAACGAGGCCGTTCTTTTTGCTCCAGAACCAGACCAGGATGGAGGATATGCTAAAGGACGCCATAACAGCTACCAGAATCCAAGCGGCAGTACTCATAAATTTCATCTCCTTGGGTTTTTTAACATCGTACAAGCAGGAAGTTAGTTTTGTCAACATTCGAAATATTGAAAAATCCGGCTTGCAAATTTCCCGTTGCTTTGTGTACAATGAGTGCAATTGCTGAGTGATGGGAGGGAAGACAGGATGCACAGCAGCCTTGGTTTTATCTCAGAACTATTATATTACATGATGATTCCTTTTTTAATCGTCCTACTTCTGGATCTCTTCCGCAAAAAGAAGAATAAGGATTCAGAATAAGCGGTGCACCGGCGTGCACCGCTTTTTTTTATGGAAACGATAAAATTTCTTTATCTATCAATAGGAAAATTAAATTTTATTTACAGAGTGACAGTTTGTAAGATTAATAGTATAAGAAATGTGAAATTTGTGTGAAATAATCTTTAAATTTATGTGAAAGAAATGGAGGAAGAAGAAATGTTTATTAACGAAAAGTACAGCGCAGCGAAGTACTGGTTAATCTCAGCTGTTGTATGGATTTTGATCGGCATGAGTCTCGGTCTCGTGACAGCGACGAAGCAGATTGACCCGGATCTTCTCAATAACCGCTGGACAACCTACGGCCATATCAGGTCAGCGCATGTCATGCTTGTCATTTACGCATGGCTGTCAATGGCTTATGTCGGCTCAATGTTTTATATGATACCGAAGCTTGCCAAAACGAACGTCTACAGTGAAAAGCTCGGTAACTTCGCATGTTTGCTTTATAACATCGTCATCATTGAAGGGTTTTTTGCACTTGTATTCGGGCAGACAAGCGTCATTGAATACGGGGAATTCCCGCTCTGGGTGGATGTCCAGCTGCTGATTGTGATCGGCCTGGTTGCATATAACCTGTTCAAAACAGTAGGGAACCGAAATGAAAAAGTACTGTATGTCAGCCTCTGGTATTTCCTTGGATCATTGCTCTGGCTGCCGCTTACATGGATTGTCGGCAACTTTCCGCCGCAATGGATTCCAAACGGCGTCCAGCAGGGATTGATGGGCTGGTTCCTTGGCCATAATGCCATCGGCCTCTGGATGACGACCGTAGGGGTCGGCCAGATTTATTACCTGCTTCCGAAATTGACAGGCAGGCCTCTGTACAGCCATCAATTGTCAATGATCGGTTTTTGGACAATCGCCACGTTCTATGTTTGGAATGGACCTCACCATTTGATGAATGGACCGATCCCTTCATGGGTGTCGAAAGCGGGCATCATTCCATCCATTTTGCTGCTCATTCCGGTGTGGGCCGTGCTGGCAAATTTCTGGGGAACGATGAGAGGTGCCTGGCATAAAGTCAGAACGGATGTGCCGCTCAAATTTGTCGTGGCGGGGAGCATTTTTTACCTGATGGCCTGTTTACAAGGACCGCTGCAGGCTTTGCCTTCTGTCAGCAGTGTGATTAAATTCACCCACTGGACGGTAGGGCATGCACACATGGGGCCGTTCGGAGCGTTTTCATTCACTTCGTTTGCAGCCATTTATTACATTATTCCAAGAGTCATCAACCAGAAAATCTGGAGCACCCGCTTGATGGAAGCCCATTTCTGGTTCTCTACAATCGGATTTTTGATCTTTTCATTTTCCCTGTGGACTGCTGGCCTCATTCAAGGCTTTGCCTGGATTGAAGGGGTGCCGTTCCTTGAAACAGTCCTGATGGTTGAACCGCTTGTCATCGGTCGCGCAGTGGGAGGCACAATGATGCTTCTTGGCCAGTTCGCATTCGGATACAACCTCTATGTAACCTTTAAGCACAAAAAGAAAATGTCTTTACCTACATCAGAAGATGGTGCTGTTTCAGCATAAGAAAGAACAGAAAGGGAGGGGAACGATTTGGAAAAAAAGCCTTCTGGCGTATTGATTGTAGCATTTATCCTGTTTGCATTCGGTGTACTTGGCACGGTCATTTTACCGCTTTTCGATGATTCGCTGAATGTTGCCACCTCGAGCGGCGAGCTTCGGAATTATCAGGAAAATTCCCCTGAAGCAAGAGGCCGGGAGATTTATATCCAAAACGGCTGTATGACGTGTCACACCCAGTTTGTCCGGGCTGTTGATGCTGATTTGAATCAGAATCTCGGACCGGTTTCAGAGGGCGGCGACTATAAATATGACCTGCCGCATTTGCTCGGTTCCAACCGGACAGGTCCGGACTTGATGTGGGTTGGCATGAAATACAATGAAGAATGGCAGCGCCAGCACTTGCTGGACCCGCAGTCAACCAGCCCCGGCTCAATCATGCCGTCTTTCGATTTCCTGACTGATCAGGAAATGGATGACCTGATTGCATATCTTATGAGTCTGAAGCCGACCGAAGAACGACTGGCTAGCAAGAAATAAAATTGGGAGGGCAGGTGTGAATCATGGACGGTAAGGAAAAACATCTTGAAAAGAAAGACAGTGGACATGAAGAAGAAGTGGCCGGCATCCGCGTGGGCCATAAAAAAGTTCCGAAATTATTGATTGTCGTCTATATCGTGCTCGGCATATGGGCTATCGGATACGCAGTCTTCGCCCCAGGAAAACTGGCTGTTTCGCAGACAAGTGAAGTTTCCGCTCAAAAAGGGCAGCAAATTGTCGAGGGAACATGCTTTAACTGCCATGCCACCGGAGCCGCCCCTGTGCTTGAAGGGGTGACCGACCGATTGAAAGACGATGAAATTCGCCATATCCTGAAAAACGGGCGCAACACGATGCCGGCTCTAGGCGACAGGTACAATAAAAAAGAGATCGACCAGATTCTCGCATACTTAAAAACATATAAATAAGGGGGGGAGACAATTGAAAGGTTTTGTTATCCGGTTATTGACTTACTTTTTGGTATTGACGCTGCCGTATTGGAACGGGTTCAGGATGGATATCGACGCGAATCGATTTTATTTATTCGGGTATGAACTCGGATACAGTGCCAGTTACTTGTTTTTCCTGTTCTTGCTGATGCTTATTGCCGGTTTCATCGGCTTGGCGATGGTATGGAAGCGGTTTTTCTGTAAATTTGTATGCCCTCATAACACGATCAGCTACGCATTAAACCAAATTGAGTTTAAGCTCGGCACACCAGGAAAAGCATTTACAATCCTGCTCAGCATTGCGGCAAGCCTTTTTATGGCTGTGTCAACTGTCGGCTTCTTTTATGATCCTACGGTGATTGTCGAATCGCTTGTGAACATCGAGCCAAACAAGTATTTCTGGCTTGTCTTATCACTCTGGTTCATTTATATCGGAATGACATATAAAGCAAGGAATTCATTCTGCAAAGTGTGCCCATACGGACTTGCACAGGGCGTTTCGGGTATTGACCGGAAAGTCAAGCCAATCCGGAGTCCGGGTGTTTGGCTTACGTGGGGGACCACAATCGTACTGTTCGGATTTTTATTGGCAGGCTGGATGAAATAATGGGCAGAAGGTCAGAAAGCAGGTGGAAAAAATGAA
The DNA here is from genome assembly GCA_016841765.1 of Guptibacillus hwajinpoensis. Taxonomy (GTDB): domain Bacteria; phylum Bacillota; class Bacilli; order Bacillales; family Bacillaceae_O; genus Bacillus_BL. The sequence goes on from JAENYN010000065.1 coordinate 6,108, forward strand.
AAAAAGACTTTTGAAAAAGGGTGCTGCAGCTGTCGTTTTAACACTTGTGCTTACCTCCTGTTCTGCAGCTGCAGGCACAAAAGAAGTTTCAGTATCACAGCCGGTGGAGAAAAACTTTCAAATCGATCCCGATTATTCACCGAACTGGTGGAAGGACCAGCCAAACGGCAATTCAATGACAGATCCAGACTGGAACGGCACAGGACTCATGCTGACAGCGAATGAAGTGAGTGAAGGCATCACGATCACCGACCTGGAAACAGGCGAACCTGTCAAATATATTCAGGGAGAAGGAACGCCACATCATATCCATATGAATAAGGAACAAACATGGGCTTTTGCTACACAGCGTTACGGATCAAGCGTCCTGGCAGTTGATATGGAGACACTTGAGCCAAAAGAAATCACCTTTCCAGGAATGGGTGAAAAACCGGGTCCGTTGCACCTCGCTTTTTCCCGTGACGGAAACTATGCGTTTGTTGCCTTGAATTCGGCCGGTGCCGTGGCTAAAATTGATGCCAATAAAGCTGAGTTGATCGAAGTGATTGAAGGAGTGGGGGATCGCCCGCGCGATCTGGCCGTTACTCCTGATGGCAAAAAGCTTTATGTCAGCAATCAGGCAAGCCCGTTTATAGCTGTTGTCGATCTTGAAACAAATGAAGTGAGGCATCTGGAACGGACGAAATCCGACTATGGTAAAGGAACCGGATCAGGACTTGATATGTCGAATGACGGCAAGTATGTGGCCGTATCGAATACGCTGGATAATGAAGTGGCGGTATACGATACAAAGACGGATAAATTGATTACAAAAATCGGTGACATCCCCAAGCCCGTGAACGTCTCTTTTATGGGGGACAGCAATTATCTCGCTACAGGAAACCGCTCTGATGGTTCCACATCAATCGTCGATACGGAAAGATGGACGCTTATCGATACGGTCGAAACAGGCGGAGGCACGAACATCCCATACCTTGGACCGGATGGGCTCTGGTACACCTCGCAAAATGGCGCCGGCTTTTTGACAGTCATCGACCCGGATGATCATTTCCGTATCACACGGAAAATCTGGGGGGTACAAAATATCCACTGGCTCTATTGGGCACCGGATGGAAAGACAATGTTCGGCACCAACTGGGGAGAAAAGAAAGTGACAAAAGTCGATATGACAAAGCGGAAGGATTTCCGGGAAACCTACCTGGTCGGATTAAATCCTAACGGAATAGCGTTATATACCGATGTTTCCGAGGAAAAACTCGAAGAATTCCGCAACAATAATGACGGCGTCGCTGAGACAGTTGAGAAGGCATCAACCCTTGTCCTCCCTGAACCGAGGGATGAACGGGAAGAAGCATTCCTTGGCACCTGCCTGCAATGCCATGATATCGGGCGGATCATGAGGAACAACAATAAAGGCGATCAGTGGTCAGCAACGGTTGACCGCATGCAGGGAAACGGAGCCCAAATGACTGATGAAAGCAAGAAACTGATTGTTGAATATCTGAAATCAAACCAGCATAAGAGTCTGGAGATTCAAACACAGTTGATGAAGGAATTGAGTGAAGGCAAGGGAGAAAACAAGGCTGATCAGCCGAAGGAGCAGAAAGAGGAGAAGAAGTAAACACATCTGCCGAAGGCCTGGCAGGGTGAAAGTGACCCCGCTTCAAGGCCTTCGCAATGTGAGACAGCAGGCTATGCAGGCGCCTGCCCTTTTTCTTTTGTTGTTACAAGCTTATCCCAAAAAAGCCTGGCGAGGCTGTTCGGGAATCCGGCATCCCGCCTCATGATAAAGAAGGGCCTTTTCATAACTTTTTTGGTTGGAACATTGACAAGGTCGCCATTCTCAATTTCTCTTCCGTAAGCTTTCCGGGAGACAGCGGCAATGCCAAACCCTTTTTTAACAGCTTCAATAATTAACTGATTATTGTTGAACTCCATCACGGAAGCCGGTTCGAGTTTTACGGCATCCCAATAGTCTGAAGCCGCCTGCCTTAATGAACAGCCGTGTTCGCGGATCAGCCAGGTCGCCTTTTTTAGGCAGGAAGGGGCAAAAAATCCGTCAAAAACAAATTCGTATGTTGGTGAAGCGACCAGGATCACTTCATCCTCATCGAAGGGCTCAACGAAGAAAGGATACTTGTCTTCCTTTCCTTCAACTAATGCGATATCGATTTCTTCATTATATAATGAATCTGCGATTTCGTTAGAAGTGCCGACCTTAAGGCGCAGCTGTTCAGGTGAAAAGGCTGCGCCTGAATAAAAGTCATTCAGAATGTCTGATATGACAGCTTCACCGATTGTATTGCTGCAGCCGATCCTTAAGATATCCGGCTGCTTGGCATTTTTCATGGAAACAGTCAGCTTATCGATATAACCGAGCAGTTCTTCTGAATGGCGAAGCAGGATTTTGCCATGTTCGGTAAGTTCCACTTTGCGCGGTTCCCTTTTGAACAGCCTGACCTCAAACTCGGTTTCAAGTGTCTGGATATGATGGCTGACGGACGGCTGGGACATATTAAGCAGCTTGGCCGCTTTTGAAAAGCTCTTGGTCCGCGATACTGCCAGGAAGGTGTCAAGGTGTACGGTATTCATATAGTTTTTCCCCCAAGATTCATATTGTACAAGTATACAATATTTTTCTATTCTGTTTACTGAAAATTGACAGATTGATAAAAAAGGAGTGGTATGATGCCAAAGTGGCTAATAGGCGTACTGAGTATTTTAATTTCTGCAGCTGTTTTCGGTCTTGTCTATTTTACGAGGGACACTTCGATTGCTGAGAGAGATATTCCATTCGAGTTCCTTGCGCTGGGAGTGCTTGCGGCCGCATCGCTTTTTACGGTATTGGGAATTCGGTACAATCTTAAAAAATGATATTTGCAAGGCTTGCCGTCTATCAGACGGCAAGCCTTATTATTTTTCAGCGCTATCTTATCTTTGCGACGATTCCGTTATGGACTTTTATAAAACCGTGCCGAATGATATCCAGACCATTTTCATAGCAATAAAGCCCCATTTGCCTGATATCCATCAATTCTCGGTACGTATGATTCATTACATCGGCCATGATTCTGTAATACAGCTTCGATTTGAACTGATTGCGGGGGGTTGTCATAATGACATAACCGCCAGGCTTTACAAACCGCCTGTGAAAATCGATGATTTCCGGCTTATGCTCATCAGGAACATGTTCAAGCAATCCGACGCTCAACACAATATCAAACTCTTTGCCGTATTTTAAATGGCGGATATCATCGACCACATAGTCAATATTCATTTGATCTTTATACCAGACTTTATGGCTGCCTGTAGCCGGATTGGTCCCCAGAAACGGATAACTTGCCGGGAAATCGCCAAATCTGTCCGTTTTGCAAAATACATCGTAATCGACCATAATGGCTTCACCGCCGGGATACATGGCAGAAAGCTGCATCGCTTCATACCCTTCAGCAGCCCCCAGAAACAGGATCCGCGGTTTATTCACGTCCAGGCCCTCGAATAAAGCCCGTTTTCCGCGCGGGTCCCAAATTCCGTCCTCAATTCTATGTGCGTAGTTCCAGAGCGATAACTGGAACACGTTCCCAAGCCCCTGCTTGATTTCCTGCAAATTAAATGCTGTTGCAGATTTTGATAGCGCTTTCAAGTTATTGTTCAGTTCTGCAGGCACATCTTTCATGAACCAATTGTGGAAGGAACGGTTGAAATATTCCCATGATGTCTTCACGGGCATGGGCTCCTGGTGCTTCTGTTCCCATTCGATCCGCTCTTTTGCCAGCTTTTTGACCTGAACCGGTTTGCCAATCTTCTGCCAGCTTAATTGCGACCAATCCGAAACGGGATCGGCTGTTATGAACTTGTCCACTTGATCAGGGTTTCGCAAATCATTGCGGTAGCTAGGTGTCAGCGAAGTATGGTTCAAGTCTCCCTCATTGAAAGGGTAGATGGATGGTTCTGTACGTAAGGCCAGGTTCTGCACCTCCTGCTATAACACATTATGGATTAACTGCATCTAAAGTATGTCACAGGGAGGAATAAGCGTCAATGAAAAATCTGAAAATTTAAAATTGTATTTGCGGCTTGTTACGTGGCAGTTTATTGTGCACAAATTTTCGATAAAGGGGGGAATAAACAGTTGAACATGTCATTTGGCACCATAAAAACAAGCTTAATCGATCTGTATTCAAAGAGCTCCGATTACAAAAAAACGAGTACAAAATCTATGCGATTTCATACTCGATTTGATATTTTCTTCACTCAGTTCATGATTTTCTCTATTAAACGAGCAATAGATTTTATCTCCTGCACTGGTGTTGCATGCAAGTGGGGTTATTCATATTAAAGGATGCAGCAGTTTGTCAAATATCTTCGTTCTTTGTCTGCTTCTTTGCTGTTGCCAGTGGATACATTGCAGGATCTCGCTTATCTGCTGCTATACCTTTGCCTTGACCGTTTTTGATCACCAAAACCAAAGGCCTGCGATTCCAATGCCGACAATTGCTCCAAGTGAGAATGCCAATAGTCCCCTGCCCCAGTATCCATAGCCGTAACCCCGCCGGCCGCCTGCAGGCCGAACATAGACATTCCTGCGATCGACATTAACAATTGTACCGCGGTAAGTACGCCCATTCCTGTGCCTGAGGACGACTTCCTTGCCGCGATAACGGCAACACAAATTATACATGCTTGCGCTCATCACTTAACCTCCTTAATCAGCTTACATTTCAGTTTATTGCTGATTAAGGAAAATGGATTGTACTTCTGTCCAATATTTACCGTTTTGTACCGACATATATGTTCCAGCCTATTGCGTGTTTAGTTAAAGCCAGGATCTCTTCATGTTCGTCAAGTGTCTTGAAATGGCCGTTGGAAATATCGGGGTCAGGAATGAATTCTTTTACATCATCGTAACCGGATGGGTCAGGTTTCGCTTTTTGAATCTTGTTGAACCCGGCGTATTCCAGCTGCTCAATCCATTGGCCTGCTGACGGAACGCCAACTATCCCGTATAGGGAGTTCATTTTTTCCAGAAGATGTTCAGGTACGGCTTCTTCGGCCGTCATTTCATTCAAGAACACTTTTCCGCCCGGTTTTAATACCCGATTGAATTCTCGCAAGGCTGCTGCTCCGTTAGTGAAGATGACAACGGATTCAGACAGAACGGTGTCAAACGAAGCATCGGCAAACGGCAAAGCGGTTACGTCAGCTTGCAGTATCGTCACATCTGAGTTTTCTTGCGGCAACCTGGCCTTCGCTTTTTTTATCATCATGGGATGGGCATCAACAGCAGTAACGCTTCCGGAGAAATGATCAGCCAGATACTCTGCAGTCCGGCCGGTTCCGCATCCCGCATCAAGTATTTTTTTGCCTGTAAAGGAATCGGTATGAGTTTCTATTAACATTTTAGTAATGGGAAAACCGCCGGGATGTGCATCTGCCACACCGAAGGCTGCCAGGCATTCAAGATATGGGTACATGTTCATGTAGTTCACTCCAGTTTGAATTAACGTACAGCATTTTATGCAGCAGCAGGAGAAAATGGGACTCCCGGGCAAACAACGGAGTGAATGATGAAACAAATTGGAAATGAATGAATCCGTGTAAATTGAATAAACTTTTTGCAAGGGGACGAAACAAGTCCTGGAGTTATTTTAATGTGCTATCCAAATGTTGATTAGAAATTGTCAAAAATATGTAATGAAAGGCATGTTATGGAAATGGTAAAATCAGAAGGGAGGGAGGCGCGAATTATGGCGATATTTGGTGTAATTTTATCTTTTTTGAGAATAAGTGCGATTTTTCTGGCAGGAAATGCTGTATTATGGTGGGCGGAAATCAGGATTATGACCGTAATGCGGCCAATGTTTGAAAGAATCGGTGTATTCGATGTTGATCATTTATTGGCGTTATTATTTGCAGCAAATCTTTCATTTATATTCCTGCTGAACAGACTTTATTTCAAAAAAGACCCGATACAGCGTGATGAGCGTCCAAGCAGCCTGAAATCTCCTGCAGCCGAACGGCCGCATTGAAATTTTCATATTATTTCCCATTCCCTGGCCGGCCCGGGGAATTTTTAATGGCACATTGAAAACTTCTCTTCACATTCTCCACTAAAAGGTTTCACCGAAGTTTCTCTATGCTCCAAAGCTTTCCGGCTGGCAAAGAGAATACTCCTTTTGTACAATTGAATTGTGTCAATAATCAGCTACATAAAAGGAGAGAGTAAAATGAGTGAAGACGTGAAGCAAGAAACTGTCGCAGAACGGTCCCTGCCCCGCATCGGTTCACCAGCACCGCAGTTTGAAGCAGTTACAACCCATGGAACGCTCCGACTTGAGGATTACAAAGGAAACTGGCTTATCCTGTTCTCTCATCCTGCCGATTTCACACCGGTCTGTACGACTGAATTTGTCGCTTTTCAAAACATTTACCCGGAATTGCGCAAGCTGAATACGGAACTCCTTGGCCTAAGTATCGATAGTGTCCATTCGCACATTGCATGGGTCAGAAATATCGAGAAAAATTTCGATGTGAAAATTGAGTTCCCGGTTATCGCTGATTTGAATAAAGACGTCGCCTCCAAATACGGAATGATGATGCCGGAAGAGAGCAGCACCGAAACATCCCGTGCCGTTTTCGTGATAGATCCCGACCAGAAAATTCGGGCGATCATTTATTATCCTCTGACTACAGGCCGCAATATGGATGAAATCCTGCGGCTGGTCAAAGCACTGCAGACAACCGATGAACATGCCATTGCAACACCTGCAAACTGGCAGGAAGGCGAAAAGGTCATCGTGCCGCCGGCTACAACAACAGAGGGAGCGGCAGAACGTGAAACAGAAGGGTATGAATGCATCGACTGGTACCTGTGTAAAAAGAATGTGTGATTGGGGATGACTCGATGGCCTGTGTAAATGCTGATGGAACCCTGACCGGCACTGCCCGGCGCATCTTGAATGTGTTGATTGTCGAGGAGAAAAATACAGACAAAATCGCTGCAGATGCCGGCTTGCCGATGTTCAAAGTCAGGAGCCTTGTCAGAGAAATGGTTCAGTCGGGAGTTATTGAAGAACTGGACGATGGATATCTCATTTCTGATAAAGGCAGACAGAAATTGAATGAATCATAAAATAACCTGCGGCCGCATAATCAGTTCGGCTCACAGCGAGAAAAAACATGACATACCTTTTATGGAGGTGTTGATTAGCACGCTAATCTGCTCCTCCTTTTTTATCGCCATTTACGGGTAGTGTAAAACGTGAAGCACAAAAAGGGACCAGCCAGTCCGGTTGATCCCTTTGTAATTCCTAATAGTTTGTGTGCATTTTTGCTCCCCATTTTTTGATGTGCCCTTCAGGTGAGCGGCTATCTATTGGAAAGTGTTTTCCGTATTTTCCGTTACCAATCCCATTGTCCTTTTGTCATGCCGGTCTTTAATAGGAACCATTGTAACACGGAGGTCTTCTTTGCTTTCAGCTTGTTGGATGTGCATGCCCCTTCCGGCCGGTAACCGTTTTGTTCCAGAGCCTTTTGAAGAGTTGTTTCCTCCAGGAAATTGGATGCATTTGCGTTTTGGAAACAGGGTGGCGCTATGTATGTCCTGGTATCATGGTCCAGTATGATGCGAGTATCATCGGGCGGTGAAACGCTGACCGGAATAAATAAGGAAGCAATTACCATAAGGATGAGAACACTAACTATGACAGCTGTCTTTTTCATTAATCACGAATCCTTTCGCTGGTTTCTTAATCACGTATTTTCATCGTCTACCCACACTTTTTCGGTATGGGAGAAGCTGGAATCGGGCCTTGCGGCATCCAGGCTTGTACCCCTTGAATCGGCCGAATGCAGGGAGCATTCATTCGGCCCTTTTAATTGTAGCAAATATGATGGAATCGCAGGAAGAATATGATTCATATCCTAAATGAAAGGTTCATATCTTATCAAAAGGGTCTTCGCTTGTTTTGCTGCGGGGCTTTTCTTTTGCGGATGGAGAGGTCTCTTTTGACGGCGTCTGGTAGACGTGTTTCAATAGTCGGGAACGGATGAAAATCAGGAAAAAAAGAACAGCCAGTGCACTGAAAAATTCAATCCAGGCCATAACTTGCACACTCCCGTCATCATGTTTGTATACTATATGGAAGACCGCGCTATTATGTGAGAATTTGCTGATCTTTTCCAGGCAAAGAGGCTGACGGCTGATTCAATATCGTGTATAATAATCAAAAAATTGAAATGAGTGGAAGTAATGAAAAAACAAACAATGGCCGACTTGAGCCTGCTCCTTGTGGCGTTTGTCTGGGGAGTCGGTTTTTTATTGGTCCAAAATGCGATTGATACGCTTGAACCTTTTACATATAACGGTATCCGTTTTCTTATAGCCGCCGTTTTCATTTGGGTATGGCTTTTTGTGTTCAAAAAAGGCCTGGTGAAAATGATTGATAAATCGGTTATTCTTGCGGGTGTCGTCCTGGGGATTTGGCTCCATTCCGCTTATGCGTTCCAGACGTTTGGCCTGTTGTATACGGCCTCCTCCAAAGCCGGGTTCATTACTGGATTGAATGTGGTGCTCGTGCCTATCCTTGCACTGTTTGTGCTGAAGGAGAAACCGAAGCCCGCATCCGTTGCCGGCGTATCGATTGCAACCGCAGGCCTTTACTTGCTGACAATGGCTGACAGCTTAAACATGAATCTCGGTGATTTGCTCGTACTGTTCTGTGCGTTTGCGTTTGCTTTTCATATCATTTTGACTGACAGGTATACAAATTTATATTCAGCTCTCGTTTTAACAGGCATCCAATTAAGCACGGTGGCCGGGTTAAGCATCGGTTCCGCACTGATATGGGAAGATTGGCAGCGGGCTTTTGTGCCGGCTTATGTTTTTAAGCCTGAAGTGATTATTTCACTTTTGGTCACATCTGTTTTCGCGACGGCTCTTGCCTTTTTGGCACAAACCGCTTTTCAGAAATATACCAGTCCGACCCGGGTCGCCATCATTTATACAATGGAGCCCGTTTTTGCAGCCATAGCAGGTGTTGCCTGGGCGGGAGAAGATTTGACCAGCACCGCCTGGATCGGAAGCGCCCTGATCCTTGCCGGCATGCTGCTGTCAGAGTTGTCAGGTTATATCCAATTTTATGTTTCCCGCCTCAAAAAGTATGTGAATGACATGTAAAATCAGAGCCGTACTTCGGCTCTGATTTTTTTAACTTTATTTTGTTTGGCCGAGGCACTGTTTAATCAGGTCAGTCATTTATGATTTGATCCAGCGTGATTCCACTTCCACGTCTTTCGTAGAGCTGATCATCGTGAAAACCGGACAGCGGCTATTGGCTTTCTTGTGCAACTCTTCAACCTGTTGTTCGGTGGCGTCAGTTGCGACATAGGCGGTGATCTCCACCTTCTGGAAATAAGGGCAAACATTCGGCTCGCCCATGAACCCGCGTGGATCGAAGTATCCTTTAATGTCAAATTCAAGGCCTTCCAGTTCGATTCCCATTTCCTTTGCAGCCATGTTGGCAACAACTGTTTCACAGCCGGCAAGAGCTCCGAGAAGGGTTTCAAGCGGATTCGCCCCTGCATCGGTTCCTCCCATTTCAACTGCTTCATCGGTAATGACTCTCTGGCCTTTCTCCGTTTCGGTTACAGCTTTCATTCCCGATCCTTCTGCTTTGACATTGATTGTCGATAATGCCATATTCATACCTCCAATTGTTTTTTTTAAAGGTATTCCACTGTCCTTTGGACATGAAACACTTCAATCATGTAGATAGTATTGCGGGAAGGCCGGCCAATCATACTCTGCCTTGACGGACTTTGCGGCCAGCCAACTGGTTCAAAAGCTTTCAAATGGGCTGCGAAATGTTTTTGAAACTGCATGTCCTATACAGCCCCTTTGTTTACTATATAGTAACGTATAAATTGTCAGCAAGGGAGCATTTCGATACGCTGCCAATTTTAAAAATAGAGATAATGGCAACTGTGCCTCTGTCTTCGCCAATCGCCAAATTTTCTTTATAATAAAAGATGAGTAGCGGTGTGAGGGAAAACAAGGAGGGGAAAAATGAAAACAATCGGGTTGATTGGCGGAATGAGCTGGGAATCATCGTTGGAGTATTACCGAATTATCAATGAAGAAGTGAAGAGAAGGCTTGGCAGTCTCCATTCGGCCAAAAATGTGATGATCTCAGTTGATTTTGCCGAAATTGAGCAGCTCCAGCATGCCGGAGAGTGGGAGCGTCTTGGCCGGATGATGGCAAATGCCGCCGAAAAGGTGGAGGCGGCAGGCGCTGATATGGTTTTGTTATGTACGAATACGATGCACAGGCATGCAGATGAAATAGAGGCTTCGGTGAATATTCCTTTTTTACATATTGCCGATGCTGTAGGAGGAGAAATGCAGAAACGGGAAATGGGCTCCGCCGGCCTGCTGGGCACGAAATTCACGATGGAAAGTGACTATTATAAAGAGCGGCTGCGTACGGGCTTTGGCATTGAGACTCACATTCCCGCTGCAGAAGACCGCGAGCTTGTCCATCGTATCATTTATGATGAACTTGTCAGGGGAGTGATCCGACCGGAATCAAGGGAAGCTTTACTGGCTGTGATTGAAAGGTTGGCGGAGCAGGGGGCGGACGGCGTCATTCTCGGCTGTACTGAATTGCCGCTCCTCGTACAGCAAACCCATACACCGGTCCCGATAATGGATTCGACTTACCTTCATGCCCGGTCAGCAGTAGAAAAATCAACATAATGCTTTGTGGTTGCCTGGCGCTTGCCAGGCGACTCCGTTATAATAGTGATAAGTAAACAGCACCTGATGAAGGAGTGGGGCAAATGGAAGGAACAATACTGATCAAGCAGGGACCGACGGTTGTTTTGAAACGAAAACAAGATAGAATCGAAGGCCGAGTGGACCGGATTGCAGTCTTTGGGCGATTTCAAATTGCCGAAGTTGCAGTGAAGGGCCATTCGGTTTTTTATTTGGTCATGTACAGGGGAAGGCTGGCAGGGGGCGGTGAAGTTACATCTGTGAAGCTGAACAGTTTCATAGCAAAAGCGTTCCGGACAGGCATTGTCCTGTCGGGAGCAAATCCTCTTTCAGGCCATTTCTTCCATAAAGAGCAATATATTATGCCGGATATAAAACATATTTTGACGAAGCTCCAGAGTCACTTTTCTCTTTATGAAATTGCGGCGATCGCCAGGGTGCTGGATGAATTCTTCACAAGAGAAGAACTGATCTCCATTTTTAAGAAACTGTACTTCCACTTCAAGCGCCAGGGACAGGATTTTCATTCTTTTCAGGTAATTCTGTTTGCGAGAGAATGTGCACCTGGAAGCAACTGGGTCAAGTCCATATTCAGCAGCATGGAGTTCAAACGGTACGAAAATGACAATAAAAAGCCGATGCAGCAACTTTTATCGAAAAATCCACTTTATTGGGAGGAACAGCTCTTCAGCACCCGCCGGAAAGATGATTCTTATCGCTTGCTTGATTCTTACTACCGGGAAGAAGGGGACATCACCGCTGAAACCCTTCTCCTGTTTGATCGCTTGTCCAATGAGCCGGAATCTGATACCTGGAACCGATTTAATGCCCTCCTTCCTGAATTTGCGCCAGATGAAGAAACCAAGTGCACTGTGCTTGAAGATCTTATATCAGCCATGAAAGAACCCTATCCTCCGATATCACACGAATTGCTGAAAGCGGCAATTGCAACCAGGCGTGTTAATCTTGCCCTCACACAATACGTTAAGCTGTATGACTCACTTGCAACTCCTCCCGACGGACTTCTTTCACTACTGGATCAATTCGATCCCTCTGCCGCACCTGAACTTGTGCAGCAAATAAATAAGCTGCTTTCTGAACCAGCCCTTCAACAAAATGGTGCCATCGAACCTTTTGTCCGGAAAATGGTCATATCCCTCCTTGAACACGAATCGATTCCCAATGTGGTCGAATGGCTGAAACCAGCCGAAAAATCGCCTATAGGAGCTAAAATGTTACGTGAGCTTAAGAGGGCTCAATCGCTAAGGGAAGATGCAGACAGGCAAATGGAGCTCGGCCAGTTTTACTTTGATTATCATCTTTATGAGCAAGCAGAAGGCTGTTTCTCCTGGGAAATGGAATTGTCGCCCGATGACCCGGAACCAGTAATCTGGCTGAGTAAAGTTTGCCGGGCGAAAGGGCTGGCCGAAGAGGCTCAAAGCTACATGGACCTATCGGCGGAACTCGCACGGCAAAAATAACAGGTGGAATGGTAAAAATAGCGGTTTACTGTTTTTCAGGTTATTGAGGAATATGACGTATAGGAATAATATACATTTTCGGGAGTTCGGTTAAAGGGGCAGGAGGAAGAGAGGGTACTTGATTTCAAAGGTCAGCGACTTACAATGAGATGGGTAGGCAATGGATGTGTTTCGGGGAGCTGGATGCTGGTTCAGTGCTTGTATTGATGGGTTTCCTGTAATTATAGGCACAGGAGATCCTGTTGCGTGCCTATAAAGCGGTCCTTCCTTGAAATATAGGCACGGGAGCCACCGTTGCGTGCCTATAAAGCCACGTTCCCTTGAGATATAGGCACGGGAGCCA
>JAENYN010000065.1:18715-18807 GCA_016841765.1 Guptibacillus hwajinpoensis
CCACCGTTGCGTGCCTATAAAGCCACGTTCCCTTGAGATATAGGCACGGGAGCCACCGTTGCGTGCCTATAAAGCCACGTTCCCTTGAGATA
>JAENYN010000066.1 GCA_016841765.1 Guptibacillus hwajinpoensis
GGAACCCTGTTTTTATCAAAGCTCAAATATAACGCTCTACAGGAATGCTAACGAGTTCGGTTTTCGAATAGAAATTGTTAATTCGTTAACCAAATAGGAGTGGAATAAGCATAAGAATTAGCAATGAAAACAACAGTAAAAAGCAATGGAAGTTTAGGTCGTCCATTACTTTTTTACTTAGGTTGATAACAAGCCGCAATAGTATTCGAATGCCACCTAAACAGCAAATCTCATATGGAAACTTATGTTAGTATATAGATAAAGCAATTGTTCCGTTAAAAGGCAGGTTAACAAAATAAGGATTTCGATATTCGTTCATAAAGTGGTAGAGCTATTTAGTTAATTAATTTGAGTAATCTTTTTTATTATTTTAAAAATGAGGAGGGATAAAAATGTTTGGAGTTAAACCCAAGTGTTCTAATTGCGAGAAAGAAATAAAAGGGAATGATCTAGTCTACATAAAGATGAGGTATCCAGAGAAAAAGGGAATGACTGAGATAAAAGCTTACTTAAATAATGAAGGTAAGTTTATATGTGAGAATTGTTTTAACCACAAATAATAAAGTTACAGTCTTCCGTTAAAGGGAGGCTTTAATTGAATAAACTGTTCGGTCAGAGGCGTTAGCAACTAGCGTTTTTTACATTCCAAATTAACATTTGAATTAGCATATCAAAAAGCAGCTGTCTCCTTGCTATCAGATACTTGCTTATTCACGTGTGAATTTACTTGCTAATCATAGGATAGAACCATACAAATCCATATATAGAAAAAAGGGGATACCAATTCATATGTGAATTAGTATCCCGAATGCCATGTTAATTTAATTTTTCTACTTCAAAACCGAACCCGTTCCTAAAAAAACCATCCTTTCTCTTTTTTTTGCTCTTTCATTTGCTGGAGTTCTTGCTTAATATCAGCAAGGTGCCCGGCTATTTCCTCCAGTTGCTGTTGAATCGGCGTTAACTGGTCTGTTTGTGACTTAGACGGAGATTCAGTTTTCACAGTACTTTTAATAGTATCAAGCAACGACATATCTTTGATAAGCTTTGACACTGTTCCCATGACAACATCCATGTTAGCTGATGATAAATCGATGCTTTCACGGTTGGCAGATGAACTCTCTTTATTATTTTCTTTGTTGTTTGCCCCCATTTTTACACACTCCTTTCCATTCTGTTAGCAGTAATAGCACACAGATCAGACTCTTTTATCTATAAAAGAAGGAAAAAAACCCTGGAATAAAGATTCCAGGGATCTGACCAGCTGCCGGCCATACTTTGATTCAAAGGGTGTACCTGTATACATTAGCAGCCAATCGTATCACAAAGGGCATTTCTGATCGGCTCCTGGTTTGCTCCGAAAAGCCATGCTATCAACAGGGCAACAAGTAAAACGACAGCAATCAAAAATGTCACAAGGTTAAAGTCCATTTCCACATCCCTCCTTCTTCTATCTAACAGGATTGTAAGGACCTTACAGAACTATTGTATGAAAAAATAGCAGACATGCTGTAAGCACTTATCACGTTAATAGAAAAAAGGGCATTAATAGACTGCTGTTACTAGATTATTGATTCAGTCAGTTCCTTTAAAGCAAGTAGTTTTATTTTAATATCGGGAAATAGGACTCGGCTGCAGATGCTCGCTTTTACCTGGACACCGCAGACACCAGGCCTGCTTCCCTCCGGTCGTTCTCATAGGGGTGGCGCTAAGCCTCTTCACTGTGCTTCGTGAGGTATCGCTGACACAGAACAGTGAATAAACCCTCACTTCGCGAATGAAACGGACGCATGTGTGATGGGGCAAGCCCCATCTGCTCCCATCAATTGGTGTTCTGATCGAGTAAGAATTCAAAAATGAGAAACGGCACTTTGTTGGCTGTCAATGACAGAAACTGTTGAATAAATGGGAAATCACTTGTCTCGAAATTGTGAAGCAGGTCGTTCCACCATTCCGTTTCATACCTGCAAATCATGCTGAGATTATAAAGAAGCAAGTAGTGTGTGTGCAGTTCGGGAAAAGGCTCATACATCGATTTATCAGCGCTGATGTGAATGGTATGCATATCAAAGTTATACATAAAGGGATAAGCCGCATACCGTTTAGCCGGTGACTGACAGTTTAAGCGAATCGAGTCGGTTTCAGGCGAATAGTTGATGGCGGTTTTTTCGGGCAAGTGCTTTTGAATAAAAGAACTGAACCGCGTTGCAGTCATCTTCAAATCATCCAAAATAGCAGCTGGTATGTAATATTCTGTGTCAAAGGCCGACCCGATTAAATATTGGTGGGGTTTATTTTCCCGGAAGAGAAATAAGTCGCTTAACTCCGGCACCCTTTTCATCAACTGCTCCATCGTATACCTTTCCCCTTCCAATTGTTTCATGTGAAACATTTTGTCGGAAAAATGAGTGAACAGGCCTTCTTTTTGGATTTTCACTTCGTCATCAAGAAACACATAATTTTTCTTTTTGCGTTTGCGTGTCGAAACGCCATGAGCGAGCACACTTGAAGAAGCGGGATAAAAAGGGTCGGAAAGCAAAATGCATGCTTTTATCAAATGAACCATTCCGTAGAACAGCAGGACAGGCTGAATGGAGAGCGGCGCAATTTTAGCCTGCTCATAGTAGGTTCGTCCGTGTTGAAGATAATAAATGAACGTATAACAATTATCGTAGCTTAACGAGACACTGTCTTTTTGGCCGTCCGATTTATAATAACGCTGTAAAAAATCCTGAGAATTTTCAGCGGATTGAAATACCGAATATGATTTCCATATATTTTTACGGTCCAACACGTCCATCCCCCCCAACAGGTCTGACCTATTCTGAAAAATTAAACTTATTTAACCTTTCTTGACAGTAGTTTAACCAATTGATAAGCTACTAATAATATTTTCAGGAAATAACTTAAGGAGAGGGCTGATCGGGTGATGTGGGAAAATAAGTTCTCAAAAGAAGGACTTACGTTTGATGATGTGTTGCTTGTGCCAGCCGAGTCTGAAGTACTGCCTCGGGATGTTAGTATTCGTACGGAATTGAGTGAAACACTGGTTTTGAACATCCCGTTAATCAGTGCCGGTATGGACACTGTCACCGAAGCGAAATTGGCGATTGCCATGGCAAGGCAGGGTGGCCTTGGGGTCATTCACAAAAATATGTCCATTGAGGAACAGGCCGAGCATGTTGATCGGGTAAAACGCTCGGAAAGCGGGGTTATTACGAACCCATTTTTCCTCACCCCTGAACATCAGGTGTTTGATGCAGAACATCTGATGGGCAAGTATCGGATTTCCGGGGTGCCGATTGTGAATAATGTCGAAGAACAGAAGCTTTGCGGCATTTTGACAAACCGTGATTTGCGCTTCATCCAGGATTATTCCATCCAAATCGCTGATGTGATGACGAAGGAAAATCTGGTGACGGCTTCTGTCGGCACGACGCTTGAAGAAGCGGAAAAAATTCTTCAGCAATATAAAATCGAAAAGCTTCCGCTCGTTGACGATAGTGGCGTACTAAAAGGCTTGATTACGATCAAGGATATCGAAAAAGTAATTGAGTTTCCGAATGCGGCCAAAGATAAGCAGGGCCGATTGCTTGCAGGAGCAGCACTCGGGGTCACAGCAGATGCGATGGTCCGGGCGGAAAAGCTAGTGGAAGCAGGTGTCGATGCGCTTGTCATTGATACAGCCCATGGCCATTCCCGCGGCGTCCTCAAACAGGTGGCTGAACTTCGTGCCAAATATCCAGATATGAATATTATTGCTGGTAATGTCGCTACCCCTGAAGGAACCCGGGACCTGATTGAAGCAGGTGCAAATGTTGTAAAGGTGGGCATCGGTCCGGGCTCCATCTGTACGACACGAGTGGTTGCCGGAGTAGGCGTCCCTCAGATCACCGCTGTTTATGACTGTGCAACTGAGGCACGGAAACACGGTGTTCCGATTATCGCGGATGGCGGCATCAAGTATTCAGGCGATATTGTAAAAGCATTGGCTGCCGGCGGCAATGCGGTCATGCTTGGCAGTCTGTTTGCAGGTGTTGAAGAAAGCCCGGGTGAAACGGAAGTTTTCCAGGGACGGCAGTTCAAAGTATATCGCGGCATGGGGTCGGTCGCTTCCATGGAACGCGGCAGTAAAGACCGTTATTTCCAGGAAAATAATCAAAAATTCGTACCGGAAGGAATTGAGGGCCGTGTCGCCTACAAAGGACCGCTTGCTGATTCCATTTACCAGCTGCTCGGCGGCCTCCGTTCCGGAATGGGATATTGCGGAACGAAAAACCTACAGGAATTGCGGGAAAATAGTAAATTTATCCGCATTACGAATGCAGGTCTGCGGGAAAGCCATCCGCATGATGTCCAAATTACAAAAGAAGCACCGAATTACTCGGTCTAATTTCGCATTTTTTCCAATAGAGCATGAGGAACGGCCTCATGCTCTATTTTTTTGTCGATTTCTGTGATAAAATAACGTTTGTTGAATTAAAAGCTAAAGGGGAACGAGTATAGAAATGCGAATGAAACAAACTTTTATCTATAGCCTGTTAACAATCTTTTTGTTTAGTATAATGTTGGGGAATACGGCTCCGGTGCATGCTGCTGGGGAACTCGGCCTTGAAGCGGAATCGGCCATATTAGTAGATGCTGCTTCGGGTAAGATCCTTTATGAGAAGAATGCGGATAAACCGCTGCCGCCGGCAAGCATGACCAAGATGATGACGGAGTATCTTGTCCGAGAAGCGATCGAAAAAGGGCAAATCGGCTGGGATGATAAAACAGGGATCAGTGAATATGCCCACAACATTTCACAAAACACACAATTATCGAATGTGCCGCTTCGGAAGGAAGAAAAGTATAGTGTCCGTGAACTATATGAAGCCATGGCCATTTATTCCGGAAACGGAGCTACCATAGCGCTTGCGGAAATGGTTGCCGGAAGTGAAACGAAATTTGTAGAAATGATGAATGAAAAAGGCAAGAAAATGAACCTTGGCGATTTCAAATTCGTTAATACAACCGGATTAAATAATAAAGACCTTCAGGGCAACCATCCGAAGGGTACGCGTCCTGATGAAGAAAACATGATTACGGCAAGGGGCACAGCAAAGCTTGCCTATCATCTAATCAATGACTATCCGGATGTTCTGGAAATTGCGAGTATTCCAATCAAGGATTTCCGTGGTGAAACGGAAGACAGGACGAAAATGGACAACTGGAACTGGATGATTCCGGGATCCATTGAACCTCAGTTTGATTATGAAGGTGTCGATGGTATAAAAACAGGTTCAACAAGCCTTGCCGGTTCTGCTTTTACGGGTACGGCGAAGCGTGACGGAATGAGGCTTATTTCAGTCGTAATGAAGACCTCATCCAAAAGTGAACGATTTAATCAGACAAAAAAATTGTTTGATTTTGGATTCCAGCAATTTGAGTCCAAAGAGCTTTTCCCAAAAGCCTATCAAGCCAAAGGAAAATCTGATATCCCGGTTGTAAAAGGGAAAGAGAATCAAGTAGAAGTCGCTTCTGAGGATGCACTAACAACGGTGGTGCGCCGAGGTGAAGAAGAAAATTACAGTGCCGAATACACTTTGAATAAAGACAAACTCACTGATGAAGGCGAATTGACAGCACCAGTGGAAAAAGGTGAAAAGGTCGGTAAGGTCGTACTGAAGTACGATGGTAAAAATGATTACGGTTATTTGATTGAAAAAGGGTCCGCAAATGAATTTGTACCGCTTGTCGCAACAGAAGGCGTTGAAAAAGCAAATTGGTTTGCCCTCGCTATGAGGGGAGTCGGCGGGTTTTTTGGCGATATTTGGTCAAGTGCGGCGAATACAGTAAAAGGCTGGTTTTAATGAAACCCCCGGTTATCGGGGGTTTTCTTATAGAATACACGGTGTCCGAGTATATCCCGATGGCGAACAGTGCTAATTCCCAGTTTTTCTTTTGTTAAAAAAATAGGATTTTTGAGCAAATTGAGTTAAAATAAATATCAAGTGAATTCGTCGGGCAGGATATTTCCTGTAAAGTCAGACGTGGACATTCAACATTATCTACATAGGGGGAATCATAGATGTCTCAATCAACAGGTACTGACCGCGTAAAACGCGGAATGGCAGAAATGCAAAAAGGCGGCGTCATCATGGACGTTGTCAATGCCGAACAAGCAAAAATTGCCGAAGAAGCCGGTGCAGTGGCGGTAATGGCGCTTGAACGCGTCCCGGCGGATATCAGAGCTGCCGGCGGTGTCGCCCGTATGGCAGATCCGCGCATCATTGAAGAAGTCATGAACGCCGTATCGATTCCAGTTATGGCGAAGTCCCGGATCGGCCACATTGTCGAAGCCCGTGTTCTCGAGGCGATGGGTGTTGACTATATTGATGAAAGTGAAGTATTAACGCCTGCTGATGAAGTGTACCATACGAATAAGCGTGACTTCACTGTTCCGTTTGTATGCGGCTGCCGCGATCTTGGGGAAGCGACCCGCCGGATAGCGGAAGGTGCTTCAATGCTCCGTACAAAAGGAGAGCCGGGAACCGGCAATATCGTTGAAGCTGTCCGCCATATGCGTATGGTCCAGGGCCAAATCAGCAAGGTTGCCAGCATGAGTGAGGATGAATTGATGACTGAGGCGAAAAACCTCGGCGCTCCATATGAGTTTTTGCTCCAAATCCATCGTGAAGGCAAGCTTCCTGTCGTCAACTTTGCCGCCGGCGGTATTGCTACACCAGCGGATGCAGCATTAATGATGCAGCTTGGCGCTGATGGTGTATTTGTCGGATCAGGCATTTTCAAATCTGACAAGCCGGAAAAGTTTGCCCGTGCGATTGTTGAAGCGACAACCCATTACGAAGATTATAAATTGATCGGTGAACTATCAAAAGGGCTGGGGACAGCGATGCAGGGTATCGAAATCTCTTCCCTTCTGCCAGAACAGCGCATGCAGGAGCGCGGCTGGTAATTTATCAGCGTGAATAAAGGAGATAGCAAGATGGCGAAGATAGGTGTACTCGGGCTTCAGGGAGCTGTGCGTGAGCATGTCCGTTCTCTTGAAGCATCCGGCGCGGAAGCGATTGTCGTAAAACGTGTCGAACAGCTGGATGATCTTGATGGGATGATCGTTCCCGGCGGAGAAAGCACGACAATGCGCCGGTTGATTGATAAATATCATTTTCTTGAACCGCTTAAGCAATTCGGTGAAAGCGGCAAGCCGATTTTCGGCACATGTGCCGGGCTTATTTTACTGGCAAAAGAGATCGCCGGTCAGGATTATGCCCACCTCGAACTGATGGATATGAAAGTGGAGAGGAACGCATTTGGGCGCCAGCGGGAAAGCTTTGAAGCCGAGCTGATGATCGAAGGTGTTGCCGATGACTATATCGGTGTCTTCATCCGTGCCCCATATGTGCTGGAAGTAGGCAGTGAGGCGGATGTGCTTTCCAAGTATAATGACAGGATTGTAGCGGTGAGGCAGGGACACTACTTGGCCTGCTCCTTCCATCCGGAATTGACCGATGACCACCGTTTAACGGAATATTTCGTAAAGATGGTTGAAGAAGCCAAAGAAAAACAGTCTGTATAAAACGGCCTGCCGATGCAAATAACTGTATAAATGAAAATGTTGCTTTTTTAAGCGCAATATAGTACATTATGAAATACAAATTATATGCAGATGAAGTGATGATGGGAACCAGTAACAGCAGACATTTTTTACAGAGAGCCGGTGGTTGGTGCAAACCGGCAAAAATGCACTGTGAATCCGTCCCTGAACAAAAATGCTGAAACTTGAGTAGGCATTTTCGGCAATTCCAGCCGTTATCAATAGCCAGAGCGGAAGGCAGTCATATGCCTTCAATCAGGGTGGCAACGCGGGTATACACTCCCGTCCCTTTTTCCATAGGGACGGGAGTTTTTTGTTTTCTTAAAAGGCAAGGGAATGAGCGGGTTTCCTGCGGGAATGCGGAGGAAAGGAAACAGGCTCGCCTTCTGACCCGGCCGTCGGTACCGTTAAACCAGAGGCATTTCATCTAAAAGAATGAACATAGAACTTTAAAAAACGAAGGAATAAGGAGGAAGGAAACATGCTCGATATCAAATTTGTAAGAGCGAACTTTGAAGACATCAAGCAGAAACTGCAGCACAGGGGTGAAGACCTTTCCAGTTTTGACCGTTTCCCTGAACTTGATGAAAAACGCCGGAAATTGATCCAGGAAACCGAGGAATTGAAGAGCAAACGAAATGAAGTATCAAAGCAAATTTCTGTCTTGAAGCGGGAGAAAAAAGACGCGGATGACCTGATCGCCGAAATGCGGGAAGTCGGGGATGCCGTCAAAAAATTGGATGACGAACTTCGCCAGGTCGAAGAGGAACTGGACATGATCATGCTGACCGTCCCGAATATCCCGCATGAATCCGTGCCGGTCGGGGACAGTGAAGATGAAAATGTCGCGGTCCGCACCTGGGGGGATATCCGCCAGTTTGACTTTGAGGCGAAACCGCACTGGGATCTTGCCGGTGAACTGGATATTCTTGATTTTGAACGTGCTTCTAAAGTGACGGGAAGCCGCTTTGTATTTTATAAGGGACTTGGCGCCAGGCTTGAACGGGCCCTGCTGAATTTCATGATGGATTTGCATCATGATGAACACGGCTATGAGGAAATGCTGCCGCCGTACATGGTGAACAGGACGAGCATGACCGGAACGGGCCAGCTGCCGAAATTTGAAGAGGACGCCTTCAAAATTCGTGAGGAGGACTACTTCCTTATACCGACAGCAGAGGTTCCAGTCACCAACTATCATCGTGATGAGATTCTCAATGCGGCAGATTTACCGAAGAATTATGTCGCGTTCAGTGCCTGCTTCCGTTCTGAAGCTGGATCGGCGGGCCGGGATACCCGCGGGCTTATCCGCCAGCACCAGTTCAATAAGGTGGAGCTTGTACGCTTTGTGAAACCTGAAGATTCTTATCCGGCGCTTGAGGAGCTGACAGGGCATGCCGAAAAAGTGCTGCAGCTGTTAAAGCTTCCATACCGGGTCATGAGCATGTGCACGGCTGATCTTGGCTTCACGGCTGCCAAAAAATATGATATCGAGGTATGGATTCCAAGCTATGACACATACCGCGAAATCTCTTCTTGCAGTAACTTCGAAAGCTTCCAGGCAAGGCGCGCGAACATCCGCTATCGCCCTGAAGCAAATGCAAAACCGGAGCATGTCCATACTCTTAACGGGTCCGGCCTTGCAATCGGCCGCACGGTTGCTGCCATTTTGGAAAATTATCAGCAGGAAGACGGCAGTGTTATCGTTCCTGAGGTTCTGCGCCCGTATATGGGGAATAAAGAAGTCATTAAAAAGGGATAATGATAAGGAGGGGAAGTCCCCCTCCTTTCTCTTTGCAGTTTCTTGATGAATTTAGCCGGATGAGATTCTCTCTAACAACTGATTTCTGCAATTCTGTTTAAGGATTGTTGACATTGAGAATGGCCCTGTGATATATTAATTTTTGTCGAAAATGGAGGAATACCCAAGTCTGGCTGAAGGGATCGGTCTTGAAAACCGACAGGGGCTTTGCGGCCCGCGGGGGTTCGAATCCCTCTTCCTCCGCCATCTCAAAAAATGACTCAATTGCGCATAAAATTGGAGATATTCTTTTGATTCGTTACTTTCGGGTAACGGATTTTTTTTATTTGATTTTTTGATAATTAAGGAAAGAATTTGGTCTCCTGATGCTTATCCGTTCCTTTCCGCTCCAGGCATTCGCTTTCCGCGGGGCGATCGGGAAGCCTCCTCGGCGCTACTCGCGCCTGCGGGGTCTTCCCTGTTCGCTATTCCCGCAGGAGTCGAATGCCTTCCGCTCCAATCCACTCAGTTTTAATACAACAAGTTTGCAGAGTCACTAAACAACTTTGATAGGGTGTACTTTTCACTTTCGATATAAGTAAAACTGATCAACATTAGGCCATAAAACCATATCATTCAAGAGAGACGCACCCTCTTCGAAGAAAGGGATTGAAAGGAATAATCATTCAACAAATCGAAGTTTATCAGTAACAGAGAGTTCTCCTTATTAAAAAATCGGAGCAGGATTGTTCATTTTTATCCAAACCATCGGTTGAATAAAATAAAAACTGGGACCTCTGTTCACGTACTAGTTGATTGAAGCGGAAGGGGCTCGACTCCTGCGGGAATAGCGGGACAGCTGAGACCCCGCAGGAGCGTAGCGACGAGGAGGCTCAGCGCCCGCCCCGCGGAAAGCGAGCCCCTGCAGCGTAAATCAACTTTCCGTTCTAAAGTGCAACTTTTTGAACAGATTATTAGGCAAGCTTGTTCCATTAGAGGGAGCTTCAGTTGAAGAAAATTAAGTATCACATTAAAAAACGCACAGAAGATTTCTTCTGTGCGTTTTAGCTTACTGTTTAAAATGCGAAATAGGGTTCGGAGCTATGCTAATTAATTCTAATGTTATTAGCATTTTCTCCTTTAAAAATGAACCCGTTAATTTCGTATCCAGTTGTTTTAGTTTGCTATCCAGAACCAATCACTAAGGCTGCCTTTTTTACCGTTTACGCAGGTGCTGTGTCTGCTGCATCTGTTTGGAGATGCGCTGCAGGATTTGCTCAACGGACTCTTCATTATTCAGCAAGTCATACTCATTGATATTTAACCGCATCACCGGGCAAGCATTGAAGTTATCGATCCATTGTTCATACCGTTCGTGCATTTCCTGCCAGTAGGAAAGCGGTGTCTGCTGTTCCATCGGCCGGCCCCGTTCCTTTATTCGGTCGATGATGTCATCGAGCGATCCTTCAAGATAAATGAGAAGGTCGGGATGCGGGAAGTAAGGTGTCATGACCATGGCTTCGAACAAGTTCGTGTAGGTGGCATAATCGACTGCGGACATTGTCCCTTTTTCGTAATGCATTTTGGCGAAGATGCCTGTATCTTCATAGATGGAACGGTCCTGGATGAAGCCGCCGCCGTATTCGAAAATTTTCTTCTGTTCTTTGAACCGTTCGGCCAGGAAGTAAACTTGCAGGTGGAAACTCCAGCGTTCAAAGTCGCTGTAAAAAGAATCAAGATAAGGATTGTTGTCGACTTTTTCAAACGAAGTCCGGAAGTTCAAGGCTTTTGCAATTGACTTCGTCATCGTCGATTTGCCGACGCCGACCGTTCCAGCGACGGTTATGACCGCATCTTTCGGTATCGTGAATGTCTTGTTTTCGGTTGTTGTGATCATACGTGAATTTCTCCTTTTTTCAAGGTTTCTTCAAGTGTCGTCAGTATGTAATTCAGGTCATCTTTATTGAGGACGAAGTCGAGGCTGTCCCCGTTGAAGGTGATGACAGGCACATCAGGATGCCTTTCTTGGAAGCTGTCCATGAACACATCATAATCCTCCGATAACTGTTTCAAATACTGAGGGTCAATGTTTTTTTCAATGTCCCGGCCCCTCATGCTGATCCGCTCGAGCAGCGTATCCAGGTCCGCATGGAGGTAAATGATTACATTTGGTCTCGGCATATCTTCGGTCAATGTATTGTAAATTTTGATGTATTTATCATACTGGTACGGCTTCAGTGTCCGTTCCGCGAAAATCAGGTTTTTGAAAATATGATAGTCGGCTACGACCGGTTTATTTTGCTTTAAATACAGACGGTCAATATCTTCAAGCTGTTTGTAGCGATTGCAGAGGAAAAACATCTCCGTCTGGAAGCTCCATTCTTCGATGTTATCGTAGAATTTGCCGAGAAATGGGTTTTCCTCAACAATCTCTTTGAGTGTATGATACTTAAAATGATCGGCAATCGCTTTTGTAAGTGAAGTTTTTCCTACCCCGATTGGTCCTTCAACTGTTATAAATGGTGTATCTTTCACCGGCTGCCCCTCCTATCTATGAACCGGTCGTTCTTGCGAAATTTGTCTATTTTGCCCAATAAATGACGAATTGTCAACACGCCTAATTGTAGCATATCCGACTTCCGGAAAATAGGAAAATAACAAAAAAGCGTAAGGAATGTTTTTGTTTATACTATATATTGTATCAGCTATTGGTAAAAAATAATACATGTTGACAATTTTAAAAACTGTTTGAACCTCTTTAAAAGTGAGGCCTTTTGAGGTATAATAGTTCCTGTGTCCGAACAAGCTGATACTATGGCTCCGTAGCTCAGGGGATAGAGCATCGGTTTCCTAAACCGTGCGTCACAGGTTCGAATCCTGTCGGGGCCGCCATTTTAAAATTCTTATACATATTCGACAGCAAAGGGGCTGTCCTGAAGGTCATATATCATGACAATTCAGGCCAGCCCCTTTTTAATAGCACGAACTCTGTTCGCTTTCTTTCCTTTTCCAACCGGAGTTACTCTTTAGTGCACAGTTTCCACCGGCACTTCGATATCAAGCAGCGGCGGGTACTGCTGTGATCCGAAAATATCGCCTTCACCCGGATCGCCGCTCGGGTTGGTGCGTTTGATCGTGAATTTGATGGCATTGGCAGGGTCGAATTCGACAAAGTCGGTGATTCGGTCTTCTTCGATATTAAATAGAGCGGCAATCGTCTGCCGGGAAATCGATTTGCTGTTTTTGACGAGTTCGTATTTGTCTTTTTCTTTAAAAATGATATCAAATGTAATTCTGTCTGTTCCGGCATTTTTGCTTCGGATTGTTTTGGCCAGTTCATTCAATGTTTTTGTTTGCATGTTGTTTGCCCCCTTTTAAACCTCGACCGGTTCCCCGATTGTCGTGACGTTCACATCAAATAATTCAAGCGGAGAGTCGACAGGAATCGTATGGTTGAGAGTCCATGAATATGAAGCTGTGGCAGGAAGGACATCATCGACGATAAAGGAAGCGGTGCCTGCTGTTCCTTTCACTTCCGGAAGCCGTGCATAGAAGATCTGGCGTGTTCCGAAAAGGGTCAGTGCTTCAGCGGTCTCTTTCTTATCGGCGATTCCTTCGATAATAACGCACAGTTCGTGCGATTTGATTTCTTTAACCGGCTCCAGGTCACCCATGACGCCGTTTTTGCCGAAGACGCGGAAGCTGATCTGGTAATTTTCACCCTTGAATTCTTCGGCTGTTTGCTGTTCAGCGAGTTCAATGACTTTATCGATATTCTGGATGGTGTAAGGGTCGCGGATGCCGGCGATGCCGATATATTTTTCGCCGTTTTTCCCGGATCCTTCCAGTTTCACTTTTACTTTGCCTTCGACAGGGACAAATTTCATGCCGGTGATCCGGGTTGTTTTTTCGTCATATTGCTCGTATACACAGTCAGTCATATCGAGCATGCCGCCTGCAACGTATTCATAGTAAGGATTGGAACGTTCGTACATGGCATGGCCTGCGACAGATGCAATCGTACAGCGCTGGTCCGGGTGCATGGCGGTCACTTTCACATCTTCATGGGTGATGGTTCCGATGACACTTTCTTTGGCGCCGTATGGTTCAGCACAGAATGAAGCACATTCGAGCACTTTGCCGAGATAGTATGCGAGATGTTCCGGGAATCCTTCCCTGATGGCAGGGGCGGCGAAAATGGCACTGTCGCTTGAGCGGCCGCCTATGATCACATCGGCGCCCATATCAAGCGCTTTGATGAACGGATGAACGCCGGCGACTGCCACGATCCGTGTCGTTTTGTCGAGATCTTCTTTGGTGGCGGAATTCCGTCCATCAAGCCCCTCGATTGTGATTCCCTGTTCTATTTTTTCTTCGATTTCTTTCTTTTCGACTTCGGAATAGAAGTAAGCCAGTTTAAAAGGCGGAAGGTTATGTTCTTCGGCAATTTCCCTGATTAACTCAACGTACATATCGACCCGGCTGTTCGAGCCGGTATCACCTGCTGACCCGATGATCATCGGAACTCCCTGTTCCCTCGCGGCAAGCAGCATGAGTTCCAGGTCATGCTTTTGCCACTTCCGCATGCTGACGGAGCGGTCTGCACCTAAAGCGGTCGCACCGATATCGTCGCTTCCCGAATCGCAGCAGTAGTAATCAGGCTTTGTGGCAGCAGCTATTTTAAAGCTTTCTTCTTTTGTCGGGGCAAATCCGAGATGTCCATTTGGGCATACAATACGAAGTTCTTTTTTCATTAATGTTCCCCTCCTGCAATGATTGAACATGACATGTCATAACCAGTTGAACCATATTATAAAGTGTTATTATTTTATTGTCAATTCAGAAAATTAAAAAAGAGTCGGATCCCGGCAGGATTCAACTCATCGTCCTTGTGATGAAAAATTTATATTTATCTCCCTTATAGTAGGCTGTCCGATATTCAATGGGCTGGTTATCTGCATAGAAAATGGAGGTGACTTTAAAAATCGGAGCCGTCTCTTTCAATCTGAGATAAGAAGCGATGTAATCATCGGATAGCACAGCCTCAAAGGTTTGTTCCATATGGGTCGAAGTGATATGAGGGATTTTTTCATATAAATCCAGGGTGGAGAACGGCCGGCCTTGTTCCTTTTCAAGGCGCGCCGCTTCAATCATCTGTTCACCGACATCTATTGGAAAGAAACTGTCATAGAATACAATCGGCAGCTTATCACCGTAACCGATAAGTTGAAGGTTCGCGACTTTATCCATCATGTTTTTTTGTAAAAGAGTGGATAAATGAAAATCGGTCAAAACCGTGTCCGCCTTTACGATTTCTGTAGAAGCGACAAGGCCCTGCCGGGTCAGCGTGGACTGAAAACTGCTGATTTTCGTTAATTCCTGTTTAATGGTCGGGCTTGCCACAAAGGTGCCTTTGCCGTGGCTCCGATAGAGGAGCCCTTCATTGACGGCGAGATTGATTGCCTGCCTTACCGTTATTCTGCTTACGTTATATTCCTGGCCGAGGTCCCTTTCGGAAGGAATTTGCTGTTCAGGTTTCAGTTCGCCTGCTTTGATTTTATTCGAGATCAGGTCCTTCAACTGGATATAAAGCGGAGTGGAACTGTTGCGATCCAGATTCATCGATTCATCACCAACTGTTTTAGAGAATAGTTACATTCATTATAACAATAGATAGAAAAATAATAAATCTAGCAAATTGTTAACAAATACCATCAGCAATAGTTGTAAAAATTATTTGATAATTACAAAAAATCTGATATAATTCATTTTAACATGACATGATATAACCAGTTAAGCATGATGCAAATGTAGTTTATAAGCCAGGGCGATTTGTTTTTTGCATTAAAATGAAAACGCTTTTTTATGGAGGTGGCAGAAATGCTGGGAGTGCCTTTGCCAATTTTTTATTTGATCGGTTTGGTCGCCTTTGTTGCCGTTCTTTTTGTCGGATTTAAGCGGCCGATGTATGAAGTGATGACCTTTTCGTTTTTGTTCATTGTGTTGATTTCCGGTCAATATGATATGTTCTGGTCTTCGTTGCTGTATCCGTCGACAAGCAGTTTGTTTTATGCCATTTTTGCTTTTATGGTCGTTGCTGTCATTTTTGATGCAACAAAAGTCGTCGAACGGATCATCAATCTGATGCTATCCGTCGTCGGGAGATTCAGAGGAGGGGCAGGCTATGTATCTCTGTTAGGAAGTACGTTTATGGCCTCGCTTTCCGGTACAGGCCCTGGAAACGTTGCTGCGACAGGCGTTTTCACAATCCCGACAATGAAAAAAGCGGGATATCCTGCCAAACTTGCCGCCACAACGGAAATGTCGGCAAGTATGCTCGGAAACATTATTCCTCCTTCCGGAATTGTCCTTCTGACTTTTGGCATATTGGAAGGGATTAGCCCCGGCAGCATTACGCTGAGCCAGTGGTTTGTCGTGGCATACGCGGTCGGATTTTGGTTTTTCTTGCAGCGCTGGCTCACTTTATGGGGCATGTGCAAATATTACAAGGTAAAGCCGATTGCAAATGAAGATATTCCAAAGTTTTCGAAAAGCTTTAAAATCGGCTGGCCGGCACTGGTGCTGCCTGCACTGATTTTTATACCTTTATTTGCAGATGCTCAGTTCAAAGACATGATCACTTCCCGAATCGGTGAGGATGGGGCAGCGGCATTCTCCTCTTCCGTGTTGATGTTCACTCCGGGATTGGCCGGTGCCTATGCGATCGGAATCGGAAAAAAAGCGTTTTTCTCAGGCTCGAATACAAATATCGGGCAGATGATCACCGTGTTAAAAGGCTCGCTTCAAAAAGTGGTGCCGATCGGTGTGACCATTTATATGGCATATGCCACTTCGCAAATTTTTGCCGGCATGGGCATGGAGCAGGTTGTCCGTGATTGGTTTGTCTCTTTGGGCTTGACGGTACCGATGATGATTGTGATCCTGCCGCTGTTTTTCATGGTTCTCGGAATGGTGCTGCCGGGTTCGGCCCAGATTGCCATTCTTGGCGGTGCGATGATTGCGGCATTCGGTTCACTTGGCGGCAATCCGGTTCTGCTTGCCGTGCTGCTTCCGGCCATGACAGGCGCGCTTGAAGGGATGACACCGCCGCTTGCACTCGGTTTGTTTGTTGCAATGGGAATTGCGGGTTCAGGATTCAAGGAAACGTCAAAGCTCGCGATCGTCTGGATTCTATTGCATGTTTTATTGAGTATGCTGCTGTTGACAGGGCTGCTTCCTATTTTCGGATTATAACCTGGAGGTGTTGATATGCAAGAAAAATTGATCGGACTATTTGAAAACCTTTACGGATGGATTGCGTTTGTAACGATGACACTCGGTGTCGGTGTAGCGGGAATGTTTGCCGTATCGTTTTTGCTTGGCGGTCCGGCCGGTGAAACCGTAGCGATTGTAGCCGGACAGATTATGACATGGGGCATCCGCCTGGCCG
Organism: Guptibacillus hwajinpoensis; assembly: GCA_016841765.1. GTDB lineage: Bacteria > Bacillota > Bacilli > Bacillales > Bacillaceae_O > Bacillus_BL. Next base: position 16,789 of record JAENYN010000066.1, read on the forward strand.
CGTTAGCCATGGTTGCAGGTCTCCTGTATACTTATGTGAAAAAGGAACACAGCTTGACATTGAAATCGGAATCAGAAGCAGTCGAAAAAGAAATCGACGAAGCATACGCTGGTGTTGAAAAGGCTCTTTAATCCCTGTTGACAGGATGTGTAGATGAATTGAAACCATGGATCGGTGTTACTGTTCATGTAGATGAAGGCCGCCCCGATGATTTATATCCCGGGCATCCGCTGCTATATGTGGAACGGGATTACATTCGCGCTTTAGAAGAGCATGGCATGAATCCGGTGATCATCCCTGTCCTAAAAGATCACGATGATGTTCCGGCTTATCTTGCCCGGCTCGATGGATTGCTGATGGCTGGCGGGGGATACTTGAATCTTGAAAAAGAATTGCCTGCGGATACAAAGCTGGGGCAAACCGGAAAAGAACGGTTTGCGTTTGAACTCGCTTTACTCCAAGCAGCTCTGCAAATGGACATGCCGATTCTCGGCGTATGCAGGGGAATGCAAATGCTGAATGAATGCCATGGGGGCACCCTGGCAAACGTAAACGATTCAACCCATCACCAGGAAATCCGCGGGATTCCCGGGCCAGAACCAACCCATTCTGTCAACCTGGACAAACATAGCAGGCTTTCACGCATAATCGGTTCTGAGTCCATCAAGGTGAATTCCCGCCATCGCCAAATTGTGGCGAATGTGGGAGCGGGATTGAAAGCGGCGGCCTGGTCTGCCGGCGATAAAGTGATTGAAGCGATAGAAAGTGAACAGCATGCATGGGTGTTTGGCACACAGTTCCACCCCGAACAAATCTATGCCCGTGAACCGCGCTGGTCTTCGCTGTTTGTTGATTTTAAAAAAGCGGCCGAACATTACCGGAGCGTCCATATTTAAATTCATCTAAATGGCAGAGGCTGCGACATAAGTATTTCAGTTAATGATAAACCCGAACGATTTAGGTAAGATTTCAATGAATCTTTCACCTGACCGTTCGGGTCTTTATACTCTCTTTATTAAATCTTTTGATTTTGCTAGTGGAATGGAGCGGAAGACACTCGACTCCTCGAAAATAAAAACCCATTTTCTTCGTGCGGTGTTATTTCAAAGAAGCTTTTTCAAAGTCCAACGGGAAATAGAGGAAAGGCTGAGACCCCGCAGGCGTAGCCGAGTTATCAT
>JAENYN010000067.1 GCA_016841765.1 Guptibacillus hwajinpoensis
AAATCCTGTGAATTAGCGAGCATTCGTGAGAAAAGTGTATTTAACTGAGGGAGTTCAATAAGAAACAATGTTTGTATCCCTCTCACCAAATAATACTTTTTGAATAAAAAACTCCAAAACACCATATACAACAGGTATAACCAAAAAGTAAAAGATGGCGAAGGATGAATTTCTTTCAATAATTACAAATGGAATATAGAAGAAAATGAGACATAATATTAGATACATTAACACTGAAAAAGCTATATTAGTTTTATGAAAATATTTTTTTATGAAATCCACACTGTATGAAATAATAATACCTGGGGACATATACATTAGTATGACTGGAAACATAATGATTACATAATATATAATTTCGCCGATTTCCTTTTCCGAATAAAATACAACCATAAAAAAATACAAGCTACCCAATAATGACACAAAAGAAAGTGCTATGAGTTTCGAAATGAAATTTTTCACAGTTCACCCCTCCTTAGAAAAATTTTACCATAAATAAGCACAGCTTCTTCAGCTATCCTGCCCGTTAGTTTATGTGTGTATATTCACAATATTTTCCTCGATTCTAGTTTAAATAAAATTCCAAGCATTTGATAAACCTTTAGAGATGATTCCACCCAAACACGTTCAGGAACCACCCATATTGGTGATTTCGGCCGGCAGTTCACCGTTTGGGTTTTTATCTTAAAAAAACCGCTTTATCTTTCAAAAAGACTCATTTATTTTTAAAAAAGACCTTCTATCTTTTTCGAAAGACAGCCGGACTTAAATTAGTTCCTCTTTCTATGCGCCTTTTACCCGGAATGGCGCCCTTTAGATTGTTCATTTTTATATAGAACTAGCCGTTTATCTTCTACTTTGGATTTTTTTCATTAAAAAATCAGGTTTTTCCTTTTAAAAAGACACACTTACTTTCAACTTCACCCGTTTTCCTTTTTCTACCCTTATAGAGCCCCGCCTGGCGCTGCGGATTACATACTGTTCCATTATCCCGCTCCAGAACCACAGCATAAACCGACTCCCAACACCGAAACACTTCCTAACAAAACAAAAAATCCTCTAAACAGCAAAAAAGCATCCGGCCACATAACCGAATGCTTAAACGCACGAAACTGGTCTTCCCTTCAAGATAACTCATTCCTCATCCTCAAGCACCGGGAGCACAACCTTCATCGTCGTGCCTTCCCCTGTTTCACTTTCAATTTCCAACTTGCCGTTATGGAGCAAGAGGATTTGTTTCACAATCGCCATGCCGAGGCCCGTACCCCCTGCAGTCCGGGAACGTGCCTTATCGACACGGTAAAAACGTTCGCCGATGCGGGCGATGTCTTCAGGGGCAATCCCCTGCCCGCTGTCCGTGATCGACAGCTCGGTTTTGCCGCCTTTTTCAATCAGGCCGACGTTGATCGTGCCGCCTTCAGGAGTATAGCGGATGGCGTTGTCCATGATATTCTGGATGACCTGCTCGAGACGGTCCTCATCTCCCATGACAATGACGCCGTCATCAAGATCTGTTTTAAGGGTGATTTGTTTCTCTTTTAAAAATGGTTCGTATTTTTCCAGTGTTTCACTGATGAGCTGGGCAAGTGAGAGTGGTGTTTTTTTCAGCGGGTAGGACTGGCCTTCCATTTGTGCCAGGTCAAGCAAGTCCCGGACGAGACGCTGCATCCTGCCGGCTTCGCGGTTGATGAGCCGCAAATATTTCATTCGCTCTTCTTTTTTCGAGACGACACCGTCTATCAGCGCTTCGCTGTAGCCTTTCACATAACTGATCGGCGTCCTCAGTTCATGTGACACATTGGCCAGGAATTCCTTGCGGCTGCTGTCGACCTGTGAGATCGCTTCAGCCATGCGGTTGAAGGATTCCCCGAGCCGCCCGACTTCATCGGTTGTTTCGATTTCGACACGCCTGCTGAAGTCGCCGCGTGCCATATGGTGCGTGATTTTTTCCATCTCAGCGAGCGGCTTTGTCAGCTTGCTGATGATCTGGTGGCCGACGACGATGGCCAGGAGCACGAACACGAGAATACCGATAAACAGGATGAGCTGGGGCTTTTTGAACACTTCTTCAATGGAAGCGATTGGGACATACAAATAAATGACGCCCTGGAGCCTGTCCCCTTCGAGCAGCGGAACAATGACACCGGTGATTTGCCGGTCAAACCGCTCCTCGAACCCATCCTTCACAACCGTTTCCCCTCTCAGAAGCTGCTGGCGCTCTTCCTCGCCGATTAACGAATGGTAGTCGATATCAAACGGGAGACAGGCGCTTAATTCACGCGGGTTATCGACAAGAAACACTTCTGATTCCGAAACAGTGTTATACCACTCCACCCGGTCATAGAACTCCTGTGAAACTTCCCCGCCTTCATATTCGCCTGCGAGCCGCTTCCCCTCTTCAAGGAGTGATGTTTCCACTTCCTGCACATACAAGTCTTCATAGATGTAATTCATTAAAGAATAGGAAAAGATCACCGTCAGCAAGATGATGAAGCTTATTGTGAAAAACAGCTTCTGATGAAGGGAAAGTGGAAATCGCTTCATCGCTTACACCTCAAATTTATATCCGATTCCCCATACCGTTTGAATGAGTTTGCCGCTGTCACCGAGCTTCAGGCGCAACGTTTTGACATGGGTATCGACTGTGCGCACACTGCCGATATACTCATAACCCCAGATCTTCTCGAGCAGCTGTTCCCTGCTCAGCACCTGGCCCTCGTGTTTGATGAAAAACTGCAGCAAATCGAATTCTTTCAGGGTAAGCGATACGACTTCGCCATTGTTTTTCACCTTGCGTCCGGATTCGTTAACTTCAATCGGCCCATGCTTTTCAAATTTACCGTCACTCATATGGGGAGCCTGGGTGCGGCGCAGGACCGCCTGGACTCTTGCGCTCAGCTCAGTCGGACTAAACGGTTTCACAATATAGTCATCCGCACCGATTTTCAGGCCGTATACTTTATCCCACTCATCTCCCCTTGCTGTCAGGAAAATGATCGGAATGTTGGAATGTTCCCTTACTTTCATCGTAAACGTGATGCCGTCCAATTCAGGCATCATGATATCAAGGATGATCAGGTCAAAATGTTCTTTGTCCATCAGGTCGAGTGCTTCATTTCCATCTCCGGCCTCTATGCATGTGTACGAATCTTTTTCCAGATACATCCGGATCAGTTCCCTCATATCCGGTTCATCATCTACGATTAATATTTTGGTTGGATTCATTGTCAGTTCGCCCCCCTGTAAATTAATTGGAACGGACCCCGCCCCACTTTATACTGGTCAAGTACCTCGAGCGAGTCAGGATCTACAGAAAAAACTTCCCCGCTGTCATAGCTGGCCAGGTACAGCCTGTTTTCCGCCGCTAAGATTTCAAACGGATTTGCGCCAACTACGAGTGTATCGATAATTTCCTTCGAATCAGGATCGACTTTTCTTAACTCATTGGACCCATGACTTAACACATAGACACGGCCCTTATGATATGTGAGATCCACTGGCATGACAGGGGCTTCGATTTCAGCTTTTTTCGCCCCGCTGACAGCATCATAGACAACGACTGATTTCTGCAGGTTCTTGCCCTCACCATGCCCGCCGAGCCAGAGCTCGTCCGATTCCTCGATCAGCACTCCGCCCGCAGACGCCGGTTCTACTGCTATTTCCCTGGCCACTTTCATCTGGCTCGTATCGATCACAGAGACAGTCGGCTCATGAAAATTCACGACATATACGATATTTTTTTCTTTATGCGGCAAAATGGTAAGCGGCGACTTGCCTGTTTTTATTTCACCTTCTTCATGGCCTGCCAGTGAAAAAAACCTCAGCGTGTTATCATTTTGATCCGCGAAAAAGACCCGCGCCCCGTCACGGCTGAGCTTCGCATTGACAATCCCTGTTCCTGTGTCCCACTTGCCTGAAGGCGTGCCTTTTTCCATATTGTAAACAAGGGCCTCTTCCATTTTCGGCCCATATATGATGATTGTATTGTGATCCGGAAGCAGCAGCGCCCCTGTAAACGGCTCTTCCAGCTCCCAGACTGCCGTTTTCTTCCCGCTCTCCGTATTTGTGAAGGTCAAACGGTGATCCAGTATGTCTGCGGAAATGAGCACAGATTCACTTTTCGGCACCTTTGTGAATGCCTCTCCCTGACACCCTGCAAGCATCAATATGATGAACCACCACATGATGTAATATACCGGTTTCACCATCTTCCCCCTTTCTTTCCATACTTGCTCTTAATTATAACGGTGACTTGTGTGCATTACGTGAAAAGTTTTCATCTGATTCCGTAAAATTTCAAAGTTCCCATAAAAGGCTTTCACACTTCAGACACATATACCTGTTATTCTATCATTACAATCGTAAAAATATAGCAAACCAGGGGGATGAATATGAAAAAATGGATGGCAGTAGCCGGAATGCTTGTGCTCAGCCTTATTTTTGCCGCAGGCTGCGGGACAGCCGATGAAGCGGTTGATGAAAAGGAAACCGCAGCTGAACAGCCGACAGCTGAAAAGGAAAAGACCGAAAAATCCGGGGAAGATACAACTGCAGCTGTTGAACCGAAAGAACCTGATGCCGACGATAAATGTGCGTTTTGCAACATGAAAGTATACGGCCACGACCATGAAATGGGTGCCCATACCGCTCAAATGGTCACAAAAGATGGCGAACATCTCTACTTCGATGACATCGGCTGCTTACTGAACCATGAACACGAAAGCGGCGAAGAACCGTCCGCTTCCTGGGTCCGCGACTATACCACGAAAGAATGGATTCCAGCAGATGAAGCAGTGCCGGTAAAAGCCGATATCAAAACACCGATGAAATACGGCATCGCCCTTTTCCAAAACGAAGAAGACGCAAAAGCCTGGGCAGAAGAGCATGAACAGCTGAAAGCAATGCTGACATCAATGGACGAAGTAAAAGCAGAAGCAAACGAGCGCATGCAAAAGAAAAAGGAAATGATGAAGCAAAACGGCGAAGGGGCACATGACATGAACAGTGATCATGGCATGGACTCTGACACCGAGTAGGAAAGAATACTTATTTGGGGAGTGCCGGGTTTTGCGGATGAGCGCATGCCCGGCACTTTGTTTATGTTTGACGTTTTTTATTGGGTGAGGGGTTGAAACCGGGACCGTACGGCATGATAGGAAGGAGTTATGGCGCGATTCAGGTGCTGTGGCGTGATACCTCTAAGATATGGCGGGAAAGTACCTTCAGTCCTCGTGATTGGATGACTGTTTGGCGTGATACTCCGTGGTTATGGCGCGAAACCCGCCTCCTGGTCCCTCCTGTGAAGTACGGAGACTGGCGTGAAACCGGGACCGGACGACGTGATAAGAAGGAGCTATGGCGCGATTCAGGTGTTCTGGCGTGATACCTCTAAGATATGGCGGGAAAACACCTTCATTCTGCGTGGTTGGATGACTGTTTGGCGTGATACTCCCTAGTTATGGCGCGAAACCCGCCCCTGGCCACTGTAATATACCAGAGCCCGGCGTAAAACCGGGACCGGACGGTGTAAGCAACACATTCGAAGTCAAACTGACCAATTTTCGTTTAAAAACAACCTTTTTTCCATATAAAAAGGATTGTTTTTAAAGTCATTTTCATTTTTTTGTACGTCTCACTTAGATGATGTGTCCCTTCCCAGTTTAAGACACCGTGAAATAAACACTACTTTCCCAGAAAACCCAGCAAGTTTATTTTTAAAAATTACGAATATTGTAAGCGTTTCAATTGATTATCTTTTCTACTATTAGTATAGTTAAATTAGTAATAATACGCATAGGGGTAATTGTATTTTTCTCTTATTAAAATCAGGGGGAGAGATTGAAATGGCAAAAGAGGAAAAGTATCAGGTTGTTATTGTTGGAGGGGGAACAGCAGGATTAACCGTTGCCGCCCAGCTTTCTAAAAAGATGGATCCCGGGCAAATCGCTGTCATCGACCCGGCTGAAGAGCATTACTATCAGCCAATTTGGACTCTTGTCGGAGCTGGTATTGTAAATAAATCTGACTCTATGCGAAAACAGAAATCACTTATTCCAAAAGGTGTCCATCATATCCAGGATGCTGCAGACCGCTTTGTCCCTGAAGAGGACCTTGTCGTAACGAAAAGCGGAAAAAACATTCGGTATGATTATCTCGTTGCTGCCCCGGGCCTCAAATTGAACTGGGGAGCGGTAAAAGGCCTTGAAGATGCCATCGGAAAAGACGGCGTGGTCAGCAACTATGACTATCAATATGTCGGAAAAACATGGGAAGCGCTGCAAACATTCAAAGGCGGAAATGCCATCTTCACCCATCCGAATACACCGATCAAATGCGGTGGCGCCCCGCAAAAAATCATGTATCTCGCTGATGATGTTTTAAAGGAACGGGGAGTCCGCGATCAGTCCAACATCATGTTCTATTCGGCTGATCCCGCCATTTTCGCAGTGGACAAGTATCGGAAAACACTCGAAACGGTAATCGAGCGAAAAGGCATCCAAACAAAGTATCAGCATAATCTCGTCGAAGTCAGGGCCGATAAAAAAGAAGCGGTCTTTGAAAATTTGCAGACAGGCGAGACCGAAACTGTTCATTACGACATGCTTCATGTGACTCCGCCGATGGCGCCGCCTGATTTTATCAAAAACAGCCCGCTTGCCGATGCAGCAGGCTGGGTGGATGTAGATCAATATACCCTGCAGCATAAAAAATATAAAAACATTTTCTCACTTGGCGATGCGGCCAACCTGCCGACCTCAAAAACGGGCGCAGCGATCCGAAAACAGGCACCGGCCCTGGTCAAAAATCTGTTGAGCCTGCGTAAAGGTGTGCCGCTTTCCGCCCGTTACGACGGCTATACATCCTGTCCGCTCGTTACAGGAAAAGGAAAACTCGTTCTTGCTGAATTTGACTATGATAAAAACCCGAAAGAGACCTTTCCATTCAATCAGGCAAAAGAACGGTACTCCATGTACTTCTTGAAGAAAAACCTGCTTCCGATTTTTTACTGGAAAGGCATGCTGAAAGGCAAGATGTGATCATAGAGACGTCATAAGGAAAAAGCCGCCATTCTCCCAGCATCCGGGGCGGCGGTTTTTTTCTTTCATCCTGTCTGGATATCCTCTCGGGGATATCGAACCAATTGCTTCCTCGGCCTTGCCAGCGAGAATGCAAGAGTGAGCGGGCCTATCCTGCCGAGAATCATCAGAGCACAAATCAGCAGTTTTCCAGCCACGGTCAATCCGGCCGTTATTCCCATCGAAAGGCCGACTGTCCCGAATGCCGAAACAGCTTCAAACATAACTGCCAAAAAAGGGGCGGACTCCACCGCTTCCAATATAAAAATGACAATAAACAAAGTTATGGCTGAGATAGTAGTGATTACGAGTGAACGCACAACAATTTCCGGTGCAATTCTCTTGCCGAAAATAGATATATCTTGTTGCTGGCGCAAAAATGTCACGACTGAAAGGAGCATGGCGATAAAGGTCGTCAACTTTATCCCTCCCCCGGTCGAAGCGCTTCCGGCTCCGATAAACATGAGAATCATCATAAAAAACTGCGTCGATTCCTTCATTGACCCAATATCTATTGTATTAAACCCGGCAGTTCGCGGGGTCACTGCCTGAAAATAGGCGGCAAACACTTTCTCAAAACCTGGCATAGAACCAAGTGTAGATGCATTATTGTATTCCAGCGAAAAAACAACCAGTACAGCGAGAACATTAATTGCAAGTGTGCCGACCAACATTAATTTTGTGTGAAGGAGCAATTTCCGGAACTCACGTTTACTTATTATGTCCGAAAGAACCGTAAATCCGATTCCGCCGGTAATAAACAACAGAGAGACCAATATGTTAATGACAGGGTCGCCGGCATAGCCCTCCAGGCTGTCAGACCACAATGAAAAACCCGCATTATTGAACGCTGAGACGGAGTGGAAAACACTCATATAGATCCCGCTTTTCCATCCCAGTTCCGGAACCCACCGAAGCGCCAGCATAATAGCCCCCGCCCCCTCAATAACCATCGAAAAAACAACGAGCCTTTTGAGGATTCTGATAATGCCGCCTATTGATGTTTCATTCAAATCCTGCTGGATAATGAGCCGCTGCTGAAATCCGATCCGCCTGCCCAGCATGATATAAATAAGCCCTGCAAATGTCATGATGCCAAGTCCTCCGACTTGAATAAGCAGCAATATTACAACTTCCCCGAAGAACGTATAGGTAGTGCCGGTGTCAACTACAGACAGGCCTGTCACCGTCATGGCACTTGTTGATGTGAACAGCGCACTAAGCCAGGAAATGGGCTTTTCTGCCGCAAATGGAACCTTGAGCAAAAGTGTGCCTATTCCGATTCCAATTACATATAGCAAAGTCAGGGCCTGGGGCGGAGAAAGCTTTAAGTCTTGCCAAAACGCATTAGCCACAGCCTTTACATCCCTTCATGTTCAAACTTTTCCAGGTCCCTATTGCGGCCAATCGCCACGATGATATCTCCTTCATATACAATTTCATTTGCAGAAGGGGATACAACGATGCCGTTTTTGTTTTTTAAGGCAATTACCGTAACGCCATATTTCGTCCGTGTGTTAAGCTCAATAAGCTTTTGCCCGTCTATGCGCTTGTTGGCCGCGACTTCAATAATGCTGTAATCCTTCGAAAGCTCAATAAAGTCGATGATCTTTTCGGAAGAGATATGGTGGGCAATTCGGACAGCCATATCTTTTTCCGGATGGATGATCCGGTCTGCCCCTATTTTTTCAAGCACTTTATGATGATAGTCGTTATGGGCTTTGACCCATACATTTTTCACTTCCATTTCTTTCAATAACAGTGTTGTCAGGATACTCGCTTCAATATTTTCACCAAGTGACACAATGACATAGTCAAAGTTTCTTATGCCCAGTGAGTTTAAGGTTGGTTCATCCATTACGTTAGCCTGGTATGCCTGTGTTACGGCATCCGTATACCGATACACTTTTTCTTCATTCTTGTCCACACCGAGAACCTCGACATCCAGTTTGCTTAATTCGCGGCACAAATTCCCGCCGAATTGGCCGAGTCCGAGAATTGCAAATTGTTTCTTTTTCATCGGTCACCCTCTTTTCTGTCTGACACAATCACCAATTAATTATTCGCTAAAATTGTGTTTTCTATTATCAGCATAAAGCAATTTAACGCCCACCGGCCCTCTTCTGTCAACTAAAAAGGGAAAGTGGTAAATGTTACAGCCGATTTACATTTATCACTGTGTCGTTTACCAACGTTATGAAAAAGGAATATAACCTACGTACAAAATAAAAAAGGAGGTAATCACAATGGCAGATCGCTGGAAAACCGGAGAAGATGCACCTGAATCAGGTGATTACAAGTTTGAAAGCTATGAAGGCGACAACGGCGAACGCAAGCAGGCTGACACCGACATGGTAGTCAACCTGGAGGAAGGCGAACGCTTCCCGCCGGTACCTGCTGTACATGGTGCCGCATACTGGGTAAAAGCATAACAGGATAAAAGGTGATCCGCGGGCAGCTTTTATTTGCTGATTGACCCTGTAATAACCAGATTATACTCTTCCCCTTTCCCTTTAATATGGATAAATGGCCAGGCCTTTATGGGCCTGGCTTTTTGATTTGCACCGGCTGGCCTGCAGCTGTTTTTGCCGCAGGACGCTTTGTGTGCTTCTATACCAATAGGCCTGGAGGCTGTCTTTCTCACCTTTAACCAACGAACACAGAATGCTGAACCGCGATTTTTCATGAAGATCAACAGGAAATAGACGTAATTACGCGAATTCTGAGACTCCAGACATCGGCTGCACGATTGGTCCTGTGGATTTTGGCCTGTTACTGTCCAATTTTCGGCATTTACTGTCCAATTCGCCGGCTTTACTGTCGAGTTCTTGCATTTTACTGTCCAATTCATCGACTTTACTGTCCAATTCGCCTCATCCGAAACGGATAAATAAAAAACCGGACACTGAATGGTCCGGTTCAATCTATTCGGCAATCGCCAGGGAACTCCCTTTATCTTATGCTTTTTGCCAGTCTTTCCATGTCATGCTGTACTGGGCAAGGTCATGAAAATGGTCATATAAAAACTCCCCATCCCGGACAATGCCTTCTTTGGTGTAACCGAGCCGCTCCGGTATCGCACAGCTCTTGCCATTATCGGTGCCGCACTGGATTTCAACACGGTTTAAGCCGTAATGGTAAAAAGCCAGGTCTGTCAGTTTCCAGCATACTTTGGTGATGATGCCTTGACCCTGTTTATCTTCTCCCACCCAGTAGCCGATTGACGTTTTGCGGTTGTTCCAGTCGATTCTGTGGAATCCTGCCATACCGGCAATTGTGCCTTTATGTAAAACGATAGCTTGAAATCCCTCATTGGCCGCATACTGTTTCAGCCACATTTCGATGACCGGTACGTAATCTTCCGCTTTTCTCATGCTGTCCACCCACGGCAGCCATTTCCGCAAATAGCGGCGGTTTCTATCCACAACATGATACAGTTCGCCTGCATCACGGTGATCCGGCAATTTCAGGGCAACGTCATGATCAATTTCCAAAACAAACATCCTTTTCCCCTCCCCAAACGCTTTGTTTCATTATAACCCGGGAGGAAAGGAGATACAGGAGAATCTTGGTTGTGAGAATGTATCATTACGAGGATGCAATCGAATCAAAAAACACATCTTCAAGCCTGCGTCTCGTACCGTTTTTGGTCCTGAGCCCCTCTACTGTACCTTCCACAAGGATTTTTCCATCCCTCATGAATGCAACTCTGTCTGCAAGTTCCTCGACATCAGCGAGGATATGGGAAGAAAATAAAATCGCTGTTCCCTTCTCTTTTTCTTCGCGGAGCATATCCTTGAACATTTTGACCCAGTACGGATCAAGTCCGTTTGTCGGCTCATCGAGAATAAGGACTTCGGCACCAGATATCAGGGCCTGGGCAAGCGCCAGCCGCTGCTGCATCCCTTTGGAATAAGCCTTCACTTTTTTGTTGCGGTCGTCCCAGAGCCCTGTCTTTTTCAATAGTTCTTCAACCCGGCCGTCCTCTGCGCCGGCAAGTTTTGCAAAATAAGACAGCACTTCAAAGCCTGTCAGGACCTTCGGAAATAGCATGGCATCCGGCATATAGGCAAATAACCGTTTGTAATCACGGCTGCCGGCTTCGACCCTGCGTCCATTGATTAGAATGGACCCTTCTGTTGGGGACAGCTGGCCGATCACCATTTGCATAATCGTGCTTTTTCCAGCCCCATTTCCTCCACAAAGGCCAACTATTTCTCCTTTTTCAACCGAAAAGGAAACAGGCCCTATCACATTTTCCCGGTTAAATCGCTTCATTACCTTGTCTACGGTTATCATCGGTTTATCAGCCACGGTTAATCCCCCGTTTCAATGTATAGCCGGCTGCAAACAGCGGCACTGCGATCCAGGCAGCCGCCGCACCAGCAAACGCCGCCTGGCCCCATGGACTTTCCGACCATATGGCAAGATCATACAGAGTCGGCCCGAATATCGTCCCGCTCCCCATGGCGATTATCACCCAAACCCTGACTAACTCTGCAGGATTAAGTAAAATAGAGATGGAAAAAAGCGGGATGATAAGGCTTTTATCGGCGGCCATCGACAGTCCGATGATACCGAATTCATAAAAAAGCACAAATACCGCCCATAGCAGCAAGCTCAGTCCAAGGGCATGAAACCGCGTCTTTGCAAGCGTGCCGGCTGCAAATGCGATTGATAAAAACATCAGGATCAGCAGGACGGAAAATGAATAGAACAACAGGAAAAACGGCAGTGATACACCGTTCCCGCTAATCGCTGCAGCTGTTCCGGCGATGCCGTAGCCGAAGCTGACGACAGCCAGCAATGCCAGAAACATACCGAGATACTTGCCGCCTATCACTGCTCCCGGTCTTACAGGATACGTAAGCAGCAGACCGAGCCCGCCGTCTTCCTTTTCACCGGAAAAAGCCGTGCTTCCGGCAAGCATGGTGAGCAGTGGGATAAGAAAAAGGGATACGTTCAAAAGGCTCGCTGTCGTCCTGTTAAATCCCGAATAGCCGGCTGCCGTGCCGGCTGATCCGAACGTTGTGATGATGACGGCAAGCAGCGCAAATAGGAAGGCAAAACTGAATATCCATTTACTGCGCAGGATGATGCGCAACTCCTGTCTCGCTATCGTCCACATGTCAGTGGCCTTCCCATTCAAATTCCGTTATTTCCTGATAGCTCAATAGCTTGCCCTTGCCTTCTTTTTCAATATACTGCTTCGCCTTCTCTTCCGATTCGAATGACAGGACGCCATACGCCATCGGCGTCCAAAAATCTTCGTGGTAGGCAAACCCTGCTTTTTCAAGCTCGATCCATTCCGCTGTCTCGACATCACGTACGTACTTCTTCATAATTTTTTCTTCCTTGCCTGCACCGTTGATGTATTCCATCATGCAGCCGATATCATCAAATTTATGGACAGTCCCATCTTCGAGAATGAGCTGTGTCGCAAAATCGGTATGGGCGATCGACATATTGCAGATGTTGCAGGCATCGATATCAGGATTGATTTCTTCCGGTTCATAGCTCTGCTCTTTCCCGCAGCCGGAAATAGCAACCAGGACTGCAGCGATCATCATGATTCCAACCTTGAGTTTTCTCATCATTTCACACTCCCATACACAATTGCACCCGTTATTGATAGCAGCAACATCGCGAACATGCCTGTCTGCCATCCAATCGGCTCCTCTTGGCCTGTCCGCTCATCTTCCGCCGGCGGTTTTGCCAGCGGATATCTGTCAACGCCTTTGTCAGACGCGAGCGACGGCATCCACTTCTCAGCGGCTGCCCACATTTTTATGGCCGGGCTTTCAAAGAAAAATTGCAATTCAGGATTTTTAAATACAAGGCGGTCATACATCGTTCCCGATTCATAGGGAATTTCACCGATGCCGTCACCATCTGTATCGAAGCCCCGGTAATCATCCCAGTAGTTTCCCGACGAACCATCATCAAGCGGCTCTTTCTGTTCCACGATTTTGGTCTGGACGACATTCCCGGAAAACCGGTTTCCACTCACCGTATTGCCGCTGTTTTCATCCTTCAGGTGGATTCCGATATGGTTTCCCGCAAAGAGATTCCCTTTGATGATGCTGTCCCTGGCATCCTGCAGGCTTAACCCTGTGCTGTTATATTCCACTTTATTATTCAGCAGCCGGATCGCTTCCGAGTCAAAGATGAGGACACCAAACCCTCTGTAATTCAACTGGCGTGTTATCGTGTTTTCCTCGAACGCAACGTGCTTCGTCCCCATGACCATCAGACCGGTTATGTTTTTCGAAAGGACGTTTCCCGACGCTTTGCCGCCTTCCGCAAACATGAAATGGAGACCGTAGCGCGAATCGCTGATCTGATTATGTTCAACCCTGCTGTTTTTGGCGAAGTCAAAGTAGATGCCGTCCTGCATGCCGGTTATGCGGTTCCCCGCTGCCTCATTGCCAGTTCCTTTGAAAAGGTGAATCCCGTTGCCGCGCCTGGAAAAGTGGACGGGATAGCTGCTTATCCTGTTATTCCTGATGACGTTGCTGTCGGCCTCTTCTACATAAACGCCAAAATGGACAAGCTCAAGCGTATTGTTTTCAACCACATTTTGCGAGCCGGAAATATGTAGTCCCGCATCCTTTCCGGTTTGTCCGCTATGCCTGAGGGTAAGGCCTCTCACAACGGCCCGGTCAGAGGTGATTTCAATGATGCTGCCTTTGCCGCCGCCATCAATCACAGCACCGTCCTCTCCTTCGAGCACCACCGGTTTGGAAATCGTCACGTTTTCCCGGTATATCCCCCTGCCAAGCACAATCCGATCACCGTTTTCGGCATTCGCAATCGCCTGCTGAACCGAATCTCCCGGCTCAAGCCTGGTGACCGACCCGGCATTTGCCGCGGCTGACTGGGCAAAAAATAAACATATGAAAAGAAAGCCGCCGATCAGAACAGGGCTTAACCTGACACCATTTTTTCTTTTGAAAAATTGTATTTTCGCCATATGATCTACCATCCAGATATTGGTCTAGCCACAGAATAGCAAACAATTGTGAAAAAAACCGAAAGTTTGTGTGAATAAAGATAAACACCGTGTTAATTGTGGTTATAGGGGATGGACCTATTGGCCACTCCCATTTAACATGCGGAACTTCAAATGACAGCCAGGCCCAGGTTTGAAGGCTGAGAGCAGTTGATATCTCCACATTTTAACCATTTTCACAAAATAAAAAACGGAACAGCGGCCGGCGCTGTTCCGTTTTTTATTGGGGACCGTCCCGGAATAAATGGACGCTCCTAAGCATTTTCAATATGGCGGATGATTTCATCCAGGCTGTTCCGTTTTGCTTCCTGGTGCATTCTGTCTTTATATTCAAGCCTATTGTCATAGAGATGTTCGACCCGGTTCAGCAATGACTCGGATGTAAGCTCCTCTTCTTCAAGAACAGACGCGAAGCCTTTCTTTTCAAATGATTTCGCGTTCAGGATCTGGTCGCCGCGGCTCGCCTGTCTGGAAAGCGGGATAAGCAGCATCGGCTTTCTGAGCGCCAGAAATTCAAAGATCGAGTTTGAGCCAGCCCTTGAAATGACAAGGTCGGTTGCAGCCAGCACATCAGGCAGTTCTTCATTGACATATTCGAACTGCCGGTATCCTTCCCGGCCTGTTAGGCTGCTGTCCACATTCCCTTTTCCGCAAAGATGGACGACCTGGAAGCGGTCCAGCAAATGATCCAGCGATCCTCTTACCGCATCATTGATTTTTTTCGAGCCAAGGCTTCCGCCCATGATGGTGATGACCGGCTTGTTTGCGTTGAAACCGAGGAACTCAAGCCCTTTTTCCTTGCTTCCATTAAAAATTTCTTCCCGGATCGGCGAACCGGTATGTTCCGCTTTATCGGCCGGGAGATGGGCAATTGCCTCTTCAAACGTGACGAAAACCTTTGTTGCAAATTTCACTGCGATTTTGTTGGCAAGCCCCGGGGTGATATCCGACTCATGGATAAAGACCGGAGTGCCTAGCAAATTGCCGGCAATGACGACCGGTACGGATACAAAGCCGCCTTTAGAAAAAATGACGTCAGGCTTAAGGCGCCTCAGCCGAAAATAAGCATCCCCCACCCCTTTTACAACTTTGAATGGATCCTTAAAGTTTTTCAGATCGAAATAGCGGCGCAGCTTGCCGGTTGAAATGCCGTAATAGGGCACATCTGTCCGCCCTATAATCTCCTTTTCGATCCCGTCCTTCGAGCCTATGTACGAAATCTCCCACCCTTTTTCCTTGAGCCTGGAGATGATTGCCAAATTGGGTGTTACATGTCCGGCTGAACCGCCGCCGGTGAACGTAATTTTTTTCACGTCTTCGATAGCCTCCTTTGCCTTGACTCCGCGATTGACCCGTTAAATATCACAGGATGCCGACTCCCTTACGGCCACCAGTTTTTTGGCGATCCGCCTGCATTGTTCCATCGGGATATGTTCATCATATGAGAAATGGAATATCCCCTGAATCCGTTCGGCGATCCGGGCTGAATCCGGATACTCATGGACGGCCTGCAACACATCCGCCCATTCTGTTTCATAGCTTGCCTTTCCATATCCAAGCGGGTCCCAGTCTGCGAGGACCGCTAAAATTTTATCATTTTCACTCATGCGATCACCTTTGCCTGTTAAACTTATATGGAGACATGCTGCCAGACCTGCTATGTAGCACATTCCTCCCCAATCATAGCATATAGACAGAAACCAGTGCTATTGTGACAGGCAACTGCGGGACAGGAAGAAGAAATGACGGTGAACCCCGAGCCTGTCGCTTTACGGAAATGAAAGGAAAATCTACAATTGTCATAACGGAAAAATTAATATTTTACAAAACAGGAGGAATTTTATGAAATACGATTTTGATAAAGTTGTTGACCGCCGCAACACCAACTCCATCAAATGGGATGCAAATGAAGCCCGTTTCGGCGAAAAAGATCTTCTTCCGCTCTGGGTCGCCGATATGGATTTCGAAGTGGCCGAACCGATTGTCAATGCAATCCAGGAGCGGGTCAGCCATAAAATCTACGGCTATAACATGGCAGCCGATTCTACATACGATGCCGTCGCCCACTGGCTGAAAAAAAGGCATGGCTGGGAAGTCGAAAAAGAGTCGATGAAATTCAGCCCCGGCGTTGTGCCCGCTTTGAGCACACTGGTCCGGGCACTGACAGCACCTGGCGATAAAGTCATGATCCAGACGCCTGTCTACTACCCGTTCTTCAAAATGGTCGAAAATAATGACCGTGAACTGGTGCAAAACGAGCTCGTATACAGGGAAGAAGAAAAGCGGTATTATATTGACTTTGAAGACTTTGAACAAAAAGCCAAAGACCCTGCCCTCAAGATGGTCATTCTGAGCAACCCCCATAACCCTGTCGGCAGAGCGTGGAATAAAGAAGAACTTGAGAAAATGGGCCGCATCTGCGTCGATCACGACGTCATCATCATTTCCGATGATATCCACTTCGACTTGATGCTTAACGGAAATCAATATATACCGATCGCTTCGCTGTCTGAAGAATTCAAACAGCAGACGGTGACATGCATCGCCCCGAGCAAAACGTTCAACCTGGCCGGCATGCAGACATCCGTCATCCTCCTGCCGAATAAAGAACACCGGGAAGCATTTGCTGCTGAGATTGAAACACAGGGCATCGGCATGCTAAATTCTTTCGGCGCTGCTGCAATGGAGGCGGCATATAATCATGGCGATGAGTGGCTTGACCAGCTCATTTCATATCTGGAAGATAACCTGGAGTTTTTAAAGGGGTTCATTTCCGAAAAGCTTCCGAAAGTGGATGTCATTGAACCGGAAGGCATGTACCTCGTGTGGATGGACTTCCGCAAATACGGTCTCGATTATAAGGAACTGGAGAGCGTTATGCTGAAGGAAGCAAAAATCGCTTTGAACCAGGGGCACATTTTCGGCGAAGGCGGCCGCGGCTTCCTCCGCATCAACATCGCCTGCCCGCGCAGCACACTGAATGAGGGACTGGAGCGGATTGTCAGCGGGATGGAAACTGTAACTGAATAGACCGATTCTTTTTAGCGGGGACTGATTCAGCGATCAGTGAACCGAAAACCCGCTCGTTCGTTCCATTGCGCTGCAGACACTCGCTTTCCACGGGGAGGAAGCTGAGCCTC
>JAENYN010000068.1 GCA_016841765.1 Guptibacillus hwajinpoensis
AGCGTACGGTTCATACCCGTGAGGTCGGGGGTTCGATCCCCTCCGCCGCTACCATTTACATACGGAGGAATACCCAAGTCTGGCTGAAGGGATCGGTCTTGAAAACCGACAGGGGCTTTGCGGCCCGCGGGGGTTCGAATCCCTCTTCCTCCGCCATATCCATATATGTGGCTCGATAGCTCAGTCGGTAGAGCAGAGGACTGAAAATCCTCGTGTCGGCGGTTCGATTCCGTCTCGAGCCACCATTTGTGTGCCGGTCTAGCTCAATTGGTAGAGCAACTGACTTGTAATCAGTAGGTTGGGGGTTCAAGTCCTCTGGCCGGCACCATTTTCATATGGAGGAGTAGCGAAGTGGCTAAACGCGGCAGACTGTAAATCTGTTCCCTCAGGGTTCGGTGGTTCGAATCCGCCCTCCTCCACCATTTAGGGGCATAGTTTAACGGTAGAACAGAGGTCTCCAAAACCTCCAGTGTGGGTTCGATTCCTACTGCCCCTGCCATATAGATTACGGCGGTAGTGGCGAAGTGGTTAACGCACCGGATTGTGGTTCCGGCATTCGTGGGTTCGATTCCCATCTATCGCCCTTTTCTTTACCTTTTCCATCCTGGCGGCATAGCCAAGTGGTAAGGCAGAGGTCTGCAAAACCTTTACCCCCGGTTCGAGTCCGGGTGCCGCCTCCAACCTACAAATCAAATAATTTTCTTCTGTATACGCGGGTGTAGTTTAGTGGTAAAACCTCAGCCACGAGCATTACTCCTCTGAGTATGCTGCGAGTTGCCTCGACGCATTCATCATCCATGAATAGGCTAGTAGAGGAAGAGGCACAGGCCCGTAAAGGAAATACCAGCTTTGAAAGAAATTAACTGCGAACACACGAGTTGCCTCGACGCATCAATCACCCCTGAATAAGCTATCAGAGGAAGAGGCATGACAGCCGTTGAAACAAAACTGAATAAATATTCTTACTTTATACGCGGGTGTAGTTTAGTGGTAAAACCTCAGCCTTCCAAGCTGATGTCGTGGGTTCGATTCCCATCACCCGCTCCATTTTTATGTAAAGAGCTTTTTATTCCGTGCGCCCTTAGCTCAACCGGATAGAGCAACGGCCTTCTAAGCCGTAGGTTAGAGGTTCGAGTCCTCTAGGGCGCGTTTGTATTATTTTCCATGTTGATTTTATGGAAAATCTGGCTATAATAAAATATGACTTAGGAAGAAGCAGAAGTCGTCGAAAAATTAGTTAAGGAAGTAAGACAATTATTCCACAGTAGCTCAGTGACGAGCAACACACCTTGAATAAGCTTCGAGTTGCTTCGACGCATTTTCTTCCTTGATTTTGCTAGCAGAGGAAGAAGCAGTAGTCATTCGCAAAATCAGTTAAGGAAGAAAGATAATCATTCCACAGTAGCTCAGTGGTAGAGCCCTCGGCTGTTAACCGAGCTGTCGCAGGTTCGAATCCTGCCTGTGGAGCCACTACCGGCCCCTTGGTCAAGTGGTTAAGACACCGCCCTTTCACGGCGGTAACAGGGGTTCGAATCCCCTAGGGGTCATTTGAGAAAGACCAGTCATTTAATGGCTGGTCTTTTTATATGGCCTTTTAAACGCAGGGGAAATATGCTTCAGCGATTCCTATCTCAATTTACCATCAACCATCAGGGAAAGGGCAGTGAAAGTACACTGGCATATATAAAGCACCTCCTTTTCAGGAGGTGCTTTTGGTTGATCTTTAGTGGTACCCTTTTGCCGATTCTTTTGTAATCTTCTGCTTGAAGATCGTATAGCTCCATAATTGATAAGCGATAACGATTGGAACGAATATCAATGCGACAATAAGCATGATTTGCAGATTCAGTGCGCTGCCTGCTGCATCAAAGAGTGTAATGCTGTAGGCATTATCAATTTTTGACGGCAGCATGTTCGGGAACATGCCGGAAAAGCCTGTGGCCATGATTGAAAAGATGGTCAATGATGTAAACGTAAAAGCAAGACCGACTTTACCTTTGTTCAAAAATGGTTTGATCAGTAAGACAGAAACAAGTACGAGTACCGGCAGCACCCAAAGGATCGGGTAGTCCGCAAAGTTTTCAAACAGCGGTGTGCGGTTGTTCGTTGCAACCATGAAAATCGCTGTGATTGCTGCGGCCCCAAACCAGACTCTGTGTCCGATATGGAGTGCTTTTTCGGCAGTGCTTCCTTCGGTTTTAACCGCAATCCATAGTGATCCGGAAAGCAGGAACAGGCTTACGAAAAGCAGTCCGCCGAGCAGGCCGTATGGATGTAAAAGGGACAGCAGTGTTCCTTCATATCCGTTTTCAGTGATTTTCAAGCCGTCAAACAGGTTGGCAAAGGCGACCCCGAATAAGAGAGCGATGGCAACACTTCCTCCGAAAAATGCCCATTTCCAGAACGATTGCCACAGCGGATTATCATCCTTGTGCATGAACTCAAGGCCGGTTGCCCGAAAGAACAGGGCAAATAAGATAAGCATGAGCGGTGTATACAAAAAACTGAACATGTCCGCATAAATTGCCGGGAATGCTGCGAATGTGGCACCTCCTGCGGTGATCAGCCATACTTCATTCCCGCCCCAGAACGGCCCGATTGTTTCCTGCAGCTGGTTGCGCTCCTGCCGGTTTTTTGTCAAAAACGGGAACAGCATCCCGGTGCCGAGTGAATAGGCATCGAGGATAAAATAGATTGTCCAGATTAAGCCCCACAGGCCGAACCAAACGATGGCGAGTGTATCATGAGACATGTTCGACATCCCCTTTCAAGCCAGCCTTTAGCGGAAGTTCCGGCCCTTTGCGTGCAAACTTGGTTATGAGGTAAACGTCCGCAATGATCAGGATGGTATAGAATATGACGAGTCCTGCCAGTGAGAAGATGACCTGTCCGACCGAAATCGGCGAAACGGCTTCAGCTGTTTTCATCAAACCGTATACCGCCCACGGCTGCCGTCCCGCTTCTGCTACCATCCAGCCGAGATTGATCGCCAAGTAAGGAAGCAAGATAGAGTAAAGCATTGTTTTCAGATACTTGCGGGAATCGACCAATTTGTTTTTTCGATAAAGGTAGACACCATACCAGGTCATGGCCAGAAAGAAGATTCCCAGTGCAACCATCGCTCTGAAACTGTAAAAGACCAGCGGCACATTCGGCCGTTCATCAGCTGGGATGTCTTTCAGCCCCGTCACTTCACCATTTAAGGAGTTGGTGTAGAAAAAGCTGCCGAGATTCGGAATGGATAAGGCTTCGAAGTTTTTCTCGTTTTCTGCGTCAGGAATTTGGATGATACTGAACTGAGCCCCTTGTTCCGTCTCCCAGACCGCTTCCATTGCGGCTGCCTTTGCCGGCTGTTTCGTTGCGGTGAACACACCGTGCTGATGGCCGATGATCGGAGTCGCAGTTCCAGCAATCACTGCCATGACAAGCGCCATCCGGAAAGACCGTTTGAAAAATTCCACTTCATTTTTTCTTAATAGATGGTAGGCGCTGATGCCCATGACAAAAAAGGAACCGACAATGTAACTGGCAAAAATCGTATGGAAAAACATGAACCATGCATACGGGTTCGAAATGAGTTCTGTGAAACTGGCCAGTTCCGCACGGCCGTTGTTCAATACGTAGCCGACAGGGTTTTGCATGAACCCGTTGGCGGTGATGATCCAGAGTGCAGAAATGTTGGTGCCGATTGCGACCATCCAAATGGAAAATGCCCGCATCTTCGGCGAAATCTTATCTTTACCGAAGATATAGATGCCGATAAATGTGGATTCCAGGAAGAAAGCGACAAGCGCTTCAATGGCAAGCGGTGATCCAAAGATATCCCCCATATATTTCGAGTATTCCGACCAGTTTGTCCCAAACTGGAATTCCATCGTGATGCCGGTGACGACTCCGAGCACAAAGTTGATGAGAAACAGTTTTCCCCAGAAGTCTGCCATTCTGCGATATAACGGATCGCGTGTCCGGGCAAATTTCGTTTCCATCACAGCCAGCAGGATGACAAGTCCGATTGTGAGCGGGACGAAGAGGAAATGGTAGAACACGGTCACGGCAAACTGAATCCGGCTTAATATGAGCACTTCACTCATGATGATAAGCCTCCTTTTCACTTTTTTACTATGGATACTAAGTTAATATTGGTAAAGCTCCGATTTCAGTCTAATCCTTAACTGTGTAGGATGTATGAGAAAAGTATTACAACATTGTGACCATTAAGTTATTTTAATTTACACTATGGGTATGGATTTAAATGGGAAAGTGCTTATCCAAAGGGGTTTTGTGGGGGAAGGAATGAGGTGATTTGTTATTTTGAAAAAGTAAGTGAAAAAAGGTGCCTGACCCCCGGTGCTTTAAAGCACCGGGGGTCAGGCACCGATTGAAGGCACCGATTGAAGGCACCGATTGAGGCACCAATTGGCGCCACACCTGGTCATTCAGATATCTTCACAACAGTCCTGCCTGTCATTTCACCTTTTAAGATAGAAGAGAGGCTGTCAGGCAGTTCTTCAAATGGGATGACCCGTTCCAGTTCTGACAGGTTGTCAGGCTTCAGGTCAGATGCGAGGCGCTGCCACAGTTCCTGGCGCGGGCCGGCCGGGTAGTTGACAGAATCGACGCCGAGGATATCGACGGCGCGCAGGATGAAAGGGAAGACGGTTGCCGGCACCTCGCCGCCTCCGGTCAGGCCGCTGACGGCGACTGCCCCGTTGTACTTTAGCTTGCTTGTGATGGCAGCAAGCGTTTTGCCGCCGACCGGATCAACAGCTGCTGCCCAGCGCTGTTGGTCGAGAGGGCGCATTTTTTCAGGCAGAACGTCTTCCCGGCTGATCACTTCAGCAGCACCCAATTTTTTGAGGAAGTCGTGAGCTTCTTTTTTGCCGGTGCTCGCCTCGACAGTATATCCGCGTTTGGCGAGCATGGCGACAGCCATGCTGCCGACTCCTCCGGTCGCGCCGGTGACAAGCACAGGGCCGTCTTCAGGTTTCAGACCATTTTGTTCGAGCCGATGGACGGAAAGAGCAGCTGTGAAGCCGGCTGTTCCGATTGCCATTGCTTCCTGCAGGGAGAGTCCTTCCGGAAGCGGCACGATCCACTCAGCCGGAACTCTTGTATATTCACTGTAACCGCCGAAATGGGAGACGCCGAGCTCATAGCTGGTGACGATGACTTGATCGCCCTCTTTGTAACGGTCATCTTTAGAATCGACGACTGTTCCTGCGAGATCAATTCCAGGGACAAAAGGGTAGGAGCGGACGATTTTTCCGTTCGGGATGCTGGCAAGTCCGTCCTTATAGTTGACACTTGAATAGGCAACGTTGATGGTAACGTCCCCTTCTGGCAGCTTGTCCATTGTAAGCTTCTCAAAATCAGCGGTAAAATCCGTTTCGGTCTTGTTCACGACAAAGGCTTTAAATTCAGTGCTCATGTTTTCCCTCCTAAATTGAAAAATCCACCCTCAGTATAGTAAAATTATTCTGACCGGTCAATTTTTTCGGGATGGGGGCCAGATAAAAGATGGGAGAACGTGCAGAAAAGAGAAGGAAGCAGATATTGAAGGCCGCCTTCAGGGCGGTCGCTGATAAAGGCTTTGATGCCGTGACCCTGCAGGATTTTGCCGATTACGCCGGGGTCAGTAAAGGTGTGACAAGCTATTATTTTAAAAATAAGGAAGATGTGTTAAGCCAGCTGCTCATCTGGTTGACTGGCAGGATAAATGAAAAGGAATGCGAGGCTATTCAAAAGGAAGAGACCGCAATTGCGAAATTGGCGGCTTATGTGGATGCAGCCTTTGTGAGCCCTGAGGAAAACAGTACGTTTTACAGCGTATATCTTGATTTTCTGGCCAGGGCAAGCCGGAATGAAGCCTTTCGGGAAATCAACCGGGCCTTTTATGAAAATTGCTGGTCAATTGGCAGGGAAATCGTTGAACTCGGAAAGCAGGAAGGTGTCTTTAAAAGCGAGACGGATACCGGACAGGCTGCAGTGGCGATCCGGGCTGCCATCGACGGAATGCTAATCCAGTGGCTGATGCGCGGAGATAAGGAAATGCACGGGTTTTATAAAAAGGCATGCTTCGATACGATAATTGGATACTTGCAAAAATAAGTCCGCTTTCCGAAGCGGGCTTTTCCATATGGAAATTTTTTAATGGATTTTTCCGCAGAAGCACCAATAAGCAAAAACGACAGCAAGCCACCATATTCTGAAAACTTTGCCGAATCGTCACAAACAAACTGTATATTTTTGTCCGGTTATGGTACCTTATTTTAAAACAGGCTTTGTTAAACGACTTCATTATGCTTTGCCGCAGCCTTAAAATAAGTAAAGGGGCCGGGAGGATGAAAGTGATACACGGTTTGAATCTGATGCTGACGATCCTGCTCGCTTTTGTAATTTATATAGGCTTCATTCATCACGGACAGTTCCGGAATCTCGTTCCTGTTGCCGGAAATGAAAGCGCTTCCTTAAAATTGGATGAAGCAGGTGCCGGCCTGCACTCGGAAAAGCAGGTCACCCTGCAAAAGAAACAAACACCGACTCAAAAATCAATCGCGACGTTTGCGGCAATCGGTGACATTTTGCTTCATAAAAGGGTGTATAGCACCGCAGTTGATAAAGAAGGAAACTATGACTTTTCTGAAGCATTCCAGCGGATCATTCCCATGCTTGAAGCGCCTGACCTTACAATGGCCAACTCGGAAAGCATCATCGGCGGGGCAGAACTGGGTCTTTCCACGTATCCTGCTTTCAATAGTCCGCATGAAGTTGGGGACATCATGAAAGAAAGCGGTATTGACGTTGTATCCATGGCAAATAATCATGCTCTTGATAAAGGGGAAGCCGGGGTGAGAGGCGCAGTCCAATATTGGGACAGCATTGGGGTGGAACATACCGGAGCTGCCTTGAGTAAGAAGGAGCGGGATACCCTGCCTGTGGTTGAGCGAAACGGGATTTCATTTGCGTTTGCCGCGTTCACCTATGGTACAAATGGATACCGTCCACCTCCTGGAAAAGGATATCTCGTCAACTATTTGGACAAAGCCGCGGTCAAACAGGCAATCGCCGCTGCAAAAAGCGTTGCGGATGTAGCTGTGATAAGTCTGCATTTCGGCAATGAGTATGAACGTCTTCCGAATGCGTTCCAACAGGAATGGGTCCAGTTCGCAGCGGATGCCGGAGCGGATATCATCGTCGGGCACCATCCTCATGTGCTCCAGCCCCCTGCCTGGATCACCGGAAAAAACGGCAATAAAGCGTTCGCTATTTATTCTCTCGGCAACTTTTATTCAGGGCAGGAGGGGCTCTATAAGCAAATCGGCGGCATGGTCCAGGTCGAAGTCGAAAAAGCCGAGAGGCCGGATGGGACAAAATCCCTTACACTCCGCAATCCGCACTTCACACCGACATATGTCGAACGCGGCCGGGATCAAAAGTACAGGATCCTGCCGCTTGAATCTGTTACGGAAGGTCAGCTTCCCGGTGCTGCAGGCGTTTTTAAAGAAATCCAAGAACATATGTCCCGATGGATAACGGACTTGACGTTTTGAAGCATTTGTGGATACCAGGTTATTCCACAAATGCTTTTTTAATTTTTTGACAATTCGTTCAGCTTTTGCCTATAATCAATTTACAACAAAGAAAACGTTTTCTTTTCGCAGCGGCAAAAGCTGTCACTTTTCACGGGAAACAAAAGCTGTCAATTTTCTGAAAATATATGAATGAATCATCATTCATACATGAAGGAGAGGGAACAATGGGCAATACTTACTTTTTCACAGGTTTCCCCGGCTTTATTGCCAGGGCGCTTCTGAAGGAACTGAGCGCAAAAGATTATCCGATCGATCATATTTACCTATTGGTGCAGCCGCAGATGGCGGAAACGGCCCGCCAGGAGGTTGCCGGGCTTGCCCGTTCGACAGACCTGACAGAAAGCAGCTTTACAATTATAGAGGGCGATATCACGAAGCCGAACCTTGAAATGGATGAGGAACTGCTGCCGGTGCTCCGGTCGGCTGTTACGCACGTTTTCCATCTGGCCGCTGTCTACGATTTAGCGGTTCCGAAAAAAATCGCGTACAATGTGAATGTAAATGGGACAAAGCAGGTCAATGATTGGGTCCTCACCCTTGAGAACATCGAGCGATATGTATATTTCAGCACCGCCTATGTGTCGGGTGACAGGGAAGGCCGCATTCTTGAAAGCGAGCTTGAAATGGGCCAATCGTTCAAGAACCATTATGAAAGCACGAAGTTTGAAGCGGAAGTGGCGGTCCGCGGTATTATGGACCGGGTGCCGGCAACTGTCATCAGGCCGGGAATTGTGAAAGGGCATTCGAAGACAGGGGAAACGATCAAGTTTGACGGTCCTTATTTTATCCTGAACTTGCTTGATGCGATGAAATTTTCGCCGATCATCCCGTACTTCGGTTCAGGCGACGCATTTGGAAATTTCGTCCCGGTGGATTATATTATTGAAGCGGTCATTTATTTGGCCCATCAGGAAAAAGGCGCCGGCAAAACGTACCATCTCACCGATCCGAACCCTTTCAAAGTGAAGGATGTGTACCGGCTGCTGATGAAAGAATCGATTGGGAAGAAGCCGACCGGGACGGTTCCGCTTCCGGTTGCAGCGGCATTGCTGAAGGTGAAGCCGGTGCGCAAATGGCTGAAGGTGGAAAAGGAAGCGATGGATTATTTCGCATGCAAATCCTTTTATGACAGCCGCCAGGCGCAGGAAGACCTGAAAGGTTCCGGCATTACGGTCCCGAGTTTCGCCAGCCAGGTCGGCCCGATGGTTTCCTTTTACCTGGAGAATAAGAAGGACAAAAGCAAGCATATTGCAATTCGCTAAACGAAAAGGAGCTGGTTGTTGATGCACCTGGAGCAAAGATCACTGCCGAAGTTGCGTGTGCTCGATCCGGCTGAGAACCGAATCATTGATGAAATAGAGGAAACGCCAGCAGGGGAAACGGGCAGGCTTTATGAGAACGCCCGTACAGCTTTTGAGTCGTGGTCGGCCCTGTCTGTCGCCGACCGGGTCCGTTATTTGCGCAAGCTCCGCCATTACCTTGCTGAGCATATGGAAGAATCAATCCAGACTGTCTCAAAAGATACCGGAAAAGTTAAAGTGGAGGCGCTGATGGCGGACCTGATGCCGGTGCTGGATGCTCTTCAGCATATTGAGAAACATGCCGAAAAAGTTCTCGCACGGGAAAAAAAGCCGACACCGATTGTTTTTTTCGGCAAGAAATCATACGTCGAGTATATGCCGCGCGGAGTGGTGCTTGTCATTTCGCCCTGGAACTATCCGCTGCAGCTTGCCATGATTCCGGCGATCAGTGCCCTGGCCGCCGGCAATACCGTCATTTTGAAGCCGTCTGAAGTGACCCCGCTTGTCGGGCTTCATATCGAAAAGGTGTTCAAGGAAGCGGGGTTTCCGGATCACGTCGTCCAGGTGGCGCACGGGGGCAAGGAACTTGGAGCAGCCCTCACCAAAGGGGAACCTGATTATATCTTTTTCACCGGATCCGTACGCACCGGCCAGATCATCCAGGAAGTCGCCGCCAGGGATCTGATTCCGACCACACTTGAACTTGGCGGCAAAGATCCGATGATTGTATTCAAGGATGCAAACATCGAGCGCGCCGTCCAGGGAGCGATCTGGGGAGCGTTCACAAACAGCGGCCAAACGTGTATGGCGATTGAACGGCTGTATGTGGAACGGCCGATTTATGAAGCCTTTTTACAAAAGCTTCTTGAGGAAGTGAACAAGCTGAAGCACGGGAAAACGGAAGACGGCGATATCGGATCGATGACGTTCCCGGGACAGCTTGATGTCATGCGTGTCCAGCTTGAAGAAGCGCTCGCAGAAGGGGCAAAGCTTGCCACCGGCACGCCGCCGGCAGAATGGAATACGGACATGGGCCTCTACGTGCCGCCGACTGTCGTCACAAATGTGAAGCAGGATATGAAACTCATGCAGGAAGAATCGTTCGGCCCGCTGCTTCCGATTATGCCGTTTGATACGGAGGAAGAAGCTGTCGCGCTTGCCAACGGAACAGAGTATGGATTGAACAGCAGCATCTATACTTCTGATATCACAAAAGCGGAACGGGTCGCTTCGAAATTAGTCAGCGGGGGTGTCGTGATCAACGATGTGCTGATCACGGTTGCGAATCACCATCTTCCGTTCGGCGGTGCCAAGAAGAGCGGAATCGGCCGTTATCACGGGGATGAAGGGCTCCGCATCTTCACACACCCGAAAGCGGTGATGGTCGACAAAGGCAAAAAGGATACCGAGCTGCCGTGGTATCCGTACCAAGGGACTTATCAGCAATTCAAACAATTGTTCCACAGCCTGTACGGGCGGAAACGAAACTGGATTTTATTTGCCGTAGCTTTTATCGCCCTGATGAAAAAGAAGAAGTAATCTGCATGTAAAAAAAGCAGTGAAACTGTAACCATCGGTTTCGCTGCTTTTTTCTATGGGAATGGAAGTTATATACAGACTGAACGAGGAGGAGAATAGATGAGTAATCGTGTTGTAGGTGTTTTTCATACAGGTGAAGAAGCTGTTAGGGTAGTCCGGGCCCTGAGAGATCGGGGTTATGAAGCTGAAGATATTTCAATTGTCGCCAAGTCTGATTCTGAAGTTGAACGGATTGAAAAGGTGACAGGCGGAGACTATGAATATGAAGAAGGATCAAAGCTGATGGAGGGTCTGACCGCGGGCGCTGCCGGCGGCGGGCTGATAGGCGGTATTGCCGGGCTGTTGCTCGGCCTCGGAACGTTTGCCATTCCCGGTCTTGGGCCCCTTGTCGCAGCTGGGCCGCTTGCTGCGACACTTGGCGGAGCGGCTGCCGGGGGAGCGGTCGGAGGGATTGTCGGCGCCCTTGTTGGAATGGGCATACCGGAAGAAGACGCGAAAGTATATGAACAGCATGTGAAAGAAGGAAGAATTCTGGTCATTGTCGATACGGAAGGAACAGATGAAGAGGCAGTCTATGATACGTTCATCACTAACAATTCACTGTATTCGAAAATGTATCCGGAAACCGGTGACAGGGATGACAGAAGATTGGAAGATGACCGGGATGACGGTCTGACGCTGCGAAGCGACCGCCGGCGTTGATAATTTGACTCATTCTCTTTTTACCGGCAACAACATGCCCGGGCTCTGTTCCGGGCATTTTTCCCTGAGAAACAGCAGCATCTGAATATTTTCCCCGGGCCTTCACCGGGACACCCGCCTGCACATACACTGGAGCAGAGCGGAGGCGAAGAAGATGGAAAAGAAAAAACAGCCAAAATCGGCGGTAATCGGCCCTGTCCGGGTGATCCGCATCGGCATGAATAAGGACGGCATCAAGGTGGTCTACCCAAAAGTTGTCGGCATGAGGAACAAACATGCCGAAGCACAGGCAAATAAAGCCTTGTTGGGACTTACCCGGCAAATGACAGATGCGTTGAAAGATGAAGGTGAAGTCGAAATTGCAGGCGGATATGATGTCATTTTCAATGACCGCGGCCTGCTGAGTGTATTGTTTGAGCAATACCCAACTGACAGAAAAGGTGAACGGCTCGACAGGCGGACCCTTACGGTGAAAACCGAAACCGGAGCGATTCTGGCGTTACAGGACCTTTTCAAAGAGGGCAGCTATTATAAAACGAAACTTTCCCGCATGATCAAAGAAGAAATAAAAGCTGGCGGCCTGGCTAATTCCGGCAGTTCCAACCTGGTAAAAGGTGACCAGGATTACATTTTGACAGCGGAAGGCATCGTTATTTTCTTGGATGCAGCAAGGGAATTCCTGATCCCATACACCGGGAATGCCGGACTGCTTGCCGGCGGGCCGCTGGCGGAACTTGCGGAAGAAAGTGTCACAAAAGTAAAAAGGTTGTAAGTTATAATTTCTTCCATACGGGTATCTAAAACATATAAAGACAACCTTTAAAGGAGGAAGGGAAGATGAACACACAAAAAACGATGAAATGGTCCGGGGTTGCTCTTGGCGGCCTTGGTGCTGCCGCATATGTATTATCAGACCGAAAGCGCCGTGTGAAAGCACAGGAAAAAATATATGAACTGGCCCAAAAAGTTCCTTTTGTTAAGATGGAACAGGATAAAGAAGTGCCGGTGGAAAAGGGCGGCCACCCTGATCCTTACGACCTGGCAGACAACAACATGGTTGCCGAAGGTGCCCAAACCTCTGTCCAGTATTATAACGACACGAAAAACATGCAATAGATGAACAATGAATGAAGGGATAATTCCCTTCTTTTTTTTGTCTTCAGCCGGCACTTTCCGTTTCTGGGCACTTTTCAAAAGTCACTGCCCAAGCATGTGATAAAATAAAAAAAGAAAGAAAAAATTCTGAAAAGTACGCAACCGTATAACGGTGCAATCGTCTTACATACAGAAAGATTAAAGGGCGGGTCAAAAAATGAAAAAAGAGTTCAACAAATATGCGGAAAAACCGGTACGTTTCGATCAATATATCGCCGACAAAGATTCATTGATCCACGATATTATGGATGAATACGGAGAGCGGCTGATCCGGCTTTCCTACACATACGTGAAAAACTGGGAGGATGCCGAGGATATCGTTCAAGAAGTTTTCACCACCTGTTACGAGAAAATCGAGACATTCCGGGGAGAAGGACCGCTGAAGAGCTGGCTGTACACGATCACCGTAAACCGCTGCAAGGATCATTTGAAAAGCTGGTTTCACCGGAATATCTGGACAGGAATCGTATTTGAGTCGTTTATCCCTTCACCCGAAAAGTCCCCTGAATTAAAACTGATTGTAGATGATGAATACAGGGTGCTTGCCGAAGAACTGCTGAAGTTGCCGGTGAAATACCGGGAAATCCTGATTTTGCATTATCAGGAAAGCATGTCGGTCCAGGAAATATCGGAATTGATTAATATGAAAAGCTCAACCGTCAAGTCGCGGTTACACAGAGGAAGACAGCAATTGAAAAAAGCGATCAGCCGTCAAGAGGAAAGGGGGATCATGGGTGGACGATAAGCTGAATGACCTTGACCAGATCATGGACCGGGCTGTCTATCAAAAGCAGCGGTTCACTTCTGAGTCAAGGGAAGCTGCCATGAAAAAGATCAAGTCATCGCAGCCGCAGAAGCGGAAATACCGATTCCGGCAGGCCAAGTATGTTCTGAGCGTTGCCGTGTTCACCCTATTCTTCGGTTTTTTCCTCGGCTATGTCACCGGTGGCGAACAGGGCCTGCTGCAAAATGCCAGCCGCCCTTCCGGAGACCGGCTGCCAGTTGCGAGCTTGCCCCTCATCAATAAGACGGTCCATACTGCCAGGCAGGACGATGATATTCTTCGCGTTTCAGCTGGAAAAACCGAGCATAATATCGAGCTTTCGTTCACCTTCCCTCCGACGATGAGCGAAAAGCAGATGCAAGACAAGGTTGAATGGTTTTTGCAGGAAGGGACCAGTCTTTCCCGTGATGTCAAAGAATTGCAGAAAACAGGCAGATCGGATATCGATGTATGGAATGATTACACCCTGACCATTTTCGTGATCGGCGGGTCACAGCGCTCATTAAAGGAAAGCAAACTGTTTGAAGAAGAAACCAACTACCAATTCAAAGGATTCAAAAGTGCCGGAGAATCAAAAATCACCTGGACAGGAAACTGAAAACGAGGCAGAAAGGAGGCACCGGCCATTTTAAGCTATCTTCGTAAATTGCTATTTCAATTCATAACAGCAGCTGCCGGCATCATTTTTATTGGCGCAATACCCCAGCTCTTCCACAGAGGGGAGTCCGGGTTCATCAACTTTCCGGCATACGGGGAAGCGGTGCAAAATATTGTCACAGGCCTTCTTCATCTGGGTGAGATGACATATAACGTCCAGGGGACGATCAGGCCGCTGTTTCCAATCATGCTGGAAATGTTTTTCTACTCAATCACAATCCTGTTCAGCGCATTAATGATTTCGCTGATCTTTGCAACATTGCTGACCTTTTTCACCATGCTCCTGCCCCATAAAGTGATAGAAAAAATGAAATTCGGCGTCTTCTTATTCGAATCACTGCCTGATATTCTGATCATTGTCCTGCTGCAGGTCGCCGTCATCAAGTTCTTTCAAAGCACAGGCATATTGCTGTTTTCCATTGCAACCATTCAGGGTGAAAAAGCTTATTTGCTGCCGATTTTAACCCTGGCCATTTTGCCGACAATCCAATTTTACAAGTTGATGATTCTGATTTTCGAAGAGGAATTGGAAAAACAATACGTCGAACTGGCCCGCGGCAAAGGGCTCCGCAAAGGATTCATCCTGCTTGTCCACGTATGGCGGAACGCAGGCATCAGCATATTCTATCATTCCAAGTCGCTGCTCTGGTTTATGCTTTCCAACTTGCTCATCCTGGAATACTTATTCAACATTCCGGGCATAACCGGTTTTCTCATGAACTATCTGACTCCGGAAATATTCACCGTCGGCCTGTTCTTGTTCTTTGTGCCGTTCTTCTTCATGTATGCATTCGGTGAATACATTGTACTGAAGCTTGATAAAGGAGAAGGAAGCAAGGTTTAAATAAACGTTTGTTTAAATGATGGGGTGTCTTGAAGAGCAGGGTTGAGTTTGGAGAGAGAAGTCAATATGATAGCGGCTTATTCTGGAGTTTATCCGTTCCTTTCCGCTGCAGGCATTGCTTTCACCATAGGCACAAGTGCGACATCTGTTCCTGCTTCCCTCCGGTCGCACTCACAGTGTCTTCTTTGCCGCGGGACGACCGGGAAGCCTCCTCAGCGCTACTCGCGCCTGAGGGGTCTTCCCTGTTCGCTACCCCCGCAGGACATTGATTAAGCTTCTTCGAATAAACACCGCACGAAGAAAATTGTCATTATTTTCGAGGAGTCGAATGCCTTCCGCTGCAATCCACTCGAGTGTAAAATAATAAGTTTGCAAAACTAATGAACAACTTTGATATGTAGTACTTCGCACTTTGGCACTATAAGGAAAACTGATCAACAACCTTTTCGCAGCCCGCGGAAAGTGAGCCCCTTCCGCTTCAAGTAACTAGCACATGATAAGATATCCCACACTAATCAAAAACGCAAGAAAGCGCCCCGCACTGCAGGGCGCTTTTGCCGTTTTGGCTCAGTCGTCTTCTTCGATATGGACGAGCTGGTCGGTGACTTCCTCTTTTTGTTTTGCAGCGACATCAGCAGAAATGATATTTTCCCTTTCAAGCATATCCAATCGTTCGTGCTGGGCATATAAGGCATGCTTACGGAGCGTGGCAAGCTGATCGGACCGGAGTTCAGGATGGGAATTGAACAATTCTTCAATTTCTTTTTGATGCAGCTCAGCTTTTTTCTGATACTCGTCAAGCAATTTTCCGTATACCGGTTCCGTAATAAAAAGCCGGTTTTTGATTCGATGGATTTCATCGATCCCTGTTTCATAACGGTGGATTTGCGCCACCAGCCGCTGGTAGTCGCCGGTCCCCTCTTTCTGTGACCGCACACCGAGCAATGAAACGAGCGGCTTGATTGTAAGCCCCTGAAAAACAAGCGAAAACAGGACGACGCTAAAGGCAAGAATCAAAATATCTTCACGGGCGGCAAAGTCCCGCGGCAGGCTCAGCACAAGCGCAATCGACAGGGAACCTTTCAACCCGCCCCAGTTCAGGATGTGTTTCCATTGGATCGGAATCCCCTTTACAAATGAAAGACTGATATATACGGCTAGGCTGCGGGCGGCCAGAACAATCAGCAAGGCAATGCCGATCATTCCCCACTTATCAGCCAGGTGGATGCGGGTGATTTCAAGGCCGACCATTAGAAAGACGAGCGAGTTTGCCAGAAGTGCGGCTACGTCCCAGAAACTGTTGATATTCAGTTTTGTCGTCGGGCTCATGCCGATTTTGGCCCCGTAGTTGCCCAGCGTTAGTGCGCTCACCACTACAGCGATTACACCTGATACATGGATGTTTTCCGCCAGTAAATAAGAGCCGTAAAACAAAAGAACACTGAATATGATTTCAAGCGGATAATCATCGAAATACTTAAGCAGCAGTGAAGCGAGATAACCGAGAACACCGCCGATCAGAAGGCCGCCGGCCACGACTTTGATGAATTCAAGCGAACCGCTGCCGAGCCCGGCCCAACCCCAGTCCAGATATGTAAGCAAATAAAAAGCAGAGATTTTAAACAAGACGACGGCAAGTCCGTCATTGAACAAGGATTCCCCTTCTATGACAGTTGCCAGTTTCTTATTGACCCCAAGGGCTTTGAAAATGGAAAGCACACTGACCGGGTCAGTCGC
The DNA here is from genome assembly GCA_016841765.1 of Guptibacillus hwajinpoensis. GTDB lineage: Bacteria > Bacillota > Bacilli > Bacillales > Bacillaceae_O > Bacillus_BL. The sequence goes on from JAENYN010000068.1 coordinate 16,312, forward strand.
ACTCATCAGGGCCGCAAAAACAAATGCAGCCGGAATCGGAAAATCAAGCAGCCAGTACGATGAAAAGCCGATAATCAGAAATGAGAGGAACGTTCCTCCGAACGCCAGTGCCAGAATCGGTTTCCGGTTTTCATTCAAGTGGTTGAACGGCAGCTTCAAGGCCGCTTCTCCGAGAAGAGCCGGCAGGAAAATCGTCAAAACCACAAAGTTGAAAATTTCCCCTTCTGTAATAAACGTTTTCAGCGGCTCCAGAACAGGAATATTAATAAGGCCAATAACAGCACCGACAATCACGAGAGCGATCGGATAAGGCTGGCGGAACTTCTTGGCAATGGCTGTAACAGCGGCGGCCAGCAAAATGAGAACCAGGCCAAGCTGGAATATGTGGTGCAAATCGAGTTCGTGCATTATAGAACCTCCGTTACTTTTATTCTTAAATTATACCGAAAATTGGTTCGTGTTGTTATTTATTCCCTGAATATATCCGTACAAACAGACAATTTTGCCCCGTATGGTATTTATTGATAAAATTTAGAAGAGGAATATACATCCATATTTCTCAACCAACTGGTATAAAAAAGAAGGTTCACCAAGCTGCACCTCCAGCGGAAAAGGAACGTGCTGGATTCAGGGTGAAAATTTCCTTCTTTTAACAAACCTGTTTCATAAGGCGGCTCATCACTAACTACCTTCAAAAAAGTATTAAAAAAAGACTGTGTTAAAGCTCAATGTTGATTTTTACACTAGTTGATTGGAGTGGAAGGTGCGAGACTCCTGCGGGACTAGCGGG
>JAENYN010000069.1 GCA_016841765.1 Guptibacillus hwajinpoensis
CCTCCGGTCGCACTCACAGTGTCTTCTTTGCCGCGGGGCGGGCGGTGAGCCTCCTGATCGCTGTCGCTCCTCGAAAATAAAAACCAATTTTCTTCGTGCGGTGTCAATTCGAAGAAGCTTTTTCAATGTCTTGCGGGGTCTCACCTGTCCCGCTAGTCCCGCCGGAGTCTCGCACCTTCCACTCCAATCAACTAGTGTAAAAAATCAACATTGAGCTTTAACACAGCCAAAAACAAAAAAAATAAAAAAATTTAAAAAACATGTTTAACGTCTGTTTACGCGGGTATAATTAAAATACAACTAGACCCCATACCCTAAAAACTCCCTAGCTTGGAGGAGAGTACCCCCCATACTCTCCTTTTTTTTGTGCAAAAAACCGGACAGAGGGCCGATTGGCCTTCGTCCGGTTTTTTCATTCCATCTATTCAACTTTAACAAAACCCCGTTAATAAATAGACGTATTCTCTGTATTCATGTTTTCAAGAATTTCTTTCACCCTTGCCAGGAAACGGCCGGCGATGAGTCCGTCCAGAATCCGGTGATCGAGCGAAAGACAAAGATTCACCATATCACGGACAGCAATCATGCCATTATTCATTACCACCGGTTTTTTCACAATCGATTCCACCTGCAGGATGGCAGCCTGCGGATAGTTGATGATTCCCATGGATTGTACAGATCCGAATGAACCGGTATTGTTTACAGTGAACGTGCCGCCCTGCATTTCATCGGCAGTAATTTTGCCGGTCCGCACTTTGCCAGCAAGTTCTGCCACATTGCGGGCAATGCCTTTAACCGACTTTTCATCTGCATGCTTGATGACAGGAACAAATAATGAATCTTCCCGGGCAACCGCTATCGACAAGTGAATGTCTTTCTTCTGTATGATTTTATCACCGGCCCATGAAGAATTGATTTGTGGATATTCCTTCAGCGCCTGGGCCACAGCTTTTACAAAGAATGCAAAATAAGTAAGGCTGTAACCTTCACGCTTTTTGAATTCATCCTTAAGCGAATCACGGTATTGGACGAGCTCAGTTACATCCGCCTCAACCATCATCCATGCATGCGGCACTTCCTGTTTGCTGCGGACCATATTCTGCGCGATCGCTTTACGGACGCCGGAAACGGGGATTTCGATATCTCCTGGCTGGCTCTGTATTGCCGGCTGTTCAGATACGCGATCTTGAGCAGGAGCCGGTGCAGTTTCCCGGCTGGCAGGCGCCTTCTCGCCGGATGCGCCTGTTTTTCGGGTTGGTTTTTCATCCTTTTTCGGAACGCCGCCGGTATCGATCAGCTTTTGCAGATCCTTTCTTGTGATCCGCCCGCCACGGCCGCTGCCGTCGACTTGCTCAAGATCGATGTCATGCTCCTGGGCCATTCTTAATACAGCCGGTGAATACCTCCGTTTGTTCGGTTTTTCCTCATCGGCCTGAGCGTCAGCTGATGAAGGGGCCTCATCCTGATCTTTTTCAGGTGCTGCGGGTGCTTGTGCCGCCCCGGCAGAGCCTCCTTCTGTTTCCACATAGCAAATCAGTTCGCCGACTTCAACAGTATCCCCTTCGGCAGCGACCAATTCTTTGACCGTGCCGGTAAACGAAGATGGCACTTCTGCGTTCACTTTATCCGTCATCACTTCAGCAATCGGGTCATATTTATTAATCTTATCACCCGGCTGGACCAGCCATTTGCTGATCGTGCCCTCGGTGACACTTTCACCGAGCTGCGGCATTGTTAACTTTTCAACAGCCATTCACAAGCCCTCCTTGAACGTTACTCTTAAAATTCAGCTAAGTCCCTCATTGCTTTTTCCACTTTTTCCGGATTGATCATGAAATATTTTTCCATTGTAGGTGCATAAGGCATGGCAGGTACCTCAGGACCAGCAAGGCGCATGATCGGCGCGTCCAGATCGAATAGGCAGTTTTCACCGATGATGGCCGATACTTCCCCGATGATGCTGCCTTCCTTGTTATCTTCCGTGATCAGGAGCACCTTTCCTGTTTTCGATGCCGCTTCGATGATCGCTTCCTTATCGAGCGGGTAAACGGTCCGCAAATCCAGGACGTGAACTGAAATTCCATCTTTCTCCAGCTTCTCGGCAGCCTGCAGCGCAAAATGGACAGCAAGACCATAGGTGATGACGGTGAGGTCGTCACCATCCCGTTTTACATCCGCTTTGCCGATCGGCAGGACATATTCTTCTTCAGGAACTTCACCTTTGATAAGGCGGTATGCCCGCTTATGTTCGAAGAACAATACAGGATCGGGGTCACGGATTGCGGCCTTCAGCAATCCTTTTACATCATACGGTGTTGACGGCATGACAATTTTCAAGCCGGGCTGATTGGCGAAAATCGCTTCAATCGACTGGGAATGGTACAAAGCACCGTGGACACCGCCGCCGTATGGAGCGCGTATCGTTATCGGAGCATTCCAGTCATTGTTGGAACGGTACCGTATTTTAGCAGCTTCCGAAATGATCTGATTGACAGCCGGGAGGATAAAATCCGCAAACTGGATTTCGGCAACCGGCTTCATTCCGTACATCGCTGCACCGAGGCCGACACCGGCAATCGCTGATTCGGCAAGTGGGGTATCGATGACGCGCTGTTCTCCGAATTCTTCATACAACCCATCGGTTGCCCTGAAGACACCGCCTCTTACCCCGACATCCTCTCCCAGGACAAATACTTTTTCATCACGCTGCATTTCTTCTCTAAGAGCCTGTGTGACAGCGTTTATATAGGAAATTACTGGCATGCATCTCTCCTCCTATTCTTTCTCCGCATAAACAAAGTCAAGCGCACTTTCCGGATCGGCATACGGAGCCTGTTCAGCATAATCAGTCGCTTCATTGACTGCTTTGTTTACCCGCTCGATGATTTCCTGTTCTTTTTCATCAGTCATTGTTCCGCTTTCTTTGAGATAGGCGGCAAATGTGAATACCGCATCCTTTTTCTTCGCCTCTTCAACTTCCTCGCGGTCACGGTACGTACGGTCATCGTCATCACTGGAGTGAGGCGTCAGCCTGTAGGAGACGGTTTCGATCAATGTCGGCCCCTCTCCTGTTCTGCCCCGGTCGGCAGCTTTTTTGACCGCTTCATATACGGCTAGCGGGTCATTCCCGTCGACCGTATATCCCGGCATGCCATATCCGATCGCCCTGTCAGACACATTCTCACAGGCAAGCTGTTTTTTGATCGGAACAGAAATTGCGTATTTGTTGTTTTCCACCATAATGATGACCGGCAATTTATGCACGCCGGCAAAGTTGGCTCCCTCATGGAAGTCACCTTGATTTGATGATCCTTCCCCAAGCGTCACGAAGCTGAGGATATCTTTTCCTTCCATTTTGGCTGCCAGAGCGATGCCGACAGCGTGAGGCACCTGTGTTGTCACAGGAGAAGACCCTGTCACGATGCGGTTTTTCTTTTGTCCAAAATGTCCCGGCATTTGCCTGCCGCCTGAATTCGGGTCTTCCTTTTTTGCAAAACCGGACAGCATCAGCTCTTTCGGCGTCATACCGAACGAAAGGACGACCCCCATATCACGGTAATAAGGGAGGACATAGTCGCGCTCCCTGTCAAGTGCGTACGCAGCTCCGACCTGGGCAGCTTCCTGTCCCTGGCAGGAAATCACGAATGGGATTTTTCCAGAGCGGTTCAGCAGCCACATCCGTTCGTCGATTTTGCGGGCCAAAAGGATCGTTTCATACATTTCCAACACTTGTTCATCACTCAATCCGAGTGATTGATGACGGTTCTCAGTCATTGATAAACCTCCTAGTCAATCAGGGAGGAAGACCTCCCTGGTTAGTTACATAAAGTTATCCATGGATTGCTTTTCCGTCGACAGCCAGGGCTGCTTCCCCGATTGCCTCAGATAAGGAAGGATGCGGGTGGATTGTATGGGAAACCTCCCATGGAGTTGCATCGAGCACACGGGCAAGGCCGGCTTCTGAGATCATATCCGTCACATGCGGCCCAATCATATGGACACCAAGCAGGTCATCTGTCTCTTCATCGGCAATGAACTTGACGAATCCATCAGACTCACCATAAACCAACGCTTTGCCGATAGCCCTGAATGCAAATTTACCGGTTTTCACTTTGAATCCCTGTTCTTTTGCAGCCTCTTCTGTCAATCCGACACTGGCCACCTCAGGATTGCTGTACACACATCTGGATATATCGTCATATTCGATCGGCTCCGGTGCCGTATCTGCCATATGCTCTACGGCGAGTATTCCTTCATGCGAAGCAACGTGTGCAAGCTGCAATCCCCCGATAACATCACCGATCGCGTAGATGTGTGATTCTTCCGTCTGGCAATATTCATTGACTGTTATACTGCCGTTTTCAATTTTGATTGAAGTGTTCTCAAGCCCGATGCCTTCCACGTTTGCCTGGCGGCCGACAGAAACAAGCAGTTTGTCCGCTGAATACGTTTCCTCCCCGCCTTTCACTTCTGCTTTTATGGAAATACCATCGCCTTTTTCAAGTGTGTCAGGCAGAACCTTAGCGCCTGTCACGACTGTAATGCCTTTTTTCTTGAGCAGCCGTTTCATTTCCTTCGAAATTGCGCCGTCTTCTGTCGGTAAAACCCGGTCGGCATATTCCAGGACAGTGACTTTTGTCCCGAAGTCCGCAAGCATCGAAGCCCATTCGATCCCGATTACACCGCCGCCGACAATGACAATCGAATCCGGAAGGGTTTCAAGTCTCAGAGCCTCATCAGACGTTAAAACATACTCTCCGTCAACCTCCAGCCCGGGCAATGTCCGCGGCCGTGATCCTGTTGCAATGAGGACGTTTTTAGGTATGAGCATTTCATTTTCTTCACCGTTATTCATTTCAACGGACACGGTTCCGGGCATCGGCGAGAAAATCGAAGGCCCGAGAATGCGCCCTAATCCTTCATAAACATCAATATTCCCTTGCTTCATAAGGTGTTGGACGCCTTTATAGAGCCTGTCTACAATCGATTCTTTCCGTTCCTGGACTTTTGGGAAATCAAGGCGGACGCCGTCGATTATTACGCCAAATTCGTCCGCCCGGTTTGCTGTTTTGTATACTTCTGCGCTTCTGAGCAGCGCTTTACTCGGAATGCAGCCGGCATGCAGGCATGTACCGCCGAGCTTGCCTTTTTCAACGATAGCTGTTTTCAGCCCGAGCTGTGAAGCCCGGATGGCTGCGACGTAACCGCCGGTGCCGCCGCCGATGATGACGAGATCATAATCTTTTGCCATGTTTTCACTCTCCTTTGCTTTGTTTCATGAACAAAAGCGCAAGGCGCCCGCTAAGCGGGTGTACGCATATCCGGAGGGGATCACCGCTGGCGCCTGGAGCTGGATGACGCCCTTCTGGCTTTATATCCACAACAATAAAATGTTAAATTTCCTTCACAACAAGTGCTAGCTTGCACCAATATATTCTTTCGCCTTTTCTTCTTCCCTGAGAACACGGAGGGCCCCTTCCATCAAGGCCTGGAGTTCATCCTCTCCCGGCACTGTAATGACATCAGCGATCCATTTGACCCGCTCTGAAATTAAACGGACAAACTCTTTGCCATACGCAAGTCCCCCTGTGAGGACGATCGCGTCAATTTTCCCGGCGAGAACAGCGCTGCAGGAACCGATTTCCTTTGCAACCTGGTATGCCATCGCTTCATATACGATGCTGGCCTTATCGTTTCCTTCCGCTATCATTTGCTCAACCTTTACTGCGTCACTGGTACCGAGGTAAGCGAAGAGTCCGCCTTTACCTACCAGTTTTTTCATAATCTCATCCACATAGTACCGGCCGGAAAAACAAAGGTGCACCAGATCTCCGGCAGGCACTGTACCTGCCCGTTCCGGACTGAATGGGCCGTCACCGTGCAATCCGTTGTTAACGTCTATGACCCTTCCGCCTTTATGGGTGCCGACTGTGATCCCGCCCCCCATATGGGCAACGATCAAATTCACGTCTTCATATCTCTGATTCAGCTGACGTGCCACACGCCGGGCTACAGCCTTTTGATTCAAAGCGTGAAAGATACTTTTCCGGCTGATTTCCGCAAACCCGGAAATCCGTGCGATCTCATCCATCTCATCAACGACAACCGGATCGACGATAAAAGAAGGAATGTTCAGCTGTTCAGCGATCTCGTACGCGAGAATGCCGCCCAGGTTTGACGCATGTTCACCTGCATACCCTTCCTTTAAATCTTTCAGCATGCTTTCATTCACCCGGTAAGTGCCGCCTTCGATCGGTCTTAGGAGGCCGCCCCTGCCACAAACGGCATCAAACTTGGAAATATTGATCCCTTCAAGATCGAGTGTTTCCAGGATCGTTGTTTTTCTGAACTGATACTGATCGATGATTTTTTCATATGGCTGCAACTGCTCCTGTTCATGCCGGATCGTCTTTTCCAGCAGGGGCCGTTCGTTATCAAAAATCCCTATTTTCGTAGATGTCGATCCAGGATTGATGACCAGGATACGATAAGTTGATTCCTCCAACACATAACCCTCCTACACTGCATGAAAAGAAAACGGACGCCGGAAATCCTGTGACGTGCCGTTTTCTTTTGGTTGATAAAATCGGTTACCTGCCCCGTCTGCTCAATATATTATGGCTGTTTTGCAAGAATTGGCTGCGGGAGTTTTTCATGCGCTCAATCCGTTCTTCAGCGAGGCGGTCAGCTGCCTGATATGTCGGAATGCCGTCACGTTTTGCGATTTCGATTACTTTAGCGATGTTGTCATAGACGGTGTTCACTTTTTTCATGGCGCGCTCGCTGTTGTAGCCGTACAATTCATCGGCAACATTGATGACACCGCCGGCATTGATGATATAGTCCGGTGCATAAACGATTCCTTGTTCATGGATGATGTCACCATGGCGGTTTTCCCGGAGCTGGTTGTTGGCCGCCCCAGCGATGACTTTAGCCTTCAGCTGTGGTATCGTCTCATCGTTAATGGTCGCTCCCAGTGCGCAAGGTGCATAGATATCAGCATCCACACTATAGATTTCCTCAGGCTCGACTGCCTTCGCCCCAAAGTCCTCAACAGCACGCTTGACTGCTTCCCGATTGATATCGGTGACAATAAGCGATGCACCTTCCTCATGAAGATGTTTGCAAAGGTTATATGCAACGTTGCCGACACCCTGTACAGCAACAGTCCTGCCCTCAAGCGAATCGGTTCCGAACGCCTCTTTGGCAGCGGCCTTCATGCCGACATATACTCCGTATGCCGTCACAGGCGAAGGATTTCCCGAAGAGCCGAATGCCGGCGAGATGCCTGTTACATAATCGGTTTCCTCATGGATGATATCCATATCCTCCACCGTTGTGCCGACATCCTCCGCCGTGATATACCGGCCGTTCAAGCCCTGGATGTAACGGCCGAAAGCACGGAACATCGCCTCATTTTTGTCTTTGCGCGGGTCACCGATAATTACGGTTTTTCCTCCGCCGAGGTTCAGGCCTGCTGCCGCGTTTTTATATGTCATCCCTTTCGCAAGGCGCAGGGCATCTTCTATTGCTGCCTCTTCATTTTCATACGTCCACATTCTGGTGCCGCCGAGTGCAGGCCCGAGAGTCGTATCATGGATTGCGATGATCGCCTTCAATCCTGATTGCTTATCCTGGGCAAAAAGAAGCTGTTCGTAGTCATATTTTTCCATATAAGTGAAAATTTCCATTATTAGTCCCTCCCCAATTTTTTAAGCAAGCGGCTCCCCTGCTGAACAAACCGCCATCGCCAGCGAATATAATTTGCTCTCCGCCGAATCAGCACGCGAGGTGAGAACAATCGGCGCCCGTGCACCCGCTATGATGCCGCCCACTCTGGCATTGCCGAAATAGATGAATGATTTATAGAGTGAATTGCCTGTCTCGATTGCCGGTACAAGTAAAATATCGGCATTGCCGGCAACCGGGGAACTCAGGCCTTTTTGCCTTGCTGCTTCTGCCGATACAGCATTATCAAAAGCCAGCGGCCCATCGACGATGCAGCCGGTGATTTGCCCCCTGTTGTTCATCGCTGTAAGCAGGGCCGCATCTGTTGCGGCTTCCATTGCCGGGTTCACCGTCTCGACAGCCGCAAGCACAGCTGCTTTAGGTGTCTCAATGCCGAGTGAACGCGCTGTTTCAACGGCGTTATTTAAAATTTGCACTTTTTGCTCCAAATCCGGCTTGATCGTCATAGCTGAATCAGTCAAAAACAGTAACTGGTCTCTGTCCGGGAATTCAAAAGCGGCGACGTGCGATAATATCGTGTTCGTTCTCAAGCCGTAGTCTTTATGAAGGACCGCTTTCAGCAGGACCGCAGTCGGCACCATGCCTTTCATGACAATATCGGCATTTCCTGAAGAAACCGACCTGACCGCACTCCTGGCTGCTTCCGTTTCAGTCGGACAATCAATGATTTCCGCCCCATTGTTAAAAACGCCTGCCTCACCGGGCATCATTTTGATCAATTCTTCTATTTTCTTAGCATCACCGAACAGCTGGAATGACGCCAGCCCTTCTTGCAGCGCCCTGGCAACCGCCTCAAGCACACTGCTGTCTTCAGCGGCTGCAACGGCGACTTTTATATTGCCGAAAGTTTTTGCCCTGTCTACTAAATCTTTGAGTTTCATGATTGCTGCTGCCACTCCCCCTTCTTATTACGGCTCCCGTTAAATATATTGCAAGAAGCATGCCAACTCAAAAACATTGAAAACGCTTTATTTACGACAAAACACATAATGCACTTTTTTGCATAATTGCAATTTATTGCACGCCATAGTTTGCAAGCTGGTGTTTTTCCATTTTATAATACAGGCTCCTTAATGATACCGAGAGCTGCCTGGCGGCGGCTGTTTTGTTGCCATTATTGTCATCCAGCGCTTTTTTTATGATTTCTTTTTCAAACCTGGATTCCATTTCCCCCAGGCTAAGCTCCGGGCTGTACCCGAGCAGGTCAGCCTGGCTATGCATTTCCATCCTGTCGGTTGCTGCCGGCAGTTCCGGCAAATGGTGAAGTTCCATGACCGCTTCATTCAGTTTCATATAAATCATTGCCCGGCCAAGTATGTTCTCGAGTTCCCTGACGTTCCCCGGCCAGTCATATTGCTGCAAATAAGAAATGGCATCATCTGATATTGTTTCCACATTCCGGCCGTAATCCTGATTGATTTTCCGGATTAAATGGGGAACAAGCAATGGTATGTCATTTTTCCTGCTCCTTAGCGGCGGAATGGGGATCGGAATCCGGTTCAATCGGTAATAGAGATCCTGTCTGAACTGCCCGCCGACTATTGCCTTTTCAAGATCGAGGTTGGTGGCGGCGATTACTCTTACGTTGACCGGGATTGCTTTCGTGCCGCCGACTTTCACAATTTCATTTTCCTGCAGCACCCTGAGCAGTTTTGCCTGTGTATTAAGTGTCATTTCACCGATTTCATCAAGGAAAATCGAACCGTTATTCGCTTCTTCGAAAAGCCCTCTTTTACCGCCGCGCTTTGCCCCAGAAAAAGCCCCTTCTTCATAACCGAATAATTCGCTTTCCAGCAAATTCTCCGGCAGGGCGGCACAGTTCACCCTGATGAACTTGTTATACTTCCTGCTGCTGCCGTTATGTATGGCGTGGGCAAACAATTCCTTGCCTGTCCCCGATTCGCCCCTGAGAAGCACAGTGGCCGGGGTGCCCGCTGCCAATTCAGCCTGTTCAATCGCCACTTTGATTTCTTCCGACTCCCCGATGATGTCATCAAATGAATACTTCGCCTCAAGGGTGCGGATAATCTGGCGTGCCCGTTTCAGTTCATTTGTCAGGGAGCTGATTTCAGATACGTCATGGATGACGCCGACACTGCCTTTCAGTTTCCCATCCACAATGACCGGTGCGACATTCACAAGCACATCCCGGTTTGCCGGCCCCACTTTCATGCGGACGCCCCTGACCGGCTTTCTTGTCTTCAGCACTTTCATATGCATGCTTTCCCCTTCGGAAATATCAGCAGTTGCCGGTTTGCCGATCACTTCCTCTTCGCTCAGCCCTGTAATCCGGGTATATGCCGGATTGATGACAATCCCGCGGCCTGTTTCATCAACAACAGAAATCGCTTCCTCAGAAGATTGGATAATCGCTTTCAGCATCGTCTGAATATCCTTAAGGTTGGTGATCTCTTCTGCCAGATTGACCACTTCTGTGATATCTTTGAATACTTCAAAAGCACCGATCAGTTCCATGTCATCCGTCAGCATCGGAATCCGGGTCGTAATGATCTTTCGGCCGTTATCGAGAACCTGTTCCCTGTTCACTTCCACCTTTCTGGTGTCAAGAACACGCGTCAGCTCGTTTTTCGGATAAATATCACCCAGTTTCTTCCCGATGACATCTTGCCTGGAAAAACCGGTCAAATTTTCGGCACTCCTGTTGAACAGGATGACATTCTCCTGTTTGTCAATGCCGATCATGCCGTCATGGGTGGAATTCAAGATAAGGTCTTGTATGTATGACTTGTTTTTCAGTTCACCGATGAGCTCTTCTTTTTCTTCCATCAAGGTTGCGATGATGTAGGCGACAGATCCGGGAATCAGAACCGTTTCTTTGCTCCTTTTCTCCCTTAACGCTTCGAAAACTTTATCTTCCCCCGTTGCTTCGACAATGATATCGATGCCGCTATCAAGGAAGTCCCTCCAGTCTGTTCCGGTCGGAATTCCGAGTTCGCGTGCAAGCTGCAGACCGGGGGAATTCCCGTTTATATCGACAACAGCTTTTATGTCGAGGACATCTGTTTCTTGCATCATTTTGATAATCGCTGAACCGCCTTTTCCGCCTCCGACAATCATCACATTTTGCATCCTTTCCCCCTCCCTTCTGAACGTGAAAAACTTTACTCTTGCAAAGTATTGCATATATTAAGTGTAGCGTTTTATGATTGACTTGACAAATATATGTCCTTTATCATCATAAACAAGATCACTTTCAGAGGAGATATGTAAATGAGCCGATTCATTGCACTGCTGATCATGGTGCTTCCCGGCATTGCGGCCGGTTATGGCATAAAACTGATGAGGGACATGCTTTTTGGCATCCTGAATCCGCCGATCCCTTCACTGGCAGTCCAGTTCATCACCGGTCTGGTGTTATTCATTGGCGGACTTAGTTTCATTGCCGGCTTCATATTTCACAGGGACCAAAAACGCAACAAATTGCAGCCCCGCTTGAATAGGAAACGATAATGCCACCGAAATGTGCATTTAGATACAAAATAAACAGGCACATCCAAAAGCGAGTCAGATTTCAGCAGAAATACCGATCCGATTAACAAACGAAGTGCATTATATTTGGTAATGGAAAACTCGCCAATCGGCGAGTTTTCTTTGTGTTCACGGCGAATCGCATACCGGGGCGCCAATCTGCTATACTGTAAGAAAAAAAGACTTTTTAGTAAAGGATGAAAAATATGCAGGCTGAAGCAATCCGGACAATCGTAAGAGAGCAATTTCCATTCAATTTGCTGAATGAAGAAGAGATATCATACATCCTGGAGGATGCCCAGTCTACCTCCTTTTCTAAGAACGAATACATATTTCATGAAGATGCTGAGGAAATGGATATTTATTTTTTGATGTCCGGTCATGCGAAAAATATCCTGCACAGAACGAATGGCCGCCAGTTTTCAGTCCGGTTTTATTATCCCGGCGATCTCGTCGGATTGATGATCATGCTTACAAGCGGAGAAATGACCTTTTCTGTCCAGGCGCTTGATAAATGCAATGCGATTCGCTTCAATAAAATTAAATTCCTGGAAGTGATGTCCGGAAATAAAGAATTTTCAAGGATCATCCTTGAATCAATCGGCAACCGGATGAAATCGCTGTATGATGAAATCAGGAATAAAAGCTCTGTTGATGACGACGAGAACATCAATCTATTCAGGACAAGAGCGGCGGCGCTTATGGAAAGCCCTCTATTCATTAAGGAAGAAGAATCGTTCAAGCGGGCCATACAAAAAATGAAAGAGCATGAAGCAAATGGGGTGATGGTTAGCGGTGACGGCGGGACAGCGGTAAAAGGCGTACTCGGAAAAGCAGAAATGATGAAATACGTGCTGGCGGATGGCCACCTGCAGGAAAACAGCAGAACTTCTGAGTGGATGAATCCCGAACCATTTACGGTCGACCATGATTCATTTGCATACGAAGCCCTCTCATACTTTAAGTACCACCATGTTGATATTGTCCCCGTCATGAAAGAGGGTATACCGGTCGGCATGCTGACCGCGGAATCCTTCCTCGGAATCCAGGATTCCGAATACCTTGATCTCACCTTCCAGGTGACAAGGGCAAAGAAGGTGGAACGCCTCATCAATTTATCACCTGTGAACAACAGGAAGTTCCAGCATTTTGTCCGGGCTATGCTTGATGAAAATATGCCCGCTTACGATATAAGCGAATTGATTTCAAACTACAATGATGAGATCCACCGCCAAATCATCAAGTTGTGTGAGCAGGAGATGAAGGAAGAAGGCTATGGCCTCCCGCCAGTTCCTTATTGTTTCATTGTGATGGGGAGTGAAGGAAGAAAAGAACAAGCCTTCAGCACTGACCAGGACAATGGCTTAATAATACACAGCTTCGAACACTTGCCGAATGCCGATGCAATCAATCAGTACTTCTCTATTTTTTCCGTGAAAATCAATACCGCTCTCGAACGGTGCGGTTTTCCTAAGTGCAGCGGCGGAATAATGGCTCAGGAAGAAAAATGGAGAAAGTCAATCGACCAGTGGAAGCAATCGGTCAATGACTGGATTGCGAACATCGATGCTGAAGAAATCCGTGACTTTACGATATTTCTTGATTTTCGTCCAGTATACGGGGATTTTGCGCTGGCAGAGGAATTACGAGATCTCTTGACAGATAAAGTAAAACGATCACATACCCTCCAGCAACTTTTGACAAAAGACACACTCCGTTTCCGGGTACCGCGGGTATTCGGGAGAATAGCACCCCCAAAACCGGGAAAATCTGTTAAGAAAAAAACGGTCAACCTTAAAAAAGCGGCCATCATGCAAATCGTTAACGGCCTGCGGATATATGCCATCAAATACGGAATCAAAGAAACGAATACGATGAAGCGGCTGAATATCCTTGTGAAACAGGAAGCATTCCATCACCGCGATGCCGAGAATACGATGCTCGCCTTGCACCACCTGTTAAGCTTCAGAATCGGAAATAACCTCGATCAGCTCGAAAAAAACATGCCTTTATCTAACGAATTGGCTATTTCCGATTTACCGAAGGATGACCGCAGGAAGCTCAAAACAGCTTTAGGCGTGGCAAGAAGAATGCAGCAGGTCGCCGAATTAAGTTTCAATCGAAATCGTGTGGTGTAAAGCATGCTCCCAATCGAGCTCAAAATTGTCAAATATTATATGCTTGATCGCTTTTATTATCAATTCAAAGTCCGGCAGGTCAAACATCAGCCCTATTACAGCAAGACCGTGTCACTGATGAAAAACAGCAACTTTTACGACCTGCCCGTCCACCAGGCGCTCACTTCATATCCATTCACTGTGTTTGACCTTGAAACAACCGGCTTTCTGCCCGAAGTCGGCGATGCTGTCGTTTCAATCGGCGCTGTGAAATGGACAGGCTTGAACTGGAAAGAACAGGAACACTTTTATGAACTTGTGAAACCCGTCATCAAGGTGCCAAAGAATATTTTTCAACTGACCGGAATCAACAAAAGCGACCTTAAACACGGCATTCCGTTTGTCGAAGCGTTCGGCAAATTTCTCGAGTTCAGCAAAGGGACGATTCTTGTTGCCCACCCCGCTTCTTTTGATGTCAATTTTTTAAAGGCATCTGCATCAAGATGGGGGCTTCCGGATTTCCATCCGTTGTATATCGACTCTTATACGCTCGCCCGGTTCCTCCATCCTGATGCCAACAACAGGCTCGATCATCTCATTGATTATTATGGAGTAAAGCAGCGTAATCGCCACCATGCCTTGAATGATGCCATTATGACAGGCGAAATTTTCCTTTCCATGATCGGGGAGCTTAAAGGAAAAGAAATTGAGACGCTTTCACAGCTGCAAAATGTGCTGCAAAACGTGAAAGCACCGGTGCCGTATTATAAGTCATTTGATGCTTAGTAAAGCAGGACAAGTAAGAAAAATCGCCGAGTGCCGATCCTTCAGGCGAAGAAAAAGGCGTGCCGAAATACTCCTTTGCTGACTATTCTTACTTGTCTATATGGCAAAACGGCGGAAGAAATCCTATGGGATTCCGTCCGCCGTTTTGCTTGTCATTTTACTCTGCCAAAAATAACTGAAGGCCTTCCTGTATCACTCGACAAGTTCCTCAAGAAAGTGCCGCAGAATACGGGCTGTGAGCCCCCATATGACTTCTTCTTCATAAAAGTAAAAGTATTCCGGAATCGTTCCGGTGCGCCAATCATAGTTTTTTCCTTTTTCTATGAGGTGATACGGGAAATCATCCTGCGGTTTGACTTCGAGCACAAGATCGTACCGTTCAGGTTCGGCCTGCTGAAAAAACGAAAGCGGCACAGTGAAAACGCGCTCAACTTCCCCGGTATTCACTGCAAACTTTTCCGAATTCCGGATTAAGCCCAGATACGGATAAACAATGGAGGAAAAGGGGGTAACCAGATAGTCCAGCGGGGCAATGATTTCTATATCACTTTTTTCAATGCCCAATTCTTCAACCGTTTCCCTGACAGCGGTGTCAAGAAGCGTTTTATCCCCTGCTTCCATACGCCCGCCGGGAAAACAAATGTCGCCAGGCTGGCGTTTTAAGTGGCGGGCTCTGACTTCAAATAAGACATGCAGTTCATCATCTTTTTCAATCAGGGGAAGCAGGACAGCCGATTGGAAAAAGTTTTCCCTTCCGAGAACATGGTGACCCCTTTTCTGGAACGTTTCGATAATTGTATTCAGTTTCTTCACTCGAATGCATTCACCTCGATTGACCGTGCCGATCCGTCTTCTATCGCATCATGGCTGGAAAAAAACTCCTCATAGAGCGACTGCACTGCCGCTGCTTCATTATCCGCTTTCACTCCGTACATCATGCTCACTTCCGAAGAACCCTGGTTGATCATTTCAATATTCACACCCGCCCGCGAAAAGGCTGACGCCGCCCGAGCGGCTATTCCGACCGTGGAGGTCATCCCTTCGCCGACAAGCATGATCATGGCAAGGTTTTTCTCAACAGATATATCGTCCACTTCCAGCTCGTCCTGAATCCGCTTGATGACATTGTGTTCTTTTATCATGTCAAGCTGGTCTTCCCTTATGATAATCGAAATATCATCAATTCCAGAAGGTGTATGTTCATATGAAATTTTATAATCCTCCAGGATTTGCAAGAGCCTGCGGCCGAACCCGATTTCACGGTTCATCAAATATTTGCTTACGTAGATCATCGCAAACCCTTCATCGCTCGCAATGCCAACGACCGGTTTTCCGTTGATTTTTCGGTTTTTCAAAATCGATGTGCCCGGCGCTGCCGGGTTATTCGTATTTTTGATGCTTACAGGAATGCCCGCCTTGAACGCAGGGATGAGTGCTTCATCATGAAATACGGAGAAGCCTGCATAAGAAAGTTCCCGCATTTCCCTGTAGGTCAGCTCCTTAATTTCGACAGGATTTTGGACGATGCCTGGATTGGCCGCAAATACGGAATCGACATCAGTAAAATTTTCATATAAATCAGCATCGACACCTGCTGCGACAATTGAACCGGTAATATCCGACCCGCCCCTCGGAAATGTCACCAGCTTTCCGGCCGGTGTATATCCAAAAAAGCCGGGAATTACAAGAATTTCCTTCCGCGCTTTAAGCTTTTTCAGTTCCGTGAACGTTTCATCAAGAACCCGTGCGTTACCGGATTCATCACTCACATAAATTCCCGCTTCATTCGGTGGCATGTACACCGCGTCATGGCCTTTTGAGTCTAAATATTCCGCCATGAGCCTCGCACAGTTGTCTTCGCCGCATGCTTTCATACGGTCCATGAATAGCCCATTATCATTTGCTTCATCTTTAAGAACAGACATGATATTGTCTTCAATCAGGCGCACTGCCCTTTCACCAAGTCCAAGTCCGTCGGCTATTTCGGCATAACGTTCAAGAATAGCATTCATCTGTCCATTGAAGTCCTGTCCATTCAGCGCCCTTTCGCCGGCCTCGATAAGCAAATCGGTCACTTTGGTGTCATTTTTATATCGTTTTCCAGGTGCTGAAACGACAACAACCTGCCGTTCGCTGTTTGCCGCCAGGATGCTCTCCACTTTTTTGAATTGCTCTGCACTGGCCAGGGAAGACCCTCCGAACTTCGTTACAATCATCTTTCACTTCCGCCCTTCATCATGGTAATGCATTAAAATGTGTAAATTTAGATAGTTAACATATTAACATATTTTAATCTTTTTATTGAGTATTTTGCAAAAAATTTTGATGATTTCAAATTAGAAGAAGGTGGCAGCGAACACTTTCCTGCACACACAATATGATATGTAACAGGAAGATTTTTCAGGAGGTAACAATAATGCCGGACCATATGAAGGACGATAACCGCTGGTCAGCACTTCCTTATGCAGGTCAAAAACGGCCACCGGGCAATGCGGAAGAACCAGCGGCAGGAAGCTGGCCCCTGTTTATTTTGAAGCGGAATCCGCACGGAATGATAACCGGCCCTGACGGCACAAGGTTGGATTCTGAGATCAGGAACCCTGATAACATTGATTGGTATGAGGAACTTAAGATTGTTAAAAAAACACTTGAAAACCTGGATTCAAGACAAAAGCAAATTGCTTCTTACTGGTCTGCGGGACCACCGACAAAACAGTGGACTCCAATTGCTGACCGGCTGATAGACGCTTACAGCGTGACGGCGCCAAGGTCGGCAAGAATATTGGCCGCCTTGCAAGCCACTCTAAATGATACACTTATCGTGACTTGGGATCTTAAGTATCGTTATGAAACCG
>JAENYN010000070.1 GCA_016841765.1 Guptibacillus hwajinpoensis
AAAAAACAGTGCCAGGCAAAATGCCTGGCACTTTCTTATGTTCCTTACAGATCAACCGTTTACTTAGCCGTTGTAAACTGATCCGCCTCAGTAGAACCTTTCAGAGCAGTTGTGGAAGAAGTCCCTCCTGAAACAACCTGTGACACTTCATCAAAGTACCCTGTACCCACTTCACGCTGATGGCGGGTAGCTGTGTAGCCATGTTTTTCACTGGCAAACTCTGCTTGCTGTAGTTCAGAGTATGCAGCCATGCCGCGCTCTTTGTAGCCGCGTGCCAATTCAAACATACCGTGGTTGAGGGCATGGAATCCGGCAAGGGTGACAAATTGGAACTTATAGCCCATTTTACCGAGCTCCTGCTGGAATTGTGCAATTGTTTCTTTATCAAGATTCGCTTCCCAGTTAAAGGAAGGAGAGCAGTTATAAGCGAGCTTTTTGCCAGGGAACTTCTCATGGATGGCATCGGCAAATTGGCGGGCTTCCTCAAGATCCGGCTTGGATGTTTCACACCAGATAAGATCCGCATATGGAGCATAAGCAAGGCCGCGGGCAATTGCCTGATCGATGCCTGCGTTTGTACGGTGAAATCCTTCGGCTGTGCGCTCACCAGTGATGAACTGGTGGTCGACCGGGTCGACATCGCTTGTGATCATATCAGCTGCGTTCGCATCAGTACGGGCAATAACGAGTGTCTCCGTACCCATGACATCAGCTGCAAGGCGCGCTGATACAAGATTGCGCACTGCTGTCTGTGTCGGAAGCAGAACTTTTCCGCCAAGATGGCCGCATTTCTTTTCAGAAGAGAGCTGATCCTCAAAATGGACGCCTGCCGCACCTGCTTCAATCATGCCCTTCATCAGTTCGAATACATTCAGCTGGCCTCCGAAACCTGCTTCAGCATCCGCCACAATCGGAGCGAACCAATACGTACCTTCATTGCCTTCCATATGATCAATCTGATCGGCACGCTGGAGAGCCTGATTGATGCGCTTGACGACAGATGGTACACTGTTTGCCGGATACAGGCTCTGGTCCGGATACATCTGACCGGAAAGGTTGGCATCGGCAGCTACCTGCCAGCCACTCAAGTAGATGGCTTTCAGCCCGGCTTTCACCTGCTGGACAGCCTGATTGCCGGTAAGCGCGCCGAGAGCATTCACATAATCTTCTTCCTTCATAAGATCCCATAGACGTTGGGCACCTTTTTTGGCAAGTGTATGTTCAATGTCGATTGACCCTTTCAGCTTCCAAACATCCTCAGCACTGTAAGGGCGCTCAACGCCTTTCCATCTTTCATCCATTTCCCAGCGTTCTTCTGTCTTTTTGATGAATTCCTGTTTGTTCATTGAATAAATCTCCCTTTCCGTTTGAAATTTTCTAAACTATGCCTGCTAACCAACTAATTAACTTTACTGTTATAACACAGTTCCTTAATACACTGGTTATTATATAACAACATTTCGGTTAGCGCTACCCTTTTTTCAGAATTTTTTAATTTGTGCCTTTTTTACTGCTGGTCCAAATGGATGCTTATGGGCCAAAAAACGGTTAACAGCAGGCTTTTAAAGGACATGTAAAAAGCCCGCTTTTTTCGGGATGACCGAAAAAAACGAGCTTTTGGACCTGTTCTAAAACAGCCTACTATATTATCTCTTGAGTTCCGCTTCAACTTTCTCCTTATCAGGAAAGCTTGCCATTGCTCCTTCGCCGCTTACAGTCAGTGAAGCTGCTTCTGCTGCAAATCGGCACATTTTTTCAGCTTCTTCAACGGAAAGGGATTGAAGTTCTTTTGATGAGTCGGCCAACTTGTAAAGAAGGCCTGCCATATACGCATCACCAGCACCGGCAAGGTCGACTTCTTTAACAGGATAAGCCGGGATTTCGGTTCTTTTTCCATCCATAACAAGAATGCTTCCCTCTTCACTTTTGGTGATGATCAGTATCTTAATGTCATACTGTTCAAACACATCGATGCCCTGTTCCACTGTTTCCTGCCCGGCCAGAAGAATAAAATCTTTTTCCGTCATTTTTACAATATCCGCTTCCATCATGAAAGCTGTCAGCACTTCCCGGGCTTCATCTTCATTATTCCAGAGCCCCAGCCGTACATTAGCTTCAAATGAGATGAGAAGTCCCTTTTCTTTTGCATGGGTGACTGCATGTTTGACGGCTTGCCTGGAACCCTCATTCAACAGAAGCAAGGAATCAAAGTGAAGGATTCCGTGTTTATCAATACTATCTTCCTGAATGTCTTTGTCTTCAAGCAGCTGATCTGCACTTTCAGTCGTATAATAGTTGAACTGTAGTTTATTATCCGCATTGAACGTTCCGAATGTGATCCCCGTTTTGGCCGCTGAGATCACTGTCATACCCCTTGTATCGACCCCGTATCCTTCCAGTGTTTCTTTCATTTCCTTGCCAAATAAATCATTCCCTATTTTTCCGATAAAAGAAACTGGGGCACCGAATTTTCCGAGGGCAGCCGCGACGTTGGCCGGCCCGCCTCCGTGGCTTTTGCGGTATATGATTTCATTTTTATCCTCTGGAATAAACTCGATGAGAGCTTCTCCGATCGTTACAATTCTTTTCATGTTTATCCCTCTTTTCATCCTGATATATGAAGGCTTTATGTACATTACCCGTTCATCTATTCCATTAATCAAATTGAGAATCCATCCAAAAGTTCAAATAATGTTCAACGTTTTTTTCTCTGGCTCCTATATCGGCAGATTCCACTATTGTATAGTTATAAATAGTAAATAGTGATTTTCCAACTTTTATACCGGGGTGAACCGACATGACGTTGAAAAAAATATATATTCTGTTCATAAGCCTGCTTGTGATCGGTGTAAGTGCCGGCATTTTCTATTTGACAGTATGGCGGCAAAGCGGCGTTGAAGTTCCAGATGTCACCATGGAATCCGCTCATGGAGAGGAATATTCTTTTTACGATGATAGCAAGGATAAAGTGAAACTTGTAGAATTCATTTATACGAACTGCCCGGATGTCTGTCCGACCACAACCTTCAAAATGACGCAATTACGCGATCAGTTTGAAAAAAGCGGCGTTTTCGGCAAGGACATTGAATTCATCACCATTACCATTGATCCGAAGCGCGATTCAAAAGAGGTCCTGCAGCAATACGCCGACACGTTCCAGATTAAACCCGGATCAGGCTGGAGGCTGCTGCGCGGCAGTGAGCAAGATACAAAAGCCATAGCGGATTCATTCGGCTTCATGTATCGGGATCCCGGAAACGGCTTTCTCATTCATTCCTCTTACACTTACTTGCTTGATGAAAAAAACAGGCTGCTCGAGCAGTTCGGCATGGGAGAAGGCTTTGACAAAGAACGCGTATTTAAAAGAATCATGCGGACAATCGACTAATGGTATAATAGCGGATGAAATGATATCAGATAACGGAGTTGAGATGACAGTATGTTAAAAAAAGCAACCTTTACGGCACTAATTTCCCTGCTTTTCATATTCTCGCTCACAGCTTGCGGCCAGGAAGAAACGAATGAAGCAGCCGGAGACGATGATCTGGCGTTTCCTGAAGCAGCCTTTTCCATTACTCCTCAAGAAGCCAAAACGGGTGAAGATATCACGTTTGAAGTGAAGGTCACCGAAGCGGGCGAACCGATTGAAGATGCCGATGTCCGGTTTGAAATCTGGCCGGATGCCAAAGAAGACGAAGAGCACGAAATGATCCCAATCGAACACAGCGGAAACGGGATCTACACCCTCTCCAAATCATTCAGCACCCCGGGCAAATATTCCATGTACTATCACATCGACGCCCGCGGCATGCATTTGATGGAAAAGCATCATTTTACTGTTACGGAGTAGGCGAGCTGAATGCCTGGCAATTGCCTCGCAATTGCCAGGCATTCATAAGTATAAAGATCTATTTATGATGGGGAACAATCTATCCCCCGGCTTATTTTCAAAAAGAACAATTTTATCTTTATTAATCTACGATATATCCATAAATCCTCGCTATTCTTTTTCAAAATAGCGGGTTTTTTCTTTTTAGATTTCTCTTGCCAATCCTGTTGCCTGGCAATTGCCAGGCAACCATAAGCCAAAAGACCCACAAAACCAGCAATCCAAGCCCCGCCAACCGCAGAACCCGGGCTTTTAATTTCAACAAAACAATTTTATCTTTTTCTATCAGCACTTTTTCTCAAGTTTCCGCATTAATCTTTCAAAACAGGGGTTTTTTCTTTTTCTTATACGATTGCCTGGCAATTGCCTCGCAATTACCAGGCAATCATAAGCCAAAAGCCCCACCCCCCATCTACAAAAAAACAGCAAGCCGAAATCTCACCCTCGGCCTGCTGTTCTTCTTATTTATCATCAAAGATTTTCAACTTCTCCAATAAAGCGGCAACTTGATGCCAGTCTAACTCTCCCCCATCGCCGCGACGCTCTGTTTGACATTTTCGATATTCATCATTTTGTTTTCCCAGCATTCCCTGCTCAAGTCCACTGGATATTCGTGCGGATTCAGGAGGCGCTTGTATTCTTCCCAGAGCAGTGTCAGGTTCTCTTCCAGGTATGCTCTGGAATCTTGAAGCGGTGGAATTTCGCAGACTTCCCGGCCTGATTGGAACACGTCCACATGGAGGTCTTTCACTTCGAAATGAGTGACGAATTTTGAAATATACGTATGGACCGGATGGAACATGTTCAGCCGCTTCTCTTCCCACGGCTTTTCGTGTTCCAGCGCTATGTAGTCGCCTTCCGATTTGCCGTTCGCTTTATTGATGATCCGGTATACACGCTTTTTACCGGGTGTCGTCACTTTTTCGGGATTACCGGATATTTTGATGGTATCAACCATTTCCCCGCCTTCTTCAATGGATACAAGCTTATAAACCGCTCCGAGCGCCGGCTGGTCAAACGCGGTGATAAGTTTTGTCCCGACACCCCAGGCATCGATTTTTGCGCCTTGCATTTGCAGGTTCAAAATCGTTTCTTCATCCAAATCATTACTTGCAACGATGGCCGTATCCGTATATCCCGCTTCATCCAGCAACGCTCTCGCTTTCTTTGACAGATAAGCAAGGTCTCCGCTATCAAGCCTGATGCTTTTGAAGTTGATCGCATCACCCATTTCATCCGCAACCCGGATGGCGTTTGGGACTCCGCTTTTCAGCGTGTCGTACGTGTCGACCAAAAAAGTGCAGTCCTTATGGGTTTCCGCATATTTTTTGAATGCCGTGTATTCATCCCGATAAGCCTGGACCATAGAATGTGCATGTGTTCCGGCCACCGGCAACCCAAACAGCTTTCCGGCCCGGACATTGCTGGTTGCATCAAAGCCGCCTATATAGGCCGCTCTTGTTCCCCAAATGGCGGCATCCATTTCGTGGGCTCTCCTTGATCCGAATTCCATGAAAGTCTGGTTCTTGGCAATCTGCTTGATTCGGGAAGCTTTAGTCGCAATCAAGGTTTGGTAATTCACGATATTCAAGATGGCTGTCTCAAGAATCTGGGCTTCCCCGATCGGCGCCTCTATCCGCATAATCGGTTCATTGCCAAAAACGAGCTCACCTTCTTTCATCGACCTGATGTTTCCCGTGAAGCGCATACCACTTAAGTAATCAAGGAACTCCTCGTCATAGCCAAGTTCGCGTAAATATGCGATATCCGACTCACTGAAGTGAAAATTCTTCACAAACGAAATGACCCGCTCCAGCCCTGCGAAAACCGCATAGCCGTTTCCGAAGGGCAGGCTCCTGAAAAAGACATCAAAGACCGCTTTATTTTCATGGAATCCGTCTTCAAAGTAAACTTGCGCCATATTTATCTGGTACAAATCTGTATGTAGCGCATAACTGTCATCAACAAATGCAGCCATCCCTATCACTCCTCCTGTCGTTAGTCATTCATGTCCGATCGATCCCTTAGATTCCCTATCCGTTTTCAAGTCACTTTCTGCGTTTACAGGAGTGTATTATTCACTCACGGGGTGCCGAAACACCAATCAATTGCGGGGGACATACGCCTGACACTTCCTGTATACCCTTCTTTGGGGAATTATTTCATTCCACCGGAAAATTCGGCCTGGAATTCAGATGACCCGTGCCCCCAGAGTATTTACAAAGTGCTCAAGTGCCCACTTGTGTCCTGCTTCATTGAAGCTGGCGACCGCTTTTTCGTATATCACCATGTTGTATCCCCTATTATAGCCATCGACAGCTGTGTGCAACACGCATATGTCCGTGCACACGCCGACAAGATGGATTTCCTTGATCCCCCGCTCGCGCAGTTTTATGTCCATTTCCGTTCCCGCAAAAGCGCTGTACCTGGTCTTATCAAAAGCAATTACACGTTCGTCATGCTTGATGTCATCATACACGTCTTTTACCCTTCCGTATAAGTCCCTGCCCCTTGTTCCCGAAATGTTGTGCGGCGGAAACAGTTTCGTTTCCGGGTGGAATTCATCCCCTTCAAAATGAATATCATTGGCGAAAACGACAAGTTCTCCCTTCTCATGGAAATGACGGATGTACCCGGTAATTTCATCTTCAATCGCACGGCCGTGTTCCCCGCATGTCAGCTTGCCATCTTCGGCAATAAAATCATATGTGTAATCAACAACAATCAAAGCTTTTTCCATATTTGATCCCTCCACTGCAATTTGGAATTCAGGTCACTGCCAATGAAATCTTTTGTTAAAAGCATTTCTCATCATTACCGTCCCTGTTTTATAAAAGGTGAATTTACTGCGGATCGTTCAGAAAAGGGCGGGGACGAAAAAAGCCTGCAGAGATCCAAGTGTTCTCTGCAAGCTGTTCACGAAAGGCAAGTCGTGTTACTGGCCGCCTCCCCCATTGAAATAGTTATCTCCCTGGCGTTTTGTGATATGTGCCTCCTGATCAGGATGCGGATCGTTCTGTGAGTAGCCGGACGGCCTCCGCTTATTCACCTCATCACCGTAAAACGACGAAGAACCTTTCAATTTTTTGATCACTTGCACCAAAAGGAAAGCGGCGGGCGGAAAAAAGATAAGTGAAAGCACAGCATAAACCATCCATGCAGGATTCATTCGTTTACTCCCTCCTCACCGTATTCATCATTTTTCTGTTCTGAAGGATAAAACAATTCCACAAGAATGCTTGAAGCCAGTGTAGCCCCAACGATCGCCCATCCTGTCGACAGGAAAAAGTGCAGGATGACACTGAAAACAGCCGCCGTCACTGCCAGCACAAGCACTTTGCGGTGTTTTTTCAGCGGCGGAACCAGCAAGCCGATGAACATCGCATAAAGGGCAATTCCCATACTTTCCTGAAGTACCTGCGGGAGGCTGGCTCCGGCAAGATGGCCCGCAGCGGAAAATGCCACCCAGCTGCTATAGGAGGAAGCGATAATGCCAAACAGGCTGGCGCTCGGCAGTTTCCCCTGCCACATAGCAGCTACCGAAAACGTTTCATCGGTTATCCCGAATGAATAAAACAGTTTTTTCAGCGGATGATCGTCCTCCATCTTCTCTGCCAGTGATGCACTCATTAAAAAGTGGCGGATATTCACAATAAATGTCGTGAGGATGATTTCTGCCATCCCGGTTCCTGCTGCTATTAAATTGAGAGAGATATACTGGGCCGCACCCGCAAACACAAAAATGCTCATTGCGGTTGTCTCCCACAGCGATAGCCCGGTCGACTTTGCGAGCAAGCCAAAAGTGAGGGCAATCGGCATATATCCGAGCGCTATACTCGTCCCGGCCTTCGCCCCTGCCAAAAAATCTCCGTATGCTCCCATCTTTGCTGTCGTTTCCATGTCTTCCTCCTGATCATTTCCCCTTGAAATCCGGTGTTCTTTTTTCACTGAAAGCATTCAGCGCTTCAATCCTGTCCTCTGTCGGAATCAGGACTTCATACGCTTTCGCTTCAATTTGCATTCCTGTTTCAAGATCGGTATTCAGTCCGTTTTTAACGGCAAACTTAGCCTGCTGAAGGGCAATCGGGCCGTTCTTCAGCATTTGTTCCGCAAACCGGCGGGATTCCTCCATAAGGTTTTCGCCCGGAACCACCTTTGACACGATGCCATATTCCCGGGCTTCGTCCGCCGACAGTCTTTTGGCAGTCAATATCAGTTCAAGCGCACGGGTCTCACCGACAATCCGCGGAAGGCGCTGGGTGCCGCCAGCACCCGGAATAATGGCAAGACTTGTTTCCGTTAACCCCATTTTGGCATTTTCTGCCGCAAAACGGAAGTCACATGCCAGTGCCAGTTCCATTCCGCCTCCGAATGCGTAGCCGTTAATGGCTGCAATAGTCGGCTGCGGAAGCCGGTCAACGAGCGAAAAGACATGCCTGATTTTGGAGACATTCCGCTTGACCTCCTGTTCTGTGAGCGTCTTGCGTTCTTTCAGGTCCGCGCCTACACTGAACGCCTTTCCCGATCCGGTAAAAATGACGACTCTTGCCTCAGGGTCAAGCTTGATGCGTTCTGCCAAATCCTCAAGTTTCAACAGCTGTTCATAAGAAAAAGCATTCATTGCTTCAGGCCTGTCGAGTGTAACGGTTGCAATATGATTTTCGATTTTCAGATCAATCATCGTATTCCCCCTGAAGTGTTGGTTTTATCTCCAAAACTATATTCGATTAAAGGCATTTGATTCCTGCCTCAATTTTCTGAATGCTTCCCCGGCACCAGAGTTCATATAATGATGGCAGAAAACAAACAGGGCAGGATTAGCTCCTGCCCCGTTACTGCAATGCTATAGATCGCTTTATTTTGCCATACGATTCAGCCGTATTTGTTTCTCATCATGTTACAAGTTCTTATTGAAACGTCACGCCTGTACCTGGTCTTTCAGCGCCCTTCTCAAAATCTTGCCCGTCGTGTTTTTCGGCAGTTCCTCAAGGAACTCGATTGCAGCCGGCACTTTGTACTTCGCCAGGTGTTCGGCACAGTAATCAAAGAAGTCCTGTTCTGTGAGGTTATTATCATCCACGACGACAAACGCATGGACCGCTTCACCGAGATTCGGATCAGGCACACCTAGTACGGCAGCTTCAACGACATTAGGATGCTGATAGAAGATTTCCTCCACTTCCCGCGGATAAACATTATAGCCGCCGACAAGGACAAGGTCTTTTTTACGGTCGACAATGTAAAAATAGCCTTCTTCATCCATTTTTGCAAGATCGCCTGTATAGAGCCAGCCATCTTTGAGTGCGGCCGCCGAGTCCTCCGGCATCTTGTAATAGCCTTTCATGACGTTCGGGCCCCTGACGATAAGTTCGCCAACTTCACCCGGCTTCACCTCTTCCCCCATTTCGTCAACAACTCTGTTCTCGACATGGGTGATGCTCATCCCGATGGAACCAGCCTTCCTGGGCCGATCAAGCGGATTGAAAGCTGTTACCGGCGAAGCTTCCGACAATCCATACCCTTCTGAAATGGCGACATTGAATTTCTTCTCGAATTCTTTAAGCAGTGAAACCGGAAGCGGGCTGCCGCCTGAAATGCAAAGACGCAGTGATTCCAGATCTTCTGTCTTCGCATCAGGATACTGATATAGATAATTATACATAGTCGGAACCCCGGCAAAGATTGTGGGATTTAATTTCTTGCTGATCCGGAAAATTTCAGCCGGACTGAACTGAGGGACGATGATGACGGTCCCGCCGTTCATCAGCGGAGCATTAAGCGCAACAGTCAGACAGAAAACATGGAACATCGGCAATGTGGCGATGACACGGTCTGACTCCGTTATTTTCAGATAGTCGGCAGTATCTTTTGCATTGCTGTAGATGTTCTTTTGCGTCAGCATGGCTCCTTTCGGCTTACCGGTCGTTCCGGAAGTGTAGAGGATGACAGCCGTATCATCATCGTTTAATTCCGGGGCTTTAAATGCTTCCACCCGGTTTTGGACCATTCCTGTAAACGGTTTCAATTTTGGGTAAATAGATAGATCCTCAGGATTGATTGTTTTTTCTTCCTCTTTCAACGTATCGACAACGATTATTTGCTCAACTTGCGGAAGGCGGCTCTCCATTTTCTCAAACAGCGGAACGAGCTTGTCCAGTGTAATGACAGTTTTGACATCACCGTTGTTCAGAATGTAGCCAATCTCATCTGCAGTATAAATCGGGTTCACCGGGATGACGGTTGCCCCCGCCCGGATAGCGCCGTATAGGCTGATGACAAAATGCGGGCTGTTTCCAAGCAATAACGCAACATGGTCCCCCTTGTTTATCCCAAGCTGCGCAAGATTGCCCGCAAACCGTTCTACTTGCTCATTTAGTTCAGCGTACGATGCAGGCCTGTCCATAAAAATGTAAGCCTCTTTTTCCGGATGCCGGTCAGCAGTCTCTGCCAATTGATAGCTGATATTCAATCCATTCTCCCCCTTTGAAGACATGAGTGAATACTCACTCATTTTTAAAATAAAAAAATATTCTAAATTCATTATATTTTACCACAGGAATTTGGGCAAGGGTAAATGGCGAATTCTGTTATCCTATTAAAACTTTTTCAACCGTTAAAAAACAACTTTCTTAAGTTATACCTTTAATTTCCGCTAAAAAATGTTTTATCAATACAACAATGCCCCTTTCCTTTCAAGTAGGAAAAGGGCATTGCTGCAGGAATCAGTAAATCAAATTGACAATATCTTCTTTTGTTACGTTACCAAAATAATGCTTGATATCCACATCACCGAGCGCTTCACTTATTGCAGCCCGCTCATACCGGACTCCGTTCAGCCTGTTTTCGATTTCGCTGACATCCCCAACCCCGAAAAAGTCCCCATAAATTTTAATATTTTCTATGATGCCCTTGTGGACATCGAGCCGGAAATCGATTTGTCCGACCGGGAAACGGTGGGAGTGCTGGATATTGAATTTCGGAGATTTTCCATAGTTCCAATCCCAATTTTGATAGCGTTCCTTTGACAACTGATGGATGTTTTCCCAATCCTCATCGGTCAGTTCGTATTTCGGAACCGCCTCGATTGACTCTGTATCGAAAATGTACCTGAGCAGCAAGCTCCTGAACGCTTCAA
The DNA here is from genome assembly GCA_016841765.1 of Guptibacillus hwajinpoensis. Lineage (GTDB taxonomy): Bacteria > Bacillota > Bacilli > Bacillales > Bacillaceae_O > Bacillus_BL. The sequence continues at coordinate 11,025 of JAENYN010000070.1, forward strand.
TTGGCATCTTCTCGTCCATCAATTCACTGATATTTGTCACCCTGCTCCGAATCGACTTGATTCCCTTGGATTCAATTTTCTCCATCTTCACATTCAAAGCTGACACGACGTTTTCCATTTCAGAATCAAATAGCAGCGTTCCATGGCTGAACATCCGGCCCTTTGTTGAAAATTGGGCATTTCCGGATATTTTCTTGCCGTTTGCGGTGATATCGTTGCGGCCGCTCAGTTCGGCATCGACACCGATCCGATGGAGCGCCTTGATGACAGGTTCGGTGAACTTTTGGAAATTGTGGAAGCTTTCTCCGTCATCACGGGTGATGAAGCTGAAATTCAAGTTACCAGTGTCATGGTACACAGCCCCTCCCCCCGATAAACGGCGGACAACGCGGATATTGTTATCTTCCACATAATTCGTGTTGATTTCTTCAATCGTATTCTGGTTTTTTCCGATTATGATCGATGGCTCGTTAATATAAAACAGTAAGTACGTTTCATTGATGTCAAGATTCTTTAAGGCGTACTCCTCAATTGCGAGATTGATTTGCGGATCTGTAATTCCCTGGTTATCAATAAACAGCATGACCCTGCCCCCCTGCTCAATTTAATTATCCTCTTTTATTCTATTGAATAAAGTCCGTTAAAACAAATGACAGACTTTAGCTTGACCAGCTCCAGCCTGAGGAGGCAAGCTGCACTTTTCCCCTGTATTTTGTTTTCGCTTCATCAAGCAGCTGTTCATGATTTCCGAAATGCGGCAAATGGGACAGCAACAGGAGCCGGGCCCCCGCCTTTTCTGCAATGGCGGCCGCATCGTGGCTGTTCATGTGCCCGGCTTTGGCCCCATCCTGATCAGCGTAAAAGTTGCATTCCGAAACAAGCAAATCAGCATCATGGGCAAATTCAATGAACGATTCCTGATAGCTTGAGTCGGCAGTATATACGAACGTTTCGCCGTTTGCGCTGAATCTCATTCCATAACAGGGAACAGGATGGGACGTTTTCAAAAACGCTATTGAAAAAGGGCCGAGCGAAAGCGGCTTGTCCGGATCGTAGGCGATGCCAAGCGTATTGTCATGATGGGTCAGTTTTTCAAAAGCTTGCATATCGTCTGTATGGCCGTAAACAGGCAATGTCTTATCGGTAACGCCGAGAGTCTTTTTTACGAGCATAGCGTATTGAAGGGGCCCGATATCGGCAATGTGGTCATGATGGTAGTGAGACAGAATGACCGCATCAAGTTCCTGGACATCGAGATAACGCTGCAGTGAAGATAGCACACCGCTGCCGCAGTCGACAAGGAGCTTGAAACCATCATGCTCCAAAAGGTATCCGGATGTCGCCTCTCCCGCCCCGGGATATGCACCCCAGTATCCAATAACCGTCACTTTCATTACAATCACCTCATTAGTCATTTTTTAATCAAGGGGAAGTCTGCCGGACGCTGCATGTCTTTGCTTTTATAGTACAGGATTTGGTCCCAAGTGCAAATGTGTTATGGAACACCATGGAATGGGTATGTATGCTTGTATGGACATGCCGTTTCCCTATACAACCTATAGCCTATTTTTACTTTTTTTAAAATTTGTTATAAAACAGGTGTTGACTAGTGCGTACTGTTATAATACAATGTGAATAACAAATTACTTGGAGGGATACATCAATGTTGATGAAAAGTACAGAATTTTTCAAGAACTTGCCGCCTAAGCAGTGTGTGAATTGCGGAACAGAAATCAAGGAACAGCATGAATCTTACTTAAATCAATGTGATCACTGCCTGAGCAAGGCTCCCGAATAAAAGCTGACGTTATCAACCGTTTCCAAGGTTCAACTCTCTTTTACCCTATTCCCATCCCAATTTGAAAGGGCATCTGTATTAATACAGATGCCCTCTTTTTTGAGTTTATGAGTTTGCCAGTTTTCTTATTATTTTGTTTTGTACCGGTGCTCCAGTTATATGGAAGATCGGAAAAGATAAGTTCAGGAGAATATCCCCAGGTCTTTGCCTTTCCATTATGGATTCCATTTGTCCCGTCCCGGCGTCTTGCATGGTGTCTTTTTTTAAATCTTATTCTTTGGAGTGCATCAAGTGATGGGCAAATTCCGCCAGTTTTTCCGGACTGTTGATATCTTCTTCAAAAAGCGGTATTTCATAAAGATGCTGCTTTGCAAACGTTTCACGAAGCGTTTTTAAATAGTCTTTTTCGATTTCACGGCGCTTTTGCAGAAATGTTCCATCGGCGTGATCCGGAAGCACTTTATTGACAATAAGGTCATGGACATGGAGATGATGGCGGTCAAGCATTTGTACAGCCTTTTCAGTTTCTAGGATCGGGAGGCGTTCCGGGATTAGCACAAAAATGAAGCCTGCAGACTTATGGTCCATCAACACTTCACGGACATCGGCAAACTTCTTCCGCCGCTCCTGCAAAACCGAAAAAATCGGATCTTCAACCGGCTCGCCATCATTCAATAATTGAGTATAGTTTTCATTCATTTTCTTTCGCCGCTCGAGCATCCCTTCAATCCAAACACCCATCAATTCCGGCAGGGTCAGCAGGCGGATTGTATGTCCCGTCGGAGCGGTATCAAAAACGATCAAGTCAAAGTTTTTTCGCTCATCAAGAATGATGGAAACAATTTTATCAAAAATGGCGGCTTCTTCGGCACCTGGTGATGAAGCAGCAGTATCAATTTGCCTGTGGACTTCTTCAATCATGCTGGCTTTGACCATGCCCTTCAGATTTCCTTTTACAGAATCGATATAAAGCCGGGCCTCCTGCTCAGGGTCAATTTCGAGTGCCCATAGCCGTTCATTGATTTTCGTAATGCTGCCGCCGACTTTCTTATGAAAAATGTCACCGACATTGTGGGCGGGGTCTGTCGAAACAAGCAGTGTGTCTTTCCCCTGTTCTGCTGCTGCATAAGCAAGGGCGGCTGCAGAAGTCGATTTTCCGACACCGCCTTTACCGCCTACGAACAAAATTTGCTTTTCAAATAAATTCTTCATCTATGCCTCTCCTTCCTCAGCAGCACCTGATTCCTTCAAGCGGTGATTTTTCCATGCCCATCCGCAAATGCCAGTCATGGAATTTTTCAAGCATGTACGGGTAAAGCTCGAGCGTGTAATAATAGACCGGGTTTGGAATGCCGAGCATTTCAGAAAACAACATGAGCATGAACAGATCATCCTCATCTCTCAGTTCCCTGGCAATCTCAGTCCGGTGGGGAAGGCTGATCACCTCATCATACCATTTCAGCAATTTTTTCAATGTCAATTTCTTGTCATCATTGCCCATCCTTTACCCCTCCTTGTAAAATCGTTTGTGCAAGCCCATCGATCGTATGGCGGCTGCATTCCCCGATATGCCGGCCATCGAAAAATACGGCACCGCGCTTTTGTTTCAACAAAATGGCATCGATCATCTGCCCCATTGTAATATGTTTTTTCCGCCAGTGCGATGAAAAATAAGCTGTTATTGCAAGAAAATTACGGGGATCGAGAAGGATCACCTCAATCCGGCCGTCTGATTCCTTTTTTAAACGGCGGTATAACTCCCCTATTTCATCCCGTTCATTTCTGTTGATTGTAAATGTTTCGCTCATACTGATGAACCCGCCATCAGAAACACCGCCGCATCAGCCGCCTCCCACCTCGGGAAGTACCCGGATTATCATCACTTCCTGATTCATATAACTCCCTCCTTACGATGGAACAGGATCTGAAAGCGAAAACAAGGACCAGCCAGCTGGTCCTTGTTCAATATCATGCCGTATCTTGATCGATGGAGTCTCCGGCAGAAGACTTCCTGAACACCATAACCGCTTCCAGCAAAATCCAGAAAGCAAAAACAAGAATAATGGATCCGAATGTAAAGAGAAGCAGGTTTTGGTCGCTGCCGGTGAAGATATTCCATTTTAAGATAACCTGGTCAATCATAGCCCAGAGCGTCATAAAGAGCAGGAATACCATCGGCAACAGTGTCACCATATAATTTCTTCCTTTTTTCTTAAGCCAGATGGAAAGCAAAAGCAGCGTGATGCCGGCAAGCAGCTGGTTAGATGTTCCGAACAGCGGCCAGAGCAAATATCCGCCGGAACCGAAGCCGTTCGGCCCTTCCGGAAGCAGGACAAGCGCTGCACTGGAAACAACAGCAATTGACGTTGCCACATGTGTTTTCGTAAGAGCCTTGACATTATATTCACTGCCCAGCTCTGCAATAATATAACGCATTAGCCGTACGGATGTATCAAGGGTTGTAGCCGCAAAACTAACAACAATAACGGATACGATTGTGGCAGCAATATCTGCCGGAATGAATAATCCGGTGGCCAGCTGGCTCGCACCCTGAACGAATGCTCCCAGTCCGCCTCCAGAAGCGGCAGTGAAACTGCTGTAAACAGCAGAAAAATCAGCAGTTGAGCTAAAGAATGTGACAACCGCGATGATAGCTACAAGAGCAAGTGCACCTTCCCCTACTGCTCCAAGGTAGCCGACAAAGCGTGCATCCGTCTCGCGATCCAGTTGTTTGGAAGAAGTTCCGGACGAAACCAGGCCATGGAATCCGGAAATCGCTCCGCAGGCAATCGTGATAAATAAAAGCGGGAACCAGGATACATCAGCATCCGGATTTGTGATAGGCGCTGTAACTTCCGGGTTCGAAAACAAAAGGCCGAGATAAAGAATAGCAAGCCCGACTACAAGCTGATGGGAGTTGATGTAGTCACGCGGCTGCAACAGCTTCCACACAGGAAGCGTCGAGGCGATATATACATACACCATCAGGACGACAATCCATACAAAAAACGCCATGGAAACACCGTCGAGTCCAAAAGCAACAATGTTATCTTCACCGCCAAAGTACTTGACAAGATCAATTTGCAATACAGGAACACGGCTGGCTACAATTGCAGCAAGATACATGACAGCCAATGCCACAACTGACGGAAGCAGCATGTTTCCTTTCTTTTTATATACTGCGTCCCCGATCCATACTGCCAGCGGGATCTGGATAAAGACGGAAAGGACACTAGCCGGGAAACTGATGAACAATTTTGAAATGACCCAGGCGAAAACAGCGTTAACCATAAGCACCAGAATTAAGATGATAAATAAAAATAAGATCTTCGCACGCTTTCCGATAAGTTTATTGGCGATCGTGCCAATAGACTGCCCTTTGTTTCTGACCGACAGGACAAGTGCACCGAAGTCATGGACCCCAGCAGCAAAAACAGTCCCAAGAATGACCCATAAAAACGCCGGCAGCCAGCCCCAATAAACAGCGATAGCCGGCCCGACGATCGGTGCAGCACCCGCTACAGACGTGAAGTGGTGCCCCCATAGCACAAATTTGTTCGTCGGGACAAAGTCCACCCCGTCCTGATACTTATGTGCAGGTGTTTCATAGTTTGGATCAAGACGATAAATTTTTTCTGCTACAAATTTTGAATAATAGCGATACCCAAGTGCAAATACAAGCATCCCGATAACGGCAAGCCAAATTCCACTCATGTATTACCCCCCCTTGTTTTATATATGACACCTTAATCCTATGGCAACTTGAAAGCGATGTCAATATAATAAACTGAAAATTAGAATTAGTATAAAATTGGTAAGTTTGTGCTGTATGTAAAATAACAAAGAGGTTGGGACATAACTAATTAAGCTATGCTTAGAGACGAACAATATTTTCAACGTCATACTGTTTACTAATAATCAGTTAATCCGAAAAAACAAGTTCGTTCCATTGCGCTGCAGACACTCGCTTTCCACGGGGAGGAA
>JAENYN010000071.1 GCA_016841765.1 Guptibacillus hwajinpoensis
CGCACTCACAGTGTCTTCTTTGCCGCGGGGCGACCGGGAAGCCTCCTCGGCGCTACTCGCACCTGCGGGGTCTTCCCTGTTCGCTACCCCCGCAGGACATTGATTAAGCTTCTTCGAATTGACACCACACGAAGAAAATTGGTTTTTATTTTCGAGGAGTCGAATGCCTTCCGCTGCAATCCACTCAGTTATAAAACAATAAGTTTGCAAAACAAATGAACAATTTTTATTGATCTAAGCAGCGTATCAATGGTTTTCATTTTTTGTTTTCTCTGTTTGGCAAATTATCAACAACAAACATTAACAAAAAAAAGCATCCGCTAGCATATGCTTCCGGACACCCTCATTGAAAATATTATGATTTGGAAGAATCGGCCGCACGAATTAACGCGGTAGTCAATTGGCCAAGTGATTCCCAAGTCCTTTCATCTGTCAAATTGCCTTCTTCATCAAACTTTTCGCTTGCATGGATTACCTGGACAATCGGCCGGCTCAGCACCTGCATATTAAGCGCGAACATGACGTCACGTAGATGGCTTTGTGAGACGCTTGCCTGAATGGCGGAAGCACCGATTATCGCTACGGGTTTCCCGGCCAGCGGAGTTTTAAGCTGCCGGCGCGATAACCATTCCAGGGCATTTTTCAGAACGCCGGTGTAAGACATGTTGTATTCAGGTGAACTGATCACAACCGCATCTGCGGATTCCATCAACTTTTTAAGTTTCATGACCGATTCGGGATACGGCTGTTCCATGTCCGCGTTAAAAAAAGGAAGATCTGAAATATCTGCAAGGGTGAATCTGGCTCCATCGGGCAGTTCCTGTTCAAACGCCCGCAGCAACCCGAGATTATAGGATTGCTTCCGTAAGCTTCCGCATATTCCTACAATATGAATTTCTGATTCTTGTGGCTGCAATGTTGTATTCTCCTTTGTCCAAGGTTATCAATAGCCAATAACAATGCCTGTTATTGCTTCAATTCTCCAGGTTTTCGGAAACGCTTTTCAGCTTTTCGATATCCACCTGTTCACCGAGCACTTCCTGGAGGCTGCCATAATACTGGCCGGCTTCTTCTTTGAGCATTCCGGTCATTTCTTTTACCGTCTCCGTGAACAGTTCTGTGTAGTAAGAACTGAAGTGTGCCTGCTTTTCATCAAGGTATTGCTTCACCGGTTCCTGCAGCCTGTTTTCAAGGCTTTCTTTGATTTCTTTTATGCCCTGCTGCTCAAAAAGCTGCTTGCCGTTTTTATAATGTCCGAGCGCCTGCTTCAAGCCGGATGGTTCAAGGCCGGCTTCAGCTTCCTTGAATTCCAATGAAGTGAACCCGAATGGTTCAAACGAAGATAACTCGGGCGGTTCAGGTGTGCGGCTTGCAAACAACATGGCTTCCTCGTGAATATTTTTCAGCTTCCGGTTCATGTCCGCTTCCACCCGGAGTGTCGTCGCCCGCATTTCCTGGATCAGATCGAACTCCACAAAGCCCAGCAAGTCATCAAGCGCGTCTTGAAGCTGATCCTTAAGCCGGCCGCCGGTTCCGTTCAGCACAGCCGGGTTGAAATATTCCTTGAACTCATCCTGATAGCGGAGGAACACCCGCTGTTTAATGTAGAAGAACAATTCTTCGACTTCGTTTTGGAGCGAGCGCCGCTCAACGTCGCCATCCATATTTTCAAGCTGGCTGATCAAATCGGACTCGGCTTTCTTCACCTGCTCCAGCCGATCATGCCGCTCGGCATCACCCTGCTGAGCTGATGCGATCAGTTTTTCAACCCGCACTTTCGTCCGGTCCAGATCGGCTCTTGCCGCTTCAAGTGACAGGCTGACAAGCTCTTTTTCAATGAACCGGAAAAACTCATTTTCAAACGCATGCATATCGAGTTGATCTTCACTTTCAAAAGATCCCGCCTGTTTGGCCTTCAGCACATTTTTGCTCGACACGCCGTATGTGCGCGGATTCCGGATCCCATAGGCGGAAAGCTGGCCTTCGACGTACTCTTTCACCATGTTCAGCTCGGATGCATTCTTTGCCAGATCGGCGGCATTGATGATGAAAAACATTTTATCCAATTCAAACGTATCCTTCACCCGGCCGAGCTGGATGAGAAATTCACGGTCGGCATGCGAGAAGGCATGGTTATAGTAAGTGACAAAGAAAATGGCATCGGCATTTTTAATGTAATTGAATGCAACGCCGGTATGGCGGGCGTTGATCGAATCGGCTCCAGGCGTATCAACGATTGTGATCCCCTCTTTCGTAAGCGGGCAATCGTAATACAGGTCGATCCATTCCACAAACACGGCCTTCGCCTCTTCCGCGACATACGAACGGTATTCTTCAAGGCCTGCTTCCACCGTCTCCCCGAGGTTATCGCGGAACTGGCTGTATCCCGCAGCTGCAGCATTCAAAAAATGACGTTCGGTATGAGCGCTGCTTTCCTCTTTTTCAGCCTGCAGCTCTTTCACCCGGCCCATTGCTTCCTCCAGGGATCCGGCTTCCTGCTTGTGGAGCACCTTGAACGAAGCGTTCATGTCCTTCAGCAGCTGTTCGGCTGTTTTCAGCTTGACCCGGACCGTTCCGTGGCTGTAATCACTGTCAGGCGGCATAATCCGGTTGATGGCCGCAGTTGTCGGATTCGGGGATACCGGCAGCACCCCCTCGCCCATCAGTGCATTTGCAAACGATGATTTGCCCGCACTGAACGCACCGAACAGCGCCACCGTGAATTGCTGGTTTTTCAGGCGCTTTGCCCGTGATTTCAAATCGGAAGCGAGCTGCTTGAAACCGCCAAGCGGTTCCACAAGACTTGCCGCTGATTCAAGCCGGGCGGAAAGGTCCTCAGACTCGCTCCGCATTTGATGGAAGCTTTCCGTACTGGACGGGCTGTCATCATCTACAGTTTCGGCCGTCCGCGGAGCTTCCGGCTCTGAATCAACTGCATGTTCTTCTTTTATTGACTCCCCGCTTTCTTCGCGGTTTATCACGTTAACCTTCCGGGTCTGTTCCATTTTTCTTCCAGCCAGTTCCTCAGCTTCACGGATGTCATCGGCCGGAACATCGCCAGAAAAACTGCCGGCAAGCGCCGCTTTTGTTTTCTGCAGTTTTTCTGAGGCCGCCTCAATCACCTGAAGGGCTTGATCCCACTTCTTATACGTCTGCAGCTCTTCCTCAACCGCAGCCAGTTCTTTCTCTGTCTTGCCTTTAAGATCCTCTTCAGCCTGCCTGATAATATCATTCGCTTTCTGCCGGTACATCTGCTTGATGCGATTGCTCACATCATTCGTATAGTTAAGAACGTACTGGCCGTTTGCCGTTGCGCCGGATTTTACCGTATCAGCCAGCAATTCCGGATCGAACGAGATGCCGGCATCATAAATCTGTTTGAACAGGCTGTCATCTTCAATGCCTTTTTCCTTTAAAAAATCGACCGCATACTGCTTGAAATGCCCGTCAATATGGGTTGCGACCTGCCGGGAAAAATCATCATAAAATGCCTGCAGCCGCTCCTCGCGTTCTTTTTCCGTTTTCGAACGCTGGAAAAAGAACCCCGTTTTGAAGGAAGGGTCGCGTGATTCCAGATAGGATCTAGCCAGATCCCTTGTCTGCGCCGGCATGATATAGGCATTTTCCAGGATCTCCTGGATCCCTTTCAGGAATTGTGACTGAACGTGGTCCAGCCCCTGCTCAAGCTCCCCTAGATGGCTGTGCAGATCACCGACACGCCCGGCTACTTCCTTGCGTTCTTCGGCCGACAGATGTTCAAGTTGATGCTCTGCCTCTTCCGTTTCTGAAGCAACGTCTTCTTCCATCCCTTCAAGCGCTTCTGCAATCAGCCCTTTAATCGAGTCAGCGACCCGCTCCAAATATTCCTCATCCGGCAGGTGGATCAGAGACTGGATAAAATCGTGAAGCTCACGGTACTGGTTGTGCGGAGCGTCCATATACAGGCTGGAAACATAAAAGATCCCGTCCGGTTCCACATTCCAGCTCTTGAATGCTTCGTTGACATTTTTTTGGTACTCTTCAAACGGCAGCTCTTCATCCCTGTGTTTATCAATCTGGTTGACAACCACGTATACCGGCTTATGGCTTTCCTTCAGTTCCTCAACAAACCGGAAATTCAATTCGGACTGGACATGATTGTAATCCACCACATAAAAAATCGTATCAGCCAGATGGAGTGCCGATTCAGTTGCAATTCGGTGAGCCTCATCGGTTGAATCGATTCCCGGCGTATCCATCACGGCCAGCCCTTCTGGAAGGTCTGTAAACGGATGGAAAATTTCAATCGAAGATACGGCATCGCCATCGCGGGAGTACGCCTGGATCTTCTCATAGTCATACGGACCCTGGAACTCCACTGGCTCGCGGTCGGTATAATAAATACGGGCTGCATGCTTACCCGGTTTGATTTTCACCAGATTTGCACTCGTCGGAATCGGGCTCGACGGAAGGATCGGTTCATCCATGATCGTATTGATCAGCGTGGACTTCCCTGCGGAAAAATGCCCTGTGAATGCAAGGCCAAGCTCCCTGGCATTTATTTTTTCCAGCAAATCAAGCAGCTTGCCGGCCTGTTCCTCGGCTCCGATATTAAGCAAACGTTTATATAAAACAGCGGTGTGTGCAAACAGCCGCTTTCGGTCATGCGTGATTTCTTTACTGATCCATTCTCCTGTGCGTAACGGTGCGTTTGCGGTCATGACATGATACTCCTTGTAATCGGTTTATTTTTCTCATTATACTACCATTTCAATAGGATAAAAAATGAAAAAGTTGGAGGACCGCGTTATAAGTGGAAGTCAGCTACGCAAGGGCATATAAGTCAGAAATTTTAGTAATATTAAGTTAGGATTGTAATCTTGCCATCATCGTTTTGTAATCTTCTCGTAACATTTTACCTGTATTATGGAATTTGTTCAAAATAATGGTTTAAAGAAATACATCTGGGGGAATACAACATGTTTAAAAAAACACTCATTACAACATCTTTGGCAGCAACTTTATTTTTTGCACCTACAATCAGTGAAGCAGCTTTGGGAGACCAGACACTCTATCAGGGTATGAAAAACAACGATGTCGTCCAACTTCAAAACAAACTGAACGAAAAAGGATTTTTCAATTATAATAGATCGACCGGTTACTACGGAAGCATCACTAAATCAGGCGTCATTGCCTTTCAAAAACAAGCAGGGATCAAAGTTGACGGCATCGCCGGACCACAAACAGTCGCAGCCCTTATGGCGGCAACCGGCGAAACGTTGAGATACGGTTCAAGGGGACAGGCTGTCAAAAGCCTGCAGCGTGTGCTGGCCGGCAAGGGATACTACAAGTCATCGACAGACGGAGTTTTCGGGCCGCTTACAAAATCAGCGGTGATCCGCTTCCAGAGGAGCCGCGGACTTGGTACGGACGGTATCGTCGGACCAAAAACATACGCGGCCCTTTCCGGAACAAAAACGGCGGTGAAAGCAGCCTCCACAACAAGAAAGCCTTTCATCAAACCGACTAAGGGCGTGCTCACAGCAAACGTCGGCGACAGGTGGAACAGCTATCATGCAGGAGTTGACATTTCCAGGCACGGAACCGTAAAAGTGGCGGCAGCTGCAGGCGGTGTTGTGGAACGTTCTTATTACTCCAAGTCTTATGGAAATGTCGTCTTCATTTCCCATCGGATCAACGGCAAGAAATACACAACCGTTTATGCCCATCTCCGGAAGAGGCTCGTTTCAACAGGACAGCGTGTCGCACAGGGCCAGTCCATCGGCTATCAGGGCAATTCCGGCAACTCCACTGGACAGCACCTGCATTTTGAAGTCCATAAAGGTAACTGGAATGTAAATAAAACAAATGCTGTTAATCCGATGAATTATATGGGCTAAAAAACTTTGTAATAGCAATGAGTCAGCATACCAATCAGCTTCTGGTTGGTATGCTTTTTTATTGGTTTATCAGATTTCTTTAATATAGAAGAAAACTAAAATGAAAAACGAGGTTGGGACATAACGAAATAAGTCTGCTTAGAGACGAACAATATCTATTCAATGTAATACTATTTACTAGTAATCAGTTAAGCTAAAAAACAGGTTCGTTCCATTGCGCTGCAGACACTCGCTTTCCACGGGGAGGAAGCTGCGCCTCCTCGGCTGCGCCTGCGGGGTCTCAGCCTTTCCTCTATTCCCCGTTGGACTTTGAAAAAGCTTCTTTGGAATAACACCGCACGAAGAAAATGGGTTTTTATTTTCGAGGAGTCGAGTGTCTTCCGCTCCATTCCACTCGTTTTTAAAAATAGGTTGCAAAATCAAAAGATTTATTGAAGAGAGTAAATAAAGACCCGAACGGTAAGGCGAAAGATTCATTGAAATCTTACCTTATCGTTCGGGTTTATCATTAGCTGAAATACTTATGTCCCAGTATCGATTTTTGTGTAATAGAAAAATTATTTTTTACTTTTTCGTCCATTATCTGAGCCACTTAGAGTCCTCTGAGAAACATAAATCGTCATTCCAAAGCTTTCGCAAGATCCACCCATATGACAGCTCCCAGCGGATGTTTATAAGGTATGGGAGTCTTGTAAATAACCGGGTAATCCAACACCCAGGCGAATGTTCTTTTATACGGGAGCTGAAGGCAGTCTTTCCTGTCAATGCGATGAAATCCATTGCCCTGCTGGTAATATTTTAAGCTAAGTTCCTCGCATCCAACGATATCCACTGTCCCGTACAGGAGACCCGAGCCGCTTCAAGCCGATTTTTCCCCTTTGATGCGTGCTAGAGCCCCGTATCTCACATGTCTTTTTCCCTTCCAGTATTAAATCGATCCAGGGGGATTTCACCATCAATCCTTTCATATGGAACGACTCCTTTTGCTCAAGAACTTTTACCGGCTTTCTTCTTCGCATAAAAGAGCAATCCGATGACAAAAGCCGAATTAAAGGCTAAAAAGATTGGCAGGAAGCTGTTTCCAAGGCTGTTCCTGCCTATGTATACGGTCAATAAAGCGACAATAAGATAAATTCCTGAATAAAGCAGCAGCTTCATTCTCCTCCCCCTTCCGAAAATGATGCAAGGTTTTTAGTAATAACCGGCAGCATTTAACAGAAACACACCAATCACAGTCGTCAGGGAGCCTGTCAGCAAAGCAATCCATACGAGATTCCGTTTTTTCGTCCCAAACCAGATGCTGAAGGCAGCGATTAATGTGAACAGCAGGCCAAACACCAATGCAGCAAACGGGCTTGTCGGTGTTATCCAGTCATACCAATGAATTTCCGGCATATCTTCACCCCTTTTTTAACTATATTATCACTTTTTTCCAAATGAGGGACTGATTTTATGCGACTTTTTGACCATACTGGATTTTTTGCAGATAATGAAAACAATTTTGTCTCCAATAGCTTGAATTTTAGTGATAAGATAGTTTGGGTATTTCACGGCATTAACCAAAAAAGAAGGTGATAATATGCGGCAAAATATAAAAAAGGGAGTCCTTCCCCTATTGGAAATTCTCCTCGTATCCACTCGGCTCGGTTTATCGTCTTTTGGCGGGCCGATTGCCCACCTTGGCTACTTTCATGAGGAATACATAAGAAGAAGGAAATGGATGGATGAAAAGGCGTATGCAGATCTGGTGGCGCTTTGCCAGTTCCTTCCCGGCCCGGCAAGCAGCCAGGTTGGCATCGGCATTGGCATCATGCGGGCTGGTGCGCTTGGAGGGGTTGTATCGTTTATCGGCTTCACGCTTCCTTCGGTCATCGCTCTTATCCTGTTTGCTTTGCTTCTGCAGACAGTTGATGTCGGCGATGCCGGCTGGATCCACGGCTTGAAAATTGTCGCCGTCGCCGTTGTCGCCCATGCCATCATTGGAATGGGGACGAAGCTTGCACCTGATTTGAAGCGCAAAGCCATTGCGCTGCTTGCTTTGATCGCAACGGCATTATGGCAGACGGCGTTCACCCAGATTGCGATCATTCTTGCGGCGGCCGTTATCGGTTTTATTTTGTTCAGGCAAACCGCAGAGCAGGATGATTCAGAAATAAAGGTGCCAATTTCAAGGACATTTGCCTTTGTTTCTCTGACTCTCTTTTTCGGGCTGCTGTTTTTGCTTCCTCTTTTAAGACAGGCAACCGCCCTTGAGTGGATCGCAATGTTTGATAGTTTCTATCGTTCCGGCTCGCTCGTCTTCGGCGGCGGCCACGTTGTGCTTCCGCTCCTTGAACGAGAATTTGTGCCGACCGGCTGGCTGAGTGAGGAAGCATTTTTAGCAGGTTATGGTGCCGCCCAGGCAGTCCCCGGCCCATTGTTCACGTTTGCCGCCTATCTTGGTGCGGTAATGGGCGGATGGCAGGGCGGCTTGATTGCAACAGCGGCTATCTTTCTGCCCGCATTCCTGCTCATTTTCGGCACGCTGCCTTTCTGGGATTCGTTAAGGCGCAACCCGAAACTGAAAGGAGCGATTATGGGCATCAATGCTGCTGTTGTCGGCATTCTGATCGCCGCCTTTTATCATCCGATCTGGACAAGCTCGATCTTTTCACCGCTTGATTTTGCCTTTGCGGCCGTACTGTTCAGCATGCTTGTATTTTGGAAGCTGCCACCGTGGGTGATTGTTGTGACAGGTGCTCTCGGCGGCTCGATGATAGGGTTGTTTGCATAAATTGGCAGGAACCAGGAGCAGTAATTTCCAATGTATTTACCCATAAAGAAAGAACAGCCGATCACGGCTGTTCTTTCTTATTCGTACTGTTCAAAGTACTCACTTACTGATGACCTTAATGATTTCCTTTTCCTTCAGAACTTTTCCACTTGAAATCAGCTTCTCATCCACAACTAGAGCAGGTGTGCTCATCACGCCATAAGACATGATTTGCTGCATATCCTCCACTTTTTCCACTTCGGCTTCGATTCCTGTGGTTACAAGTGCCTCTTTCACATTGTTCTCAAGCTGCTTACATTTCTTGCATCCAGATCCCAATACTTTAATAATCATCGCTTTATTTCCCCTTTACAATATAATATTGAATCCATATCCAATTAGCATGATACCCACGGCAACAACACCTGCAAAAACACCAATAAGCTTGGGTTTGATTACTTTTCGAAGCAAAATCATTTCGGGAAATGATAGTGCCGTAATGGCCATCATGAAAGCAAGCGCCGTTCCTGCCGCAACTCCCTTGCCCATCAACGCATCAATGATCGGCAGGGAGCTGGCCGCATTTGAATACAGCGGCACACCAAGAATAGTGGCCACAGGCACGGCAAACAGGTTGCCTTCACCTGCATATTTGGCCAGCAGCTCCTCAGGTGCATATCCATGGATAAACGCGCCGACACCAATCCCGATCACTAAATACAGCCATATTTTTTGAACCGTTTCGATGACATTGTTTTTCGCAAACTCCATCCGGTCACGCCATGTTTTTTCCTCAATGACTGCAGCGCCCAACTCCATATTATATACATAACTCTCCACCTGATCTTCCATCTTCAGCCTGCCGATGATCCAGCCGGCGATAATGGCAAGGATAACACCAACTGCCACGTACAGCACAGCGATTTTCCATCCAAAAATGGAAAACAGCATGACAAGCGAGATTTCATTGACAATCGGCGAAGAAATCAAGAAGGTGAAGGTGATACCGAGCGGAATGCCCGCTTCAACAAAGCCTATAAAAAGCGGGACAGTTGAACACGAACAAAATGGTGATACAACCCCAAGCAGCGCCGCCATGACGCTGGCAGCCCCTTTCCGTTTCCCCTGCAGCCAGATTTTCACCTTTTCCGGCGGAAAGTAACTGCGGATATAAGAAATGGCGAAAATCATAACCGCTATAAGTGCCAGGATTTTTGTTGTATCATAAATGAAAAAGTGCAGGGCCCCGCCTATTTTCGTTGACACATCAAGACCCAGTACATCAATTACGAGCCAGTCTGCCAGTTGTTTGAACATATCAGATTCCTTCTTTCTGAGCTGTTGCCACCAACTGCTGGATCATCGCGGGGTCAACCAGGTGATACACGGTGAATTTGCCTTCTCTCCTGGAATTGATGACATTTGCTCTTTCAAGCAGCTTCAAGTGATGGGTGATCGTGGAAGATGCTGCTTCAAGTGCCGCGGTGATTTCACACAGGCACATATCTTGTGCCTGCAGCAAGCCGATAATTTGAAGCCTCGTTTCATCCCCGAGCGCTTTGAATAATTCAGTGACAGTATTCCGTTTCACGCTTTTTTGCATGATAGGAAAAGCCTGTTCAGCCTTCGTTTTCAATTCATTGAGCTGATCATCTTCGCAGATGACCCATTGCTTTACCATATCCACCACTCCTTAGCTTCATTATAAAACTATAAAACTAGAAATATAGTTTTATCGAGTGTCGATTTTGTGAATTTTGTAATAGGGCTAAACTGATTTTATGATAGGTTTAATCGTCCATGATGGATTTTGCGATAGATACAAATACATACCTGCACTGAACACCTAAAGGCACTTCGTTAAAAAGGAACAGCCTGGCCGGCTGTTCCACTTACCGATCTAATTTGCAGGTCATCGATACAATCCAGAATCTGTTTGAGTGCTCTTTTAGTGCCAGGCATTTCCTGAAGGTCATCCAGCAGGTTAGTTCCTGGCACTGTTTGCATCCTGGCGCTGTATTATAAAAGATGAAGGGCAGTGGTATTGCTTTAGCGCCTCGTTACTCCCCCGTCTCTTTAAACCGTTTGATCCGTTCTTCGATTTCATCGCGGACCCGGTGGAATACTGCCATCTTTTCCTCTTCTGTTCCTTCAGCTTTGGCAGGATCGTCAAAGCCCCAGTGCCACCGCGTTTTATTCGGCGGTGTTGCCGGGCACACTTCATCGGCGTGTCCGCACAGGGTGATTACGTAGTCCGCTTTCTGAAGCAAATCCGGATCAATCACATCAGATTTGTGGCCGGAAATATCAACTCCAGCCTCCTTCATCACCTTGACGGCATTCGGATTCAATCCGTGTGCTTCAATTCCAGCACTGTATACGTCGTAATCGTCACCTAAATGCTTTTTGCCGAATCCTTCCGCCATCTGGCTTCTGCAAGAGTTTCCGGTACATAAAAAGTAAATGATTTTTTTGGACATTGGTAATACTCCTTTTCCTGTCCCGATGGACGGTTTATATTAAGATAAAATGGCGAGCCACAAATACAGCCCTGTAAGGGTAATGAACAGGGTCGGAACCGTTAACAGGATCCCTACTTTAAAATAGTATCCCCATGTGATTTTTACCCCTTTTGAGTTCAATACATGCAGCCATAAAAGCGTTGCAAGTGAACCGATCGGCGTTATTTTCGGGCCGAGGTCGGAACCGATGACATTCGCATAGATGAGCGCTTCCCTCATCACGCCGCTTGTATCCGTTTCGGCAATCGCCAGGGCGTCGATCATGACAGTCGGCATGTTATTCATAATGGATGATAACATTGCTGCGATAAAGCCCATCGCGATCGTTGCCGTATACAGACCCTGACCGGCGGCTGCTTCGATAACATTTGCAAGCATATCCGTAAGCCCGGCATTGCGTAATCCGTATACGACAACATACATGCCGATCGAGAAAAACACAATCGCCCACGGTGCTCCTTTGATGACCTGTTCGGTGTTCACGGCATGGCTTCTCCGTGCCATTGCAATGAAGAAAATCGCTGCCGCACCAGCGATGACAGATACCGGAATGCCCGCGAATTCACTCGCAAAGTAACCGATAAGCAGTACAGCAAGCACAAACCATGACAGCCGGAACATCCGATGGTCCTTAATGGCTTCTTCCGGAACTTTCAACTGGTTAAGATCATAATGCTTCGGAATATGTTTCCCAAAATATAGGTATAGGACAAGAATACTTGCCGCCAGTGAGAAAAAGTTCGGGATAATCATCCGTGATGCATATTCCGCAAACCCGATCCCGAAGTAATCGGCAGATACGATATTGACCAGATTGCTTACGACAAGCGGCAGCGATGTTGTATCGGCAATGAACCCGCTCGCCATGATGAACGGCAGAATCATTTTATCTTTAAAATCAAGTGCCCTGACCATAGCAAGGACAATCGGCGTCAAAATGAGGGCGGCACCGTCATTCGCAAAAAAGGCAGCAACTATCGCACCGAGGATGGTCACAAGCACAAACATCTTCACGCCGTTGCCGTTCGCAACCCGTGCCATATGCAGGGCGGCCCATTCAAAAAATCCGATTTCATCAAGAATAAGCGAAATCAAAATGATTGCGATAAAAGCAAGGGTGGCATTCCACACAATGCCGGTCACATCAATGACATCCTGGAAATCGACGACACCGGCGATGAGTGCAACAACCGCTCCGCCGACAGCAGACCAGCCGATCGATAAATTCCGCGGCTGCCAGATGACCAGGATGAGTGTTGCCAAAAAGATTGCAAAAGCTAAAATCGGGGTGGACATCAGTCAGTATTCCTCCTTATGCTATACACTGATAGAGCGTTCATTACTCACATACGAGATTTTTTCCTGCCAATTTTTCCAGCAGGTGTGTCTGATCGGGTACCTGATCCAGAATATCGGCCAGCAGCGGATAAAGGGCATGTTCTTCATTTAAAGAGTAAAACACCCATTTCCCCCGCTTTTTTTCCTTAACAAGACCGAAGTCACGCAGCTTGCGGAGGTGCTGGCTGATGGAAGGCTGACTCATTTCCAGCAACTCAACAAACTCACATACACAGCGTTCCTGGCCGCTTACCGTTTTCAATATCGTCAAGCGTGTTTTGTCACCAAGGAGCTTCAGCATTTTCGAAACGGACTCAATGTTGTTCTCCATTTATCCATCACTCCTGTCATATTCTTTTGTAATTATATAATTATACGATTATATGTTCAATGAAAAAGTATATTACCAGTTTGCCAAATTGAAGATCACTCTCCAGGCAAGACTTTGTCCAAATAAGCACCCATCTATATCATGTGCCTTACGGCCAAAAAATTGATATGATAAACCCAAAGTGTTTTTCCGCCTTTTTTACATAAACTAAACGCTGATTAGGAGGAGATCAAACATGTCAGAGAAAAAGTTTGTCACAGCCATCAACTGCATGGACGGCCGGGTCCAGCTTCCGGTCTTCCACTGGATGCAAAACGAATTCGGGGCTGAATATGTTGATATGATTACGGCAGCAGGCCCGGAAAAGGTTGTACTTTCAAATTCAGAAGAAGTTGGGTACATGAAAGAAAAAGTCCGGATTTCCCATGAAGCCCATGGCTCCGAGGTGCTTGCCATCGCCGGACATCATGACTGCGCAGGCAATCCGGTCGACCGGGAAAAGAAGCTTGCCGAGATTGAAGAAGCTGTCGGCGCCATCAAATCGTGGGGTTTCCCCATTAAAGTCATCGGGCTGTATGTAAATGAAAATTGGGAAGTGGAACACGTTACTGGATAACAGCAGCAAACAATAACCAAAGAGGCTGGGACATAAGTATTTCAGCCAACGATAAACCCGAACGATTAGGTAAGATTTCAATGAATCTTCCGCCTGACCGTTCGGGTCTTTATTTACTCTCTTCAATAAATTTTGCATAGTGGAATGGAGCGGAAGACACTCGACTCCTCGAAAATAAAAACCCATTTTCTTCGTGCGGTGTTATTTCAAAGAAGCTTTTTCAAAGTCCAACGGGAGATAGAGGAAAGGCTGAGACCCCGCAGGCGAAGCCGAGTTATCATGAACGAAACTA
>JAENYN010000003.1 GCA_016841765.1 Guptibacillus hwajinpoensis
CCGCTTAGACTACTTTTTATTATTTCCACTGTCTACTTGACAGGGAGCAGTTCAACCTCGAAGGGCCGGCGTTCTTTTTTTCATTATTGCACGGTACCTCCGGTTGTGTACGGGAACTGATTTTTATAGCCGCTGAATTGCTGATATGTCTGCTGCAGCTGCTGTCCCTGGGCGGCTTCGAAGCTGTACCAGCCTTTTTTGAACATCATGTTGAAAATGTCGCGCTGGCAATCCTGTGTTTCCTTGAATATCATGGCCAGGTCATTATAAAGTTCCTGATGGCTGGCTTCATTCAAAGCGGTACTGTAAGAAGCGGTCATATACTTTTCAGTCGTCAGCTGGTCATTGGCAAAGTCTCGGTCATTCATTTGCGGAGTCTTAGGAACTGTTGTTTCGGGATTCTGGATTTTGCCCTGTTGTTGGTTCTGGCTATTCTGGTTTTGATTCATTGGTTTGCCTCCTCACTGCATAGTAGGGCCCTGCTGCATTTGCTGCTGATGTGACTGCAAATGAGAGAGCACTTTGTCATAATGGCGCTGATGCATTCTTCCTGCTTCATCAAGAGCTGCTTTCACTTCCTGGTCCTGGCACTGGCTTGCATAAAAATGAGCTTTTTTCGCAGCCAGCAGGTTCCATGACATGATGTCGGACACATATAATTGATCTTTGACGGTCATCACGGCAGGCGGCTCAGGTGCTGCCATCTGCTGGTTCTGCATTTGCTGCTGGTTTTGCTGTTGCTGTTCCATGGGGGATCCTCCTTTATAAATGGAAATTCAAGGATAGCTTTCCACAGAAAAAAGATCCTATTCAAGCGTTATGGAAGACATTTTACATCAGATTCCGGAAGATCAGGCGGCGTGCAGAAGCCCATAAAAGATGATAGAGCCTAGCCAGGGTTTAAAGTGAGGGGCAAGATTGTCTTTGCGAAAGAGTATGACAGGGTTTACGCTCATTCGACAGATTCAGAAAAGAAGTATATTCAGAAATTAATTATGATGATAAAATAAGAATGTAAATTGTTTCAAAAAACATAATAACAGAGAGAGGGCGCAAAGTTTTGTATGCGCTTACAGGAGGGGATTGCGGTGGAACAGCTGCTGCGTAATTTTTTCTTATTTTTATCAAAGAATAAATTTTTCACAAAATTGGCCAAAAAGTATGGGCTTCGCTTCGGGGCAAATAAATTCGTTGCCGGTGAGACGATTGCAGAAGCGGTGGATGTCATAAAAGATCTGAACAGCCAGGGCATGGCAGTCACAATCGACTATCTTGGCGAGTTTGTTGACAATGAGCAGGAGGCCAGGGACCGCACAGCGGAATGCGTCCGCGCGATTGAGGCCATCGCTGCAGAGAATCTGAACTCGCAGCTGTCATTGAAGATGACTTCGATGGGCCTTGATATTTCAGATAGAGTCGTAATGGAAAACATGCGCTCCATTTTAACGGCGGCAAAAGCAAACAATGTCTTTGTCACGATCGATATGGAAGATTATACGCGCTGTGAGAAGACACTCGATATCTTCAGGGAACTGAGGGGAGAATTCGGGGATATCGTCGGCACTGTCGTACAGGCGTACCTGTACCGCACCGAAAAAGATGTGAAGGAACTTGATGCCTACCGGCCAAATCTCCGCATCGTTAAAGGAGCATACAAAGAGCCCGAAGAAGTCGCCTTCCCTGATAAAAAAGATGTCGACGAAAACATGAAAAACATCACCAAAATCCATATGCTGAACGGAAACTACACAGCCGTGGCTTCACATGATGATGAAATGATCGAATATACAAAAAGACTGGCGGAGGAACACAACATTCCACGTGACCAGTTCGAATTCCAGATGCTCTACGGCATCCGGGTCGAAAGGCAAAAAGAAATTGAGCAGGAAGGCTATACAATGAGGATTTACGTCCCATACGGCAACGACTGGTACGGCTATTTCATGCGCCGCCTTGCCGAGCGCCCGGCCAACGTGGCGTTTGTGCTGAGGGGAATGCGGAAGAAGTAAAGTGTTTTGAAGCTGAATAGTGTATGACGGAGTGCCGCGCATTGATTGGATGCCCGGCGCTTTTTTTTGGGGGACAGCAGGTATCCGGGGGTTGGGTTGAGGCGGGGTGCGGGAGGTTGAGCAGGTGCGGAAGCCGGGGGGGGTGGCGTGAGACTGGTTTTTGTGTAATAAGGCGGTTTGGTGCGAATTTCAATGGTGTGGCGTAAGATCGAGTGGGCTGTGTGACGAAGCGGTTTGATGTGAAAAATTTGAGGTATGTGGTGTGAAAGCAGGGCTTCTGCGTGATGAGGTGGTTTGGCGCGAAAAGCCAGCGTTATGGCGTGATATCGGTGTTTCCGCGTGAAAAGTCTCCTATTTGGCGTGAATAATCACCAGTTTGGCGTGAAAACCTGCGGCTTCCGCGCGATAATCCTGAAATTCCGCGTGAATACGTTGAAACACGACACGTTGATCAGCCCTGGAAGGTGCAGCCCGGGAGTTTACTGTCCAATTTTGCCTGTTTACTGGCGAAATTCTTTACTTTACTGTCTAAATACGCATATTTACTGTCCAAATTCACTGTTTTACTCGCCAAATCATGAGCAGGGAAAATTCGGATAGTTAAATAGTCCTATTATTGCCTGGGAATTGCCTGGCAAGTGCCAGGCAATTCCCAGGCAACCCAGTCCCAACTCTCCACCCAACAAATGACGTGAAATTGAGAATTGTTGAATAATTTTGTGTTTTTATATTGCCAAATTTTCGAAAATCTCTTATAGTTGATAGTAGAGAAACTCATTCTTGCTTCTGGGTTCTTTTTTTTAGCCAAGAAAATGAATGAGTATTCATTCAAGCAAAAGGGGGAGTACGTGAATGGTCCGTAATATACGGAAAGCAGCTGTATTAGGTTCAGGAGTCATGGGTTCAGGAATCGCAGCGCATCTGGCAAATATCGGCATCCCGACGCTTTTATTGGACATCGTTCCGAGGGAGCTTACGGAGGAGGAGAAGAAAAAAGGACTCTCGCTTGATGATAAGAAAGTTCGCAATCGCCTTGCGGATACTGCAAAGCAAAAGTTGCTCAAGCAAAAGCCGGCGCCGCTGGCGTCAAAAAGCAATTTGGACTTGATAACGGCCGGCAATATGGAAGACGACATGGAAAAGCTTGCTGATGTCGACTGGGTCATCGAAGTTGTCGTCGAGAACCTTGATGTGAAAAAGAAAGTTTTCGAGCAGGTTGACCGCCATCGCAAAGAAGGATCGATTATCAGTTCCAATACATCAGGGATTTCAGTTGAGGCGATGTCGGAAGGAAGATCGGATGATTTCCGGTCGCATTTCCTCGGCACTCACTTTTTCAATCCGCCGCGCTATCTGAAGTTGCTTGAAGTGATTCCTACGAAAGCAACTGATCCTGAAGTTGTTGAATATATGAAAACATTCGGTGAGGACACTCTTGGAAAAGGAGTTGTGCTTGCAAAAGACACTCCGAACTTCATCGGAAACCGGATCGGTACATACGGTCTGCTTGTCACCGTCCGGGAAATGCTTGACGGCGGATATTCCGTCGGGGAAGTGGATTCAGTCACAGGCCCGATGATCGGCAGGCCGAAGAGCGCCACTTTCCGCACCCTTGATGTCGTCGGCCTGGATACATTCATCCATGTCGCCAACAATGTCTATGAAAAAGTGGAAGGCGACGAAAAGAAAGTATTTGAAGTGCCTGATTTCATGAAAGAAATGGCCGACAAAGGCTGGATCGGCAGCAAGGCGGGCCAGGGCTTCTTTTTAAAGAAGAAAACGGAAAAGGGCAAGGAAATCCTTGAACTTGATCCGGAAACGATGGAATACGTCGAGCGCAAAAAACTGAAAACCGCATCAACCGAAACGGCTAAGCAGGCTAAAGGTTTAAGCGGAAAAATGAAAGCGCTTGTTTACGCGGATGACCGTGCCGGCAAATTATTATGGAATATTATCAAACCGGTTCTTTTATATTCTGCAGAGCTTCATAAAGAAATCGCTGACAATATCGTTGCGATCGACAATGCGATGAAGTGGGGCTTTGGCTGGGAACTTGGGCCGTTTGAAACGTGGGATGCGATCGGCTTCGAAAAATCACTTGAGCGGATGGAGGCTGAAGGTGCTGATATTCCGGCCTGGATCAATGAAATGAAGGAAGCCGGCCACACATCTTTCTATAAGAAAGATAACGGTTCCATCCAATATTATGATGAAGGCGAATACAAACCGCTCGAGGAAAATCCGAAGAATATCAATATTAAGAGATTGAAAGAAAAGAATGGCGTCATCAAGAAAAACGCCGGTGCAAGTTTGATAGATATCGGCGACGGTGTTGCGCTTCTTGAGTTCACGTCACCGAATAATGCCATCGGCATGGACATCATCCAGATGATCAATTACTCGATTGAAGAAGTTGAGAAGAATTATGAAGGGCTTGTCATCGGGAACCAGGGCAAAAACTTCTGCGTCGGCGCCAACATTGCCATGATGCTGATGGAAGCACAGGACGGAAACTTCTTTGAAATTGATATGGTCGTCCGCCAGTTCCAAAATGCGATGATGAACATCAAATACAGCCCGAAACCGGTCGTTGCCGCTCCGTTCGGCATGACATTAGGCGGAGGTGCTGAAGTTTCGATGCCGGCTGCAAGGCTGCAGGCTTCAAGTGAAACATACATGGGTCTGGTCGAAGTCGGCGTAGGGCTCATTCCAGGCGGGGGCGGAAACAAAGAGCTTTATCTCCGCCATATCAGCCAGCTGCCGAAAGGCGTCAATTTTGACTTGCAAAAGGCCGCCAATGCGACATTTGAGAAAATCGCGATGGCGAAAGTATCCACTTCCGCTCAGGAAGCGCGGGATAATGGATTCCTTCGTGATATGGACGGCATCAGTGTTAACGGCGACCACTTGATCTATGATGCGAAGCAGACTGTGCTTGCATTAGCCGAAAAAGGATATGTCGCGCCGAAACGTGCCAGTGTGCCGGTTGTCGGTGAAACAGGTTATGCGACGATGGTGCTTGGCGCTGAAGCCATGAAGCTCAGCGGCTATATTTCCGAACATGACTTCAAGATCGCGAAAAAACTGGCCTTCGTCATTGCAGGCGGAAAAGTGCCGTACGGAACAAAAGTCGATGAGCAGTACTTACTTGACCTTGAACGGGAAGCGTTTTTAAGCTTGATCGCCGAACCGAAAACAATGCAGCGGATGCAGCATATGCTTCTGAAAGGAAAGCCGCTCCGCAATTGATGATTCCGTCACTGGATGAAACGGAAACCAAACCATGCAGGGGGGAAAAAGTGTGAAAGAAGCAGTTATCGTAGCAGGTGCCAGAACACCGGTCGGAAAGGCGAAGAAAGGCAGCCTTGCCAATGTGAGGCCGGATGACCTTGGTGCCATTGCTGTAAAAGAGACGTTGAAACGTGCTGGCGGATACGACGGCAATATAGATGATGTCATTATCGGATGTGCTATGCCAGAAGCGGAACAGGGCATGAACATGGCCCGCAACATCGGCGCACTCGCCGGGTTAAGCCACGCAGCACCGGGCATTACGATAAACCGTTATTGCTCTTCTGGCCTTCAGAGTATCGCTTATGGGGCAGAACGGATTATGCTCGGCCATTCCGATACAATCCTTTCCGGGGGCGCCGAATCTATGAGCCTCATTCCGATGGGAGGGCATGTCATCAGGCTGAATCCGACACTTGTTGAAAATGCACCGGAATATTACATGAGCATGGGCCATACGGCTGAACAGGTTGCACAAAAATACGGCATCAGCCGCGAGGACCAGGATGCATTTGCGGTCCGTTCCCATGAACGCGCTGCCCGTGCCATCAAAGAAGGCAGGTTCAAGGATGAGATCGTGCCGGTTGAAGTTGTCCGCCGCTATGTCGGACCAGACAACAAGCTGGTTGAGGAAACATTTACGTTTGATACAGATGAAGGTGTCCGTGAAGGGACCAGCATGGAAACACTCGCCAAGCTGAAGCCGGCATTCCAGTTGGGCGGCAGTGTCACAGCCGGAAACTCTTCACAGATGAGTGACGGTGCAGGAGCCGTTCTTATTATGGACCGTGAAAAAGCGGATGCGGAGGGCCTTAAGCCGCTCGCCAGGTTCCGTTCCTTCGCAGTCGGCGGCGTGCCGCCGGAAATCATGGGTGTCGGCCCTGTCGCCGCCATTCCAAAAGCACTGAAACTGGCGGGTCTGGAAGTCTCTGATGTCGGCTTGTTTGAACTGAATGAGGCATTTGCCTCCCAGTCGATTCAGGTCATCCGGGAACTCGGCCTTGATGAAGATAAAGTGAATGTCAACGGCGGGGCCATCGCACTTGGCCATCCGCTTGGCATGACAGGAACAAAGCTGACGCTGTCCCTTGTCCATGAGATGAAGCGCCGCAATGAACAATTCGGTGTCGTCACCATGTGTATCGGCGGCGGTATGGGCGCAGCAGGCGTATTTGAACTTCTGTAACGGTGCCTGTCACCTAGGTTTTCCCCGCCGGCAGCTGTTAATCTGCTCCGGCGGCCTAAAATATGAACTATTTTTACCGGGAGGGTATCCAAATGGCAAATAAAGTCGACGAGTTACAAAAAGGCGGCGGATTTTTGATTGAAGACGTTACTCCGGACGCGGTTTATACGCCGGAAGATTTTACAGACGAGCATAAAATGATTGCGAAAACGACTGAAGACTTTGTCGTCAATGAAGTCGTTCCGCAAATCGAATACCTTGAAAACCACGAGTTTGACCGTTCTGTCAAGCTTTTGAAGGAAGCTGGCGAGCTTGGCCTTCTTGGAGCGGACGTTCCGGAAGAGTACGGCGGCCTTGGCCTTGATAAAATCAGTTCTTCACTGATCACAGAGAAGTTTTCACTTGCAGGCGGATTTTCCGTAACACACGGCGCCCATGTCGGAATCGGTTCACTGCCGATTGTGTTCTTTGGCAACGAGGAACAGAAACAGCGCTATCTTCCAAAGCTGGCATCGGGTGAGTTGATTGCTGCGTATGCTTTGACGGAGCCGGGATCCGGTTCAGACGCACTGGGTGCCAAAACAACTGCAAAACTGAACGATGAAGGAACACACTATATTCTTAACGGTGAAAAACAATGGATCACAAACTCAGCGTTTGCCGATGTTTTCATTGTTTATGCGAAAATTGACGGCGAGCATTTCTCCGCATTTATCGTAGAACGTGAATATCCGGGCGTTTCAACTGGTCCTGAAGAAAAGAAAATGGGCATTAAGAGTTCTTCCACACGTACCCTGATTCTTGAAGATGTGCCGGTTCCGAAAGAAAACCTTCTGTTTGAACCTGGCAAAGGCCATGTCATCGCCTTCAATATTTTGAATGTCGGCCGCTATAAGCTCGGCCTTGGCGCAGTCGGCGGTGCCAAGCGCACACTTGAGCTTGCTGCCAAATATGCGAACGAGCGCCAGCAGTTCAAGCAGCCGATCGCAAAGTTCAGCCTGATCCAGGAAAAACTCGGCAGCATGGCTGTCCGCACTTATGCCAATGAAGCAGCTGTTTACCGTACAATCGGTTTGCTTGAAGACCGCCTGAACACGCTTACTGACGAGGAAATGAAAGACGGTACGAAAGTGGGGAACGCAATCGGTGAATATGCGATTGAATGCTCTCTTAATAAAGTTTTCGGCACCGAAGCACTTGATTATGTAGCGGACGAAGCGGTCCAGATTCACGGTGGATACGGATTCATGGCTGAATATGAGGTTGAGAGGATATACCGCGATTCCCGCATCAACCGGATTTTCGAAGGAACAAATGAAATCAACCGCCTGCTCGTGCCGGGCACATTGCTCCGCAAAGCGATGAAAAACGAACTGCCGCTTCTGCAAAAGGCACAGTCGCTTCAGGAAGAGCTCATGATGATGATGCCTGAAGAGCCAGGCGATGAACCGCTTGAACAGGAAAAATACCTTGTCCGCAATGCCAAGAAGGTTGCTCTTCTGGCAGCAGGGCTTGCCGCACAGAAGTACGGCAAAGCATTGAACAATGAGCAAGAAATTCTTGCCAACATCGCTGATATCGTCGGTGAAGTGTTCGCAATGGAATCCGCTCTGCTGCGCACGGAAAAAGCGATCAACAAAACAGGTGCGGATAAAAACAAGCAGAAGCTTCTCATGACCCAGGTCTATTGCGAAGAAGCAATGAACCGTATTGAAGGCCATGCGAAAGAAACACTTGTTGCGGTTGAAGCCGGTGATACACTACGGATGATGCTTTCATCATTGCGCAAGCTGACACGCCGCACACCAGTTAACGTAATTGTCAAAAAGCGTGAAATCGCCAAAACCGTCCTTGAAGAAGAAAAATATGTAATCTGATTATGATTCTGTGTAAAAGCGGGCCGCGGCAGCGGTCCGCTTTTGCTGTATTATCGCTGCAACAAAGGCTGCTTACCGTGAGAACCAGTATAATGACGGACTCTCCTGCCCGACAGCGGTGCAACTGAGTTAAAAAGTGGTAGGTACCTCTGTCTTTGCCTGGTGAATTATATATAGAGCTGATACTATGAGTCTCATAGCTTCACCGTTTTGAAATTGGTTCTTTATTAACTGTTGTAAAACAGGTTAGAAAGAATGATTGGATGATTAGAATTTCAAAACCCTGTTGTGATACAATATACTTACCTTTATTGATGGGAGGGATTTAATGGCCATTCAATTTTACTGGTATCCGAAATGCGGTACAAGCCGTAAGGCGAAAAAGTGGCTGGAAGAGCGCGGCATCCCGTTTGAAGAGATACATATTGTTGATACTCCCCCGAGCCGCGAGCAGCTCGAGGACTATTATCAAAAGAGCGGTTTGGAAGTAAAAAAGTTTTTTAATACGAGTGGGAAAAAGTACCGTGAGCAGAATTTGAAGGAAAAAGTGAAAACCGCTTCCGATGATGAACTTCTTGGCCTGCTCGCATCCGACGGCATGCTGATCAAGCGGCCGATTGCCGTAAACGGCGATAAGGTGACAGTCGGATTTAAAGAAGAGGATTATGAGAAAACATGGGGAAATAGTTAAGGACCCGTGATTTCAACTATAAATATTTAGCTATGGAGGGATTTTTACTATGAATTTACCTAAGGATTTCCGTTATTCAGAAGAACACGAATGGGTAAAAACAGAAGATGGCAACGTGCGTATTGGTATCACCGATTTCGCCCAGTCCGAACTTGGTGATATCGTTTTTGTCGAATTGCCGGAGGTCGGGGATGAAATCAAAACAGATGAGCCGTTCGGAAGTGTCGAATCTGTAAAAACGGTATCTGAATTATATGCTCCGCTAAGCGGGAAAATCGTTGAGATCAACAGTGAGCTGGAAGACAGCCCTGAGCTTGTCAATGAATCACCATATGAAAAAGCCTGGATGATCATCGTTGAGCCTCAAGATACAGGCGAAATCGATAAGCTGATGACAGCGGAAAAATATCAGGAAATGGTAAGTGAAGAAGATTAAATAGCCTAAACCCCGGCAGAAGCCGGGGTTTTTTTGTGCAAGAACCTACAAATTCCCCTAATAACCTGGCCTTATGTTCAACCAGGCCTATTTGTAGAGCGTTCGACTGAAGAAAATCAGGATAGAAATTGAGTGTGCCTCTAAGTGGCCATGGGTCTAGCGGTGATCAAGGATTCTCATGCGGTCTGTAGAGAATCATGTCAATAAGCCGGCAGATAGTAAATATAGATATTAACAGACTATGTCATCTGGAAGGCAAGCTGTCTTACAGAACAAGCTTTACAAACAAACTAATAGATGATAACGGGTAATCTATGTATACAATAGGAAGAGAAACCCAAATGATACTAAAAAAGCAGGTGACATAGATGGAGGACCGAGCAGAAAAAGTGATCATTGTAGAGGGGAAATCGGATAAGAGAAAAATTGAGCCGATCATAAAAGAAAATGTACAGATCGTCTGCACACATGGCACAATGGGCGTGGAAAAGCTTGATGAATGGGTGGAAAGATTTTATGATCAGGATTTATACATTATGGTTGATGCCGATTATTCCGGAGACAAATTGAGGCGGCAATTTATTCAGGAGTTCCCATTCGCCCGCCATCTTTATATAGACCGTGTATACAAGGAAGTGGCTGCCGCTCCCGAGCAGCATCTTGCTATGCTGCTTGCGGCCGCAAACATCGACATTCATCCTGAGTTTTTGATTGGGACAGGAAGTGAGAATAAATGAAGGAAGTGAATCAACAAGATATCCTGCAGGCAATAAACAGCGGGGAGACAGGAGCCGCCTACGTTTATACACCGATGTGCGGCACGTGCAAGCTGGCAGGTAAAATGCTTGAAGTGACCGAAGCGATGCAGCCCGGTCTGCAAATTCTGAAAGGTAATCTGAATCTCATGCCAGGATTGGCAGAACATTTGGAGATTGAAAGTGTGCCATGCCTGCTGCTATATCGTGCTGGCGGCATCGAAAAAATGTATGCATTCCGTTCAGTGGACTATGTAAATAAAAAACTGAAAAAGCATTGGATGAAAAGGCTCCGTTCTTGAGACAGGGGGTTAGAGTCCAGAGCAAAGACCGAAAAATATGTAATGGTATCATAGCTAGTGAATAGCCCCCCTTCCGTGATTCAGCTCTGTTTTTACCAAATTAACCTGCGGTGTTACGAGTAAGGGGCTATTTCATTTCTGATTATTTGTACATCCGCTTATCTTTGTATCCATCGCATGACTTCTTCGGCCATTCCTGCTCCATTGCTCCCTCATTCCGCTTCTATTGTACAGCCCGTTAACTTATGGATTTTCACTTTATTATCCGCTTATTTTAAAGGTCGATATTTATGGGTTTTCTTAAGAACCGGGTCGTTTGGCTCAATTTTAAGAAGGATTGCGAAAAAAGCAGAAAAATGTTTTTACAAAAAATAAATTGTTGGATATAGTAATTTAAGAAGTGGATTTACTGTGAATATTTTGAATTCAATTCCAATTTTTACATATGAAACATTCCTTTTTTATTCCTTTTAACTGGATAAAATTACCAAGAATATGAAAGAAAAGGATGCTATTTTACGGTTTAGAAACAA
The DNA here is from genome assembly GCA_016841765.1 of Guptibacillus hwajinpoensis. Lineage (GTDB taxonomy): Bacteria > Bacillota > Bacilli > Bacillales > Bacillaceae_O > Bacillus_BL. The sequence continues at coordinate 11,081 of JAENYN010000003.1, forward strand.
ATCGATTGCAGACATTCTCTTGACCCATAAACTTGTGGTATAAACGTTGTGTGCCCTTTTTGCCGAAAGAGCAGGAGGGTGATTTGGATCATCTCTCAATCCCCGATATCAAACGTCTAATAATGATGAGGTGAATGGAATGGCACCGTTAAGCATGGGTGTTTTAAAAAAGCGATTTATGCGAGAGCCTGAAACAATAGAAGAAAAAGTCACCCTTGCACAGCAGGGGGATTATTTGACCAGAAATGACTTGATTAAAGAATATCAGCCTTTTATAAAAAAGGTGATTTCAAAAGTATGCCATCGTTATGTAAATGAAGAAATGGATGAATACAGTGTCGGTTTGACGGCATTTAATGAAGCGATCGACCAATATTCCGAAAAGGAAGGCAGCCGCTTTTTGACGTTTGCCAACATGGTCATCCGCAGGCGTGTGATCGATCACATCCGGCGGGAACAACGCCAGACCCGCAACCTTGTGTTTCACTATGAGGAAGAAACGGACGAAAATATACAGGAAGAAACGTTTGCTGAGCAAAAGGCATCCATTGATCAATATACCCGTGAAGAGGAAAGCGCCGAACGGGTAACAGAGATCATGGAATATCAAAAACTGCTTGCACAGTATGATATAACCTTTAAAGCGCTTGTTAAACATTGCCCCAAACATATTGATGCGCGTGACAATGCGAAAGAAATCGCTTATTTGATTGCTCATGATGAAGAACTCTCCCGTTATCTCAAAGATAAAAAAAGGCTGCCGATAAAAAATATAGAAAAAATGGTGGATTGCAGTCGTAAAACAATAGAGAGAAATCGAAAGTATATAATAGCAGTTGCGCTAATATATCTTGGCGATTTTCATTCACTACAGTCTTACATTGAGACATAAAGGGGGGAGTCAATGGTGAAACGCGGAATCATAATGGAAATTAACCGCAAAAAAGCGGTTGTCATGACGAGGGACGGGGGATTTGAGCGGATCCGCCTGAAAAAAGGCCAGGCTGCACATCTTGGAGAAGAAATATTAATCCCCGAAGAACCTCAAAAACGGATGTTTCCTACATTCGTACCGTCAATTACTATGGCATCTGCATTTGCGGCATTCATTCTGGCGTTTGCCGGGATTTTTTCGTTCAATACTGAGCCTGTAGCGGCCTATGTCAGTATTGATGTGAATCCCAGTATGGAAGTCGGTGTGAATCAAGACATGGAAGTTCTTGAATACACATCGTTGAACGAAGACAGCAAGGCATTGCAAAAAGAGATAGAAGAGTTAAAAGGCTTGCCGCTTGCCAAGTTTGTAGAATCAGTTGTCGCACTTATAAATGAAAAGGGATACTTTAACTCGAACCACGATGTGCTGCTCGCCACTACATCTATATTGAAAGGCAGCAATGAAAATGAGAAAGTACAGCAGTCACTTGCGCGCGAGCTTGCTGCCGTACAAAACCGTCTATTAACAAAGAATGAAGAAATCGCTGTGAAAGTCGTATCTGCTGATAAAGAAACAAGGGAACATGCAAAAGAGAACGGCATTTCAACAGGTAAATACCTTGTTTATAAAGATGCTGTAAACCAGGGTAACGAGCTGACAATGGATGAAGCCAGGACACTTTCAGTGACTGAGCTGAAAAAGAAGGCTGAATTGCGCCCTAAATTGGATAATAATGGAAAGGGAGTAAATATTCAGCATGCCGGCGGAAAAAAAGATGAGGAAGCTATACCCAATTCAAACGCGCCCGGACAAATAAAGAAACATCAAAACGAAAGCGGCCCTTCATCTAAGAAGGAACCGCCGGGCCAGTCCGATAAGCAAAACGGTCAATCCGGCAACCAAGGCAATGGGTCTGATAAAGCACAAAAAAAAACAAATAATAGCTCAATGAGTAAAGCCGATGCTGAAAAGAATGGCAAAGGCAATGCGGGGCATAAACAGAATGAAAAAAAACAAAATAATGGCCACGACAACAGCAAAAACAACACCCAATCCAACAGCAACGGAAAAAGCAAAGGCAACAACCAGTCGGATCACGGCCAAAATAAAAAGCAATAAGCGGGAAAAGGTGATTGGTTATTACATCTTTCCTTATTTCTCGGGAAATAATGACACAGGCTTACAGAAGCCTGTGTTTTTTTCTGTTAAGGAAACGCTAAATGAAAAGATTGTCGGATGATTTTTCAAGGGGATTTGACCGCAAAGCCGAATTTCATGGTATAGATGATATCCGGGAAGCGGTGATGAATGTGTATATTGAGTCGCTACAAAAGATGATTGCTGGTGCAGCAAATGCACCGCATGTACAGCCGTTGTTTCAAAAAGCAGGAATATGCGTTTTATTCATTTCGGAAGCCGAAACCGCCGCGATGAAAATGGGGGATGGAGAGCTTCAGTTCATGCGTGTTTTTGCGGAAAGCCGTCCTGACATCACTATCATCGGCACAGACGGAGCACTTGAAAACTTGATCACGGGTAAGAATTCGCTCCGCGCCCTTGAGCGGGATAAAGAGCTGTCAGTTAAATGCACGTTCCGGAATAAGCTCTGGCTTGAGTCGGTTTTTCTGATGAGTAAGCATCACAGCCAGCATAATTATTTAAGCAGTGTGCCGAGGGATTGAATGATGTCCATGAATTCGGCGCGATCATCAAATGACGCTTCGATTTCATGCTGCTTATTCAGCAGAACGGTAGTGGGCAAACTTGTGCATTGATAGGCATCATAGACCTTTGTCCCTTCATCCATAAGAATCGGAAACGTCCATTGCTGTTCATGTGCCATATTTAAGGCGTTGCCTGTGCTTGCCTCCCGTCCTGTCACATTAATGGTGATAAATTCAAGCGGCGTATCTTCAGGCAGCGTTTTATAAAAAGCATCTTTTTGGGGCAGATCGCGCTGGCAGTCCGGGCACCAGGATGCCCAAAACGTGATCATAACATTTTTTCCTCTATAATCGTCCAGGGATACCAGATTTCCTGTTTGCATATCTGTTAACGTGAACTCCGGTGCATTCATTAACTCATCCTCCTAATCTCCGGTGCCTGAAAGGCAGGAACCGGCTTCATCTTTTTCTCGCCAAAATAGTAAGTTTCTGTTTCTCATCGTAAAGCAAAATGTAAAAGTGTGCAATTGAGGCCTGCTTGTCGAAGCAGGTCTATTTTTGAATGTATTTGTTGACAGCTTATTATAACCATGCTAATATCTTCATTAGTTTAAAAAACATTAGTCGTTTAACTCAATAAAGCATGACGTGTACTCTTATCACGAGAGGTGGAGGGACTGGCCCGATGAAACCCGGCAACCGGCAGGCGCAATGCTTGCAAAGGTGCCAATTCCTGCAAAGCTGCGGCTTTGGCAGATGAGAGAAAGGAATTGTTCATTAAACCTTTCTGCTTATCTGTGCAGAAAGGTTTTTTTATAAGAATCTTTTCTGTAGGCTGTGTTAAAGCTCAATGTTGATTTTTGCACTAGTTGATTGGAGTGGAAGGTGCGAGACTCCCGCGGGACTAGCGGGACAGCTGAGACCCCGCAAGAGCGATAGCGATGAGGAGGCTCAGCGCCCGCCCCGCGGAAAGCGAGTACCTGCAACGGAAATCAACACTAGCGTTTAACAGAGCCTTTCTTTAAGAAAAAAGGGGTGACACTGCTTTTGCCCTTAGATGCAAGCCGTATATGAATGACTCGTTCATATGTCAATACTTATGGAAGAAATGAGGAAACAACATGATACAGTTATCCAATATCGAGAAAGTCTTCAAGTCCAAAAAGGGACCGATCGAAGCTGTCAAAAATGTTAACCTTACGATTCAAAATGGTGAAATATACGGCATAATCGGTTACAGTGGTGCCGGGAAAAGTACGCTGCTCCGTATGTTGAACGGGCTGGAAAAACCGACGGGAGGTAATATCACTGTCGGGGATTGGGATATGAACACGTTATCCGGCCGCCAGCTGCGGCTTGCCCGCCAGGAGATCGGAATGGTATTCCAGCATTTCAATCTGCTCTGGTCACGGACGGTTTACGATAACATCGCGTTTCCGCTTGAGATTTCCGGAGTGTCCAAAGCTGAACGTAATGAGCGGGTCATGGAATTGATCAGGCTTGTCGGGCTGCAAGGACGTGAAGATGCGTATCCATCCGAATTGAGCGGCGGACAAAAACAGCGTGTCGGCATCGCCCGTGCCCTTGCCAATAATCCGAAAGTGCTGCTTTGCGATGAAGCGACATCCGCCCTTGATCCGGAAACGACCGATTCGATTCTTGACTTGCTTGTTGACATTAATGAGCGGTTCGGCCTGACAATTGTTTTGATCACGCATGAAATGCACGTCATTCATAAAATCAGCCATCGGGTTGCGGTCATGGAAAACGGATGTGTCGTTGAAGAAGGGAACGTCACCGACGTATTCCGGAAGCCGAAACAGCAGGTGACAAAACGGTTCGTAAAACAGGTGACCGAGCCTGATGAAGCTGAAGAAACAATTGAGCATTTGCTGGCTCAATACGAACATGGCAGGGTTGTCCAGCTCACTTTCATCGGAAATGATGCGGAAGAACCGGTCATTCATGAAACCATCAAGAAGTTTAAAGTGACCGTCAATATTCTGCAGGGGAAAGTGCAGCAGACGAACAGCGGCACTTATGGAACACTGTTTATCCATCTTTCCGGGAAAGATGAAGAAATGGATAAGGCGATCAGCTATATAAAGCAACGCGGAGTGGAAGCAGAGGTGCTGAAAAGTGTTTGAAAATGTAAGCTGGGATAAAGTCTGGGAAGCGACAATGGAAACATTGTATATGACAGTCATTTCTGTCAGTGCAACCTTCATTTTGGGAATTGTGCTCGGCCTTTTGCTGTTTTTGACGTCCAGAGGGAACTTGTGGGAGAACCGGCCGTTGAATATTATCATTTCAGCCTATGTGAATATATTCCGTTCGATTCCTTTCATTATATTGATCATTTTGCTGATTCCATTTACTAAACTGCTGGTCGGAACGATGCTTGGTGCAGAAGCCGCATTGCCGGCACTCATTTTTGGCGCCGCCCCCTTTTATGCAAGGATGGTCGAAATCGCGTTGCGCGAAATTGATAAAGGCGTCATCGAAGCATCGCGGGCGATGGGCGCAAGCACATGGACAATCATCCTTAAAGTGCTGTTGGCCGAATCAATGCCGGCACTTATATCCGGTATTACGGTGACAGCCATCGCCCTTGTCGGTTATACGGCGATGGCAGGTGTAGTCGGAGCCGGAGGACTAGGGGATCTTGCCTATCTTGAAGGTTTCCAGCGCAGCCATAACGATGTGACACTTGTCGCTACAGTAGTGATTTTGCTTATTGTGTTCGTATTGCAATTTATTGGGGATATTGTTGTAAACAAACTAGATAAACGCTAGGAGGATTTTTCACCATGAAAAAACTTATTCTTACTATTAGTACTGTCTTATTAATCGGGTTATTGGCCGCTTGCGGCGGAAATGAAAATGGGAGCGGCGGCAAAGAGAGCAAAAAGCTTGTTGTCGGAGCTTCAAATGTGCCGCATGCAGAAATTCTGGAAGAAGCCCAGCCTCTCCTTGAAGAAAAGGGAATTGAATTGGAAATTGAAACATTCCAGGATTATGTTCTTCCAAACAAGGCGCTTGCAGAGGGTGAATTGGATGCGAACTACTTCCAGCACATTCCTTATTTAGAAGACCAGAAAAAGGAACACGGGTATGACTTTGTCAACGCCGGCGGCATTCATATCGAACCGATCGGTGTCTATTCAAAAGATTATAAAAGCCTGGACGATCTGCCGGAAGGTGCAACAATTATCATGAGTAACTCTGTTGCAGACCACGGACGCATGCTTTCTCTCCTTGAAAATGAAGGATTGATCAAGCTCAAAGAGGGCGTGGAAAAAACGAAGGCAACTCTTGATGATATCGCAGAAAATCCGAAAAACCTGAAATTCAAGGCAGACATTGATGCAGGCATGCTTCCGCGAGCTTATGAAAATAATGAAGGCGATGCAGTCATGATCAACACGAACTATGCGATCGATGCCGGCTTGAATCCGATGGAGGATGCAATCGCCCTGGAAGGCTCTGACTCGCCTTATGTGAATGTCATTGCGGTCCGTGAAGAGGATAAGGATAACGAAAGCATCAAAACGCTCGTTGAAGTTCTCCGATCTGATGAAATCCAGACTTTCATTAAAGAAGAATATAAAGGTGCCGTTGTCCCTGTAGACGGCGAGTAACTGCAAAACCCGGCTTATGCCGGGTTTTTTGCATGTCATCAAGGTTTTGGCTTCCGGTTATATTACATTAAAACGGGAGGCAATCGCCCCCTCGAAAATAAAAACCAATTCCTTCGGGCAGTATCAATTCGAAGAAGCTTAACTTGTCCAGCTGGAGAAGCGAATGGGGAAGACCCCGCAGGCGAGAATCAGTGTGCAAACTTTCTTCTTTCCCAATCCTGTACTGTAACCTTTAAATAAAAGGCTGTGTTAAAGCTCTAAGTTGATTTTTCTACTAGTTGATTGGAGTGGAAGGTGCGAGACTCCTGCGGGACTAGCGGGAAGGTGAGACCCCGCAGGAGCGGAGCGACGAGGAGGCTCACCGCCCGCCCCGCGGAAAGCGAGTACCTGCAACGGAAATCAACGCTTCCGCTTAACAGAGCTAAATAAAACAACAATGTATACACCAGTCATAAAGTCAGGATAGTTCCTATTTATATGCAACATAATAAGCAGGAATCAAATTCAGACAGGAGGAAAAAGGATGCACCATGAACCACGCAATTCAACAGAAGCGGCTTTGCATGAATACAAAGAGGGGCTCGGCATTTTTACGCAAAAAATGCCAGATATCGCCCGCCATTATAACGCTTTTACCGAAACATGCTTTGAGGAGGGGACACTGACCCGCCGTGAAAAGCAGCTTATCGCCCTTGGGATCAGCCTTAACTCGCAGGATGAATACTGTATTATCTATCACGTGAAGGGCTGCCTGGATGAAGGCTGTTCCGAAGAAGAAATCCTTGAAGCGGTCGGAGTGACTGCAGCATTTGGAGGCGGGGCGGCCATGAGCCAGGCGGTGACGCTTGTTCAGGAAGCCGTTTCGGAACTTTCCGAACTGAAACAATAAAAATCCCGGAAGACTTGTCGAACTGAATTTTCTAACAAATCCTGCCCAAATGAGAGGATATGATTGAAAACGGGAGCAATTATGCCCTTTAATCAGCTGAAGTATTCGGGTCCCCCTCCAGCCTTTCATATCGTGAAATGTTTAGGAAATGGCTCTTTGTGGTAAATGTAGTAACATGATACGATAAATCACGTAGTTAAAACCATTGAAAGGATGGGTTCATTATTAGTGACCTGGAGCTGAGTTATACAGCTGAAATGGAGAAGGCGATGTATCAGTCTCATGGAATGGGATATGAGGAGTACGGGCAGAAGCTCGATAAGCGCCTCAAGGTGGAAAAACGGCGTGAACTGGAGTACGAAAAAAGTTTGCGTGTCGTAGATCAGGCCAGTCGCCGCATTGGATTTTAACTTTACAATAACGATTAAGACTATAGCATGATAAACAAGAAAAAAACCAGTTCACATAACTGGTTTTTTTCTTGTTTATCCGTCATCATAGTGTAGGGGCCTGAAATCGGCGCAAAATAAGCGCACATGGTTCCCGAGCGTATAGGCTGCTCCTGGTGAGAACCAACTTGCAGACAAGTCAAAATGTTTTGAGCTGTTCCGGTTGATTATAGTTTTCATTTGTTATAACATTGGAATGAGAATAGAATGAGAATGCAGCAGTAAAATAAAAGATTTTAGAAAAGACAAGGAATAATCAGATTAATGGAGGTATAAAAATGGCTGGTTCTACACTTAAGATTGAGAATTTACACGTGTCAATTGAGGGAAAGGAAATCCTCAAGGGCGTTAACCTAGAAATCAAAGGCGGAGAGATCCATGCGGTCATGGGTCCGAACGGAACAGGTAAATCAACACTTGCTTCAGCAATTATGGGCCATCCAAAGTATGAAGTGACTGAGGGCACGATCACATTTGACGGCCAGGATGTCCTGGAAATGGAAGTCGATGAGCGTGCTCGTGTCGGGCTATTCCTCGCTATGCAATATCCAAGTGAAATCGATGGCGTGACAAACGCTGATTTCCTTCGTTCCTCCATCAATGCACGGCGCGGAGAAGGAAATGAAATTTCACTGATGAAGTTTGTCAAAACACTTGATAAAAAAATGGATTTTCTTGATATGGATCCGAACATGGCTCAGCGTTATCTGAACCAGGGATTCTCCGGCGGTGAGAAAAAGCGGAATGAAATCCTGCAAATGATGATGCTTGAACCGAAAATCGCCATTCTGGATGAAATCGATTCAGGACTTGATATTGATGCGCTGAAAGTCGTTTCAAACGGCGTGAACGAAATGCGCGGCGAAGACTTCGGCTGCTTGATCATTACCCACTATCAGCGCCTTCTCAACTACATTACCCCTGACAGAGTCCATGTCATGATGCAGGGCAAGGTTGTGAAGTCAGGCGGTCCGGAACTGGCTCAGCGCCTTGAAGAAGAGGGCTACGACTGGGTTAAAGAAGAGCTTGGCATCGAAGACGAAACAGTAGGCCAGGAAGCGTAAGCGGAAAGGGGGATGAAAATGTCAGTGGATACAAAGTTACAATACGACCAGGACTATATTAAACAGTTTTCACAGAATAACGGTGAACCCGAGTGGCTGACACAATTCCGTCTTGATGCACTGGCAAAAGCGGAAGACCTGTCGATGCCCCGACCGGATAAAACCAAAATCGATAATTGGAATTTCACGCAATTCAAGCATGATGTTCCAGGGGAAAAAATCAGTTCGCTGGAAGAACTTCCGGAGACAATCAAGTCGCTGATCGACCTGGATGAAACGGACAGAAACCTGCTTGTGCTCCGCAACAGCAAGCCTGCATTCAGTTCTGTTTCGGATGAACTGAAAAACAAAGGTGTCATCTTTACAGATATCCTTACCGCAGCTAAGGAACACGGCGATCTTTTGAAGAAGTATTTTATGAAGAAAGCCGTTTCAGTTGATGAACACAGGCTTACGGCCCTGCATGCCGCTTTGATGAATGGCGGGGCATTTGTGTATATTCCACAAGGTGTTGTACTGGAAACGCCTTTACAAACTGTTTTTTGGCAGGACGACGCAGAAGCCGCATTATTCAATCACGTTTTGCTGGTAGCAGAAGATAACAGCTCGGTCACTTATGTTGAAAATTACATTTCCACAGGGGACGACAATCCGTCCACAGTTTCCAACATTGTCACAGAGGCAATTGTCGGCCAGAATGCCAGAGTGAGCTATGGTGCGGTTGATACACTGGGCAAAGGTGTGACCGGATATGTGAATCGCCGCGGTCTTGTCGGGCGTGACGGAAAACTTGAGTGGGCGCTTGGCCAGATGAACGATGGCAACACCGTTTCTGAAAATATCACATACCTTGCTGGAGACGGTGCGTATGCAGATGCAAAAACAGTGACAGTCGGCACTGGAGACCAAAAGCAGAACTTTACGACCAACATCGCCCATGCCGGTAAAAATTCTGAAGGGTATATCCTGAAGCATGCCGTCGTGAAGGACAGCGCAACATCCGTATTCAACGGCATCGGAAAAATTGAACACGGTGCATCCGGATCAAATGCCGAACAGGAATCGCGAGTACTGATGCTCAGTGAAAAAGCACGTGGTGACGCCAACCCGATTCTTCTCATCGATGAAGATGACGTAACGGCCGGACACGCGGCTTCAGTCGGCCGGGTCGACCCGATCCAGCTTTACTATTTGATGAGCCGCGGCATTTCGAAACACGAAGCGGAGCGCCTCGTCATCCACGGCTTCCTTGCACCGGTAGTAAAAGAGCTTCCGATTGAAGCAGTCAAAAAGCAGCTTGTGGAAGTCATTGAAAGGAAAGTACGGAAATGAACATGAAGGAAATTCGCCAACAGTTTCCGATTCTTGATCAGGAAGTGAACGGAAACCGTCTAGTTTACCTGGACAGTGCAGCGACTTCCCAAAAACCAGCTTCCGTCATTGAGACACTTGATAACTATTACCGTGAGTACAATTCCAATGTTCATCGCGGCGTCCATACGCTCGGTACAAAAGCGACCGATGCATATGAAGGCGCGCGGGAAAAGGTCAGGAATTTCATCAACGCTGACTACACGGAAGAAATCATTTTCACACGCGGAACGACTACTGCAATCAATATGGTTGCCCAGAGTTACGGGCGCGCCAACCTGTCAAAAGGTGATGAAATTGTGATTACCTATATGGAACATCACAGCAACATCATCCCATGGCAGCAGGTCGCCAAAGCAACCGGCGCTGAATTGAAGTATATCCCCCTCCAGGAGGATGGAACGATTAGCCTGGAGGATGTGGAAAAAACAGTTACCGATAACACGAAAATAGTGTCCGTCATGCAAGTATCCAACGTGCTCGGCACAATCAACCCGATAAAAGAAATTGCGGCAGTCGCACATAAACATGGAGCGGTCATGTTGGTGGACGGCGCCCAGAGCGCCCCGCACATGAAGGTGGATGTAAAGAATCTCGATTGTGACTTTTTCGCATTTTCCGCCCATAAAATGTGTGGCCCGACCGGAATCGGGGCATTGTATGGCAAGAAGGAACTCCTTGAAAAAATGGAACCTGTCGAATTCGGCGGCGAAATGATCGACTTCGTTAACCTCTACGATTCCACCTGGAAAGAGCTTCCCTGGAAGTTCGAAGGCGGCACGCCGATCATTGCCGGCGCCATCGGCATGGGAGCTGCCATTGACTTCCTGGAAGAGGTGGGGCTGGAAAATATTGAAGCACATGAACATCGCCTTGCCGAGTATGCTTTGAACAAATTGCGCGAAATGCAAGATGTCGATGTATATGGACCGGATCAAAGGGCCGGACTTATCACTTTTAATCTGAAAGATGTCCATCCACATGATGTCGCAACAGTACTTGATGCGGAAGGCATCGCGGTCAGAGCCGGGCATCACTGTGCACAGCCGCTCATGAAGTGGCTGAAGCAAAGCGCCACAGCCCGGGCCAGCTTTTATCTGTATAACACGGAAGAAGATGTGGATGCGTTCATTTCCGGCTTACAAAAGACAAAGGAGTACTTTTCATATGGCTTTTGATAACAATCTTGATACCCTTTACAGACAGGTGATCATGGACCATTATAAAAACCCGCGCAACAAAGGAGCAATCGATGAAGACAGCATTACAGTCGCTATGAACAATCCGACATGCGGGGACAGGATCCAGCTTCACCTGGAAGTGGAAGACGGTGTTGTAAAAGATGCGAAGTTCGATGGGGAAGGCTGTTCAATCAGCATGTCATCCGCATCCATGATGACAGAAGCGGTAAAGGGCCAGCCTGTTGACAAAGCATTGAAACTTTCCTCCATTTTTTCTGATATGATGCAAGGCAATGACTATGACGAAGAAGACCTTGAACTCGGTGATATTGAAGCCCTTCAGGGAGTGGCGAAATTCCCCGCACGAATCAAATGTGCAACACTTGCCTGGAAAGCGATGGAGAAGGGTGTCCAGCAGGAAGAAGACGAAAAGTAAACCGTCCGTCAGTTGACAGCTTCCTGGCAACAGGATGCAGGGGTGCCTCCCTGCCGTACGAAAAGATAAGGAGGGCGATTTTCGATGGCAAAAAATATGCCTGATATCAGTGAAGAGTATAAATACGGTTTCCACGATAAAGACGTTTCTATCTTCCGCTCTGAACGCGGATTGACTAAGGAAATAGTCGAAGAGATTTCACGCATGAAGGAAGAGCCGCAATGGATGCTTGACTTCCGGCTGAAATCACTGGAATTGTTTTATAAAATGCCGATGCCTCAATGGGGCGGCGACTTGAATGAACTGAACTTCGATGAAATCACCTATTATGTAAAACCTTCAGAGAAGTCTGAGCGTTCATGGGATGAAGTTCCGGAAGAAATCAAGCAGACATTTGACAAGCTCGGCATTCCGGAAGCCGAACAGAAATGGCTTGCCGGTGTTTCTGCGCAGTACGAGTCAGAAGTCGTTTACCATAACATGAAGGAAGATCTTGAAGAAATGGGTATCGTCTTCAAAGACACCGATTCAGCCCTTAAGGAGAATGAAGATCTTTTCAAGGAGCATTTCGGAAAAGTCATACCTCCTTCCGATAATAAGTTCGCAGCATTGAACTCAGCGGTATGGTCCGGCGGATCGTTCATCTATGTTCCGAAGGGAGTCAAAGTGGATACGCCGCTGCAGGCATATTTCCGCATCAACTCCGAAAACATGGGCCAGTTCGAGCGTACGCTGATCATCGCTGATGAAGGCGCGCATGTCCACTATGTAGAAGGCTGTACAGCACCTGTTTATACAACGAACTCCCTGCACAGCGCAGTCGTTGAAATTATAATCAAAAAGGATGCCTACTGCCGCTATACGACAATCCAAAACTGGGCAAACAACGTTTTTAATCTGGTAACCAAGCGTGCGGTAGCTGAAGAAAACGCGACAATGGAGTGGATCGACGGCAATATCGGCTCCAAGCTGACTATGAAATATCCGGCTGTCATCCTGAAAGGGGAAGGAGCACGCGGCCTGACACTTTCCATTGCGATTGCCGGCAAAGGCCAGCACCAGGATGCAGGTGCCAAGATGATCCACCTTGCACCAAATACGTCATCAACGATCGTATCGAAGTCAATTTCCAAGCATGGCGGGAAAGTGACCTACCGCGGTATCGTCCAATTCGGACGAAAAGCGCAAGGCTCCCGTTCAAACGTCGAATGCGATACGCTCATCATGGATAACAAGTCAACATCCGATACGATTCCGTACAATGAAATCATGACGGAAAACGTATCGCTTGAACACGAAGCGAAAGTTTCGAAGGTATCCGAAGAACAGCTCTTCTATCTGATGAGCCGCGGCGTTTCCGAGCAAGAAGCAACAGAAATGATCGTCATGGGCTTCATCGAGCCGTTCACACGCGAGCTTCCAATGGAATACGCAGTCGAAATGAACCGCCTGATCAGCTTTGAAATGGAAGGTTCAATCGGTTAATTCAGTAAGTGGAGAACCGGCATCTGTATTTGGCAGATGCCGGTTTTTGTTTGCAGAGAAGGTGCCTGACCCCCGGCGCACTAAAGCGCCGGGGGTCAGGCACCCCTTTGCACCCAAGCTGCATATCGGCACCCGATACACCGATACAAAGTGAAGTATTGCCGCATATCGGCAGGCAATACGCAAAAAACACATCCCGCTAAACAGCAGGATGTGTTTCATTTTTATCGATTATTCAACATGTGCCCATTTCAGGGAGAGTTCAGGCCCGAATGGATGCAGGTAAAGGTCTTTAATGAACGAACGCTGCATATAAGCATTTCCGCGCTGGTACATTGGGGTGATCGCTGCATCTTCCTCGAGAAGAATGCGTTCTGCTTCCTGAAGCATTTCCCAGCGTTTTTGGACATCTGTTTCCGATTGGGCGTCCTTGATCAGCTTGTCATATTCAGGATTGGAATAATCCATTTCGTTATGTGGATTGCCGGTTACGAACATGTCCAGGTATGTCATTGGATCCTGGTAATCCGGTCCCCAGATGCTGAAGGAAATATCATAATCCAGTTTGGACTCAAGGGCCAGTTTTTGCTTGAATGGCTGCTGCTTAATTGTCACTGTCAAGCCTTCAAGGTTCTTTTCAAGCTGGTTTTTGATATACTCGCCGATTTTTTTACTTGATTCCGTATCAAAATTGAGGAATTCAAGTTCTGCTTTCTCTTTGCCGATTGTTTCCAGGCCTTTCTGCCAGTGGTCTTTTGCCTTTTCAATATCAGTTTTATTGAATTCAGGATATTTTTCCCGGAACCCTTCGCCGTTTTCATTTGCTACGAAATCTTTTGGTACAATGAAGTTTGCAGGGATGGAACCGTTGTTCAAGATGACGTCGATCATGCCCTGTTTGTCCCAGCCCATGCTGATGGCAAGGCGGATGTCTTTGTTTTTTAGCAATTCATTTGTCTGATTCAGGCGGAAAAAGGCAATTGTCGGATCTACAAAGGTATTGAAATCTTCATGATCTTTGTATTGATCGACATATTCAGCGGACAGCACGGCCCGGTCAATGTCACCGGCTTCATAAAGGTTTACGCGGGCTGAAGTGTCCTTAATGATGTTATAATTTGCCTGTTCAAGTTTGACTGTGTCTTTATCCCAATATTTTTCGTTTTTAACAAGTTTGAAGCTCTGGCCTTGTTTCCAATCTTGCATGGCGAAGGGCCCGTTGAACAGCATCGTATTATCTTCGAGCGCATATTGGCTGCCCTGTTCTTTCACATATTCTTCTTTTTGCGGGTAAAACGTCGGGAATGTCGTGAGGCTGAGCAAGTAAGGAATCGGCTTGGACAGCTCCACTTTCAGCGTATAGTCATCGACTGCTGTTACGCCAAGCTTTTCAACCGGCATTTCTCCGGCTTGAACGGCTGCTGCGTTTTTGATTGGATCCATAATGTAGGCATATTCAGAAAGTGATTCCGGATTGTTCACCTTTCTCCAGGCAAAAACAAAGTCATGTGCTGTTACTGGGGAGCCGTCGCTCCACACAGCATCTTCCCTTAACGTGAACGTATATGTAAGTCCGTCTTCGCTCTTCTGTACGTCTTTTGCTATACCTTCAACAGGCTTATTGTCTTTATCGAGGCGGTACAGGCCTTCAAATACATTGTTCATAATGTTAAAGGAAACAGCATCGGTCGCCTGGGTCGTGTCCATTGACGGAATTTCAGCGGACTCATAAAGGTTCAATACCTGTTTTTTGCTTCCGTCTTCACCATTGCCGGCATCGCTGTTTTTCTCTCCACCGCCGCATGCTGCAAGGAACGTACTCATTGCAAGCAGGAGAGCAAGGAAGACTGGCCATTTTTTCAAGTGAAAAACCCCCTAAAAATTTTTCTAATATAAATGCTGGATAGCATCTTACTTCAGTATAAATCATTTTTCCTGAAATCCATTTATTTTCATTTTTAGCATGATTTCAAGGATTGATGCGATTACAATTATTTAGAAAATTGGAATTCCATTTTTATTCAGTGCCCTTAAATTGATATTCTAATATAAAGACGATGAGAAGGTGGGTATCTTATGATCTATATTGGTGTGACGGGATGGGGCGATCATGATACCCTCTACCCGCCAAATCAAAAAAGTCGTGATAAACTGAAAGTGTATGCAGGACATTTTCCGATTGTTGAAGTTGATTCCTCTTTTTATGCTATTCCGGCTGAAAAGACGGCAATGAAGTGGCTTGATGATACGCCGGACGGATTTTCGTTTGTGATTAAGGCATATAGTGCAATGACAGGCCATAAAAGAGCAGATATCCCGTTTGAAAATAAGGATCAAATGTATGATGCTTTTCTGTCATTTCTTAATCCATTTACGGCGCGGGGAAAGCTTGGGATGGTATTGTTCCAGTTTCCGCCGTGGTTTGATGCGAACCGGCCGCATGTCGAGCTTCTGCGTGACATTAAACGGAGGATGGGGGACTTGCCCGCTGCTCTCGAATTCCGCAACCGGACATGGTTTACGGATGCTTATTCAGAAAAGACGCTCCGGTTTATGAAAGAGGAAGGCTGGATCCACAGTATCGTTGATGAGCCGGATGCCGGGATCAAATCGATTCCGACAATTTTAAAAGCGACAGACCGGGACAAGACGCTTGTGAGAATGCACGGGCGCAACCTCCACGGGTGGAACGGCGCCGCCAAAGGGCAAAGCTGGCGGGATGTCCGTTATTTGTACCGCTATAACAAAACGGAGCTGCTTGAATGGAAGGAGAAGCTGCTTGCCCTTGAACAGCAGTCAGGCGATGTGTATGTCGTGTTCAATAATAATTCGGGCGGGGATGCAGCGGATAATGCAAAAATGATGATTGAGCTGCTCGGGCTTTCATACACCGCGCTGGCACCGCGGCAGCTTGATTTGTTTGATTAGGCGGTGGGTGTCTTGGTGATTCTGTCATTGATCATGATCGGTCTCCTGTCAGGGACAATCGGCAGCCTGGCCGGGCTCGGCGGCGGGATTGTGACGGTTCCGGCTCTTTTATTTCTGGGAAACGGAACAGGGCTGCTTCCGCCGGTCGCTCCGCAAACGGCTGTCGGAACATCGCTTGCCGTCATTATTTTCACTGCCCTGTCTGCCACTCTCAGTTATATGAAGGAAGGGGTTGTGGACTATCGGAACGGTTTGCTGCTTTTTGCCGGCAGCGGACCCGCCGCACTTGCCGGAGCCTGGCTGAACCATTTTCTTGATATCAATCAGTTTTATTTCTATTTCGGGATATTTGTCATGGCGATGGCGGGTATGATGTTTTTAAAGGACCGGGCAAAGAAGCACCACGGGGATACCGCGCATGCTGTCCCGCTGTTTAGCGGCCTTGGTGTCGCCATGGCTGTCGGCTTGATGTCCGGCCTGTTCGGAATCGGCGGCGGGGCGCTGATGATTCCGGCGATGGTGCTTCTTTTTCGCTTCAATATCCGGGCAGCTGTCGCGACATCCATGTTCATTATCTTTTTTTCGGCCAGTCTTGGAACTGTTGCCCATTTTCTGCTGGGGAATGTTTCGTGGCTGTATGCGGCCGCCCTGATTCCGGGCGCTTGGCTCGGCGGGAAGCTTGGGGCCGGCATAAATAAACGATTGAAGAGCCGGTCAATTGAACTGGCTTTGCGGGTATTGTTAGTGATAATCGGCATCCAACTGATGCTGAAAGGAATGTGATGAGAAGAGGGGGATGGAGAATGGAAACGAAACTGTATTTTTATCATTCCAACGATTTGCACAGTAATCTCGGCCAGTGGCCTAAAATCATCGATTATTTCGAAAATGTGAGAGCACTCCATGATAAAAAACATGAAACGGCCATGTTCTTTGATATCGGTGATCATGTCGACCGTTCCCATCCGATAACGGAATCCTCACTCGGGAAATATAATGTCGAGCTGATGAATCTGGCCGGTTATGATTATGTGACGTTCGGTAATAATGAAGGGATCACGCTTCCTCACGATGAGCTGGATTCGTTATATCGGAAAGCGAATTTCACGGTGCTTGCCGCCAATTTATATTACGGGGACGGAACACGGCCGGACTGGGTGAAGCCTTACGGAATAAAGGAGCTTGCGGGCGGCATCAAAGTAGGCGTTATCGGGATGACTGTCCCGTTTAAAATGTTTTACAATCAGCTTGGCTGGAAAGTCGAGGACCCGTTTGAACTATTGCCGGAACTTATTATGGAAGTGAGGGAGCAGGCCGATATCATCATTCTTTTATCACACCTGGGCATGAACGATGACCGCCGTATAGCTGAACAAATGGAAGGTATTGATATGATCCTGGGCGGGCATACCCACCACCTGCTCAAGGAAGGGGAATATGTGAATGGTACGCTGATCGGCCAGGCCGGCAAGTTCGGGCATTATATCGGCCAGGTCGCCGTCACATATGATCTTGAAGAACGGAAAATCATCGATAAAAAGGCTTATGCTGTGCCTGTAGATGAAAGAGAAGGAAATCAAAAGGCTGTTTCCGAACTGCAAAGGCTTGAACACGAAAGCAAAATCCGGCTTTCCGAACCGATTGCGGAACTTGATGAACCGTTGCCGGTTGACTGGTATGGCGAGACACGGTTTGCCAGCCTGCTTGCAGACGGATTAAAAGATTGGTGCAGTGCCGAAGCATCCATGGTCAATGCAGGGGTCCTGCTGGCCGGACTTGCGGAAGGCCCTGTTTCGAAGGCCGACATCCACAGGGTCTGCCCCCATCCCATCAATCCGTGCCAGGTCGAATTGCCTGGCGATATGCTGAGTGAGGTCATCCACCAGGCGTTTACGGATGATATGCAGGGCCTGAAAATCCGCGGCCTCGGTTTCCGTGGAAAAGTGATGGGGCGCATGGTGTTTTCGGGAATTGAAGTCAAAACAAAAAAAATGGCCGATGGACTGACGCATGTCACGGATATCAAAGTGAATGGAAGCCCGATTGACGCCGATCGGATGTATGAAATCGCCACCGTCGACATGTTCACCTTCGGGCCGCTTTATCCGGAAATCAGCCATGCTGCGAAAAAACAGTATTATATGCCGGAAATGCTAAGGGATGTCCTCACATGGCAGCTTGGCAGGGTATTCGGCTGAAACGGGCGCTTATACTGTGAACGTCTCCCTTCTTTTATCATAAATTGGTTATGAACGGAAGGAGGTTGATGGTATATGGTCAGCATGTCCCCGGTCACCATTGAAGGGCACCAGTTTACAGCCGTGACTGTAAAACTTCCGAAAACCAATTTGATGGCTGTTACAAGTGATAAGGGGTACATTATGTGCGGAGCCTTAGATATTGCGTTATTTAATGAAAAACTGAAGGAACGCGGCATTATCGCCGGCCGTGCGGTTGGTGTCAGGACAATCGACCAGCTTCTTGAAGCGCCGCTTGAATCCGTGACAATTGAAGCGGAAAAGCACGGCATTACAGCCGGAATGAAAGGCCGGGATGCCCTCCTTAAAATGATATAACCGGCCCTCAAGCAGGGCAGAGTGATATAAGTGGAAAAACCGGTCCGGCAGGTTGCGGGGCCGATTTTTTTTATGGATTTCAAAAAAATGTAGAATTACGGCGAAATATGGCAGTTCCTCCGTTATAATAATAGAAGGATCCGGTTAGTGAAGGAGCAGTCATATGAGACTTAAATCAACGAAACAGTTAAACCCTGGAGATCTGTTACATGAACCGGTGTATAACGAACGTGGTGACATCTTGATTCAAAGAGGAATTCCTTTGACGGGCCGAATGATCCAGCGGCTGGCTGGAATGGGCATTTCTTATGTATATGTGGAAGACCCGCATACGGAGGATGTTGTGCTTGTCCATCCTATTTCGAAACAGACAAGAAGAAAAGCCGTCCAGCAAATTCGGTCAACATTTAATGATTTAGAAGAGAAGACGTTAAAAAAATCATTTCATCTTGATGAAGCCGTATCTGATTTCACAAACATCGTGAGGGATATTTTAAATGACCTCCATAAGAACCGGGATGCTATCAACTTGCTTTCTGAAGTCATCGGTTATGACAGTTACATATTCAATCACTCAGTCAACGTGACGATTTATTCACTTGCACTCGGAATGGAAATGAAACTTCCGCAGCGGCGGCTTGAGGAGATCGGGCTGGGGGCGATGCTTCATGATATCGGCAAACTGTATGTGCCGATCGATGTACTTAAGAAACCGGGCAAACTGGATGAACACGAATTTCAGGCGATAAAAGAGCACACGACAAATGGCTTCCAGCTGCTGCGGAATATCCCGAATATCCCGCTTGTCGCCGCCCACTGTGCATACCAGCATCACGAACGGCTTGACGGATCAGGTTATCCGCGCGGCATCTCTTCCAAAGACATCCATGAATACGGGAAACTGCTGGCGGTGGCTGATGTTTTTGATGCCGTGACCTCGGACAGGGTTTACCGGCAGGCGATGCTGCCCCATGAGGGGATGGAGCTTTTATACTCTGGTGCCGGGATATTGTTTGACGCCAGGATTGTGGAAGCCTTCCGCAGGGCGGTGGTGCTTTACCCGAACGGCATCACGATCAAACTGTCGGACGGCACTACAGGGGTGGTCATCCGGCAAAACAAAGGGATTACCGAGCGGCCGGTCGTCCGCATTTTAGAAAAAGGCGGCAATAAAATCCAGCACCCGTATGAAGTTGACCTCAGCAGGGAGCTTTCGTTAATGGTCATTGAATGCCATACCCTGACCAAAATAGACGGATCAATAGCTGTAGGGGAATAAGTCCCCGGGATAACCTTTAATAAGTTGTACTTCTCTTCCTGGCCTGGTCATACCCTTTAGTAGAGGGGAAAACCCGTTACGCGCAGGAGGAGATTTTTTATGTCCCGTTTTCGCCGTAAAGGCCCGCTGCCGTTCCGGCATGTGATCATCATCACCTTTATCTTGTTCATGATCTTTACGGTCCAGGGCCTCTGGATTATTAACAGAGGCATTGAACCTTCATTAATGAGTATTGCGGAAACCGAATCGATGCGATTGGCACGCCAGGCAATCAACTATTCGATCAGTAAAAAGATTACTGAGGATGTAGAAGCGGAAGATTTGATCGAGGTCGTCGAGGATGACCAGGGGAGAATTTCGACTGTCGGATATAATCGGAAAGTGGTGACCGATCTGCTGGCTAAAACAACCCTGAGGGTCCAAAGCTATCTGGATAAAATCGGGGAAGGGGAAGAACCGGAAATCGGTGTCCCTCCGGAAATTGAAATCCAGACGGAACCCGGCAAAAATGAGACAACAGGCATCATCTATGAAATCCCGCTCGGCCAGGCGACAAATAATGCCCTCCTTGCCAATCTTGGCCCCAAAGTACCGGTCAGATTCACGGCAATCGGGGATGTTCAGTCCAATATCAGTACCGATGTCACACCGTACGGAATCAACAATATGCTTTTGCACATTTCCATACATTATGAGGTGAATGTGAAAGTCGTTATCCCGTTTTCAACAAAAACAGCAAAAGTGGCCACCGATATCCCGGTCGATATCCGCGTGATTCAGGGGGAAGTCCCTTATTTCTATAACAGCAGTGATGGAGGCGCTTCCCCTTCGTTTGAAATGCCGGTAGATTAGAGATGAAAGGAGCTTGCTATGTTGGCGCATCCTCTTTTTTCCACGTTATTTTTTGTTGTTTTGGCCCCGGGGATTTGCTATACTGTTTCTAACTGCATAAGGCCTTATCAGATCGATGAGGTAGAGGTGCACAAAACATCAGTATGCTGTGCGAGGATGACAACGTAGACCGCAGCAGAAAGGGTTTTGGGCCGAAGTGAAAATAGGTGTCCGAACTGTTTTTACTGGCAGTACTTTGAAAAAAGGTACTGTTGTCACTGCAATGCAAAGCTGCAGTGGAGCGCTACTGATCGTGATGGAGGATAACACGGCATTACAAGGAGTAATGATGGTTATTTTCGATCCATCTTACTCTTTTTTTATTGCTTCCCATCCCTTTCTCCATCCTTTCGTACGCAAACCTCAGGAGCAGTCAATAAACTAGGAGGTTTACTCATGGAAGGTACTATTATTTCCCTCATTCCGCCGCTGCTGGCATTAGCAATGGTCGTGATCACCAGGCGGGTATTACTGTCACTTGGTACAGGCATTGTCGCCGGTGCATTAATTATTTCCGGCTTTTCCCCGGCAGGTACAATCAAGAAAATTTATGACAGCTTTGCCGGAACCTTCGTGTCTGACGGCGCGCTGAATACATGGAATGTATACATTCTGTTGTTCTTGCTGCTGCTCGGCATGATGACAGCGTTCATTTCAATGGCAGGAGGCAGCCGCGCATTTGGCGAGTGGGCCCTTAAACGCGTGAAAACGAGAGCCGGCGCCCAAATCGTTACGGCGGTTCTTGGTGTATTGATTTTCATAGATGATTATTTTAACAGCCTTGCCGTCGGCCAGGTGAGCCGCCCGCTGACCGATCGCCATAAGGTTTCACGGGCAAAACTGGCTTATATTATCGATTCGACTTCGGCGCCGATTTGCGTCATATCCCCTGTATCCAGCTGGGGTGCATATATTATTGCGCTTATCGGCACAGTACTTGCCACCCACAACGTGACCGGCTATAGTGCATTTTCAGCTTTCATTGCCATGATTCCAATGAACATCTATGTATTTGTTTCGATACTGATGGTGTTTGCGGTTGCGGTTTTTAACCTTGATTTCGGTTCAATGAAAGTTCATGAAAACAGGGCTATGAACGAGGGCCACATGACGAACCCGGACCGCGGCAAAGTGCCTGGTGAACTGAAGGATGATTTGCCTGTCAGTGACAAAGGAACTGTAGGCTCACTTGTATGGCCGATTGTCGTCCTCGTCATTGCGACAGTAGGCTCGATGATTCTGACTGGCCGGAGCGCCGTAATTGAAGCAGGCGCACAGGTAACCGTCCTTACCATTTTCGAAAACACCGATGTCGCCGCCTCTTTGCTGTACGGCGGGCTGATCGGATTTGCCGCAACCATCGCTTTTTACCTGAAAACGGCAGGCTTCAGCGGGCCGGCGTTTAAAACAGGGATTGTGGAAGGCATTCGTTCCATGCTGCCTGCTGTCTATATTCTTGTATTTGCCTGGTCGATTGTAACGATCATTGATGAACTTGGAACAGGGTCATACCTTGCCGGGTTGGTTGAGCAATCGAATATGAATGTCGACTTCTTGCCGGTCGCCCTTTTTGCTGTGGCAGGCATTATGGCATTCGCTACCGGGACTTCCTGGGGAACATTTGGCATCATGCTGCCGATCGCAGGTGAAATTGCAGCTGCATCTGATATCACGCTGCTGCTCCCATCATTGGCGGCTGTTCTGGCCGGATCCGTTTTCGGAGACCATTGTTCACCGATTTCCGATACAACCATTTTGTCATCGACAGGTGCCGGCAGTCATCATATTGACCATGTGCTGACACAACTGCCGTATGCAATCAGCAGTGCCGTCATTTCAGCAATCGGATATGTTGTTCTCGGTCTCACAGGAAACACATGGATTGCGCTTGCGGTTGCCATTATTATTCTCGCGGGAGCGATTGCAGCAATAAAATTCAGTGCTGGAAAATCCTATGGAGAAGCCAATGAAAGCGCATAATCCATATTCTGCATAAACGCTATGCAAAATACGATGCACCGTATATCCTGTGCGGTGGTATAGTGTAAATAGAGTCATTAATCACTATACACACAGGAGGAATACTGTATATGGAATTATCTGTTAGTTTCATCATTTTGCTTTTTGCCATCGGCTTTTTCGGATCATTTATATCCGGAATGGTCGGTATCGGCGGTTCGATCATTAAATACCCAATGCTGCTTTTCATCCCGCCGATGCTCGGCTTTGCGGCTTTTAACGCCCATGAAGTATCAGGAATCAGTGCCGTGCAGGTGTTTTTTGCGACGATCGGCGGTGTCTGGGCATTCCGTAAAGGCGGTTATTTGAAAAAAGACTTGATTCTGATTATGGGGCTCACCATTTTGGCCGGAAGCTTCATTGGCGGGTACGGTTCAAAAATGATGACCGGCGATCAGATCAATATGGTATATGCTTCACTTGCAACCATCGCGACGGTCATGATGTTCTTGCCGAAAAAAGATGTCAATGATCTTCCGTTGGATCAAATTACTTATAATAAGACGCTTGCCGGTATACTGGCATTCATTATCGGCATTGCAGCGGGGATTGTCGGTGCTGCCGGCGCATTTATGGTTGTTCCGGTCATGCTGGTTGTCCTTAAAATTCCGACCCGTGTAACCATTGCGACATCACTTGGCATCACCTTCCTTTCTTCGATCGGTTCGACAGTTGGTAAGGTTGTCACAGGCCAGGTGCTATTATGGCCAGCGATCATCATGGTTATCGCCTCACTGCTGGCTGCACCGCTTGGAGCCAATGCTTCCAAGAAAATCAACCCAAAGATCTTGGAAGGCATTCTTGCCGCATTGATTTTGGGAACAGCCATAAAAATTTGGACATCGATCCTTTAATAGGCGCTATATAAAAGCTCAGAGTTCATTTGTACTCTGAGCTTTTATTATTAAATGGGTATATACTGTTATAGCGTCCTAACTGCTCCAAAGTACAACTTATAAGACTGGCTTTTAATGTTCCTGCTGCATCGTCTTCTATCCTCACTACCAGACCGCTATCGGCCACCCTCAAGATAAATTTCCTTTACATTAATTCATGCACTCTGCAATAATATAGAACAGAAATAGTTTGCGACCAGCATGGCTGGAAACAAAAAGAGGTGGTTATGATGGACCTGGTCCAGCTGGAGATTTTTTTATCGGTGGCGGAAACGAAGAGTTTTTCAGAAACCGGGAGAATTGCCCACAGGGCGCAATCCTCTGTTACACGTACAATCAAGCAGCTTGAAATGGAACTGGGCACAAGTCTGTTCCACCGTTCCACTCATGCGGTCGAACTGACCCGGGCTGGAAGGGCGCTTGTACCTTATGCTAAAGAGATGCTCGATCTCCAGGAAAAACTGAGACGCAACATCTCGATTATGGAAAAGAAAGTTTCAGGCCCATTGAAAATCGGTGCGAGCTTGACGATAGCCGATGCAGTACTGCCTAACTTATTTGAAGAATTCATCAGCCTCTATCCGCAGGTGAAATTCAAAGTGACGATTGACACTTCGCATAATGTCATGCAGGCCCTTCAAAACCGAGGTATTCATTTTGCCTTGACTGAAGCCGAATTTCCTTCCAGTGACAGTGTTTCTGTTAATCCATTCATGGAAGACGAGCTTGTTGTAATTGTAAGGCCGGACCATCCTGCCGCCAAAGAGGAGAGCATCTCGCTCGCCGAACTCGCCGATTTGCCGCTTGTCATGCGGGAAAAGGGCTCCGGCATGCGAGCGTTCACAGAAAGGATGTTCAACAAAGAGGGCATTTCTTTTGATGATCTTGATATCGTCATGGAACTGAATAGCACGGAAACAATAAAAAAGATGGTAATAAACGGCATCGGTGCCGCCATCATTTCAAAGTCCTGCCTGACCCGCGAACTTGAACTGAAATTGCTCAAACCCCTTTCCATAAAGCCCATCCCTTTAAAACGAAATTTTTATTATGCATACAGGGAAGAAGGCCCCCTATACCCGTCAATAGAAGCACTCCAGGATCTTCTTCTTGAGATGTTTGGCGGCCAAAAGTGAACAAGGATGCAGTAGAGTCGAACCCGGTGGAATGCCGGGTTTTTTTGTTGTTTGAAATGGAGGGAGATTGATGGCAGGGGGATGTGGTTGCGTGCCTATAAAGGTTGGCTTTCTCTGATTATAGGCAGGGGGAAGAGAGGTGCGTGCCTATAAAGTGTGGCTTCCCCTGATTATAGGCACGGGGAAAGGGAGAACGTGCCTATAAAACGTCCCATCCCTTGATTATAGGCACGGGAAAAACATTCTGTATCAATCAAACATTTCTACCTCTAATTTTTTAGGTCCGAATAACAGGTTCGGGCACTTTTAATCTGTAAGTGACAAACAATACCTTAAAATAGTGAGTTTTAATGGTTTAAGAAGGAAAAAACATCCAAGAATCTAAACCCATGGCAGAAATCAAAAACTACTAATAAATACCGTTTTTTTCATTAATATGGTCAACATCATCAATGGCCGGATCCCGCTTTAACGCCACAACTCTTTTAAATCACGCCATCCAGCGGGGAATTTCATGTCCTATCCGCCAATTTAGGCGCCAAATCATCCCGGTTTCACGCCGATCTGTGCGTTTCACGCGGCAAACTGCCGTTTTCGCGCCAAACAAACAATCCGGTCTTCCGCCAGCCAACCAAGCCAGCCGCCACCACCGTTACATCACAAACACAAACGAAAGCCCACTCCATATCACCTCCATACTTAACAAAACACCTGATCCCATTCACGAACAAAGACCAAAAAAATACAAAATTTTGTGATGTTTGGATGCATATCCAAATATATTCATTATGAAAGGAGGGAAATGCTGTAAGCGGCATTGCGCCAGGATATATGGAAAATATTTTTGTGAAAGAATGTTTTGACAATATTCGAGGCAAAGGCTATACTATCAGGTAGATAAATAAAATTATCAGAAAAATTAAAATGTTCTTGCATGCCGGCATAGGTGTACCGGCAAAGCAAGGAACAAAAGGAGGAGGAAGACTTCATGGAAAACCGTCAACAGTGGGGGACGAGAGCTGGTTTTATTTTGGCGGCAATGGGTTCAGCCATCGGTCTGGGAAACATATGGAGATTTCCTGCGACTGCATATGAGAATGGCGGAGGCGCCTTTTTCCTGCCGTATTTGTTTGCGCTTTTGACTGCAGGTATTCCATTGCTAATCCTTGAATTCACAATGGGGCATAAGTATCGGGGTTCAGCGCCGCTGTCTTATGCGAGGATGAACAAAAAAGCCGAATGGATCGGCTGGTGGCAGGTTGCGGTATCATTTGTTATTTCTACTTATTATGCGGTCATTATCGCGTGGGCAATGGCTTTTACCGTATTTTCGTTTTCTCAAAAGTGGGGAACCGATACAGAAGGGTTCCTGTTCGGGGAGTATTTAAAGCTCGGTGAAGTGGGAGATGTAGGCGGAGTTGTCCCTGGTGTGTTTATTCCGCTTATCCTTGTCTGGGTAATTACGCTAGGGGTATTATTCAAAGGCGTCAAAAAAGGGATTGAAGTTGCGAACAAAATTTTCATCCCGACACTCGTTGTCCTGTTCCTGGTCATCGTTCTTCGCGCAGTCACACTTGATGGAGCGGCTGCGGGCCTGGAGGCATTCTTCAAACCGAACTGGAGTACAATCATGGATGGAAAGGTATGGGTAGCTGCTTACGGACAGATTTTCTTCAGTTTGTCTATCGCGTTTGCTATTATGATCACTTATTCCAGCTACCTGCCGAAAAAGTCGGACATCACAAATA
Organism: Guptibacillus hwajinpoensis; assembly: GCA_016841765.1. Lineage (GTDB taxonomy): Bacteria > Bacillota > Bacilli > Bacillales > Bacillaceae_O > Bacillus_BL. The sequence goes on from JAENYN010000003.1 coordinate 37,671, forward strand.
ATGCATTCATTACCGGTTTCGGCAACTCTGCATTTGAACTGCTGGCCGGCATCGGGGTATTCAGTGCTCTCGGTTTCATGGCGACACAGGCCAATGTGCCGGTCGAAGAAGTCGTTTCAGGCGGGATCGGCCTTGCATTCGTTGTGTTCCCGCAAATCATCAATGAGTTCCCGGCGTTGAACGGCCTGTTTGGTGTCCTGTTCTTCGGTTCACTTGTGCTTGCCGGGTTGTCTTCACTCATTTCGATTGTTGAAACCTATGTTGCAGGTGTCCAGGAGAAGTTCAAAGTGTCGCGTACGACTTCTGTAATAATCGGCGGCGGATTGTCTGCTGTTGTTTCAATTCTTTACGCAACAAAAGGCGGTCTTTACTTCCTTGATGCAGCTGACTATTTCATTAACCAGTTCGGTGTTGCGCTTTCCGGGCTTATCGAAGTCGTTGCGGTTGCATGGTTTGCCAAGAAACTTGGTCTTTTCCAAGAGCATGCCAACAGCATTTCTGATATCGCACTTGGCGCATGGTGGAAGATTTCACTCGGTGTGATTACGCCAATCGTTCTTGGCTATATGATGTTCGATAACTTCAAGACCAATCTGACTGAAAACTACGCCGGCTATCCGACCGGGTTCCTGGCTTACTCAGGATGGGGTGTGGCTGCTTTGGCAATCTTGCTGGGCTTCCTGTTCTCCATGAAACGGTGGGATAAGCAAACACAAATGACGGTCGACTCTGAAAAGGAGGTCGTGTAAGATGGCAGGAAGTGCGATCACCATGATGGTTATCGGTATTGTCATTATATGGGGAGGACTTACAGCGAGTATTGCGCATGCTGTAAAAAAAGCGAAAGAATAAGATGAAGGCGGGGGAATCCCCCGCCTTTTTGTTTATTAAGGAAATTAGAAACTTTTTGTGTTATGGATAAAAAGCGGGAAGGGAGTCATCCAGCCCCAGGCGCCAGTGGCAATCGTCATAAGCGAGACCCTCCAGAAGGGAAGATCACCTTTCTGCGGGAACCCCCGCTTATGCGTCCGCCGCTAAGCGGGCGCCCAGCGCTTTTGTTCCCGTATAGTTGTCAGCAAGGAAGTAATTCGGCGCAGATGCCAATTTTAATAAGGGCAACTACGTCTCTGTCTTCGCCTAAAGGCTCGTCAATCGGCGAGTTTTCTTTATTTATAGGCCTGTTATCTGTTTTTTTGGCGTTCATTCCGTTCCCACATTTTCAAGTATGGGTATGGATCATAAGACCATTCGACCGCACCATTATCACGGTATATACCATAATGGAGGTGCGGCGGGAATTTTCCTTGAGTTCCCGGTTTTCCATATCCCGAACTGCCGACATATCCGATGACGGTGCCGGGTTTAACCGTCTGTCCCTCTGCGATGCCGTCGGCGAAACCGCGCAAATGGGCAAAATAATGATAATTGTTATTGAGATCCCTGATGCCGATACGCCAGCCTCCAAACCGGTTCCATCCCATATTTTCAACTACCCCATAGCCGGTTGCCCTGACCGGTACACCATAGTCCGCAAAAATATCAGTGCCCTCGTGGATTCTTAATCCGCCCCAGCCGCGGCGGTCCCCCCACGTACTCCGGTAGCTGTAGTTGACATTGAGCGGTACCGGAAAGGCATGTTCAACAAGGTCGATGCGGTCGAAAGTTTTATACAGAAGCGCGTTTGCCATGACAATATTGACCGCCTGTTCCCTTTTATAGAAATCCCAAAGGGCAATGGTGAAATTATCATCATCATGAGCGTATCGCCCAAAATAATGGGCGAGTGTATAAAGAAGATCTTCATCATTGGTTTGTTCCGCTTTGCCGTCGCCATTTCCATCCTTGCCGATTCCGCCAAATAATCCGATGGAGGCGAGGTTTGTATCTTCCTGATCGGGGTTGAGGGGTCCGCACCATTGAGCAGTCGAATAATAGACAGCAATCAAGCCTTCAGCTTCAGGACGGTCTTTACGTGCCAGGCGGATACTTCTTTCATATTGGTCAATAGCCGCCAAAAAGTACCAGGGGACTCTGGTGACAGCTTCAGTTTTTTTATATAAAGCCAAACGGTCACGGTATTTTTCTGCATCACTTTGAGATTCTGCAGCATCCGATCCAATTGGAAAGGATAAAAACAAAAGAATGCCGGCAAGTAAAAGTGTAACGCTTTTCAACACATGCATCGCTCCTTTCTCTGCAATTCACTGGTAATAGTTTGTGGAAAGAAGCTTCATAAAATGAACGGCATTTGCTGGTAATCAGCATTTGGAGAGTAAAATATGCCCATGGCGGTAAGCCGGAAAGTCCGCCTGCTTCGCTGAAACCGTGTTCCTGGACGGAGATAAATCAACTGTTCCCCGCTCAACAGTGCCAGCGAAAGAAAGACAGGGATAAACCCGGGAGATTTGATACGCTTGCAAAAAAGCCTGTGGATTTTCCTGCCTGCAAACCCCCATTCCTTTAAATTGCCGGTGCGGCTTTGTTATGATAAAGTGACAAGTATAAGGCTTTTTTTCGCTAATGATGCTGCAGGCTGAAACAGAAAGGGTTATTTGATTGTTTGCCTGGATGAAAAAGCCTGTTTTAAAAAAGAACAAAGCGCATCCAATGGATGCAAGTCAGATACAGGGGTGATCACGTTGGCTAAGAAAGAAGAATATATCCGCAAGCCTGAATGGCTGAAGATCAAGTTGAATACAAACGATAACTATACCGGCCTCAAGAAAATGATGCGGGAAAACAACTTACATACAGTTTGTGAAGAAGCAAAATGCCCGAATATCCATGAATGCTGGGCCGAAAGAAAAACAGCAACGTTTATGATTCTTGGAGATGTCTGCACGCGCGCCTGCCGCTTTTGTGCCGTAAAGACCGGGCTCCCTTCCGAATTGGACTGGCAGGAACCGGAGCGGGTTGCTGATTCTGTCCAAATGATGGGCCTGAAGCATGCTGTCATTACGGCAGTTGCCCGCGATGACCTGAAAGACGGCGGCGCCGGTGTCTTTGCCGAGACAGTGAGGGCGGTAAGAAGAAAAAATCCTGAAACCACAATTGAAGTGCTGCCATCCGATATGAATGGCGTGTACGATAATCTGAAAACGCTGATGGATGCAAAACCGGATATTTTGAACCATAATATCGAAACCGTCCGTCGCCTCTCCGACAGGGTCCGGGCACGTGCCAAATATGATCGTTCACTTGAGTTTTTAAGCCGTTCCAAAGAGATGGAACCTGATATTCCGACGAAATCGAGCCTTATGGTCGGGCTTGGGGAAACAAAAGAAGATATTCTCGAAACAATGGATGATCTCCGTGCACATGATGTTGACATCATGACAATCGGCCAGTATTTACAGCCTTCCAAAAAACATCTGAAGGTTGAAAAATACTATCATCCTGATGAGTTTGCCGAACTTAAAAAGATTGCACTCAAAAAAGGGTTCCGTTATGTGGAATCAGGCCCGCTTGTTCGTTCTTCCTATCATGCGGATGAGCAGGTTGATGCTGCAGCCAAATAAGATGATATGCCAAAACCCGGAGCGCTGGCTCCGGGTTTTTGTCGCAGCAGTATTGTCGTGTTTAGCGATTCATACCGGTGTCTTCATATTCACCGTTCATTTCGCCGCTCATTTCACCATTTTCATTTTCACCAGTGCTCATTTTTTTGCCCTGTGGTGATTTTTTCATTTCCGCAATGGTTTTGTCGATGATCTGCTCAATGTTACGGTTGTTTGATCCGTTATTTCCGAACCGTTCAATCTGGTCGATCATGTCCGGATCGTCCGATACGTAAACATGGTAATAACGTGGAACGACAGATATGGCTGTTTTCTTCACCATATCTGCGGTTTGATTCCTGTCAGTTGAATCGGTGTCATATGCCACTAAAACATTTTTGTCGGTGACGAGGGTGCCGATATCGTCAACAGCAGGAAGCTGTCTTCCCATCCGGCTGATGGCATCCGCAAGTCCTTCCCGGTCAATATACATGGCATCATTATTACGATTTGTGCGATCGTTGGCTACATCGCTTTTTTGATATCGCACATAACCGAATTGATTTGTATCCCGGTTCCGATTGTTCATTTCGTTACGGTCACCGACATTTATCGTGTCGCCGCTTTCTTCATAAATGTCATTAGGCTGTGCACCCATCTGGCAGGCGGGTAAAACAAGCAATGTGCTGACCGCGGCTGCACCTATCACTTTTTTTATCACTTGCATCACCTCCTTATACTTAGGCTGTGTTAAAGCTAAATGTTGATTTTTTCACTAGTTGATTGGAGTGGAAGGTGCGAGACTCCTGCGGGACTAGCGGGACAGGTGAGACCCCGCAGGAGCGGAGCGACGAGGAGGCTCACCGCCCGCCCCGCGGAAAGCGAGTACCTGCAACGGAAATCAACACTTGCGTTTAACAAAGCCTATCCTTAACATGAACAATTCCGGTAAAAATTTGTGTAGCAATTAATGCTAAGGGAAAGAAATAGTGCTTGAACGCAGGCTGCCGGGATATGGTAAAATAAAAAAGAATTGAGGTGAGCCAACGTGATCTGTATAAATAATCAGTGCTGGGAAATTGTTGAAGAAAGCAAAAACGGATTTAATGAAGAAGCTTTTAAAGCGCGGTATAGTGAAATCTTAAATAAATATGACTACATTGTTGGCGATTGGGGATATGATCAGCTGAGGCTGAAAGGCTTTTTCGAAGACCATAATCAAAAATCAAGTTATGACACGAAAATAAGCACGCTGTCTGAATACCTTTATGAATACTGCAATTTTGGCTGTGCCTATTTTGTTTTGAAAAAAGTAAAGAAGTAACCAGCTGCATGGCAGGTGCCAAAAAATCCGGATAAGGAAAAGCGAACCGTCATTGGTCCGGTTCGCCTTTTCCTTCTGAGTGCGGCGGGTGAGCCGGCTCCATTCCCTGACGCGGGATATTGTAGTGCAGCTTTTTGAACTCATAATTGAATGCACTGTAGTATCTTTGGCCTTCGCGCCATGGGGTGCTTTTGTTCTGCACAGGCTCATGTTTATTGCGCGGGGAACCGTACGGGCCTTCCGGCATTTGTTCCGGAGTTACGTAATTTTTCATATTTTCGACATTCTGGAAATCGGAATACTTTTTCGCTCTCGGGTTCAAATCGTCTGCCATCCTTATTCCTCCTTAAAAGGTGGATGGTCATAGTGTAACCAGGCCGGCAAACAAAGACCCCGTGTAATTTTTGGTTTGAAAAAGAAACCGGAAACGGCAGCTGCCGTTTCCGGTTTCTTTACACCTTATACTGATACGACTTCACGAAGAAATTCACGCAATTCTTCGCCGTCTTCCTCGTTCAAGTTATAGGCATGCTCCAGATACCCTTCCTCGTTCAGGTCATCGGAGCCGATAATTGCAAACCGCCCGCTCTGGATATCAAGGACGATGCTTTTGCCGTAATAACGGTCTGTTTGCATGATCGCCAGGTCAAATCGATGGTTTGTTCCCATGAAACTGACAAAGCGCGTTTTTGTGTCCGCTGTTTCATCGTATAAAAAATGCCGTTCGCTCAATGTGTATCCCCTTTCTGTCTAAATCGTCTTAAAGTGTGCGGAAACATCGGCCCGAAAGCTGATTTCCGCCTCTACTTTATTTCTTGCTTGCTGCTTAAAATCCTTCTGTCATTTATTCCATCACAAGATGTGGTTTATACGCAAGGTGATGATGTGCTTTTATGGAACGGACAGTCCGCGTTTTGGCCCGCATGACGATCGAGTCGGTTTCAACCAGGTCACCGCCGAGAAATCTCACTCCTTCAAGAAGCTCGCCTGCCGATACGCCTGTCGCGGCAAAAATGGCATCGTCACCGCGGACAAGGTCGTCCAGCTTCAACAGCTGATGCGGGTCATCCAGCCCCATTTTTATGCAGCGCGCTTCTTCTTCCGCATTGTGCGGTACAAGGCGTGCCTGCATGTCGCCTCCGAGGCATTTGAGTGCCGCAGCGGAAATGACCCCTTCCGGCGCTCCGCCTGTGCCGACAAAAAGGTCGACTCCAGTAGACGGCATTGCTGTTGCGATGGAAGCAGCTACGTCGCCGTCCCCAAACAGCTTCACCCGTGCGCCTTTCGCCCGGATGCGCTCCACCAATTCTTCATGGCGGGGCCGTTCCTGAATAATGACCGTCAAATCCCTGATACGCTTATTATTCGCTTCGGCGACAATTTCAATCGTTTTTTCAATCGGGTCGTCAAGGCTTATTTTACCCGCTGCATTTTTTCCGACTGCTATTTTTTCCATGTACATATCAGGTGCATGCAAAAGCGTCCCGCGATCTGCAGCCGCGATGACAGCCATTGCGTTCGCATGGCCTTTTGCCACTATATTTGTGCCCTCGAGAGGGTCAACGGCAATGTCGACTGCCGGTCCGTTTTTTGTACCCAGTTCTTCTCCGATATACAGCATCGGCGCTTCATCAAGCTCGCCTTCGCCGATGACCACGATCCCATCCATATTCACAGAGTCAAACATAGCCCGCATTGCGCTTGTGGCCGCCTGATCCGCTTCATTTTTTTTACCCCTGCCAAGCCACTGTGCCGATGCGATGGCAGCAGCTTCAGTAACCCGGACGATTTCCAGTGCGAGTTCACGTTCCAACGTATTCTCCTCCGTTTCCGCTGAATCCTATAACACATGATAGCAGAACAGGCCCGCCCTGTCCCAAATGACCGGAGAAGTCAGACCAATGGAAACGTTTCAAGCATAAAGGGGACGGCTTTTTTAAAAGAGTCATGCCGCATTTAGACCTCAAAGGGATACACCGCCAAAAAGCAAACCGGGGATTCACAAAAAACGCCATCGGACTTGACCACACGAGTATGATAAAATAAAACCTGAACATTGAACCATTGTCTGCAGCGGCCTGGCCGAATCAGGCAACTGTTATCATTCAACTGCCAAACAGGGGGAATGCCTATATGTATTTCGTTGACAGGGAAAAAATAGACAGCACACTCGCATATATGGAAGAGCTGTATTCGCTGTTCAAGCAGCAAGACAGCTGGAATAGCGCTATGGATAAACTCGCACTGGAGCGGATTGCCCACCTTCTGATCGAATCCGTCATTGATGTCGGAAATTCGATGATAGACGGGTTCATCATGAGGGATCCGGGGAGTTACGAAGACATCATAGAAATCATGCTCGATGAAAAAGTGGTGACAGATGAAGATGCGAAGGGGCTTACTGAGCTCATAAGATACCGCAAAAACCTTGTTCAGGAGTATGCCAGCCTGGATCATGCCGAACTTGTTGCTGTTCTGGATCGGGATGCTGCTGCCATTGAACGGTTTCCTGCCAGTATCCGCCGGTATCTTGACGAAGAACTCGGGCCGGTTTCGGCGTTTTCACCACATTAATCGGTAAGTGCCGGATTAGGCAAACACCTTCCCCTTTCTATACTTTTTTGTTTAAAAATTTACTTGCAGTATAAAATAAAGTACAATGGGGTGAGGTGGTGAGAGTTATGCAAACACGATCCTCGTCCACGCGCGACCAGATTCTCAACCTTCTGAAAGTAAATAAGCGCATGACAGTTACAGAGCTTGCAAAGGAATTGAACATTACCGAAATGGCTGTCAGGCGGCACTTGAATACACTTGAACGGGACCATTTCGTCGAAACTGAACTTGTCCGGAAGTCGATGGGACGGCCGGCAAACGTATTCAGGCTGGCCGAAAAAGGGGAGGAACTATTTCCCCGCAACTATAAGTCGATGACAATGGAGTTTCTTGAAGATATAGAAGAGCTTGAAGGCAGGCCAATGGTCGAAAAGCTGTTCACCCGCCGCGAAGAACGGCTGAAGAACCGTTACAGCAAACAGCTGGAAGGCAGTTCTTTTGCTGGAAAAGTAAAGCAGCTGACACGGATCCAGAATGAAAACGGATATATGGCGACACTCCAGGAGAATGGCGGGGAATACATTTTGACAGAATTCAACTGCCCGATTGCCGAAATCGCAGGGCAATATCCTGTCGCCTGTGATTGTGAATTGCGGCTATTCCGAAATGTACTTGGCACTGACAGGGTCACCTGCACGAAATGCGCCGCAAAAGGTGATGACATTTGCGAATACCGGATTAAAAAACCCGAATAATACAGCGAATGCTTTCTCCGGGAAGCATTTTTTCTTTTGCACTCATTCCTATTCCGCCTGGAGCGGGAAATCCATCATGCATAAAAAAGGAGATAGGGCCACTATGAAAAAGCTGAACGATTATAAAGGATACTTAATTGACCTCGATGGCACGATGTACAAAGGTTCCGAGCGGATTGAAGAAGCCGGTGACTTTGTGAGCAGGCTCAAGGAAGCGGGAATCCCTTACCTGTTTGTGACCAACAACTCATCGCGTCGCCCGGGCCAGGTTGCGGAAAAACTGCGGGGGTTCGGCGTTCCGGCCGATGCGGAGCATGTGTTTACGACCAGTATGGCGACAGCAAGCTATATCGCCGAGCAAAAACCGGGAGCGACCTATTATGCAATCGGGGAAGAAGGCATCTTATCGGCTCTTGAAGAACAGGGTCTCGTCTATCAGGAAGAAAACCCCGATTTCGTCATTGTGGGGATAGACCGGAGTGTAACCTATGAAAAATTCGCAATCGCAGCACTAGGAGTCAGGGCAGGGGCAACCTTCATCTCAACAAATGGGGATGTTTCAATCCCGACGGAAAGAGGCTTTCTGCCTGGAAACGGATCACTGACATCGGTTGTGACCGTTTCAACAGGAGTCCAGCCGATTTTTATCGGAAAGCCTGAGCCCATCATTATGAACCAGGCCATGGAGGCACTGGGCGTACCAAAGGAAGATGTGCTGATGGTCGGTGACAATTATGATACGGACATTCTGGCAGGCATCAATGCAGGGGTCGATACGCTGATGGTCCATACAGGCGTGACGACGCCGGAGCGGCTAAAGGAATATGAAGTCCAACCGACTTACACAATCATGTCTTTGGATGAGTGGAAATGAAATTGAAAAATGAAAAAGCCGGAGCACAAAAGTTGGTTGTGCTCCGGCTTTTTTTATTTAAAGCATAAATTGTCAGCAAAGAAGTATCTCGACGCAGCTGCCAATTTTGAGAATATAGATAAAGGCAACTATGCCTCTGTCTTCGCCTAAAGGCTTGCCAATCGGCGAGTTTTTTTAAATGTGGACTTTCGGAGGTTGCTTTGTATACGTTGAGATGGTTCATTTCACGCAGTTTGGGCTGGTTATCGCGCCATATGAGTAAGTTATCACGCCAACCGGTGTGGTGTGCGGTGCCTCTGTGAGGGGTTTCCGGCGGTTTCTTGCTGTTTTTGCGCCAAATTAGTGACTTTTCACGCCAAATCGTATAGGTTTCACGCCACAGCGGTACACTTTCGCGCCAAACGGTCCATCTCCCGCCGTTCGGGCTGGTTATTGCGCCATATGAGTGAGTTATCACGCCAACCGGCATCACCTGCGAGTGCCTCTAAGTGTGCGGTTTACCGGCCGTTTCTCCCGGTTAACGCGCCAAATTAGTGACTTTCCACGCCAAATCGTGCATGTTTCACGTCACAACGGTACACTTTCACGCCAAAGGTCCGTTTCCCGCCATATGAACAAGTTATCACGCCAACCGATTCCATGCGCAATCCTCCTATAAAGGACCGCTTTCAATCCCCGCCAGCCTGCATATCATTCAACATGCGCCGCGCGATGGGCAAGCCGGCTCGAGGCAGCGGCGGCGATTGCGCCGACAATATCATCCAGAAATGTGTGGATCTCCCCGGTGCTTTTATCATTCAGCATTTTTAAGATGCCGGGTTTTTGTTTATCGATATATCCATAGTTCGTGAAACCGATCGACCCGTATACGTTTACGATTGATAGGGCGATGACTTCATCGATTCCGTATAAGCCTTCATCCCTTGAAATGATGTCGAGGAGCGGCTCATCGATAAGTTGTTTTTCAGCGAGGCGGTCGAGTGCGATGCCGGTTAAGATGGCGTTTTGCACTTCACGTTTCGCCAGGACGCGTTCAACGTTATGGAGACACACTTCCATTTTAAGGTCCTCATGGTAATTATACTGCAAAAAGTAGACAAGCTCTGCGATATCTTTAATTTTAACACCACGTTCATCAAGCCACTTTCTGGCGGTGCTTTCTAATTGGGTTACTTCTCTTTCTGTATTCAAACAATTCACCCCTGTTTTCGCTTTATGGATTGTGCCGGTGTTTCGGCATATCGTGCATGAAGGCCGATTCCCGCGGTAAGGTTATCTTTATTCTTTTCGTTTTATTTATTAATTTATTCGGCGATTTGCATGTAATATGACAAAAGTACAGAAACGGTTTCATAGGTATGAACGAGAGAATCATTTACAGCCGGGGGGAAAGATATGAGGTATCACCATCATGCTTCTGAAGATGCTGGACGTCTTTTTCAGATGAACGGATATCAGGCATTCATGCAGGAAGGTTTTTTATATCTTATTGTTCCGGCAGGGGATTTGGAACCGGAAGACCTTGAGGAACTTCAAAAAGTCAGTTCCCATCTTACCCAACAGGGAGACAGGACGATCGGGACGATTCTTCCTTATGAAAATCGTGAACAAAGCAGCGGCAAATCGATTTTGATCAAGGGAGGAAGGACGGCCGCCGGAAACGTTGGCAGAACGGGGCAGGAGCTTGCGCTTTTTCATCAGCGCGGCCGCATGTACGAAGGGGCGTTTTCAAAAAGGAACCGGTATGGGGCCTGGTACGATTTGTGGGTGAAGCGGATCGATGCACTTGAAGAATGGCGGAAAAATTATCGGAGCAGGAAGTATACAGAGTTTGAAACCTTGTTCCAGGAAACATTTCCCTATTACCTTGGCCTCGCTGAAAATGCCGTCCAATATCTGGTGGATACGGAAATCGATGTGCCGAAACAGCAATCCGATTCCGGTACGATATGCCATGAGCGCTTTGACCGTCAGGCATGGGTGGAAAATGGCCGGATAAAACTGCCGCACCGGTGGATATGGGACCATCCGGCGCGGGATCTCGCTGAGTGGGTAAGAAGAGAAAGCGGATCCAGATACAAGCCTGACCAGCAAATGGCACGCAATTTTTTATATGAATACACCCGATTCCAGCCGCTGAGCCCATATGGATGGCGCCAGTTTTATGCAAGGCTGCTGTTTCCGCTCCGTTACTTTGAAACAGTTGAAGGGTTCTATCGGCAGGACGGGACGGGAGCGAATGAAGAGCAGGCCCGCTATGAAAGAAGGCTGAATCGGATTGTGGAAAATGCCGGGGCAAACGAGGAAATGCTAAGGCAGATGCCTGCCATCATTGAGCAGGTGAGCGGAAATGCACAGGTGCAGCAGCTCGAATGGCTCCAGGAATCGCTCCGAAGGTAAAAATAACGACACAGTTAGGGAAGGAAATTCCCGGGCAAGCGAGAAGTATGGGGGTAACGGTCTTTAACCGAAATGAGGAAAGCGAAGCGGAAAGGTTGTGGAAACAGTTGGATAAGCATTTTGTATACGTTGCCCGAAAACTACCTGAAAAAGAGCTGAAACCGCTAAGAGAAATTGCTGAAGTCGAGATGTGGGAAAAAGAAGAGGAGCCCGTGCCGCATTCAATTCTTCTGGAAAAGGCGGAGCGGGCCGATGCCCTGTTGACGATGCTGTCAGACCGGGTGGATAAGGAGCTGCTTGAGCGTGCGCCGGGCCTGAAAACCGTATCGAACATGGCGGTAGGTTATGACAATATTGATGTGGACGAGGCGACAGGGCATAAGGTCGCAATCGGGCACACCCCCGATATCCTGACGGATACGACGGCCGACCTTGCCTTTGCCCTGCTGCTCGCATCCGCCCGCAGAATTGTCGAAGCTTCCGAAATTGTAAAAGAAGGGCGCTGGGGCCACTGGTCGCCGTTTTTTATGGCGGGGTCAGATGTTCACCATAAAACGATCGGTATTGTCGGCATGGGCCGGATCGGCGAAGCGGTTGCAAAAAGGGCGAAAGGATTTGATATGGAGATTCTTTATCATAACCGCTCGCGGAAACCGGAAGCGGAACAGCAGCTTAATGCCCGGTATTGCGGTTTTGAAGAACTTTTGAACCGCTCTGATTTTGTTGTGTGCCTGACGCCGCTCACTGAGGAGACCCGCCATTTATTTAACAAAGAGGCCTTTCAGGCAATGAAGCCAGAGGCATTGTTCATCAATGTCGCCAGAGGGGCGGTTGTAGACGAAGAAGCGTTATATGATGCCCTAACAGGCGGTGAAATTGCCGGAGCCGGCCTGGATGTTTTTGAAAAAGAACCGATTTCAGCTGACCATCCGCTGCTGTCTTTGAAGCAGGTGACCGCATTGCCGCATATCGGCAGTGCCAGCACAGAAACGAGGCGCTTGATGGCCCGGACTGCGGTAGAAAACATTATCCATGTGCTGTCGGGCCGCCCGGAAGAGGCCAAAGTTGTGAACAGGGATGTTCTTTCTTAGGCCGGCGTCTGACAGGTTTTTTGCTATTTCCTTTTCTGCCTTTTTTGGACAACCCTCACAAACGACTCGGAAAGAATCATCGCTGCCTTTTGGCGGATATCCCTTGTAAATTTTCAGAATTGAATTTATAATGTCCTTTATATATAAACACATGTATTGTATATAAAAACACTTTGTGGGGTGAAAGAAATGGCAGAAAACATTTCGGTAGGACTTCTTGGTCTTGGAACAGTCGGGAGCGGTGTTGTCCGGATCATCGAGAACCACCAGGATAAGATTATGCATCAAGTCGGCTGTTCGGTTGATATTAATAAGGTACTTGTAAAGGATATGAACAAGGCCCGGAAAGTGAAAGTGGATGAAGGCCTTTTGACAAGCGATCCGTATGATGTCCTTGATAATCCGGACATCGATGTCGTCATTGAGGTAATGGGCGGAATTGAAGATTCAAGGCGATACATCCTTCACGCCCTGAACAATAAAAAGAACGTTGTGACCGCAAACAAAGATTTAATGGCACTGCACGGCACTGAGCTGCTGAAAGCCGCTGCTGAAAACGGGTGCGATCTTTTCTATGAAGCAAGTGTGGCGGGCGGCATACCGATCCTGCGGAGCCTTGTGGAAGGCCTGGCATCGGACCGGATCAAAAAAATGATGGGGATCGTCAATGGGACGACAAATTATATTTTGACGAAAATGTCGCAGGAAGGCAGAGCCTATGAGGATGTATTGAAAGAAGCCCAGGAGCTCGGATATGCCGAATCCGACCCGACAGCCGATGTGAGCGGCCTTGATGCGGCCCGTAAGATGGCAATCATGGCGACTCTCGGCTTTTCAATGAACATGGACCTTGATGATGTCGAGCTTCAAGGAATCGAAAATGTGACAGAGGAAGATATCAAGTACGGACAGCAGCTTGGCTACACGATGAAACTGATCGGGATTGCCGATCGGATGGAAGACAAAGTGGAAGTCAGCGTCCAGCCGGCTTTCCTGCCAGATGCACACCCGCTTTCCTCTGTCCACAACGAGTTCAACGCAGTCTATGTATACGGAGAAGCTGTCGGTGAAACGATGTTTTACGGACCCGGCGCTGGCGAGCTTCCAACCGCAACTGCTGTTGTTTCTGACCTTGTCGAAGTGATAAAAAACAAACGCCTGGGCGTTAACGGGCAATCAGCGGTCACCCCGCAATATCCGAAAAAATTGAAAGAAAGCGATGAAGTGTTTGCGCAGTACTTTTGCCGCCTGCACGTCCTAGACGAGGCCGGTGTGCTGGCACGCCTCACCACTCTATTTGCGGATGAAGGAGTCAGTTTCGAAAAAATTCTGCAGCTGCCTTTGAAGGAAAAAGGGACAGCCGAGCTCGTTTTGATCACCCATACTGCTTCGAAGTCGGCGTATGAAAACATCAAACAGCGGCTCAATGACGAACAGGCCGTCCTGAATGTGAAAAGTGTTTACAGAGTTGAAGGAGGCAAAGAATCATGATGTGGAAAGGACTGCTGTCCGAATATGAATCGTTTTTGCCTGTAACTGAAAAAACACCCGTACTTTCGCTGAACGAAGGCAATACGCCACTGATCCCGCTCGTCCATCTGTCGGAGGAATGGGGAATCGAGCTGTATGTGAAAGTGGAAGGAGCCAATCCGACCGGATCGTTCAAAGACCGGGGCATGGTGATGGCGGTGGCGAAAGCGAAAGAAGAAGGCAGCGATGCTGTCATCTGCGCATCGACCGGAAACACATCGGCTTCGGCCGCGGCCTTTGCTGCCCGGGCCGGGCTGCGCTGCATCGTCGTCATTCCCGAAGGCAAGATCGCCATGGGCAAACTGGCGCAGGCGGTCATGTATGGAGCGGAAGTATATTCGATTGAGGGCAACTTTGACCAGGCGCTGACAATGGTGCGCAATATCAGTGAAGAAGGGCCCTACACCCTTGTTAATTCCGTCAATCCGTACAGGCTTGAAGGCCAAAAAACAGCAGCTTTCGAAGTATGCGATCAGCTGGGGAAGGCTCCTGACGTCCTTGCTATTCCGGTTGGCAATGCCGGAAATATCTCAGCTTACTGGAAAGGGTTCAAGGAATACCATGAGAAAAAAGGAACCGACCTTCCGGAAATGCGCGGGTTTGAAGCAGAAGGGGCAGCGGCAATCGTGCGCAATAAAGTGATTGAAGACCCGGAAACCATCGCCACAGCCATCCGGATCGGAAATCCCGCCAGCTGGGATAAGGCAGTGGCTGCCGCTGAAGAATCGAATGGAAAAATCGGCGAAGTGACGGACGGTGAAATCCTTGAAGCTTACAGCCTACTGGCAAAGACAGAAGGAATTTTTGCCGAACCGGCATCCTGCGCTTCGATTGCCGGCTTGATAAAACAAATCGAAAGCGGGGAGGTCAAGCGGGGCTCTACCGTTGTCGCTGTTTTGACCGGCAATGGACTGAAGGACCCTTCCGTTGCCATTGACACTGCTGAAGTCAAGCCGATCGTCCTCCCAAATGACGAACAGGAGGTCCGAAACAGGATCGAAAGGGCTGTCCACCAATGAAGCCGCCTTTTTCCATCCGTGTCCCGGGCAGCACTTCAAACCTCGGGCCGGGCTTTGACTCCATCGGACTTGCCGTAAACCGGTATTTGCAGCTGGACGTGTTCGCGGCTGAAAAATGGCAGTTCCATTCCCGATCTTCAGAAGTGATCGGAATTCCAGGCGACGAACAAAACCTGATTTACCAGGCGGCTGAGTTCACTGCCGTGCAAAAAGGCCGCAGTGCCTCCGAGATGGAACCGTGTGAAGTGTTTGTCTCCAGTGAGATCCCAATGGCGCGCGGGCTCGGCAGCAGCGGAGCAGCAATCACCGCCGGGATTGAACTTGCCGACCAACTGCTTGATCTCGGTTTGACCAGAGCGGAAAAAGTCCGGATCGGATCCCTTTATGAAGGCCATCCGGACAACGTCTCAGCTTCTTATTATGGCGGCTGCGTGATCGGCTGCCATACTTCCGAAGATACAAAAACAGTCCGGGCCGGCGTGCCTGACGTTGATATTGTGGCAGTCATCCCGGATTATGAACTGAAGACAAAGGATGCCCGCAACGTTCTCCCTGATGAATTCACCCGCCCCGGGGCAGTTGCGGCCAGTGCGGTGACAAACGTGCTCGTTGCCGCCTTTTTTCAAAAAGATTGGCCCCTTGCCGGTCAAATGATGGAACAGGATTCATTCCATGAGCCTTACCGGGCCAGCCTCGTTCCTGAACTGGAGCTGGCCAGAAAGGTGCGGGATAAAGTGGGGGCTTACAGCGCGGTCCTCAGCGGAGCAGGACCCACTGTCCTGTTTTTTGTCCCAAAAGGAGGTGCGGCCGAAGTGCAGGAAACACTCGCACTTATGTATCCGGACTGGCACACCGAGAGCATGGAACCGGCAGAAAAAGGACTGGCCGTTCTCCGGCAGGGTGAACGGGTATAGAACATAAAAAAGCTCCTGCACAGAATATGTACAGGAGCTTTTACATGCATTATGCCATTAAAAGACTTGCTCAACCTCAAGTACGCCAGGAACCTCTTCCATAAGGGCGCGCTCAATGCCGGCTTTCAGAGTGATAGTGGAGCTCGGGCAGCTTCCGCATGCACCCATCAAACGTACTTTCACGATGCCGTCTTCGATATCTACTAATTCAACATCCCCGCCGTCACGAAGCAGGAAGGGACGGAGTTTATCCAATACTTCTTTCACTTGTTCTGTCATCATTAATCGACTCCTTTCCTTACCCATATTATAATAGGTCCAAACATAAAAATCTATCCGGCGGCTTTACTTTTTTTGTCCGTAATCAATTTTTTGGTAATATACTCCATTTGAAACAGTATACGCTCACCGCCGATCTGTAGTGAACCTTTTCCTTCAAAGCGAATGAAAACAGCCTGATGATGCGAACAATAAAAATATACAGAAACGAAATTTCTGCTAAAATGGGGGTAAGCAACAATACAGGAGGAAACAATATGAAAGCAGAAAGCGTGACCATTTACGTATACGGGGCCGAACAGATTTGCGCCAGCTGTGTCGGAATGCCGTCATCAAAAGAGACATATGAATGGCTGAAAGCAGCCATCTCACGCAAATACCCGGAGCAGTCCTTCGGCATTGAATATGTGGACTTCCAAAATCCGCCGGAATCCGAAAAAGAATTCGCGGAGCGGGTCGTGGAGGAGGATCTCATTTATCCGGTAGTTGTCATCGACGGAGAGATTATTGCGGAGGGGAACCCGCGGCTGAAGGACATTTATAAAGTAATGGAAAACCGGGGATATGAACCGGTACGCTGATGATTTGCCCGGACGCGGTCCGGGTTTTTAATTTGAAGTTCTGGTTGTTGGAGAGTTACTGGTGATTCATTGGGTGTGCCGGTAATGCGCAAAGTGATCGGGAGGGAGATACCGACCACGAACCTGGAAGGAAGGCCTGCCGCTTTTAGTTGGAAAATAAAAAAATAGAAATTATTTACACCGAAAAAGTGATTCCGCGAGAAGGGCAATAATAAAACAAGCCCATAGAAGAGTCCGTTTTATTGACGGAATGGCAGGTTTTCGTTAGCATAGTAATGGTTAATGAGAGGTGATTTGAAATGATGCCTTTAGTTGAATTTTGCATCAGCAACCTGGCAAGCGGTTCCCAAAAAGCGAAAGAGCAGCTGGAAAAAGACCCGAACCTTGATGTTGTCGAATATGGCTGCCTGGGATATTGCGGAAAATGCTTCCAATCCCACTATGCGCTTGTGAACGGTGAAGTCGTCACCGGAAATACACCGGACGAGCTTGTCAACAATATTTATCAATTCATTGAGGAAAATCCAATGTTTTAAGCAGCACGGGATTTGCTGCTGAATTTGATATAAACGAAGTGCCGGCCGATCTGGCACCATATATGACAGATAGCAAACAAGAACGCCTGGATATAAAGACAGGTGTTCTTGTTTTTTTATTGTCTTCTTGTCCTGAAGCCGCCCTTTAGCGGAATCAGTCTGCGGGAGTCTGTTTCCCATGGGGCTGATGTTAGTAAGTGAAAAGGTAACGGACCTTATTTTGTGTGACCAAAAGGTGCCTCACACCATCAAAAAAGGGAACGCATCCAGTTTTGCGTGACCGAAATGGACCTCACATCATCAAAAAGGGAACGCATCCTGTTTTGCGTGACCAAGATGTGCTTCACATCATCAGAAAGGGAACGAACCATGTTTTACGTGACCGGATGAGCTTCACCTTCCAAAAGGCAACTTACCATAATTCAAGGTGCCGGCGGTGTTTGTTCCTCTTTAATGAGGTAGTACTGGGTACGGGCTGCTTCCGCGAGTTGGGGCTCGTAGGCTTTGTTTTTATGGTGAAGGACTTTTGAGAAGTACGGTATGGCTTTACGGCTCTCGTCAAGGCGCCTGTAAAGTTCCCCTATCAAATAGTGGAGTCTCATCTCGCTCATGCCGCTGGCTGTGAAATCACCGGTTCGGTCAGATTCGAGGTAATAGGTGAGGGCCATGTTTAAAAACCGCTTTTCATTTGGTTGATCTCCATTTTTCCGGTAGAGCCATGCGGCTCTCAGGCACAATCCGCCAAGCATCTGGTTGCTTTGCCTGGTCAGTTTGCCGGTAAAGATGGCAAGCTTATATGTTTCGGCTGCTTTTTTAAACGTCCTGATGTGCGAATAGGAATCACCCTGCCCCCATTTTGCGGTAACTTCTTTTCGAAATACTATTTGGGCTTCCTCTTTTAAATTGTCTTTGGACAATTCTCCACCCGCAAATCCGCAGTCCGGGCAAATGTGTATGTAATAAAGATCGGGGTCATACTCAAGGTCTTTGTACCAAATGCAAAAATCAGCATCACGCGCTTCAGTCCGGACGAAACGGGATCGCAGTTGCTTACTTGTATAGTCGGTGCCGCATTGCGGGCATGTATATGATTTGTCATAGAAGGGCTGAATTTCCTGTTCCACAAGCTTACATCCTTTCCAAAAAAAGAAACGACTTTTGTTCTAACTCTACTAAAGCGGTTAAAAAGTTACAATAGATATTCGGTGACAAAAGCGGTTTGTCTTCACTAAAAACAGGCTGAAAGCAACCGGGCAGGAAGTAAAGGGCTGTGTTGAAAAATCGTTCAAATTTTAACATTAATTTTCACTTGTAATTTTGTCGTAATTTGATAGGATATAACTTGTAGGACATAAGATGTCTGACGACATACCTTGAGAGAACGAAAAGAAAGCGGTTACGTATTCCTTAATGTTATAGAACAACTGATTTATCGTTCTGCTTTGCCAACAAGAATAAAACATGTGGGGTGAATGAGATGACGAATATTTTATGGGGGCTCGGAGGAGTTGCCGTCCTGTTTGCAATCGCCTTTATCCTTTCGAGTGACCGCAAATCAATCCGGCTCCGGACCATTCTCGGAGGGTTTGCCATCCAGCTTACTTTCGGGTTCATCGTATTGCAATGGGGACCGGGACGGAACGCACTTGAGTGGGTAACAAAAAAGGTCCAGAATGTGATCGATTATGCAAATGAAGGGGTCGACTTCCTGTTCGGCGGCCTGTTTGCAGCGGAAGGCATCGGCTTTATATTTGCATTCCAGGTTTTGACTATCATTATTTTCTTTTCTTCACTAATTTCTGTCTTGTACTATCTCGGAATCATGCAAGTGGTCATCCAATTCTTTGGCGGTGCGCTTTCCAAGCTGCTTGGGACAAGCAAAGCCGAGTCTCTGTCTGCGGCGGCTAACATTTTCGTCGGACAGACCGAAGCGCCACTTGTTGTCCGTCCTTATATTGGCAAAATGACCAATTCTGAGCTGTTTGCTGTCATGACCGGCGGCCTTGCGTCTGTAGCCGGATCAGTCCTGTTCGGTTATGCGCTGCTCGGTGTTCCGCTGGAGTACTTGCTCGCAGCCAGTTTCATGGCGGCACCATCCGGCCTGATTATGGCAAAGATGATCATGCCGGAACGTGAAACGCCTGAAACAATGGATGATATCAGGATGGAAAAAGATAAGGCGACGGTAAACGTCATTGATGCAGCCGCTAAAGGTGCATCTGACGGTCTTGGACTGGCATTGAACGTCGGTGCGATGCTGCTTGCTTTCATTGCCCTCATTGCCCTGGTCAACGGCATTCTCGGCGGCATCGGCGGCTGGTTCGGCGCCGAGAGCCTTTCACTTGAATTGATTCTTGGCTATCTTTTTTCACCGCTTGCATTCGTCATCGGTGTGCCATGGGGCGAAGCCGTACAGGCCGGAAGTTTCATCGGCCAGAAGCTTGTACTGAACGAATTTGTTGCGTATTCCAACTTTGCACCGGAAATCGGTACGTTTTCAGAAAAAACAGCGGCAATCATCAGCTTCGCATTGTGTGGATTCGCAAACCTGTCATCTCTTGCCATCCTGCTCGGCGGACTTGGCGGACTTGCGCCTAACCGCCGCCCGGATATCGCCCGTTTCGGTGTCCGCGCCATCATCGCCGGCACACTGGCCAACCTGCTGAGTGCGGCCATTGCGGGTATGCTGATTATTTAAAGTGGAGTGAAGCTCCCGGCTTGTGGCCGGGGGCTTTTTTGTTTTGGTGCCTGGCAATTGCCAGGCATTATTTGCAACTAGAAAGAAACGGGAAAAAACAGAATTCCACAACAGCTCCTTTTAGTTCAAGAAGTAGACTTATATACAAATTTCAGCTGATTTTATCGACTTTTTAGGGTTTGTTCTGGCATTGTCATCCCGTTTACGGTTGGATTTTTAAGAAAACTGTTTATGCAGGGCTAATTCTTTTAAAAAACAATTTTATCTTTTAGATTCATCCAGATTTAATCAACTTTTCGGTATTATCTTTTAGTTAAAGGTGTTTTTCTTTTTCTAACCGGAAGCACTCAAGATTGCCTGGCAATTGCCAGGCATTATTTGCAACTAGCTATTTTTGTTCCAAAAGCAGTCTCTTGGATCAAATTTTATAGTTTGCCCCGGCAACTGCCGTCCGGTTTCCAGTCGATTTTATCAAGAGAGCCTGTTCCGAGAGCTAATCCGTTTAAAAAAACAATTTTATCTTTTAAATTCATCAGTATAAAATCAACTTTTCACTTTTATCTTTCCATTCAGCAGATATTTCTTTTTCTGATCAAAACCACTCAAATGATTGCCTGGGAATTGCCTGGCAATTGCCAGGCATTATTTGCAACTAGAACAGAGGCAATCCCCCTCCCTCCGCACTCAACAATTGTCACACTCCCGCTTTCTCGGCTATACTTTACTAAAGATCAAATGTGAGGCGGGGATTTGAATGGAACGTCGTGAGTTTGCGTTTACAAAGATGCATGGTCTTGGCAATAATTACATATATGTGAACCAGTTTGATGAAAACCTTCCGGAAGAGAGGCTTTCAGAAATTGCGGTCAAAGTGTCTGATGTTAACACGGGCATAGGATCTGACGGGTTGATTTTGATTGCACCGTCAGACAGGGCACCGGTGAAGATGCGGATTTTCAATAACGACGGATCTGAGGCGAAAACGTGCGGAAATGGGCTGCGCTGCGTGGCGCGTTATGCATATGAAAAAGGCCTGGTGACAGGGACGTCTTTTCAAATTGAGACGCTTGCTGGCATTGTCGACGCCGATGTGCACCCTGAGAATGGCATTGCCCGGATGGTCACAATCGATATGGGAGAGCCGCACCTGACCAGGGGCGAGCTTCCGATGATTGCCGGAAGCGAAGATGACAGCATGATTAATGAGCCAATTGAAGTGGACGGCGAGACACTGTCCATGACAGGGATTTCAATGGGCAATCCGCATGGGGTTTTCTTTGTGGATGACATTGAAAAGGCGCCGGTGCTGACGATCGGTCCGAAGCTGGAAGAGGATGAGCGGTTTCCGGAAGGGATCAATGTTGAATTCATTGAAGTCGTGAACGAAACGGAAATGCATTTCCGCGTCTGGGAACGCGGATCGGGCGTTACCCAGGCATGCGGATCCGGGGCATGTGCTGCCGTTGTCGCCGGGGTGTTGAATCAAACGACAGCACGTGGAGAAGCCGTAACTGTGCACCTTGCCGGCGGCGACCTTGACATCACCTGGACGGAAGCAGGCCGGGTCCTGATGAGTGGTCCAGCGGATATCATCTGCACGGGTGTCTTTTTCCTGGACTGAATTACCCGCCAGTTAAAAATGAGTGTTTTTCACCTGGAATAAAAGCCGATAAAAAATGGGCGCGGAAGATAACACCGTTTTGACAGTGGATATGTTGAGAGTTCCTTCCATACCCTGTATAATTTAAAGTAAGAGTTGAAAGGAGGGTCTGCATGCTTACCATTACAGAAGCAGCAAGTCACCAGATCCGTGAAATGATGGAAGCGGAGGGACAGGAGAATTTGAAGTTGCGCCTTGCCATAAGGGGCGGCGGATGCAGTGGCCTGTCATATGGCATGGGTTTCGACGCGGACACAGAGGAAGACGACACTGTAGTTGAAGTCCAGGGAATCCCTGTAGTAGTTGATAAAGAAAGTGCACCTGTCTTAAAGGGTGTTGTGATTGATTATAAACAAAACATGATGGGCGGCGGTTTTACCATCGACAATCCGAACGCCATCGCTTCCTGCGGATGCGGTTCGTCATTCCGCACTGCGACAAATGAAGGCACTCCGGAAGAGTGCTGATATGAATAAAAGCCAGCAGCTGATATCAGCGCTGGCTTTTTCATGATCTTTTCTATTAAAACATGCTGGAACTGTGCATCGGCTGCAAGCGGGCATTCGGGTCGATGTATGCTTTGGCATTATTGACAGCTGTCGGTGCTTCGCCGAATCCGGAAGCGATCAGCTTGACCTTGCCGTCGTATGTCGCAACGTCGCCGGCAGCATAAATGCCTTCGATGTTCGTTTCCATGCGGGAGTTGACAATGATGTTGTTTTTCTCGATTTCAAGTCCCCATTCTTTAATCGGGCCGAGTGAGGAAACGAAACCGTAGTTAACGATGACATCGTCGACTTCAAGAACTTCTTCCTCATCAGATTTGACTTTGTTGAGAATGACTTTTTCCGCTCTGTCTTCCCCTGCCAGTTCCTTAGGGACATAAGGTGTTTTTACATTGACTTTGGATTTCATTAGATTTTCGACACTGTGCTCATGGGCGCGGAACTTCTCGCGGCGGTGAATGAGCGTGACGTTTTTCGCAATCGGCTCAAGCATCATGGCCCAGTCGACCGCAGAGTCGCCGCCACCGCAGACAAGGACGTTGCGGCCGGCAAAGTTGTTCAGGTCATTAATATGATAGTGGACGTTCACGCCGGCAAATTCATCTTCGCCTGGACAGCCGAGTTTACGCGGCTGGAATGCGCCGGATCCGGCTGTGATGATGACCGTTTTGGAATAATGCACTTCTTTATCGGTCGTCAGTTTGAACACGCCGTCTTCCTGTTTCTCGACATTTTGGACGGATTGCTCAAGCACAATAGTCGGGTCAAACTTGCGGGATTGCTCGATCAAGTTGTCTATCAATTCCTGGGCTCTGACTTTAGGGAAGCCGGCAACATCATATATGTACTTTTCAGGATATAATGCAGAAAGCTGCCCGCCCAGCTGCGGCAAGCTTTCGATGACTTTTACGCTTGCCTGCCTCATTCCGGCATAGAAAGCCGTGAAAATACCAGTCGGGCCCCCGCCGATTACCGTGATGTCATAAACCTTTTCGTTCTCGCTCATCTTCATTCCCCCAGTATTGTCGTAGTGAAATGTAGTAAATCCAGAGATTCCACCTTATATCTTATCATAAAATACGCTTTTTCATCGTGCCTTATAAGGAGGCGTTATCCCTGCATTTCTCCCAATCCCTTCTATTTTACCACAAACGGGCAACATTTGTGAAAAGGGTTACAAGACTGGCAATTCTTACAGTTTAATAAACAGGTTTCGACACTTGAAAAAAGAGATAAAAAAGAATAAGATGGGTTATGGACAATTATTAAGATTTTGTGACAGTTTTAGTGACATTTTGTGAATAAGTTCGTGAAAAATATCACAAATGTACGTGCCGCTTGGAAAGCGGCTGGACGAGCGGAAAATATTTTAAAAGGTGGATGTGATAGGGTTGAATAGACCAAAGATTTTAATACTTGGCGCAGGTTATGGCGGAATTATGACGACTGTGAATCTGCAGAAGGAATTAAAGCTTGATGAAGCGGAAATCACGCTGATAAACAAGCATAATTATCATTACCAGACAACGTGGCTTCATGAAAATGCGGCCGGGACTCTTCACCATGACAAAACAAGGATTCCTATTTCTGACGTTATTGACAAAAATAAAATCAATTTTGTCGAAGACAGCGTGACGGAAATTGATCCGGATAACAAACGCGTCCTCACCGAGAACGGCGAGTATACGTATGACTATCTTGTCGTCGCCCTCGGATTTGAGTCGGAAACGTTTGGCATCAAAGAGCTGAAGGAAAATGCCTTTACAATCAACAATATCAATTCAGCCCGCCGGATCAGAGAGCATATTGAATATATGTTCGCGCAATACAACCAGGAAAAACGCGATGAGCTGCTGACGATTGTCGTAGGCGGGGCCGGCTTTACCGGAATTGAATTTGTCGGCGAATTGGCCAACCGCATCCCTGAACTTTGCAAGGAGTTTGATATTGACCGTGAAAAAGTCCGCCTCATCAACATTGAAGCGGCACCTACAGCGCTTCCTGGCTTTGATCCCGAACTAGTGGAATACGCCATGAACTTGCTTGAGCAAAAAGGGGTCGAATTCAAAATCGGGACGACAATCAAGGAAGCGACAGAAAACAGCATCATTGTTTCAAAAGATGATGTCGTCGAAGAAATCAAAGCGGAGACAATTGTATGGGCTGCCGGAGTCCGCGGTAATTCCATTGTGGAAAAATCCGGATTCGAGGTTATGCGCGGCCGTGTGAAAGTGCGCAAAGACTTGCGTGATCCTAACCATGATGATGTGTTCATCGTCGGTGACTGTGCGCTCATCATCAATGAAGAAATCGACCGCCCTTACCCTCCGACAGCACAGATCGCAATTCAGGAGGCGGACACTTGTGCTGCCAACCTGATCAAGCTTGTCCGCGGCGAAGAAAACCTGGAAGAATTCACGCCGGAAATCAAAGGGACGGTTGCTTCACTCGGTGAAGGGGAAGCGATTGGTGTCGTATTCGGTGACAAAAAATTGTTCGGATCGACCGCTTCCGCTATGAAAAAAGTGATCGACAACCGGTACTTGCTGAAGCTTGGCGGTCCGTCAATGGTATTGAAAAAAGGAAAACTGAAATTGTTTTAATGATAAATGATTTTCAAGATATAATGGAAGCAAAGGCCTGTTTCGGTCTTTGCTTTTTTCTTTTTCACAGATCCAGAGGGCTGACATAGAGCATAAACAGGGGGGAGATAACGTGAGTTCCATGAAACGTGCAAACGTATGGCTTGGCGTGGCCGGATTGATTATAAAGGATGGGAAATGGCTTGTCGTCCGGAAAAAATACAGCGGCCTGAAAGGGATGTGGTCACTGCCGGCGGGTTTTGTCAATCCTGCCGAAACAATAGATGAAGCGGTCATCCGGGAGGTCAAAGAAGAAACAGGCATTCTTGCGGAAATTACCGGCCTCATCGGGATGCGTTCCGGCGTCATCAATGGCCAGGTCAGTGATAATATGATCGTTTTCCGGCTTGAACAGACAGGCGGCCGGCTGCTCCCGCAATATGATGAATTGGAAGATGCGGTTTTCATCAGTGCCGAGGAGCTTCGCCGGGATCCAAGGACATCCGAGATGCTTCACTTTTTCCTTGACCGCGCCCATCATAATGTGCTGGATATCATTAATTTCAATCCGGGGGACCATTTTGGGTATACGACGTATAAACTGCTCGTCTAGGAAGTTTGGCCATTTGAGTAGACGAAATCACCAGGCGAAAACACATTTTCTGAAAAATCTGAATTAATGAGAAAAAGGCTAAAAATAGGAGATAACAACCCTTGTTCACGCTTTCATAAAGCAATTTGCATGTATTTTCCTCTTTTCAATTTCCGGAAAAGCTGATATATTATCAGAAAATTAAGATATATCAGAAAGGGGACCAGCTTCATGAGAACGAACAAAAAAGATCGGAAAGATTGTCCTTACTGCTCGGGGCAGGGGTACTTCCAGCTGCTGCTCGGCGGATCTGAAACTTGTGACCATTGCCACGGCAGCGGCGAAAAGTAAACCGTCACCACCTTCCACTTCACCCATAAACATTCACCCGTAAAAAAGCGTCCGGTATGGGCGCTTTTTTGCATGTCGTTCACGTTTAGTTCTCAAGGCAAAACAACGGGTACAGGATTTCGAGATTGACGGTTCAACGTCAATTCAGTAAACTTACTATGGAACCAGATGGAGGTGGTTATGTGAGCATACCCCAATTGATCATCTCAATGCTTTTGTTTATCGTTTTATTTTTCGGCATTGGATTTTTATTGAATATGCTTCTTCGTGCGACATGGGTGATGGCAGTCATTTATCCGGTTGTCGTAATTCTGATTATTGATAAAGTCCGTTTTTTTGAATATATTACAAAACCGGGATCGTCCTTCAGTGCCCTCTATGAGAACTTTATATCTCTCGGCACAGGGGATGTCATCATTCTGGTATCGGGCCTGGTCGGCGCAGTTCTTGCCGGGGTGGCGATCAAAGCGCTTCGTGTCCGCGGCTATCAAATGTTTTAGGAAATTATTATATTAGAAAAAGACTTTCTTGCTTATAGAAAGTCTTTTATTATGGGAAAATGTTGAAAATTAAGATGAAATTAATGGAATTTCAACTTTTTTTCTTTTTTTACGAATAACTTTTGCTCTCTCTGGGAAAGAATAGTCGAAGAGAGGAGTGAAAGTTTTTAATGAAGTTTATTACTGAAATAGGAAAGCGATTCATCATCACAGTACTGTTCATGGCAGCGGTGTTGACCACTTTTGAATCGATTTCGGGGGTAAAGGCAGCTGGCCTGTCAACATGGATCAGCCAGCAGAATTATCCGGTTGTCAGTAAACTTTTTGCTGAAACAAACCCTGAACCAAAAAAAGTTTCATTACAACATAAAGAAATTCCAAAAGTGAAGTCGATGACCACCTTGATTTCCAGCCAGACTGAAGAGAAACCAAAAACGCTGCATGAGTCCAGGGATTGGAGTGTCTATCCCGCGGTGACAGTGACAGCGACAGGCTATACGGCCGGAATTGAATCAACGGGGAAAACACCTGACCATCCGCAGTATGGCATTACATATTCCGGATTAAAAGTGAAGCGGGACCTTTATTCGACGATTGCAGCCGACACACGGATTTTTCCGATCGGGACCATCCTTTATGTTCCGGGTTACGGATACGGCGTAGTGGCCGATACAGGCAGCGCCATCAAGGGGCATAAAATTGACCTTTACTATGAAACGGTCGACGATGTCTATGAACAGTGGGGAAAGCAAAAAATCGATGTATATATCATTGAAAAAGGCGATGGGTCAATAACAGAAGAGCGGCTGAAGGAACTGAATGAAAATGAAGCGATGCAGGTGTTCCGGAAGCAGATTATAAAAGGCTGACCTCAAGTCCGTTTAGAAGTGCAAGATAACATAACACAAAACATAGTACGCATGTGATTTCGCCACTGAAATCACATGCGTTTTTATTGTTGTGGGGTTGGAATATTTTTTCACATGGTAAAGGGTTACTTTCCCCCAAGAGGGTCAACACCGTCATTCGCAGGGAAAACCGCTGGGTGGATCAGCGGGGCAAGTTTTTTCAAACCGAGTAAAAGACGCGGTGATGGCCGGCAGTATAGCGATTCTTCAAGAAGGTGGATTTGCCCTTCTTTCACGGCATCCATTTCCCGCCATCCTGGACGTTTTTCGATGAGCTCGGGCTTCATCTTGTCCTGCTGGACCCCGACCCACGCCATGCCGATGTGGGCGGGGTTTCGTTCCCTGACCGTTTCCCAGTCGGTTTGGAAGCTGGCCTGGTCGATATCTGCAAAAACATTTTCAGCACCTGCCAGCCGGCTGATTTCAGTCAGCCAATTTTTTCCGCCCGGCGTGAATACAGGCTTCGGCCACCATTCCCAGTAGATTGACGGCTTGCTGGTTACAGCGGAAGCATATTGCTGATATTTTTCGATGAAATCATTGAACTTAGCGACAGTTTCAGCGGCTTTTTCGTCGGCGCCGGCTGCGTTTCCGAGTGTCAGCAGGTCAGCGGCAATTTCGTCGAGTGTGTTTGGATTGAGCACGATATGGGGGAGGCCGCGCTTCTTCAGTTCTTCCACGTTTTTTTCCATCCCCGGCACGCTCAGTGAAGCAACGACGAGGTCCGGGTTTAGTGCTTCAACTTTATCCATATCGATGCTAAGGTCCGGTCCTAGGCGCGGCAGGCCGTTGACTTGATCTGGCCAATCGGAAAAGTCATCGACGGCAATGAGCTGGCCGGTGAGGCCGAGATAATGGATCAGTTCGGTGTTGCTTGGACAAATCGATACAATGTTCATCGGTGTCCTCCTTCCTGGCATATCTTAATAAATCGTGTAATAGGCCGCAATTGCGATCAGGATGCCGGTAAGTCCTCCGAAGAAGACTTCGATCGGTTCGTGGCCGAGCAATTCTTTCAGCTCGCTCCGCCGTTCTTCCTCTTTTTTCTTCGGCCAGTTGATCGCTTCATCGACAAGGCGGTTGAAATCGACAACAAGGCGGTTCAGCACGGTCGCCTGTCTGCCCGCATGGCGGCGCACGCCAGTTGCATCAAACATCGTGATGATGGCAAACAAAACGGCTACGGAAAACACGCTCGAGTCAAGCCCTTCCTTCAAACCGACGGCAGTGGCCAGCGAGGTGACGGCCGCAGAATGGGAACTTGGCATTCCGCCGGTGCTCGTGATCAGCGACCAGTCCACTTCTTTTGTCGCGATGTACTGGATCGGCACCTTGACAAATTGGGCAAAAAAGATGGCAAACAAAGCCGTCCAAATCGGGAAATTCGCAAAAAGCTCCATGACGGTCTTCCTTTCTTTCTGTGGGTATGTATGTCCTATTGTAACGTATAAATACTATTGCCGTTCATATGATTATCTAATCTTATTATGTTTTGCTATGATGGATGAAAGCAAGTGTGATTGCCTGGCAATTGCGAGGCAATTGCCAGGCAATTTCAGTTATGACCCGGGGAGGTTGCATGGATGAGCCAGTACCCGCTTGAATATTATGAGTTTTTTGTTAAGTTCAACGAAGGGGATTATTATACGTGCCACGATTTGCTTGAGGAGATCTGGATGACCGATAAGGATAACTATTTTTTGAAGGGCCTGCTGCAGATGGTGGTCGCCATGTATCATTATGGATACGGCAACGTGAAAGGCGCACGGCTGATGATGACAGCAGGGCACCGGTATATTCAGAAGTACCGGCCTTTTTACTGGGGTGTCGACCTCGAAGAAGTGAATGAGTTCATGGCGGAATGCCTTTCGATCATTCCGGATGATGTCGAACGGGTTTCATTCGAGGAAGTGAAGGGACTGCCGCCATTGCCGGAGCTGATCCTGTATTTGCAGGAAGACTGACAGGAAATGGACGCGAGTTATTCGAATTTGCACCCTGATTTTTATATAATTGAAGGAGTGCACCGGTTATATCAATTATGGAGGTGGAACGATGTTTACAGTTGAAGAGAAACTGAAGGCTGATGAAAAAATTCAGGCGCTTGTCATTGGTGTTTTCCATAAACATCAAAAACTGGAAGGAACGCTTGCTTCACTCGATGAACAACTCGAAGGCCAGCTTAAAGAGATGCTGAAAGAAGGCGATATTTCTCCGGAAAAGAAACAAGTCACGAAAATACATACGCTTGGCAAGACAGGACCGAAGCGCGTTTACTTTGTTGGCCTTGGAGAGAGGGAAGAGGCCGATTTCAAGGTGATCCGGGAAGCGTTCGGGAACGTGTTCAAAAAATTGGACGGCGATAAACGGACCGAAGCGGTCATTGAATTGGACAGTTTCGTTTCGGAAAAAACGGATGCGTATGATGCTGCGCATGCCCTCGCCGAAGCCCTGCCGATGGCGACTTACCGGTTCAATCATTACAAGAAAAAATCAAACGAACCGGAAAAAGAGCTGTCGGGCATAACAGTCATTTCCACAGCGGACAATGAAGACATCCGTGCCAGCCTATCTGTCGGCTATGCACACGGGAAAGCGACGAATACGGCCCGGACGCTCGTCAATATGCCCGGGAATATGCTGACTGCAACCGACCTGGCGGAAGTTGCGGTCCAGATTGCAGACAAGTATGACATGGAATATGAGATCCTTGATAAAGAGGAAATGGAAAAGCTCGGCATGGGGGCACTGCTTGCCGTCAATAAAGGATCGACCCAGCCGCCGAAGATGATTGTGCTCAAATATAAAGGTGCCGATGAATGGAAAAATGTCCTGGCGCTCGTCGGGAAGGGCATCACGTTTGATACAGGCGGGTATTCCTTGAAGCCGAAGGACGGAATTGTCGGCATGAAAACCGATATGGGAGGAGCAGCCGCCGTATTGGGAGCGATGGAAGCGATTGGCGAACTGAAGCCGGAACAAAATGTCATGGCTGTGATCCCGTCAACCGATAATATGATCAGCGGTGATGCGTTCAAGCCTGATGATGTGATCACCTCCTTGAGCGGCCGCACGATTGAAGTGCTGAACACCGATGCGGAAGGGCGCCTGGCGCTAGCCGATGCCGTCACGTACGCCAAACAGCTTGGCGCGGGTTATATCGTCGATGTGGCCACGCTAACAGGCGGGGTTGTCGTCGCGCTTGGCGATGTGACAACCGGCGCTATGACAAACAATGAATCGTTTTTCGAGGAAGTGCTGTATTCCTCGATGGAAACAGGCGAGCCGATCTGGCAGCTTCCTTATTTTGATGTTTACAAAGAAAAAGTACGCGGCAGCAAAATGGCGGACCTCAACAATTCACCGGGCCGCAAAGCGCATCCGATTATGGCCGGTGCGTTCATCGGCGAATTTGCGGAAGACACGCCGTGGGTTCACCTTGATATTGCCGGGACAGCCACCTCGGAAGGCGACTATGAGCTCGGGCCGTCCGGAGCTACCGGCGTTATGACAAGAACACTGGCAACGCTGGCGGAGCGTCTTGCTGAAATGAAAGGGAATAAGTAACTTGATTAAGCCAGCCGGGATGTTCCGGCTGGCTTTTTCCATACCGTTTTCTACGTGCGGGAAAAAACGTTGCTGCTTCAATTTTTTCCGGTGCTGTCATCAATCATAAATTCCATCTGTTCCGCTTCCTGATCCGGTACAGCGATTGGCTGGAGGACGATATTCCACTGGGCAAGATCCGGAAGGTATTCGAGGCGGTGCACCCCGAGAAGTTCTTTCTTTCCGGCTTTTTTTAGGACAGCTCTTAGTGCTTCTTCCTCTGTGAGGGAAGCGCCGGAAGGTTTTTCCGCTTTTACTTTTTCGATTTTAACGTCAGCGGCCTGGAGCGGAAATGACTCGTTAACAGGTCCGGTGAATTCCACTTTTACATATTCCCCGGGTGACACTTTTTGAAAGGCAGGGACTTGTATCCAGGCCGCTTGATAAGAATCTTCGTTTTTCCCGATGACAAGCGCCCGCTCCCTTCCTGTTTGCATGACATACCCGCTTAGATCCGGATCAGTGACTTTTCCGTTTTGCCTGTTCATATCGAAGAAGAGAAAGGCTGCTATGCCTGCCGCTGCAATTGCCAGCAGGACGAGCAAGCTTTTTTTCATCCCGGTCACCTCCATTCTGTAAAAAGGCTTCTGTATGATAAGACGACGACAGGGGGTAAGATGTTTCATTCAACGTTGACAGGACATCCTTATCATGTTAAATTATTTTAGTGCTTTATTTGTTTAGCACAGTAAAGTATTTTATTTGATGGAGGATTTATATATGAATGCAGTTGTTATCGCAGTACTTGTCATGCTGCTTTTGAGTCTTTTCAGAGTAAATGTTGTTGTGGCCCTTGTTATCGGAGCCCTGACCGGCGGGCTGACCGGCGGCCTGGATTTGGCGAAAACGATTGAAGTGTTCACCGGCGGACTTGGCGGAAGTGCTGAAGTGGCACTGAGCTATGCACTCCTGGGCAGCTTTGCAATCGCCCTGTCCAAAACCGGCTTGCCGGATGCGCTTGTTGATGCTGTTTTGGGTCTCGTCGGGCGTGAAGGGAAGACAGCCAGCCGCGTTGTGGCGATGGTGCTTGTCATCGTGCCGCTTCTCATCATGTCCATTTTCTCGCAGAATCTCATTCCGATCCATATCGCATTTATTCCGGTCCTGGTACCGCCGTTATTGAAGATCATGAGCGAAATGAAAATTGACCGCAGGCTTATTGCATCTGTGCTGACATTCGGGCTGACGGCCCCTTATATTTTGCTGCCGACCGGGTTCGGTGCCATTTTTCATGATATCTTAAGCACGAATATGGCGGAAAGCGGATTTGAAATTGACAGCAGCCTCATTCCGGAAGCGATGATGATTCCGACTGCTGGACTTGTTGTCGGGCTCGCTGTCGCCATTTTTATCAGTTACCGCAAGCCGCGGGAATACGAAACACCAAAGGTTGCAATCAAACAAAAGGAAGGCGAAGCATATACCGCCAAAAGCCTCCTGTTTGCAGCAGCCGCTGTCATTGCGGCCCTTGCTGTCCAGTTGTGGACGGAATCGATGATCATCGGGGCGCTTGCCGGGATTATTGTTCTTTATTTGAGCCGGGAAATGCGCTGGAACGAAGCGGATGATATCCTGACAGGCGGGATGCGGATGATGGCATTTATCGGCTTTGTCATGCTGGCGGCCTCCGGTTTCGCTGCTGTCTTAAAAGAGACCGGCCATGTCGATTTGCTCGTTGAAGCGTCAACTGACATGATCGGAGGAAACCAGGCACTGGCGGCCCTTATGATGCTCGTTGTCGGGCTGCTTGTCACGATGGGCATCGGCTCATCGTTTTCCACGATTCCGATTATCGCGACCATCTTTGTTCCGATGGCGGCTGAAGTCGGCTTCAGCACAATGGCGACCATCAGTCTCATCGGCACAGCGGCCGCACTCGGGGATGCCGGCTCACCGGCTTCCGACAGTACACTCGGACCAACATCAGGCCTGAACGCCGACGGCCAGCACAACCACATCTGGGATACCGTCGTGCCGACATTCCTGCACTACAACATCCCACTCATCATATTCGGGTGGATTGCGGCTGTTTTGGTATTTTAATAGAAATAGATTGCCTGGCAATTGCCTCGCAATTGCCAGGCAATCAAATGAACACAAAAATGCCAAAACCCGCGGGTTTTGGCATTTTTCATATGTTATTTGTGTAGACAGCTCGGTTAGTAGTACCGGAATTGTGCATTTGAACAACAATCAATGAAACGATGGATCATGCGACGTCGTTGTTGCGCGCTCTTGTGAAGGCTTGCGAGCGGCTGACCACCCTGTACAGCCTCGGGGCGACCATGGCTGCGAGCGCAGTGAAGGCGGCATCTTTTATGGAAAAGAGCATCATGCCGGCCCACGCCTGGCCATAGCTGATTTCAGCGCCGATCCAAGTGTTAACCGCCGCATACATATAGTTAGTGCCAAGGAAATAATTAAGGAAGATGCCGACGAAAGCAGCTGCGAAAAAGCGCGGCAGCCCTGGCTCCCCATCCGCTTTTTCGATGATTTTGCCCGCGGCATAAGCGACAACGATAAAAGAGAGAAGAAAGCCGCCTGTCGGTCCATATAAGACAGCGATACCGGCGCTGAACTTGGCAAATACCGGAGCACCAGCCAGGCCGATTGCGATATAAACCAGCATGGCAATAGATCCAAGCCTGCTGCCGAGCAGCAATCCGGCCAGCACAGCGAAAAATGGCTGCATCGTAAGCGGTACGCCCGCTACCTGAAGGAACGGGGCCCAAGAAGTAATATTGGCGCCAATCGCCATCAGGGCTGCGAACATTCCGACAAGTGTAATTTCAATCGGTGTGAATCTCATTCCTTTTCTGTATGTACTCATAAACTATCAGCCTTTCTGTTACAATTATGTGAATAATTAAATAGTAAAAGAATCCGTTTTTATTGTCAACCATTTAAGTTAATCGGGTTAACAATAGAGGTTTTTTCGGAAATGATGTTAAGATAAATAGAAACAGGGCAAGAAAGGGAGGCGTGATTTGACGATGTATTTCGGGAAGAAACGGAGCAGCGGAAATGACCGGGTTCCGCCAAATCAGAACGTGACAAAAGCCTGGCCGGTCCTGCATGCAGGCGGTGTGCCGCAGTATAAGCCGGACTTGTCCGACTGGGATTTGAAAATTTTCGGCCTCGTCGAACGGCCGCTCATTTATTCATATAAAGAATTCATGGAATTGCCGCAGGCGGAAACGGGGAATGATATCCACTGCGTGACAGGCTGGTCAAAACTCGATAACACCTGGCAGGGAGTTTCCGTCAGAGGTGCCGTCAAGGACGCCGGAATCAAGCCGGAAGCCAAATACGTCCTGCTGCATGCCGAAGAAGGCTGGACAACGAACTTGCCGATTGAAGACTTCCTGCGTGAGACAAGCATGCTTGCGCATTCCCATAACGGAGAGAAGCTCACTTCGGAACACGGTTATCCGGTCAGGGCGGTTGTGCCGCATCTGTATTTCTGGAAAAGCGCCAAGTGGCTGCGCGCCATTCAGTTTACGGCGACAAACCAACCGGGGTTCTGGGAGCGGAACGGGTATCATATGTATGGGGACCCGTGGAAGGAAGAGCGTTTCAGCTGGGACTAAAATGGAGGTATTTCACCTTTCATGATAATACTTATGCAAGGGTTGATATCAGAAATTGGGTTATTACAAGGACAGAGTACAAGTTTCTATGGTGAGGTACTGTACGATATGATTATGATTAAAGAGGTGCATACATCGTGTCAGAATCAAATGATAACCAAATTATAGAGTGGGGTAAGCTTATTTGCTTAGCAGTAATTGCAATCTGCTTCATATATATAGCTTTCCATATGCCTATCATAATGGAACACCTTCAGGGAATCGAACGTGGTGTAAATACCAGTAAATAAGTATATATTTATTGGTAAATCATTCACTGATGTGTAGTTAATTGTGTGTTCCTAAAAACCTACGAATGGGAGAACAGTTGACCTCACGAGTACCCTGGAAGAAGGAGCGTTTCAGCTGGGATTGATGAGGCAGCTGCATGCAAGCTAATCATCAATAATGTTCATCTGTTCACAAGACTTTACGCTCTCTAACTTTAAATGGACTTGGATTCTCCTGTATAATGAAAACTAAGGTCAAAAAGCACGGAAAAACATATGATGATATCACCCATTTTGAAAGGGCGGAGTTGAAAAGAATGGCAGATACACATACGTATACACGGAAAGAAGAACTCGTCAATGCAGTGACGCACGGAGTCGGTGTGCTTTTGAGCATTGCGGCACTCGTTTTATTGATTGTTTATGCCTCGATGGAGGGGACTGTCTGGCATGTCGTCTCGTTTACGATTTACGGCGTGACGATGCTGATTTTGTATGCTTCCTCTACATTGGTCCACAGTTTTCCGGAAGGGAAAGTGAAGGACATCTTTGAATTTTGCGACCATGCTGCCATCTACTTATTTATTGCGGGAACGTACACGCCGCTGCTGCTTGTTGTCATAAGAGGTGCGCTCGGATGGACGCTGTTCGGCATTGTCTGGGGAATTGCCATCGCAGGTGTAGTTTTCAAAGCCTTTTTTGTGAAAAAGTTTCTGTTCACCTCAACGCTTCTTTATATTTTCATGGGGTGGATCGTCGTGTTTGCCTGGGGACCGCTTGTGGAAAGCTTTTCAACGGCCGGATTGTGGCTGCTTGTGGCAGGCGGCATCACCTATACAGTCGGGACCGTGTTTTACGTCTGGCGGGGGTTCCCATACCATCATGCCGTATGGCATGTTTTCGTTCTTGCCGGCTCAGCCGTGCATTTTTTCGCGATTTTAAGTACCCTGCCCGCATAAAAATGGGCTGCGGCATAGCAACAATCTAGAAAAGGATGGCTGGAAATGTTACATGAATTTACGGTTCGCCTTTCAGAAAAAGAACTGGATCAGGCGATCGAAAAGCTCAGCGGAGCCGGAATTGTGAATGTATATTATGAAACACCGTTTGAAATCATTCAGGATGACAACGGCTATGGATATGTGGAAAAAGAAGATGTTGAAATCGAACTTCACATTTATGCGGAAGAAGGCGACCTGGAAGGGCTGCCTGATTCGATGTATACAAAGATCCATGACGTGCTGGGATTAGCGAAGCATGACCTGGCTTATGCGCCGGTAAATGATCAGTGGCACAACAGTTTTGAAGATATTGACTTTGGAAACGGCTGGATCCTCAGTTTTCCGCCGTTTGACGATGACATGCCTTCAGGCACATCTATCATGCGGTTCGACCCGCAAGCTTCATTCGGTACAGGACAGCATGAAACGACACAGGATTGCCTGCGCTTTATATTCGGTCATGATTTCAGCGGTGCGGCCGTTCTTGACCTGGGGGCTGGTTCGGGAATATTGAGTGTGGCTGCTGCCCTTAAAGGCGCGTCTGAAGTGCAGGCGGTTGATATCGAGCCGATTGAAAGGGAAGTCTTGCTGAATGCTGAATTGAACGGTGTTGATACCGTCGCAGCTGAACAGGCCGATCTGTTGTCCGGCAATTATCAAGTAGCCGGCCGTTACGATTGGATGTTCATTAATATCGGCGCTGACGAAACGATTCAGCTGTTTGAACGCCATGACCTGTTCGACAAAACTGACTCAATGCTCATCTCGGGACTCGTCGAATGGAATGCCGAGCGGGTAATGGCCGCATTGGACGAGGCAGGCTGGCAGATCACCTGGAAAACACAGACCAACGAATGGGTCACATTGGCCGCCCTAAAAGAATAAGAGTGGAAAAGAAAGCGTGCTTGCGCTTTCTTTTTTTTTGGTCTGGCATAGCATTGCCTGGCAATTGCGAGGCAATTGCCAGGCAATGCTATGCCAAAAGACCTACAAACAGGAGAATTTCCCGAAATAGTCGAATTAAGTATAGAGAAGTTTCAAAGGTTTTGAGTAAAAAGAGGGTGGTTATGCAATGATAATTCAGAAGGCAGCTGAAGTAGCTGTACAGGAAATTATGGGGATGATTCAGCAGACGATGCATGAAGGGACGATGGGGCATTTGCCGGCTGAAGGTGAAAAAGCGGTGAAGCTTGTGCAGCAGGTTCTGGATAAAGGGGCGTATTTCCTTGTGGCGCAGGAGGAAGAGGATCTTGCGGGGTGGGTACTGCTCGGAACCAATGTCGATTATTTTACAGATGCGCATCATGCGTTCATCTATGATATTTACGTATTGGAAACGTACCGCGGGCGCGGACTGGCCCGCAGCCTTGTCATGGAAGCGATGAAAGAGGGAAGAAGGCAGGGGGCGAAGGAAATCCGCCTCAACGTTTTTGCCGGAAATCCTGCCCGCAAGCTGTATGAGGATATCGGGTTCGGGGAATTTAACATCCTCATGTCCAAAAACCTGTAAAGCGGCTGCTTCCGTGCCAAACTGCAGCCAAAAGGAATAGCCGCATCCCTCATGAAGCCGCAAATCATCCCAAAACCAAACAGGAAGAAGTGACGGATCGTGTGGAGCCAAAAATCGGCGCGTGAAACGGCAAACCTTCTGAATACTAGCCCAGAAGACGGCCTGAAAGATAAAGACATCCCGGGTTTGCGTGAAAAATATGGTG
This sequence comes from Guptibacillus hwajinpoensis, assembly GCA_016841765.1. Taxonomy (GTDB): domain Bacteria; phylum Bacillota; class Bacilli; order Bacillales; family Bacillaceae_O; genus Bacillus_BL. The sequence continues at coordinate 75,005 of JAENYN010000003.1, forward strand.
AAAATGTTTTCGAGGAACAGGAAAAACAGACCACTTTGCAATTGATATGGGAGCAAATCAATAGTGTGCTCATTTACATCTTAATGGCTGCCGCTGTCGTGTCAGCGCTAGTTGGTGAGATCAGTGATGCGGTCATCATCGCCCTTGTCATCATCCTCAATGCCACGATCGGCGTCATCCAGGAGTCGAAGGCTGAAAAGTCGCTTGATGCATTGAAAAAGATGTCGTCCCCAAAAGCTATCGTGAAGCGGAATGGACAGGTGAAGGAGGTTGCGTCCGCTGAGCTCGTACCCGGTGACCTTGTCCTTCTTGATGCGGGCCGATATGTACCGGCAGACCTCCGGCTGACCGAGGCGGTAAACATGAAGATTGAAGAATCGGCATTAACCGGGGAATCGGTGCCGGTGGAAAAACACGCGGACTGGACGGCGCCCGGAGAAGTGCCGGCCGCCGATCAGGTGAACATGGCTTTCATGTCGACGCTCACCACATATGGGCGAGGTGCCGGCATTGTCGTCAGCACCGGCATGAATACGGAAATCGGGAAAATTGCCGGAATGCTTGGGAAACAGGAGAAAGAACAAACACCGCTGCAGGAAAAACTGGCGGACCTTGGCAAAATTCTCGGATTTGGCGCAATCATCATCTCGGTTGTCATTTTCTTTCTCGGGTTCTGGCAGGGCCGCAACCCGCTTGATATGTTCCTGATTGCTGTCAGCCTGGCTGTGGCGGCAATCCCGGAAGGCCTGCCCGCGATCGTCACCATTGTCCTTGCACTTGGCGTCCAGCGTATGATCAAGCGGAACGCCATTGTCCGGAAACTGCCTGCTGTTGAAACCCTCGGGTCTGTCAGCGTCATATGTTCTGATAAAACCGGAACCCTGACGCTCAACAAAATGACCGTCACCGACTTTTACATAGACAGTAAGCAGGGGGAGTTGAAGGAGCTCGACCCAACGGGAAAAACAGAACAGCTTTTTTTGGAGGCGATGCTCCTCTGCAATGATGCCGATATTTCAAACGGCCAGGAAACCGGCGACCCGACTGAAACCGCGCTGCTCGCGGCCGGTGCCGGCAAAGGCCTGGACAAGAATTCACTTGATAAGAAATATCCGCGGATTTTTGAAGTTCCGTTTGACTCCGAGCGGAAGAGAATGGCAACGGTTCATGAGCATCGTGACGGCACCGCGGTTTTTGTGAAGGGTGCGGTTGAAAGCGTGCTGCCGAAGCTGACCGGCATCATGGCGGATGGTACAGTGAAGCCGATCGGAGAAAACGAAAAACGGGCGATTCATCAACAGGTCGAAACGATGTCCGCAAAAGCCCTGCGCGTGCTCATGTTCGCTTACAAAACGACTGACAGGGCAGACATGTCGCCTGACGCATTGGAAAGCGATCTTATCTTTCTCGGGCTTACCGGCATGATTGATCCGCCGCGTGAAGAAGTCAGGCATTCTGTTGAAACCTGCCGCAATGCGGGAATCCGGACGATTATGATTACCGGGGACCATAAAATGACGGCCGTTGCCATCGCCAAAAGCCTCGGTATTGCCGATTCCGAAGAAGAAGCCCTGACAGGTGCCGAACTTGACGGGATATCTGATGAAGAATTGAAAGAACGGGTGACCGGCACTCATATTTTTGCAAGGGTCTCACCGGACCATAAGGTGAGGATAGTACAGGCATTAAAGGATAACGGCATGATTGCCGCTATGACAGGGGACGGAGTCAATGATGCGCCGAGCCTCAAGCAGGCAGATGTTGGGGTTGCGATGGGGATTACCGGAACCGATGTCGCCAAAGGGGCCGCGGATATTGTGCTCATGGACGATAATTTTGCGACAATTACGGCTGCCGTTGAAGAGGGCCGCAACATTTACCGCAATATTAGAAAATCGGTTCTGTTCCTGCTGTCCTGCAACATTGGCGAAATCATCGCATTGTTCGTCGCCATTTTGCTTGGCTGGCCGGCACCGCTTGCTGCAATCCACATTTTGTGGGTGAACTTGATCACCGATACATTTCCGGCAATATCCCTCGGAGTTGACCCGGATGATTCCGATGTGATGAAAGAGCCGCCACGGCAGTCGGGCGAAGGGATTTTTTCAGGGGCGGCGGGGCTTTTTACAGTTGCAAACGGCCTGGTGATCGGGGTGCTGACGCTCGTTGCGTTCATGACGGGACTGAAAGTGCATAGTGGCGCCGAATCGTTTATCGGCATGGATTTCAGCACAATGAATGATGGTGTGATGGCAAAAGCCCAGACAATGGCCTTTTTAACACTGAGCATTTCCCAGCTTGTGCACTCGCTGAATCTGCGCCATCCGTCCAAATCGATCTTTGAAGTCGGGCTTGTGACAAATCCGTATTTGCTCGGTTCGATCGGACTGGGCATTCTCCTTCAGGCGGCACTTGTGTATATCCCGTTTCTTGCGGAGTGGTTCAAGCTTGCCCCGCTTGGAGTGAATGACTGGCTGTTCATCGGCGCACTGGCCCTTGTGCCGCTGATTGTCAATGAACTTGCCAAGCGGTTCGGGACGCGAGAGTGGTGAAACCCACGTACAGAGTGGATGCAACGAAAAGGAACAAAATGGTTTTTCAGCAAATAAACCGGGAAGATAAAGTATAAAGAAGGCCGATTCGATGGCGGGTGGGCCTTTTTGAAAGGAGGAGTGAATTGAGGAGCAACAAGCAGCGGAACATCGCGTTATTTGCATTCCTGGTTGCACTCTATGTCGTTCTTGCCGCATCACTGTTTTTCTTTGGGGAAAAACTGGAAATTTATCCGAATGGATATTCTTATAACGTGAAGCAAAATGTGATGACGGTAAAAGACTACGGTCCTCTTGGCCTGGAGGAAAAAACGAACACAATCAGAATCAGCGCCCAAAATTATAAGGCGTTGCTGGAAATCCAATGGGGCATCCAGCAGATGAAGCTGGCCTGGACAAACATCGTCGTCATAACAGCGCTGTTTATGACCCTTGTCCTTATTGGCGTCATCGGTCTGCTGCACCCTGCGTTCAAGCCTTTCAGGAAACTCCTTACCGGTAAGTTTTTTGTTTCCTACACACTCGTGCTGTTCGGGCTTGCCGCCGGGTTTTACCTGACGATGTACCAGCCGTCTGTCCATGAAGTGACGCGTTTTGTTTATTCCATGACATGAAAAGGAAACGCCAGGCAAACATGCTGCCGGGCGTTTCTTTTTTGCCATAGGAAAATAAATTTCCAGCGAGGGAGGTATCGCCGAATCGGCTGAATTTACGCAACCGTTGGCCTCCGCCAGTCGCTGTGTTTTTCTTTCATGACTCTTTAATCACGACCTTGGTACCGAGCGGAACGCGGTCAAAAAGCCACTCAACATGTTTGTTTTCCAGCCTGATGCATCCCAGGCTGACATCCTTTCCGATCGAAGAAGGGTTGTTTGTTCCGTGGATTCCATATTTTTCTCCGCTGGTCCCCGGCACGCTCAAGCCGAGCCAGCGTGTTCCGAGCGGATTATTCGGGCTGCCGCCGGAAATCCCTTTTGGGGAATACCACGGGTTTTCTAGTTTTGCAATGACCTGGAATGTACCGGCAGGAGTCAGATCTTCACTTTTCCCGGTTGCCGCTTTTTCTTGAAACAGAATCTGCTCACCATCATACAGGGTAACCAGATGCCTCGATTTGCTGATCTCGATCCAGCGCCCTTCATGACTCTTTTCTGTTTTTCCTTCAAGTTTGAAAATGTTCGGTATGTATAGGGTTGTCCCTGTCTTTACAGTTGAACCTCCGAGATGATTGAACTCCTTGATCGCATTTATGTATGTACTGATTTTATAATAGGAGTCCACAATGCTGAAAGCTGTTTCACCGGGCTGGATTGTATGGATTTCCAGTTGATGCGGCAGTGGAAACGTCACTTCCGCTCCGGCTTTGACATCGACCGCAGGATTGCTGATGCTATTCAAATCGGAAAAATAAGCAAGCACTTTACTGCGGCTGTAAAAGTGGGAAGCGATGCTGAATAGTGTGTCCTGATGCTTCACTTTATAAACCGATAAAAAATCAGGATCCGGTATCTTCAGCACGCTGCCCGTTTTGATATCAGACGGTCCAGCGAACCCGTTTGCGTCCAGGATGAATTGCTGCCCTGCTTTTTCCTCATAATAGGTGCGGGTGATGCTGTACAGTGTCTCGCCTTTTGCAATGGAATGATGTAAAATGATTCCCTGTTTCACTGCCGGCAGTTCCTGCTTTGCGGGCGGCTTATAGCGGATTTCGCTGCCACTTTTTCCGCCTTCAGTCAAAGACTGGCCTGGCGCTCTTTGCTTCTGTTCTTTGCTATCTTTATCACTCTCATCCGCTGCTTCCTCTTCAACCGGCTTTTCTGTTCCGATCATAGTCACCGGATCTTTTTCCAGGTTATCCGCCGGCCGGGCAGCCGCAGCCGATTCCTGCCTGAATGGGACGGTATCCTCCTGAGTGCTCGATTCTTTTGTCCCGGCAAAGAGGGAAGTAATGCCGATAACTTCCGTGGTAACAAAGACACCGGCTGCCAGAACCAGTATGGCAGCGATCCAGAGCCTCCTTTTTACCACTCTCCGCCTTTTGTACGCTGTTTTCCGTGACAGATTTCCTGACGAATTCTGCTCAGAACCCATTTCACCACCTCTGAAAGTTTGACATCTCTCCGTTATTTTACAGATACAGATAAAATGTTCCAATGTGCCTGAACGCCTATTTATAAGAAAAGAATCCTTAAATGCGGTATTTTTGGCTCGGGTTAAAAGACCTGTAGCTCTGAAAGGATGACTGTTTTTTTGAAATTTATGATTGGTAATGATTGAAAATGAATTATTTTGATTGATTTAGGTCATTTAGACTGTTATACTGAACTTGAAATAAAAGAAAACGCATTCATGGTGGTGATGAGATGTTAACGGTAGAGCGCCAGCAGATTATTCTCGATCTGCTCAAAGAACATAAAGCGGTAAAAATCCAGCAGCTGGTCGAGGCGACGGATGCTTCCGAATCCACGATCCGGCGTGATTTGACAGAGCTTGAAAAAGCCCGGCTCCTGAAACGGATCCACGGCGGCGCCGCCCAATTGCAGCGAAAATTGGAAGAACCGACCGTAGCGGAAAAAACGAGCAAAAACAATCAGGAAAAAGCGGCAATTGCCGAACATGCCGCAAGCCTTGTTGAAGATGGCGACTGTGTTTTCATCGATGCAGGAACGACAACCATCCAGATGATCCCTTTTTTAAAAGGAAAAGATATTGTCGCTGTCACCAATGGCATATCCCATATCAACGCCCTTCTTGAAAACGAAATCAAAACATATGTCACAGGCGGCTTCGTCAAAGGCGGAACCTATGCCTTTGTCGGGAGAAATGCGATCCGCACGCTTGAATCATTCCGATTTGATAAAGCATTCATGGGTACAAACAGCGTGCATGAAAAATTCGGCTATACGACCCCGGATCCCGATGAAGCGTTTGTCAAGCAGACGGCAATGGAACTGTCGATCCGGAGTTTCGTCCTGATTGACCATACGAAATTCGGCGAAACTTCCTTTGCAAGATTCGCTGACTTGCAGGATGCCGAAATCATTACGAGTTCAGCACTTGATCCCGATCAGCTCAAGAATTATCAAAAACATACAAGAATAGAAGTGGTGCAGACATGATTTATACAGTTACATTGAATCCTTCGGTTGACTATATCGTTGGCGTGGATGATTTCAATCTCGGTTCCCTGAACCTTACATCCTTCGAAGCGAAAAGTCCCGGCGGAAAAGGCATTAACGTATCGCGTGTGTTGAAGAGGCTTGCAATAGAGAATGCCGCACTCGGATTCATCGGAGGTTTTACAGGAGCTTTCATTACAAATGAATTGAAGAAAGAAGGGGTCACGTCCGATTTTGTCCAGGTGGACGGCGACACCAGAATCAACATCAAGCTGAAAACCGGTGTGGAGACCGAAATCAACGGTCAGGGCCCTGACATTACGGAAAACGATCTCGCTGATCTTGAACGGAAACTCGAACCGCTCGGAAAAGGAGATATGATCATCCTGGCCGGGAGCATTCCGAAATCCGTTCCGGACACCGTCTATCAATCCCTTGCCCGTAAAGCAAGAGGCAAAGGGGCTGAAGTGATCATCGATGCCAGTGGCAATGCATTGAAAAATGCACTTGCCGAACGGCCGTTTCTCGTAAAGCCAAACCACCATGAACTTGGCGGCCTGTTTGATGCCAAAGTGGAGACGATGGAAGATGCCCTGACTTATGGCCGGAAACTGCTGGAGCTTGGCCCGCAAAATGTCATTGTTTCCATGGGTGGAAAAGGGGCGCTGTTCATCAGCGGTACAGAAGCTTATTCTGCTGAGGCGCCTGATGGCAAAGTGAAAAATACGGTTGGCGCCGGTGACTCTGTCGTGGCCGGTTTCACGGCAGCATACCTGGAGACAGCAGATAAAAAGGAAGCCTTCCGATACGGGGTGGCGACAGGGAGTGCAACGGCATTTTCGCTTGGATTTGCCGAGAAATCAAAGATAGAGGCACTGTTGCAAGAGATAAAACTGAAAGAACTTTAAAAAATCGAGGGGTGAACATGATGAAGGTATCAGAATTGCTGACAAAAGACACGATGGTCCTGAATATGGCGTCTGACACAAAGGCGGATGCGATTGATGAACTTGCCAGCCAGCTGGACAAAGCAGGCCGCCTGACCAATCTGAAGAAGTTCAAGGAAGCCATCTGGAACAGGGAAAAAGAGAGCACAACCGGAATCGGGGAAGGCGTCGCCATTCCCCATGCAAAGACGGACGCGGTAAAACAGCCGGCAATCGCTTTCGGCCGTTCAATCGCAGGGATTGATTATGAAGCACTGGATGGCGAACCTTCCCATTTATTTTTCATGATTGCCGCAAGTGAAGGCGCCAACAATGAGCACCTGGAAACATTATCGAGGCTTTCCACCATGCTGATGGATGAAACCTTCCGCAAGCGCATTATGGAAGCGCAGTCAGAGGATGAAATCCTATCGTTAATTGATGACAAAGAAGCGGCTTCCCTTTCAGATGACGACGAGAAGACGGACACAGGAAGCAAGCCGGAAGGCAAACTGCTGGCTGTCACCGGCTGTCCGACCGGGATTGCCCATACGTACATGGCGGCAGATAAACTGAAGGAAGCAGCTGCAGCACTCGGATATGATATCAAAGTGGAAACAAACGGCTCAGGCGGAATTAAGAACCGATTGACCGATGAAGAAATCGCAAGCGCACCGGCTATCATTGTCGCTGCCAGCACCAAAGTGGAAATGGACCGTTTTAAAGGCAAGCCGGTCATCCAGGTGCCGGTAACTGACGGAATCCGCCGGCCGAAGGAACTGATCGAAGAAGCAACATCAGCTGATGCACCGGTCTACAAAGGCGGAGAAAAGTCATTCGAAGACCAGGTGGCAGAAGGAAAAGCGGCGAAAAAGTCAAAGCAGAACTCATTTTATAAACACTTGATGAACGGTGTATCCTACATGCTTCCGTTTGTTGTCGGCGGCGGTATTTTGATTGCGATTTCGTTTATCTTCGGCATCGAATCCGCCAACCCGGACAGCGATGAATACAACCGCTTTGCCGATGCATTAATGACGATTGGCGGCGGAAATGCATTTGGACTCATGATCCCAGTACTTGCCGGATTTATTGCTCTCAGTATTGCTGATAGGCCTGGACTGGCACCGGGTATGGTCGGCGGTTTCATGGCGGCCCAGGGCAACGCCGGTTTCCTCGGCGGCTTGATTGCCGGTTTCCTTGCCGGGTATTTGATGGTTGGGATCAAAAAAATGCTCGATGGCATGCCGGAGTCGCTTGCCGGGATCAGGACCATCCTGTTGTATCCGCTGTTAGGCATTTTTGCGACAGGCATGATCATGTTCTTCGTAGTCAATGAACCGGTCGGAGCATTCAACACATGGCTTCAAGACTGGTTAGGTGGATTAGGAACAGGAAATGCTGTATTATTAGGATTGTTACTGGGTGGCATGATGGCGGTTGATATGGGCGGACCGGTCAACAAAGCCGCATTCACCTTTGGAATTGCGATGATTGATGCAGGGAACTATGCTCCGCATGCCGCAATTATGGCTGGCGGAATGGTGCCTCCGCTTGGATTGGCGCTCGCAACGACGTTTTTCAAATCCAAGTTCACAAAACAAGAACGCGAAGCCGGAAAAACAGCTTATATTATGGGGGCCTCCTTTATTACAGAAGGGGCAATCCCGTTTGCAGCTGCAGATCCGGGACGGGTCATTCCGTCCATCATCACCGGCTCTGCAATAGCAGGCGCGCTGACGATGCTGTTCGGCATCGGCCTTCCGGCTCCGCACGGCGGCGCATTTGTCATTCCGATTGTGGAAGGAAGCGCACTGTTATATATTGCTGCGATTTTGGCGGGCTCCATTGTCACTGCATTAATGGTCGGGTTCTGGAAAAAACCTGTACAATAACATAGGAGTGAAGCAGAATGGCAGAAAAGACATTTACAATCACAGACGAAACTGGAATCCATGCACGTCCGGCGACTCAACTCGTCAACAAAGCGGGACAATATCAGTCAGACGTTACCCTTGAGTACAAGGGTAAATCCGTCAACCTGAAATCCATCATGGGTGTCATGTCCCTTGGTGTACCGCAGGGTGCTGAAGTCACCATCCAAGCTGAAGGGTCAGATGCTGACGAAGCGCTTGCCGGCCTGGAAGAATTGATGAATGAAACGCTGAGCAAGTAATGAAACTAAAAGGATCCTGCCTGGAAAGGGCAGGATCTTTTGTGTTTCGGGAGGGAAAAATGCTGCGGTATAAAAGCCGGTGAGTGTATTGATACATGATTTTCCCGCGGATTTCATGTACAATCACATTAAATGCCAATTATAGACAAGAAGGGGAACAATTGTATGAAACGGGTTTTGATCCTGATGTTTTTTCTCGTATTTACAGGAATGATCATGTCAGCGTGCGGCAATTCGTCTGAAACAGATGAAAAGAGCAGCACCGATGAAGAGACGGCCCCGCCGCAATCTGATCAAAAGAAGGAGGAAACGGAAGTGACAGAATATCCACAGTTCACGGAAGTCCAGGAAAATGAAAAAGTTGCTGTAATCCATACGACAAAAGGCGATATAAAAGTGAAGCTGTTCCCTGAAGAAGCACCGAAAACAGTGGAAAACTTCGTTAAACACAGCAAAGACGGGTATTATGACGGCGTTATTTTTCACCGTGTCATTCAAGATTTCATGCTGCAGACAGGTGATCCACAGGGAACCGGTGCAGGAGGAGAAAGCATCTGGGGAGAGCCTTTCGAAGATGAATTCTCAAATAAGCTTGCCAACTTCCGCGGCGCCCTGTCAATGGCAAACCGCGGCCCAAATACGAACGGGAGCCAGTTCTTTATTGTCCAAAAGAAAGATGTCGGCAGTGACATGATTCAGCAAATGCAAGATGTCGGCTTCCCGGAAAAAATCATCGACCTGTATAAAGAGCACGGCGGCACACCATGGCTTGACGGCAAACACGCCGTATTCGGCCAGGTCATCGAAGGCATGGACGTCGTAGATGAAATCGCCAACGTAAAAACTGATGATAAGGACCGCCCGCAAGAAGAAATTAAAATCAAGAGCATCGAAATAAAAGAATAGTGATACAAAATTGCCTGGCAATTGCCAGGCAATTTTATGTAAACCAGCTCTGTTAATTTATTTTTGAAAATTCTGATAAATATGAAGGGATTTCCCAATCGGCAGCGAAGGAATTAAAAAGTCGGGGGGTGATTCCGTGACGAATATCGGCCTGGAAATAAAAGCGAGAAGAAAGCAGCTCGGCATGACCCAGCTCGAAGCGGTCGGTGACATGATGTCCATCAGCAAACTGAGCAATATTGAAAACGGAAAAATTAAGCCTGACCCTGAAACGTGGCATTACCTCAAAACAAAGCTTGGACTGTCAGACGATCTCTTTAAAGATGATGCAGAAGCAGACCGTGTGGAGTTTTTGCTTGAACAAGCCGCAACCTACCGCCAGGCACAGCTGGCTGGCAAGGCGAAAGAAAAATATCTGGAAATCATTCACAACGAAGACAGCGACCTATTTTACAAAAAACAGACTGCACATGCATACAAAGAACTTGCGCTCATATATATAGAAGAAAAGGATTATAAGAAAGCGATTCCCTGTATTGAAAGGGCGGAAAAGCTGTTTGGTGAGCTGGATGATTTAAATAACCTTATTAAATGTGAAATTATTTATGGAACGATGCTTTATAGCATGGGGAAGTTTGATGAGGCGATTCATGCATACACCATTGCTGTAAAACATCTGGAAAAAGAGAACGATAAGGGTCTGTTAGGAACAGCTTATTACAATATGGCATCTGTTTATTATTGGCTGAATAAAATGGACCAGGCTAATTATGCGTGTGAAAAAGCTATTAATCTGCTTGATGAAAAAAGCATTCATTATGCAAGTGCACTAACCCTGCAGGCAATCTTGTATAAAAAAGAAAAATTTTTTCTGTTGGCGCGTGAAAAGTTATTGGAAGCCAGGGATGTAAGCTCCCATACTAAAGATTCCTGGCTAAAAGCAAAGTACTGGCACAATCTTGGCCAAATTGAACTTGAACTGAAAAACTATGAAAAAGCCTTGGAGTACTTCCGGTTTTCCTTGGAAATAAAAGAACAGCTTTCAGATGGCGAAGGAATCATCAGGACAAATTGCAGCCTGGCAGAGTTATATTTGAATTTAGGCGATATGGAACAAGCACTGGAATATGCACAGGAAGCAGTCAAACTGTCACGCCAATTTCGGCTGCACCTGGAAGAAATTATTGCACTTACGGCTATGTGTAAAATTCATACCAGAAAAAATGATGAAGTGAAGTTTCTTGATTCCGTTTTTAAAGCCTTGTTTCTTGCTGACCAGATGAATATGAGGAATAAAAAAGTGGAACTGCTCGAATTAATGGCTGTATTTTATAACAACAAAAATGATCATGAAAAGTGTAAAGAAAAGCTCTATGAAGCTTTCTTAATAAAACAAGAAATTGCAGATAAAGTGGAGGTGCTTTAATGAAAAAGTTATTGGGAAGTGGAGCGATTATCCTCATGCTACTTGCTGGATTTTCTACAAACGTATTTGCGGATGATCCGCCAGGACCAGTTATGCCATCATCCCAGCATACCGACCTTTAACAACCCCTTTAAAATTTTACTATGAAAATTTCACCTTAAAACAAGCCCGGATTTCAAGCGAAACCCCGCAGCACAGCAGCTGCGGGGTTTTTCTCATTCCCACAATGCGAATAATGTAAAATTTTCAGCCTTGAATTTTATCGAAAAAAATCGATGGGAAAAGAAAGAGATTGCTAGAAATCTATGTATAAGTTCTTTTTGAAAGGAGGGCGGGAGCTGCGAGTTTCACGGTCAACCACCATAGAGCCGGCATTGCAAACAAAACGGAAAGGGGAATGGAAATGCAAACGAGCGGTAAAGTGTTGTCGTTGTGCATGGCTGCTGGAATGCTTCTTGCTCCGTCGTACGCAAGCGGTGAACAAAATGGTAAAACGACCACTGGCAAATCGTATGAAAATGAACCCGCCCCTGCTGCAGTGATGGCTGACCGGGACGGGGACAAGGTGTTCGACAATCTTGAAAAACGCATGGAAAAAGCGGCAATGTCAGACAAGATCCCTGTCATTATTCAGGTTGATGCAACCAGGATGAATGGGAGGGCATCAAAGGCGATTGAAAAACAGGTCGGTAAATACACCCTGAAGCATGAATACACCCATGCCCTGAACGGAATCGCCGGAACGATGACAAAAGCACAGATTCAAAAGCTGCAGCATGTCCCGTTCATTAAGCAGATCGAAGAAGATGTTCAAATGAAGGCATTCAACGGGACTGCTAACTACTGGAGTGGCACTGAAAAGGCGCGTAAAGACTTCGGGCTCGATGGCGACCGGGACGGCAACCCAAACTCCTATTCAAAAGATGATATTGTCGTAGCGGTGATCGATACAGGGATCGATGCCGGACACCGCGATCTCGATAACGGCAAAGTCATCGGTTGGAAGGATTACGTCAACGGCAGGACAAGCCCGTATGACGATCAGGGGCACGGCACCCATGTCGCCGGGATTGCCACCGGTGAAGGAGAGGCCAACAGCACCAATAAAGGTGTTGCTCCGGGTGCTGCCCTTGTCGGAATCAAGGTGCTTGATGCGAACGGGAGCGGCAGCATGAGTGATATAACCGCCGGTGTTGATTGGGCTGTCGCCAATAAGGGCACCTACGGAATTGAGGTCCTCAATCTCAGTCTCGGCAGTTCCGGCAGCTCGGATGGGACCGATTCAACTTCAACAGCCGTTAATGCCGCTGTTGATGCCGGCCTTGTCGTGGCCGTCGCAGCAGGCAACTCCGGGCCGCGCACGTATACTGTCGGCGCACCTGGAGCCGCCGAAAAGGCCCTTACGGTGGGCGCAATGGCCGATCCCGGTGAAAACGGATTCTTCCTTGCCGACTTCTCAAGCCGCGGCTATACGGCTGACGGAAGAATCAAGCCTGATATTGCAGCGCCCGGTTATAACATAACGGCCCCGCAGGCGAACACTTCGGCAAGTTACGTGACGTACAGCGGAACAAGCATGGCCACGCCATTCACTGCCGGCACGGTTGCTTTAATGCTTGACGCCAATCCTTCTTTGACGCCATCGCAAGTTTTCAGCAAGCTAACTGCAACTGCCAGGGACTGGGGGCCATCCGGAAAGGATGTTGATTATGGTTTTGGCCGCCTTGACGGATATGAGGCAGTCAAAAGCGCCGGAGGTTTCTCGGGCACGAATATCAGTGCGCCGGCCCATTATGAGCGTTCAGGAAGCCTTGGAGGCTCCAGAGCTTATGACCAATTTGGCCTGGAAGTGACTAATACAGCCCACCCGCTTGCAGTCACTATGATCATGCCGGACTGGCGTTCCAGCTGGTTCTCCAGCACGCCGGACTACGATTTATATGTTTACGATCCTTCCGGTAACATTGTTGCAAGAGCGGAAGGGACGAAACGCCAGGAAACCGTCAGCTTCAAGCCTTCAGCTGCCGGCACGTACACCATTGAAGTTTATTCCTACAGCGGGTCAGGAAAGTACTTCTTTGATGTCAGTGCAGGTGCTGCAAGTCTTACCCAGACTGTCAATCAGTAATTTTATTTACACCCCCCCATTGTTTAAAATATATTTTCAAGGTGCCGGATCCCACCCCTCCGGCGCCCTTTTTTTTCCTTGCTATTTAAAACGGCAAGAATGAAAACGCATATCAGTTCTGGTATAATATAGGACAGCTAATGGGACGCAGGGAAAAGGAGTGATGCGTTATGATGGAGTTTTTATATTTTCCTGATGATAAAACAGCATACCTGGTGCCCGTGATCACGCTTGTCCTTTTCTTCTTGGGAGCATTGCTTGCAATGTGGATGATTTCAAAAGCATCAAAGAAGGAGCTTGCGAAGACGGAAGAAAAGTATGCAAAGATGAAAACGGAGCAGGAGAAAAAGGAACAGGAAGTCCATGGTTCATGAAGGCTGTAATTTAGCCTCTCCAATAGTAAAACAAAACACATTTCCAGAACAGCTGACAACGGCTGTTCTTTTTTAAAGTTAAAATCGATTTGGATAGGAGCTGGTTTATTGAACACAATTTATGTGAATTGGGATGGAGCCCGGGTGAAGTTGACCTGGAAGAATGACACAAACCTTCCTCCCGTTGAGTTAATAACAAGTGTTCATGGGTTTTGTTTTAAGGAGGATAAATTACTCTTAGTAAACTTGAAGCACAGGGGCTGGGACTTTCCAGGAGGGCATATCGAAAAGAAAGAAACACCTGAGGAATGCATCAAACGAGAAGTGTGGGAGGAAGCGTATGTCACCGGAAGCTGCCAGCTGCTGGGATACATAACAGTCGATCATCGTGAAAATCCGGATTGGCGCGAGAACAGTCCTTATCCAAAAGTGGGATATCAAGTTTTTTATTTTATGGAAATTGAAAAGCTGGCCGATTTCATAGGCCAATATGAATCGAAAGGAAGACTTTTCATCAATCCGGAGGAAGTGGTGGAGTACTATCAAGATTGGAACGGGCTATATCAAGAAATACTTGAGCTTGCGTTGAGACGAAGTAAGCGATCTTTAATTTAGGCCGTATTCGCAACATTGTTGCTGCAGAGTGTGGAAATGGCGTATTCCTATTTAATTAAGGAATACGCCGTTTTTAATTGTATTTTGGTTATTTTCCTGAGAAGCTCATTATATTTATGCCGCTATAGTTGTTCAGCTGATGGAAGAATTTCATCTAATAATCTGTTTAATTTTTCATAATCAACCTTCCAGTAGTATCCGTTGCTATCCTGGACATAGCCAGTTCCCAAAGCCCACAAACTACCACCATAAGTAGTATAATCTCGGGTTCTGAGTAAAATTTTAGTGTATTTTTCAGTACTTTCTTGAGGTGGAAAGTTGTCGTGTTCAACTTTTGTATGTTTATCCATTTTTGATAAAAACGCTGCTATCTCCATCACTTTGTTTTGATCAGTAATTATATATTGAGAACTCCCTTCTTCCTTTGTGTAAACAATGACATCCATTATGTCATTTTTCGCTAAATTAAAGCCCCATATCCATAAATGGGTTTGATAATAAAAACCAAATATCCCTAATAATAGAATAGAAGATAAGAAAATCATCCATTTCTTTTTTTTCATTTTTTCTCCCCTATACTCCTCTATCCAACCAATGAAAGAACTTTAATCAATTTTAACGATTGTTATGTTTTCTCCTCTATCATAAATGATAATTCCATTTTACTACTATCCTTCACTTGACTGGATGGTTGAATAGTAAAAAAATATATAGCTTGTTCTTATGGTGAAAGCGTGCCCCTGCACCGAAAATCAACACCCGTTTTGAATCGAATCCCATTATTCCGCCCGTTAACGGAACAAGAATATTTTTCCGGTTTCTTCTTAAAATCCCATCACACAAAAAAAACATCTGCCCCACCCTATCAGCATTTTTGCTGAAGCGCGGAACAGATGCCGTACCTACTGATAATTAACAACAGCTGGGCTCGGATCAAGTTTTACAACATCGAGCGGCTCAAGAACAGGTTCATCCTTCTTGTAAAAGATTTTAAAACCACCGTATTGGGAGGTCTCATTGCGGACGAATTTCCGGTAAAGGGACTGCTTCGTTGCAGAAAGGCCCCATCCATCATAATTAAGCACAACTTCCACATTAGGGGCCGGCTTGATGGCCTTTTTATTTGTCAGCGCCTTGTCTGTAAACTGATGAACGAGTACAAACTTATCAGGCAAGTCATTTTCTTCCGTGAGTTTTGATAAATAGTCCACCGCTTTTTGCACTTCGTTACCATCGACCTGGCCGAGGTCTTCTCCAGGGACTTCCCCTTCACCCACATGGAATTCCGTATCTATTGCAAGATGGACATGGGGCTCCTTCAGCCATTTTTCAATCAGTTTGACTTGATTCATGACGGAGTCCGTACCGAGCTGCACATCCAGCAAGATGAGGGCATTATGTTCTCTCGCAAGTTTTACATACTTATCGATGTCGGCTTCAGGTGTCACATGATAGTATTTTCCTTTAGGGCCCGGGTCCCGCTGGGCGACTGTTGTAATCAATTCGATCGTCGGAATGGCTGGTCTTGACGGGTCGGCATCCGAATAGGCCTGCGTCTGTTCTTTTAACTTCTTCATCAAGTCTTCAGGCTCCATTTCACCGAGAATGCCCATTTGTTTAGAGTTCGGATGGCCGTAATAGGCAACAATCCGGTTGTTTTTCAAGGGGCCTTCACTTTCATCTTTGCCGTCTTTGACAAGGGTTTGCCCGGGAGGAACCGATCGCTTATTATCACTGCCGTAAGCTTCAGCTGGCGGCATGTTTTCCAGCTCCCCGTCAGGAAGCTTATCCTTAAGCGGCTTTGCGTCAACCGACGGCTCTAAGGCTTGATATGGAGGAGGGGGCTTTTCTTTATCCTGGTCTTGCTCTTTAGCCTTGTCAGTCTGCTCCTTATTGTCAGCTTTTTGCTCCTGTTCGGCATCCGTTTTCGGTTCTTGCTCCTCCGGGGAAGATGAAGCCGCATCTGAACAAGCAGCGAATATGAAAGCTGCCAAAATGATGTATAGCAGGAAAAATTGTTTTTTCATAGTGACCACATCCTTTGCTGCGTTTATTAACTTATTCGTTTGAATTGTTGTTCTATGTAGGGACAACTTGAAAAAGCATTCTGTATTGTAACATGGGATGCTGGAAGTAGCGAGACATAAAGTTTCACGATAAAAAACGGCGGTTAATGCAGGGTTCATTTTTCAGTATAATATAGCCAGGGGGAGTTAAAATGAAACGCAAAATCAATATATCGGTCATCCTATTTGTAATCGCATTTGGCTTTTATTATTTGTACTCGGTCTATCCCGAACAAGTGCAGCGTGATATTTATGATGAAAACGGATATGACGTACATGAAGTTGGTGATGACTTTACAGTACGTTTTCCATTAAATAAGAACTGGCTGGAGATACCAGAAGGGGAAACACGAGTCCTAAAGGAAAAAGTAGGCGGAAAATATGGTTCAGCCCTGTTGTTGGAGAGCGTTAGGAATAACGGCGGCAATTACAATCTCTCCTTTGATATAAGGCATGACCTTGATTCCGATAACGGCAAGTTTTTGAGCCATACGGTTTTTAACGAAGACGGCACTTTCTCTTCCAAAGATATTAGAAAGGTGTTTACCTTTTATGACCGGGATGGCAATGTTTTAAAAGCTTCCAGTGTACTGGCAGGAGGCGGCTCAGGGCCTGATGAAAAATTTGGCGGGGACTTTAAGGCTTTGGATGAGGTGAGTGAAATAGAAGTCCATTTGTTTTTATATGAATACACTTCATTGTGATTGGGTGTGTGTTGGAATTGAAACTAACCTATGAAATAAAGAGCATGGAAGAGTTTAAAAGCCTGCCGATTATAAGCAAAATAGGAATCATAATCTTTTATTTTGGAGCCATTTCATTCAGTGTTTCTATTATTCTTATCTTTTTGAATATAAAACTGGCAAGTCCCAATTTTCCGCTTTATTCAATTGCGGTCGGTTTAGTTGGTTTCCTGGTGGCCGTCATTTTTGATAAAGAAAGAAAAAAGAGGACAAAGGTCGGCCCGATGAGGAAGCTGTAAAATAAAACAGGAAAGCGGTGGATGAAATGTACTTTTTGAAGTTTGCTGGCGAGGTGACAGGAGGAGAGACAATTGGACTCATCGTTTTTCTGTTGTTTGCCGCAGCTTCGGCAGGGTTAGTCAGTAAACTTGGCAAGGAATTTAAGCCGCTGCACACCAGGGGCTTTTTTATAGGAATAATTAGTTACATCGTAATTTCAATGTTTATATTTGATGTTTTTATCAGACTCCTGTTTTTTCCTGGAGGTGAATATGTGAATTACGGTGCTGTAAAAGGAATGGTGCTGCTCACAGGAAGCATTGCAGCCGGAACAGCTTTCGGGTTCTTCTTGACTAAAAAAGTGTTTTTCAACTATTGTCATAAGGTGTGAAGAGAATTCACCTTTCTCGCTTACCGCCAAATCGACTGTTATTGTCCAAAAATAAAACGGCGGACCCACCCGCCGTTTTTCAGCCTCTCATCATCCCCATCTGTAAAAAGAAAAGCAAAATTGCCGCGGCGATCAAGGCATAGGAAGTCCGCCGGTAGGACATGTTTTGCTTCGTCGTGCCGACCATCAGCAAGGCAATGCCGGCAATGAAGATGATAAGAATCAAGCTTGACAGGCCCATAAGGACAAGGCCTCCCTTCCGGAATGATGACATGTCCATCATACCACAGGAAAACAATCAAGGGGAAAGGCCCTTGCTCCTTTCCGCTTCCTTATGCTTGCCTGTCATCAACGTACCGGCCGTAATCAGGAACTGCGATTTTATCGAAATCAACCACCAATTTCTCAAGGCTGGTGGTCAATTCCTGTCCGCCCATCGGCCAGCCATGTCCGGTGATCGCCACAGCAGGATGAAGGTTTGCCAGTTTCTTGACTGATTCATAGGCAGCGTCCCAATCCGGTGTCAGATAGCGCGGCGGCCCGCTGATTTCTTTGTGCTGGGTCAACACTTTAAAAAGGGACTCCTGTTTGACCGTAATGAACGCATCCCCGGCAATCAGGAATCGGTCTTCATCTCGGAACAGGGAAATGTGGCCTGTTGTATGCCCTGGTGTATGGACCCAGCGCCAGTCCGGCAAGCCAGGCACAGTGCCGTCGGCAGGCAGTTCATGGACATGCTTGCCAAGATCGATTCCCTCATTCGGGAACATGCCTGACATTTTGGCGCCCAGTCCTCCCTCAACGGATGGGTCCGGTTCGGGATAATCGGCATGCCCGGTCAAATAAAGCATTTCCAGAGGGTGGGCATAAACGGGGCATCCCCAGTGTTCGACCAGGTCAAGCAAACCTCCGACATGGTCAAAATGCCCGTGTGTCAGAATAATGGCTTCCGGCGCGCGATCTTCCCCGAAACGTTCTTTTACTGCCTTCAGGATGTTATCGGCCGACCTCGGCATCCCTGCGTCGATAAGCACCCATCCACCCTCCGACTCGGGATGTCCGATCATGCTCACATTCACCACCTGGATGGTGAAACAGCTGACATCGGGAGCGACTTCCTGTAAGTTGCCGCTATTCACTGACGTAACAGGAATGAATGATTTTTCAAAAGGGTTCTCCACTGCAATACCTCCTGTCAAAAATCTTGGTGCTTTATACTTTTCCCTCCTGAGGAAGCGACTATCCTTCATTTTTCCATCCAATCCTGATTGCACTCTCATTAAAGAAATTAAAATTTTAATAAAAAATAATTGAAATTTTCTAAATATAATACTATCATTACAAGTAACTTATATTTTAATGCCTAAAAGCATAAAAGTGAAAAAGTGCCAGCGAAAAATAAAAACAAGCTTTCTTAATGAACGGCAATTTTTTATTTTTTATCAATAAACTAGAGAAGGCGTGGCACTTATTTTAAAAGGGGGATCATAATGGCTGCTTTTGTACGTAAAGGTTGGATGGTGTTGATGGTGCTGATCTTACTGGGGGCCGCAGGCTGCGGTACATCAGAGGAAAGCGGTTCAACAGACGGCGGAGACGGTGAGGTCAAAGGGGAAAAAGTGATGACGGTCGGTGTTACGCAAATCGTGGAACACCCATCGCTTGACGCTGCCTTTGAAGGGTTCAAGGCTGCCCTCGAAGAAGCCGGCCTGAAAGAGGGAGAACAGGTCAAATATGATGTCCAGATTGCCCAGGGGGATCAGAATAACTCCCAGACGATCGCAAACAACTTCAAAAGTGACGGCGTTGATTTGATATTCGCCAACTCCACGCCAAGTGCACAGAGTGCCCTTAATGCAACGAAGGATATTCCGATCGTCTTTACATCTGTCACTGATCCGGTCGGTGCAAGCCTCGTTCCGTCCATGGATGAAGCGGGAGCAAACATTACAGGGACAACCGATACTCACCCGGACGCGATTCCGAATACGGTGAAATTCATTGATGAACAAACTGACGCTAAAAAAGTCGGCATGATCTATAACTCAGGGGAACAAAACTCAGTTGCCCAGGTCGACATTGTGAAAGAAGCGATGAAAGGAACGGACCTGGAAGTTGTTGAAGCGACCGTTTCAACATCGGCTGAAGTGAAGCAGGCGGCAGAATCGCTCGTCGGCAGGGCGGACGTCTTTTATATCATTACTGATAACACGGTCGTTTCCGCGCTGGAATCAGTGATTAAAGTATCTGAAGATAAGGATATCCCGCTGTTTGTCGGTGAACTTGACTCCGTTGAGCGCGGCGGCATGGCAGCATACGGATTCGATTATTATGATATCGGCTTTGAGGCAGGACAAATGGCGGCCCAGGTGCTGAAAGGCGAAAAAGAAATTTCAGAGATTCCGCCGCAGTATCCGCAAAACCTGAAGCTTGAAATCAACGAAGAAGCAGCCGAAGCAATGGGCGTTGAAGTGAAAGAAAGCTGGAAGGAAACAGCCGAGTAAAGGCTGGATAAAATAGCGGCCTTCCGCAGCCGTGTGCTGGCGGAAGGCAATTTTCAGGAGAGAGGATGAATCGTATGCCAGCAGCGATATTTGGATCGGTTGAATCAGGGATCATCTATGCGATCATGGCTCTCGGGGTCTACATTTCGTTTCGCATTCTCGATTTTCCCGACTTGACGGTCGACGGAAGTTTCGTGACGGGAGCAGCCGTTGCCGCGGTCATGATCACAACAGGAAGCAGCCCGGTAGTGGCCACGTTTGCAGGTGCGGGCGCCGGTTTTGCGGCCGGTACGATTACGGGACTGCTTCATACTAAAGGAAAAATCAATCCGCTTTTATCAGGGATCTTAATGATGATTGCCCTTTATTCGATCAATCTGCGCATCATGGGACGGCCGAATGTCCCGCTTCTCAACCAGGAAACTGGAATGACTGCGGTTGGGGATTGGTCGGCCGCCCTTGGAATTGATGGGGCATTGAACGGTTTATACGGAATGATTTTTACAGATAGTTATTTGCCGGCGACGTGGGGTATATTGCTTGGTATGATTGTGGTGACATTCTCCATCAAACTGCTCCTCGACTGGTTCTTGAAAACGGAAATCGGACTTGCACTGCGGGCCACCGGCAACAACAAGCAAATGATCAGGAGCCATTCTGCGAATACGGACCGGTACATCGTCGCAGGGCTTGGCCTTTCCAACGGCCTTGTCGCTTTCTCGGGGGCGCTTATCGCCCAGTATTCCTCATTTGCAGATGTCGGCATGGGGATCGGGATGATCATCATCGGCCTTGCATCTGTCATTATCGGTGAGGCGCTGTTCGGGACAAAGTCGATTGCCAGAACGACGCTGGCCGTCATCGGCGGCGCTGTCATTTACCGCATTGTCGTCAGCATGGCGCTCAGGGTCGAGTTCCTGGAAACAGGCGATATGAAGATGATTACAGCAGCCATTGTCGTTCTTGCCCTCATACTGCCGAAGTGGTTTGATGCACGGAAAGAAAAGCGGCGCAAGGAAAAACGGCGGGCCGATCGGCTTGAAAGCATCCAGGAGCGCAAACAGAAGGGCGGTGACCATATTGCTGCAGCTGCAACAGATCAACAAAGTGTTTAACGAAGGTACTCCAGATGAAAAAATCGCCATCGACCATGTCGATTTGAACCTCGAACCGGGCGACTTCGTAACAGTTATCGGAAGCAATGGAGCAGGGAAATCGACGCTGATGAATATCATTTCAGGCGTGCTGTTTCCGGATATGGGCAATGTCATCATTGACGGAAAAAACGTCACGGCTCTTCCTGAATATAAACGTTCCCAGTTGATCGGAAGGGTGTTTCAGGATCCGATGGCAGGCACGGCCCCGGCGATGACGATCGAGGAAAACCTGGCGATGGCCTACTCGCGCAATAAACCGAGACGGCTGCGGATGGGGGTTTCAAGAAAACGCCGCGTATTTTACAAAGAATTTCTTGAGCAGCTTCATCTCGGCCTTGAAGACCGCCTGAACGCAAAGGTGGGACTTCTTTCCGGCGGGGAGCGCCAGGCGCTGTCCCTGCTGATGGCGACCTTCACCGAGCCGTCGATCCTGCTGCTTGATGAACATACTGCGGCACTCGATCCAGCCCGGGCTGAACTGATCACCTCCCTCACAAAAGAAATTGTGGAAAACTATCAACTGACAACGCTGATGGTCACCCACAATATGCAGCAGGCGATTGAACTCGGCAACAAGCTGATCATGATGGATAAGGGACAGGTCATCCTGTCATTTGATGAAGAGCAGAAGAAGGGCCTCACTGTTGAAAAACTGCTGAACGAATTCCAGCAAATCCGCGGGGAACAGCTTGCGAGCGACCGGGCTGTGCTGGGGTAAATAAACGATTTAATATAAAAATGCCAGGCACTCCTGTGGGAGATTGCCTGGCGTTTTTTTGTGAACTTAATGTATCGTGCTATTTTTCCTTCGGTAGAGGGCCGAGACCTTGGAAAGGGACGAATAACAGCGTGCGTTCCTTTATGGAGATGGGAGGGAGGCCTATTTAGGAAACGAACCAGCCATATGAGTCCCCAATTTGGAGATGGGAAGCCGTTGAAGGGAACGAATAACTGTATGTATTCCCTTATTAACGATCAAGAATGAAAAAAAGCTGGTCTGTCTTATATCCTCCGGCTTCAAGCTCTTTATGGAACTCAACTATTATCCTTTCGCCTGCCTTTTCTTTTACCCAAACGTTGATTTCAAGTGCCTTCTCGTCCAGCGAAACGACCTCCACATTCACCTTTTTATATTCAGGTATCAGTTTTTCTAAAATCGAACTGACAGTATCATGTGCTTCGATCGCTGTTTTTTCATACGCGTATCCGTCTGTAATTTTCTTATCGCTGCTGTTTTGTCCGACATAGAACGTTAACTGTTCATTCCCTTTTTCATACGCCTCTGAGTTGTAGGTGTTATGGAAAATATCATAGGATATATTTTTAATTTCAAAATCTGATGGATATGTTTTCTCCAAATAATGTTCAAACGCTTTGCTATATTTATAGGCATTCCACGGCAGCCCGTAAAAGAAATAAATAACAACGCTTGTTATCACCACAGCAGTTAATAAAAAAGCTTTCGACTTCAGTACCCTCATCAGCTGCCCCGCCTCCTTAGTGATCCCCGGAAGGTTTTTGTCTTTGTATTCAAAATGGTAATATCTCACATCTATTATATCACCCACGAAATGGCTATGGGACTTTTTCCTGGTGACTGTTTTGGAGAAGAGAGAAACAGTGTTCATAAATCTAGAGTTTAGTTTGAAGTAAGAAATATTAAATAGTATAGCCTTTGTTAGTTTCTGTTGAATCTCAATTTCTATTAAACCCGTTCTCCTGATTCTTACCCGTTCCTTTCCGCTCCAGGCATTCGCTTTCCGTGGGGCGACCGGGAAGCCTCCTCGCCGCTGCTCGCGCCTGCGGGGTCTTCCCTGTTCGCTACCCCCGCAGGACATTGATTAAGCTTCTTAGACTAGACACCGCACGAAGAAAATTGTCTCATGCCTTCCGCTTCAATCCACTCAGATGTAAAAAGATATTTGCGATAAGAACTAGGAACAGATAGGTGATACTCCAATTTGCCATAAGCTTATTCTTGGGACTTATCCACACTGATAAAGGCAATAAGTCAGTACTAAAGAAAAGAAAACATCGTGTTATTAATTCACTAACTAAAAAACATGAGATTCTTGCTTGAAATTCAAAGCGGAATATCTGTTCATTCACCAGTTGATTGGAGCGGAAGGGGCGAGACTCCAGCGGGAATAGCGGGACAGCTGAGACCCCGGAAGAGCGATAGCGATGAGGAGGCTCAGCGCCCGCCCCGCGGCAAAGAAGACACTGTGAGTGCGACCGGAGGGAAGCAGGAACAGATGTCGCACTTGTGCCCTTGGGTGAAAGCGAGCCCCTGCAGCGGAAATCAACTCCCCATTCTAAAATACCATTCTTAAGATCATGCCAATTTAACAAATCACCATTTAGAATTTTCAGAAAAGTTATTGACAGTTTGCAACGTTGACTGTATGTTAATAGTAACAAGTATAACAACAAAATATCATACCGGAAAAATAACGTCATATGATTCATAAGGCGTTATTTTTCCGGAACCAATGAAAGCGCTTCATAAAAAGTCCGGCCGGCCGCTGAACGGAGCGCTTTCGAAAAGTCCATATCTCGGGAGGGGTAAACGAAGTGATCCTGCATGACATTGAAATTGCCGACAGGGAGGAAATCGAGCAGCTGCAGCTGGAGCGCCTGAAACAAACTGCTGAACGCGTGTTTGAGAAAGTGCCGTTTTACCGGAAGAGATTTGAAGAATGCTTGATGACACCTTCGGCCATTAGTTCATTGGAAGACATCCGCCGGCTTCCGTTCACGACGAAAAAAGATTTGCGCGCCAATTATCCGTTCAATATGTTTGCCGCTGAAATGAAAGACATCGCACGCATTCACGGCTCATCCGGGACAAGCGGAAAACCTACCGTCGTCGGATATACGCGTAAGGACATTGACAACTGGGCAGATATAGTGGCCCGGTCGATTACGATTGCCGGCGGGGAACCGGGCAGAATCCTTCATAACGCTTATGGGTATGGCCTGTTTACAGGCGGACTTGGGCTTCATTACGGCGGCGAAAAGCTTGGCATGGCGACCGTGCCGGTTTCCGGAGGGAATACAGATCGCCAGATTACCCTCATTGAAGATTTCAAGCCGACTGTGATTGCCGGGACGCCATCATACGTTCTTCATATTGCCGAGGAAATGGCGGCGATGGGAAAGGATCCAAAGAACTCAAGCCTTAAATATGGTATTTTCGGGGCTGAGCCGTGGTCTGAGGAAATGCGCCGGACGCTCGAGGAGACATGGGGGCTTAAGGCGTGCGATATTTACGGACTGAGCGAAGTGATGGGACCGGGTGTATCGATGGAATGCCACGAAGCGCAAGACGGGCTCCATGTCGCCGAAGATCATTTCATCGTGGAAGTCATCAATCCAAAGACACTCGAACCGGTCGCGGACGGTGAAGAAGGGGAACTTGTGTTTACAAGTCTAACGAAAGAGGCATTTCCTGTCATACGGTACCGGACAGGTGACATCGCTTCAATCACGAGGGAGAAATGCAAGTGCGGCCGCACGACAACCCGGATGTCGCGGGTGAAGGGACGGATCGATGATATGCTTATCATTCGCGGTGTCAACGTGTTCCCTTCTGAAATTGAACACTACCTGTTAGGGGTAAGGGAGCTTGATCCCCACTATCAGCTTCATTTGACCAGGGTCGAATCCATTGATGCTGTCGAACTGAAGACGGAAATCAGCGAGGAATTTTTACAGGAAATCGGCGGAGACATCAATCATGAGGCGATCAGGCTGCTCCAAAGGAAAGTTCGCCATATGCTGAAAAACTGCTGCCTCGTCTCAATGGATGTGAACATTTTACCGCCAAAGTCAATTCCGCGCTCACAGGGCAAAGCGGTTCGGGTGGTGGATCGGCGGAACGAAAAGGCCAAAGTATGACTAAGTGATTCAGAATATTCTGATTAAAATTATATCACAATTATTTTAATAGCGTTTATTTATCGTTATAAAGGAGGGTCAGCATGGAGAGTTCGTTGCAAATGTTGACGGAAGAACAGAAACATGAACGGTTTATGGAACGCATCGAAGCCGGCGAAAAGATTGAAGCGGACGACTGGATGCCAGAAGACTACCGGAATACGCTCATTAAGCTGATTTCGATGCACGGAATCAGCGAAATCATGGGGGCGCTGCCTGAAAAGGAATGGGTACCGAAAGCGCCGTCGTTACGGCGCAAGCTCGGCATCATGGCGAAAGTCCAGGATGAAATGGGGCATGGGCAGCTGCTGCTCAGAGTTGCCGAGGATTTGATGAAGCCGTACGGGAAGACGCGTGAAGATCTGATGCAGGATTTGTTTAGCGGTGACCTTAAGTTCCACAATGTGTTCCACATGCCTGCACCGACATGGGGGGACGCCGGGTTGATCGGCTGGCTGGTGGATGGGGCGGCCATCATCACCCAGACGAATATGCTGAATGCGTCTTATGGACCTTATGCCCGGGCGCTGCAGCGGATTTGTGCGGAGGAAGTGTTCCACGCCCAGCACGGCGAAGCGATCATCATGGCGCTTGCTGAAGGAAGCGATGAACAGAAGCAAATGGTGCAGGAGGCGCTGGACCGCTGGTGGCCAGCACTGCTGATGTTCTTCGGGCCGCCGAGTCCGTCAACAACAGGTTCTTCGAAAGTCGACACAACGATACGGTATAAAATCCGCAAGAACACAAACGAAGAACTGCGGCAGTTCTTTTTCACGAAATATGTGCCGCGCATCCTGTCACTCGGCCTGAGGCTGCCTGATGAAACGATGCGCTATGACGAGGTGAAAGAAGAGTGGGTATACAAACAGCCGGATTGGAATGAGTTCAAGCAGATCATTTCCAACAACGGCCCGAAGTCACAGGACCGCCTGCGCCTGCGCCGGCTATCCTATGAAAACAATGCCTGGGTGCGGGAAGCACTCACGAAAGAAAAAACGGAGGCCGTCTGACGGTACCGGAAAGGAGGTTGCCAGGTGGAAATGGATGCGAAAAGGGCAGACGGGTTTTACCAGGAGTTTGAAGTGTTCAGCAAACGGACAGATTCCGCCCCGATGCAGTACCAGTTCAGCTTGCTTGCACCGAATCACGAACTGGCGCTTGTCATGGCCCAGGAAAACTTCATGAGGCGCGAGCCGGCTGCTGATATATGGGTTGTGAAGCGATCGGATATCCGAATGCTGAACGAAGAAGAGCGGAACATGCTGAATCGCCTTGACAACAAGGATTACCGCACGACGAAGGGATACGGCTACTTAAAGAAAAAATGGCGCCATTACGAACAGCAGATGCTTGATGAAACAGAAATCCTGTCATGGAAGGAGGGGAAGAAAAATGCAGGTGACAAGCCCGAAAGAAGCGGCACAACATGAAGAGTATCTTGCAGCCCTGAAAGAATTGCTCTTTCAGCTGGCTGACGATGATTTCATCCTTGCGTACCGGGGTTCGGAATGGCTCGGCCTTGCTCCCCATATCGAAGAAGATGTCGCCTATTCATCGATCAACCAGAACACGATGGGGCATGCGGCCATGTACTATCAGCTTTTGGAAGAACTCGGTGAAGGAGATGCCGATGCCCTTGCGCACGGGAGGGAAGCGTCCGAACGGCGCAATGCCATCATCCTTGAGGAAGTGAACGGTACCGGGCATTATTTGAAAGAACCGCGGTATGACTGGGCGTTTGCGGTTGTCCGCCACTTCTTTTACGACCTTGCGAAAAAAGTGCGGCTTGAATCATTGAAAAATTCTTCTTATGAACCGCTTGCCCAGACGGCCTTAAAAATCAACATCGAAGAATACTATCATATCATGCACTGGAAAACCTGGTTCATCCAGCTTGCAGGAAGCGAAGGCGAAGCGGCGCGCCGCATGAAAGAGGCGGTCGAAAAAGTGTGGCAGGATTTCGGGGGTGTATTGACCCTCGGGCCGCAGGCAGAAAAAATGGCCGAATTCGGGCTGATTGAAAGTGAAGAAAACCTGAAAATGCGTTGGCTTCACGCCGTGAGTGATGTATTGACCAAAGTGGGATTCGCACTGCCGGGGGAACCGGGGATCGCCAGGGGAGACGGAAGAAGCGGCGTCCATACCGCTGACCTGGATGCGGCGCTCTCCCAGTTGAACGAAGTCTATGCGTCCGGGCCGGCATTAAGCTGGTAGGCTGCAAGATTGGAATGAAAGTTTCAGAGAATGGTAGCGAAGAAAGCGGGTGCAATTATGGAAAGCCTGAAAGCGAACATCATGGAAGTGCTGGAAACCGTCAAAGATCCGGAAATGACAACCGTCAGTGTGCTGGACCTCGGGATGATAGAAGAGGTGGAAGTGAGTGGAAGCTCGGTCCGCATTTCCGTCCTTCCTACGTTTCTTGGATGCCCGGCCCTTGATATCATCCACAATAGCATCAAGAAGGCGGCCGAAGGCGTTGCAGGTGTTGAACAAGCTGATGTCATTTTCATCAAGCATCCCGCCTGGACATCCGAGCGCATCACAAAGGAAGGCCGTAAACACTTGAAGGAATTCGGCATCGCCCCGCCTCCTGAGCAGGTGGATGATGACGGCATGTGGCAGGTGGAATGCCCGTATTGCGAGTCTCCGTACACCGCTGTCGAGAATCTATTCGGGCCGACAGCATGCCGCAGCATCCTTTACTGCAAATCGTGCCGGAATCCCTTTGAAGCGATGAAGCCGATGACTGATCTGAGTATGACCGGCAATTAAGCTTTTCAAAAAAAACCAATAAGAAAGGTTGATGAAAAATGGTAAAAGTAATCGCATTGTACAAACAGCCGAAGGACAAAGAGAAGTTTGAGGAGTACTACTACAATTACCATGTGCCGTTGACGGAAAAGATCCCGGGTCTCCGCAAAATGGAAATGACAAAAATCGTCGGATCGCCGATGGGCGAAAGCGAATTTTACCTTCTTTGCGAGATGTATTACGACGATCATGAATCGATGAAAAAAGCGCTCCGGACGGATGAGGCGAAAGCGTCAGGAAAAGATGCCATGTCGTTTGCCGGTGACATCGTCACGCTGATGATCGGTGAGGAAGTTGAGCATGCCAAAGCGTGAGCTGATTGAAACGCGGCAAGAGGACGGGATCGCCTGGATCAGGCTGAACCGTCCCGATGTCCTTAATGCGCTCAATCGCCAGCTTATATCCGAAATCGTTGCCGAGATGGAAAGCTGCGACCGTGATGATGACGTCAAGGTAATCGTGCTGACCGGTAACGGCAGGGCGTTTGCCGCTGGTGCGGATATCGGCGAAATGGCCGCTGCAGATGCCGTGTCGATGGATATGGAGAACCAGTTTGCGGAATGGGACCGGCTGCTGCAAATCAAAAAACCGGTCATTGCCGCTGTTAACGGCTTTGCTTTTGGCGGCGGGTTTGAACTTGCCCTCGCCTGTGACCTGCGGTTCGCTTCCGAAAATGCCCAATTCGGGTTTCCGGAAATCAAGCTCGGCGTCATGCCAGGAGCGGGCGGCACCCAGTGGCTGACCAAGTATATGGGGAAAGCGAAAGCGCTTGAGTGGCTCTGGAGCGGGGAACCGATGAAAGCGAAAGAAGCGGAGCGCTTCGGCATTGTGAACCGGCTGGTCGCTCCTGAATTGCTGGAAGAGGAAACAAAGAAGTTTGCACAGAAGCTCGCCCGGCAGCCGCTCATGTCATTGCGGCTCATCAAAGAGGCCGTCGCTGCCGCGGTCGATTCCACGATAGCGGACGGAATGAAGTATGAACGGAAAAACTTTTACATGCTGTTTGCGACAGAAGACCAGAAGGAAGGCATGAAGGCGTTCGCCGAAAAACGGAAGCCGAATTTCAAGGACCGATAGGGGGGCTGCTGGATGTATGAAACGATACATTACGAACTGAAAGGGAACGTCGCCGAGATCACATTGAACCGTCCTGACAAGCTGAATGCTTTTACAGCCCGGATGAACCAGGAGGTCACCGCGGCGGTGAAAAAAGCGTCCCGGGACCACGATGTCCGCTGCCTTGTCATCACAGGAGCGGGCCGGGCCTTTTGTGCGGGCCAGGACCTTGCCGAAGTGACGGATGATATGGACCATGCCGAAGTCATCCGCAACAACTACCGGCCGATGATTTTGGCGCTTTCCGAGTGCGAAAAGCCGATTGTCGCCGCCGTCAATGGCACGGCAGCAGGTGCGGGAATGAGCCTTGCCCTGGCCTGTGATTTCCGGCTGCTGTCGGAAAAGGCGAGTTTTATGGAAGCGTTCATTCATGTCGGCCTTGTGCCCGATTCGGGCAATCTATATTATTTGCCGCGTCTTGTCGGCCATGCGAAAGCGCTGGAGCTCGCCGTTCTCGGTGAAAAAGTAACTGCACAGGAAGCGAAGGAAATCGGGCTTGCGACGAAGGTAATCGCGCCGGAAACGTTTGAACAGGAAACGGCATTATTCGCCGATAAGCTTGCGGAGATGCCGACGAAAGCGATCGGCCTCATCAAGCGTTATCTTCAGGAAAGCTGGGAGACGGACCTTGACGGCATGCTTGAAAAAGAGGCATACGCCCAGAGAATTGCCGGCCAATCGGCTGACCACAGGGAAGGAGTCGCATCTTTTCTCGGAAAACGGAAGCCGGCCTTTCAGGGACAATAATCTTCAAAAGGAGTGGGATGAATGGCAACGGTAAAAGAACAGAAAATGGAACCGCTGGAAATGAAACGCGATTTTTATCATCTGATCATTAATGGTGAACGGGTGGAAAGCAGTTCCAGCGAAACGTTCACTACATATAACCCGGCAACAGGCGCTGCGCTTGCCGAAGTCGCAAAAGGGTCTGTTGAAGATGCGGATGCTGCCGTTCAGGCGGCCCGGCAGGCATTTGACAAAGGTAAATGGAAGCGGTATCCGGTCGGAAAACGGGCACGCGTGATGAACAAGATCGCTTCAATCATGCGGTCCCGTTTCAAAGAACTGGTTGAACTCGAAGTGCTGAACAGCGGCAAAACAGTCGCCGCCGCCCAGGGCCAGGTCATGCAGGCGATTGAAGACTTTGAATTTTATGCCGGTGCCATTGTGAGCCACCGCGGCAAGGTGAACAATGTGCCGGGCGGATTTTTCAATTACACGATGAATGAACCGGTCGGCGTTTGTGCCCAGATTATTCCGTGGAATTACCCGATGATGATGGCAGCCTGGAAAGTCGCCCCTGCGATTGCGGCCGGCTGTTCGGTCGTTGTGAAACCGGCCAGCCTGACGCCGCTCACCGCCATTGTCATGGCTGAAATCTGCCACGAAGCGGGAGTTCCGGAAGGGGTAGTGAACGTCTTGCCAGGACCGGGTTCCACTGTCGGCGACCATCTCGTGAAGCACGAAGGCGTCGACAAAGTGGCGTTCACAGGCTCAACTCCTGTCGGCAAAGATATCATGGAGAAAGCTTCGCAAACCCTTAAGCGTGTGACGCTCGAGCTTGGCGGCAAGTCCCCGAACATCGTCTTTGAAGATGCTGACGTGGATGCTGCTGTCGACGGATCGCTATTCGGTATTTTCTACAATAGCGGACAATCCTGTGAAGCGCGGTCACGCCTTTATGTCCATGAGGATATATACGACGAGTTCATGGAAAAGTTCACTGCCAAAACGAAGCGGCTCGTCCTTGGCGACCCGTTCGATAAAGGGACGCACATGGGAGCGATCATCGACCGGAGCCAGCTGGAAACAATCCACGGTTTTGTGAAGTCGGCAATCGAGGACGGGGCGACTGTTGTCACAGGCGGTGAAGAAATGAAGATTAATGGCTATGAAAATGGCTACTGGTACGCACCGACCATCATCACCGATGTCAATCATGATATGGAAGTCGTAAAAGAAGAAATATTCGGCCCGGTTGTCGTCGTCATGAAGTTCAAAGGTGAAAAAGAAGTGATCGGCCTGGCCAATGACTCAAAATACGGCCTCGGCTCCGCCATCTGGACGAAGGACCAGGGTAAAGCGACACGTGTCGCCAATCAAATCCAGGCCGGCATCGTCATGGTGAATTGCCCGTTCTCAGCCTTCCCGGGCACACCATTCGGCGGATACAAGCAGTCCGGTTTCGGACGGGAACTGAGTGCAGAGACACTGGATCTTTATACAGAAGAAAAGAGCGTCATTTCCTATTACGGCAGCCGTCCGCTCAATCCGCTCGGCGTCGAATAAACATAAAAAAGCAGGCCGGCTTCTAATAGAGGCCGGCGCTATGGCTAAAGGAAGGGGGAGTCAACATGACGGACAATCTGGTTGTCATCGGTTCAGGCGTCATGGGCCGGGGCATCGCGTATGCCGGCGCTGCCGGCGGTTTCAGCGTCAAACTGTATGACATCGATGAAGATAGGCTGGATGATGCACGAGAAGAAATTTCTTCAATTTTTTCAAAAGGCATCCGCCGCGGCAAGCTGACAGAAGCTGAAATGCAAGCAGCAAAAAACAGGCTGCACTATACAACGGACCTCGCGCAGGCAGCTGCAGATGCCGACCTGATCATTGAAGCGGTCCCGGAACACATCGAGATCAAAAAGGCGGTGTTCCAGGAAATCGACCGCTATGCACCGCCGCACTGCTATTTTGCAACAAACACGTCGACTATGAGCCCGACGGAAATCGCATCCTTCACAGAAAGGGAAGAAAAAGTGATCGCCATGCATTTTTTCAATCCCGTCCACAAGATGCCGCTGGTCGAGATTATTAGGGGGATTGCCACTTCCGATGAAACCGCCGCGGCCGCCCGGGCGTTTGCGGAAAAAATGGGCAAAGAAACGGTCGTTGTGAATGAGTTTCCGGGGTTTGTAACAAGCAGGATCAGCGCACTTGTCGGCAATGAAGCCTTTTATATGCTTCAAGAAGGCGTCGGCACCCCGGAAGAAATCGATAAGGCGATAAAACTCGGCCTGAACTATCCGATGGGGCCTTTCGAGCTTGGCGATCTGGTCGGCCTGGATACAAGGCTCAATAATTTAAATTATCTTCATCAAACACTCGGTGAAAAATACCGTCCCGCCCCGCTGCTCGTCCAGTATGTGAAGGCAGGGCGGCTCGGGCGCAAAACAGGCCGAGGGGTCTATGATTACACGAAGCAGGAAGAAGAGCAGAAGGAGCGGATCGGCAAATGAATGAAGTCGTGATCGTCGATGCCGTCCGGACGCCGATCGGGCGGTATAAAGGCGCATTGAAGCATATCCGTCCTGACGACCTCGGGGCCTATGCTATCAGGGCATTGATGGAGCGGAATCCAGACGTGCCCGCTGCAGAAGTGGAAGAAGTCGTCCTCGGAAATGCGAATCAAGCCGGGGAGGATAACCGCAATGTCGCACGGATGTCGGCATTGCTCGCCGGCCTTCCGGTTGAAACAGCCGCCGTCACCGTTAACCGGCTGTGCGGCTCTGGCCTTGATGCGGTCATTTATGCAGCCCGCGCCATAGCGGCCGGTGAAGGGGAAGTATTTATTGCGGGCGGAACTGAATCCATGACACGCGCGCCCTATGTGATGGCAAAGCCTGAACACGAATTTCCGCGCGGCGCGATGGAGCTTTTCGATAAAACGATTGGCTGGCGTTTCACCAATCCGAAGCTTGAGGAAATGTACGGCGCCGACAGCATGCCGCAGACAGCCGAAAATGTCGCTGAACGGTATGGCGTCACGCGTGAAGAACAGGACCGCTTCGCTTATCAGAGCCAGCAAAAGGCAAAACAGGCGATGGAATCCGGAAGGTTCAAGGAGGAATTAGTGCCGGTCGTGTATACGGACAGGAAAGGGAACCCTGTCAAAGTGAAGCAGGATGAACACCCGCGGCCTGGAACGACGATCGAAAAACTGGCTGGATTGCGGCCGATTTTCCCGGGTGGCACGATTACGGCCGGAAATGCATCGGGTGTAAACGACGGGGCAGCCGCTTTGCTGATGATGAGTGCCGAGAAGGCGAAAGAACTGGGGGTCAAACCGCTGGCCAGATATGTTTCGTCGGCAACAGCCGGACTGGAACCGGCCGTGATGGGCCTCGGCCCGATAGAGGCAACACGAAAAGCATTGAAGCGGGCGGGCATCGGGGTGCAGGATCTCGGTCTCGTTGAACTGAACGAAGCCTTTGCATCACAATCATTGGAATGTATCAATCAGCTGGGCCTTGATGAAGGGATTGTCAATGTGAATGGAGGGGCAATCGCATTCGGGCATCCGCTTGGGGCAAGCGGCGCCCGCATTTTGACAACGCTCATCCATGAGATGGAAAAACGCGAAACCCGGTATGGGCTGGCGACGATGTGTGTCGGTGTCGGCCAGGGAATCGCAGCAGTTGTGGAAAAAATATAAAGAGCCGGCAGCGTAAGATGAAAAATTGAGGTTTCGTTTAAGTGTTGTTATACTAGAAACTAAATTTCTGCATATTTTTTAGAAAAGAGAGAGCAAAAGCCCCTGTCTTTTCAATGCAAAGGAAGCTGATATCATGGATAAAACACTGAATACCCGATCAATGATTTTTACGCTGTACGGCGATTATATCCGCCACTATGGAAATGAAATATGGATCGGCAGCCTGATCCGCCTGCTTAACGAATTCGGGCATAATGACCAGGCGGTGCGGGCGGCTGTGTCGCGGATGAATAAACAGGGTTGGGTCCAGGCGCGGAAGGAAGGGAACAAAAGTTATTACTTCCTCACCGAAATAGGCGTGAAGCGGGTCAAAGAAGCCGCCAAACGGATTTTCAAGCTCAAGCCTGAAAAGTGGGACGGAAAATGGCGCCTGCTCATGTATACGATTCCTGAAGAAAAAAGGAGCATCCGGGACGAACTGCGGAAAGAGCTGGTGTGGAGCGGTTTCGGCACGATGGCCAACAGCATGTGGATCTCCCCGAATGACCTGGAGGAACAGGTGAACGGCTTGATTGACAAATACGGAATCCATGATTACGTCGATTTTTTCACCGCACAATATAACGGTCCGGGGGAAAACATCCGCCTGGTGGAGAATGGCTGGGACCTTGAGGAAATCAATGCCAAATACAATGAATTCATTTCTGAATACAGCCAGAAATATATCATTGATAAAAATAAGATTGCGCGCGGTCAAATGACGGATGCCGAGTGTTTCGTGGAGCGCACAAAGCTTGTCCATGAATATCGGAAATTTTTATTCGTGGATCCGGGTCTGCCGGAAGAACTGCTGCCGGAACAGTGGATGGGCAACCATGCTGCTGCGCTTTTCACCGAATATTACCGGCAGCTGGCTGAGCCGGCGAGCCGCTTTTTTGAGGAAGTGTTCGAAGCGGGCAACGGCAAGAAAAAAGACAGGCGGTATGATGCTCTTAACCACCCGTTAATTATCGAGTAAGGAAATGCAGTCCGGCCGCACTCCCGGAAAGCAGGAGTGCCGGCCAGCTGCATGTTATTTCAGCTCTTCCTTGAATTCCCTGCCCTTTTTCACATACGTATCAATTGTGAGCCTGATCAAGTCCATATCCTTTTCGGTGAGTTCCCGGACGACTTTCGCCGGGGAACCGAGCGCAAGGGTGCGCGGCGGGATTTTTTTGCCGGAAGGGACGAACGCATTGGCGCCGACGAGCGCATATTCGCCGATTTCTGCCCCATCCATCACAACTGCCCCCATTCCGACAAGGGCCCCTTTGCGGAGTACACATCCATGGATAATTGCGTTATGACCGACCGAAACATCATCTTCAAGTACAAGCGGGTACTGTTCAAACAAATGGCACGTCGTGTTATCCTGCACGTTGCATCGTTCGCCGATTGTGATTGGGGCCTCATCCCCCCTTAATACGGTATTGAACCAGATGCTGGAATCCTTGCCGATCGTCACATCGCCGATGATGCGGGCGCCAGGTGCGACAAACACGCTGTCATCCACTTTCGGATGCTTGCCTTTGTATGGGTATAACATTGGTATCCCTCCTGTTTTCTGATTATTCTGCATTCGATTTCAAGTATAACACTTATTTTACGAGGGGTGTATAAAATGGCGAATAAGCTTTGCGAGAAATTACAGATCCGTTTTCCAATTTTTCAGGGAGGAATGGGGAATATCAGCAGCTCGGAGCTGACGGCTGCCATTTCGGAAGCAGGCGGCCTTGGAACCCTCGGTGTCGGCACGATGCCTCCCGAAGAAGCGGAACAGAAAATTGCCGCTGTAAAAGAGTTGACGGATAAACCGTTTGCGGTGAATATTCCGCTGAAAGTCACGCCTTATTTGAAGGAAATGCTCACACTTGCCATTCAATATGATGTCCCGGTGTTATCCCTGTCGGCCGGCAACCCGGCCCCATATATTCCGCGTTTGAAGGAAAAAGGAATCAAAATCATAGCCGTTTCGTCAACCGTCCGCCAGGCCCTGAAGGCGGAAGCAGGCGGTGCCGATGTCATTGTGGCGGAAGGATTTGAAGCTGCCGGCATCAATTCGCCGAAGGAACTGACGACGCTGACGCTCATTCCGCAGATCGTAAAGGCGGTGTCAATTCCGGTCGTCGCAGCCGGAGGGATCGCTGACGGCAAAGGCCTTGCCGCCATGCTTGCACTCGGCGCAGCAGGCGTCCAGATGGGTACGCGGTTCATCACCGTTAAAGAGGCGCCGTTTCACGCTAACTATAAAAATACCGTTCTTGAAGCAGATGAACTGAGGACAGTCATAGTCGGGAGGTCGGCAGGAAAGGTGAGGCGCCTGCTGCGGACGCCATATGCCGAAAAACTGCTCGAGTTTGAAAAGAACGGGATTTCCCCTGAAGAGTTCGACCGGCATACAAGTGAAAAGCAGCATTGCCTTGGTGCGCTTGGCGGCGATCTTGAAAATGGCTTTATCAACGGCGGCCAGATAGCCGGATACATTGAAGACGAGCCGACTGCGGCTGAACTGCTTGAATCGATGATGGAGGAAGCCAAACAAACGCTGCGCTCAGCGAGTGACGCACTTAATGAAAGCTTTAGCAAAGGGGGATTGGCATGAAGGAAGGAATGGAGGCCGGACAGACGGCAGAGGTGACGGCAACGGTGACGCCTGACATGTTCGCCAGCTTTGAAGGGGAAGTCGTCCATCCGGCATATTCGACTGTTTCAATGGTTTATCACATGGAATGGGCATCACGGCAAATTATCCTTCCTTATCTGGAGGAGGATGAGGAAGGCATCGGCGGGGCGGTGACGGTCAAACATGTTGCCCCTACCGGAGACGGTTCCGTCATTAAGGTTATTGCAACACTGACGGAGTTTAATGAGACGGTCGTAAAAACAAAGGTCGAAGCCTTCAATGAAAAAGGGCTGATCGGGGTCGGGGAAGTCAAACAGGCCATCCTGAAGAAAAAAGATATTCAAAAGAAGCTGGAATCTGCTGTTTAAGGGTGCAAAAAGAAAATGGGGTGGTTCCTTTGATGGAAGAGGTTATGGAAAAGTTGAAA
Source organism: Guptibacillus hwajinpoensis (assembly GCA_016841765.1). Taxonomy (GTDB): domain Bacteria; phylum Bacillota; class Bacilli; order Bacillales; family Bacillaceae_O; genus Bacillus_BL. The sequence goes on from JAENYN010000003.1 coordinate 111,697, forward strand.
AGCGATCCGTTTGCCGCTTTTTTGGAGATGGAAACAGAGGAAATTCGTGAAGGCTATGCGCGCATTTCCATGGGTGTGAAACGTGAGATGCTCAATTTCCATGGAACTGCGAACGGTGGTGTCATTTTTTCACTGGCGGATGCCGCATTTGCGGTTGCCAGCAATTCTTATGGACAAACGTCAGTCGGCATCAACATGAACATTTCTTTTATGGCGGCGGGATTTGAAGGGGACCGCTTGACCGCTGTTGCGGAGGAAGAAACAAAAAATCCGCGCCTCGGCCTGTACAGGATAAAAGTCTTCAATCAAAAAGAAGAACTGATTGCGGCGGCTGACGGAATTGTGTACAGGAAGAAGGAAAAGTTTGCCGGAGATACAAGAAACTGATTTTAACTAATATTCTGATAATATGTTGACGCTGGAAAAACGGAGTGATACTATAACGATATATAAACGGTTATCACTATTTGTGTGATGTAAACCGTATTTTTTTCAAAAGTTATGAAAACGCTTACAATTTAACGCGGTGAAGTGATTCTACATAGGGGGGAAGAAATATGCTTCATTTTAAGAAAGGGCTGCCGATTATGGCGTTGCTGCTATTGCTTGCGGGCGGATGCGGCACGACTTCACAGGAAACAGGCGGGGACAACCCTGCAGAAGCGGAAGGGAAGAACGTAACAATCGGCGTAACCCAGATCGTTGAACATCCATCGCTTGATGCGGCATTCGATGGTTTTAAGGATGCCCTGGCCGAAGCCGGTTTTAAAGAAGGTGAAAATGTCAAATATGACGTGCAAATCGCCCAGGGCGACATGAATAATGCCCAGACGATAGCCTCAAATTTCACAAATGACGGTGTGGACATGATTTTTGCCAATTCGACGCCGAGTGCCCAGAGCGCCCTGAATGCCACAAAGGACATTCCGATCATCTTCACATCGGTGACGGACCCGGCCGGCGCAAATCTGGTTGAATCGATGGATAAGGCCGGCCCAAACATCACCGGGACAACCGATATCCATCCTGATGCAATTCCGAACACCGTGAAATTCATAAGTGAGGAAGTTGGCGCTAAGAAGGTGGGCATGATTTACAACTCCGGGGAACAAAACTCCGTCTCACAGGTGAAACTGGCCAAAAAAGCGATGGAAGGCACCGGCATGGAAGTCGTGGAAGCGACCGTCTCCACAACAGCTGAAGTGAAGCAGGCCGCTGAGTCACTCGTTGGAAGGGCGGATGTTTTTTACATCATTACCGATAACACCGTCGTGTCGGCGATCGAATCGGTTGTAAACGTCGCTTCGGAACATGATATGCCGCTGTTCACCGGGGAGCTTGATTCGGTCAAGCGCGGAGCATTTGCCGCGTACGGTTTCGATTATTATGACATCGGCTTTGAAGCCGGCCAAATGGCTGCACAGGTATTGAATGGAGAGAAGGAGATCAGTGAAATCCCTCCCCAATATCCGCAAAACCTGAAGCTCGTCATGAACAAACAGGCAGCGGAAGAAATGGGAGTGGATATCAAAGAAGCGTGGTCTAGTGAAGCAGAATTTCTTGAATAGACGATGATTAAAACATTTGAGAGGGTGAGACACCATGTTTACCGCGCTGTTCGGTTCAGTTGAGTCGGGTATCATTTATGCCATTATGGCGCTTGGCGTGTATTTGTCATTCCGGGTCCTTGATTTTCCTGATCTGACGGTTGATGGGAGTTTTGTTACCGGGGCAGCGGTTGCTGCCACGCTGATTGTCGGCGGGGCTAATCCTGTCATCGCCACATCACTGGCTGCCGCGGCTGGCTTTATCGCCGGCTGCTTTACTGGCCTGCTGCATACGAAGGGAAAAATCAATTCCCTTTTGGCGGGGATTTTAATGATGATTGCCCTGTATTCTATCAATCTGCGGATTATGGGAAGGCCGAATGTTCCGCTTTTGAACCAGGAAACGGGTTTCACGAAAATAGCGGATTGGGGGGAGAAGCTCGGAATCGATGCGTTCATGAACGGCCTGCTGGCGGCAGCCGGATGGGAACGGTTTTCCCCGGGGACGTGGACAGTCCTGATATCCATGATTATTGTCACGTTTGCCATCAAGCATCTCCTTGACCGGTTCCTCTTGACCGAAGTGGGGCTTGCATTGCGGGCGACCGGTGATAATCAGCGCATGATCCGCAGCTTATCGGCCAACACCGACCGGCTGATTGTCGTGGGCCTTGGCATTTCCAATGCGTTGGTGGCCTTTTCCGGCGCCCTGATCGCCCAGTACGGCTCGTTTGCGGATGTCGGAATGGGAATCGGGATGATTATCATCGGACTTGCCTCTGTCATCATCGGTGAAGCGCTGTTCGGGACAAAAACGATTGTCCGGACGACCCTTGCTGTCATCGGCGGGGCAATCGTATACCGCATTGTCGTCAGTATGGCACTTCGGGTAGAATTCCTGGAAACAGGTGACATGAAGATGATAACGGCTGCAATCGTCATCATTGCGCTTGTCCTGCCAAAGCTGCTTGAGGACCGGAAAAATAAGAAACGCAAAATGAAGCGCCAGGAAGAACGGCTTCTCGCAATGGAATCTGCAGAAGAAGAGGGTGGGAAAATTGCTGCACCTTAAACAGATCAACAAGGTTTTCAATGAAGGCACGCCGGATGAAAAGATTGCGATTGATCATGTGGATCTCGAGTTGAAATCCGGTGACTTTGTGACGATCATCGGCAGCAATGGAGCCGGCAAGTCGACGCTGATGAATATCGTTTCCGGTGTGCTTATACCTGATATGGGAACAGTCGCCATCAATGACAGGGATGTCACCACCCTGCCTGAGTACCAGCGGTCCCGGATGATCGGAAGGGTGTTTCAGGACCCGATGGCCGGCACTTCCCCGTCGATGACAATCGAAGAAAACCTGGCGATGGCCTATTCACGTAATAAACGGCGGACGCTCCGCACCGGTGTAACGAAAAAACGCAGGGCTTACTTCAAAGAAGTGCTGGAACAGCTCCACCTCGGGCTGGAAAGCCGGCTCAATGCGAAAGTGGGCCTTTTATCAGGCGGTGAGCGCCAGGCCCTGTCTCTCCTGATGGCGACCTTTACCGAGCCGGATATCCTGCTTCTTGACGAGCATACGGCAGCTCTTGACCCATCCCGGGCCGAGCTGATCACCGGCCTGACGAAAGAGATTGTATCCAGGTACGAGCTGACAACACTGATGGTCACCCATAACATGCAGCAGGCCATTGAGCTTGGCAACAGGCTGATCATGATGGATAAAGGTCAAATCATCCTCTCCTTCAATGAAGAAGAAAAACAAAAGCTCACTGTTGAAAAGCTGCTGACTGAGTTCCAGCGGATAAAGGGCGAAAAGATGGCGAGCGACCGGGCTCTTTTAAGCTAGCAGACTACTATTCGAGCAACGGTAAAAATAAACATATAACAGGGGAGTTTCATGAGCGGCGCTTATTCATATCTTCCCTTCTTTTTTACGTGAAAATAAAGATGGATATCGAAAACCAGCAAAATGAGGTGGAAATATTGGAGATGTTCGAAAAGATTTCTGAACATGAACAGGTTATTTTCTGCAACGATCCCGACACCGGACTGCAAGCCATTATTGCCATTCATAACACAACACTCGGCCCGGCTCTTGGCGGGTGCAGGATGCGTCCCTATAAAAGCGTTGATGAAGCGCTGCAAGATGTACTGCGATTATCTAAAGGCATGACGTATAAATGTGCTGCGGCAGACGTGGACTTCGGGGGAGGCAAGGCCGTCATCATCGGCGACCCGACAAAGGATAAATCCCCGGAACTGTTCCGAGCTTTCGGGCAGTTCGTCGAATCATTGAACGGCCGGTTTTACACCGGAACCGATATGGGGACCGATCCCGAAGACTTCATTCATGCCTGCAAAGAGACGAACTGCATTGTCGGTGTACCTGAAGAATACGGCGGCAGCGGCGATTCTTCCGTGCCGACAGCACTGGGTGTTGTTTATGCGCTCCAGGCGACAAATGAATTTTTGTGGGGCGACAATTCACTTAGCGGCAAAACGTATGCAATCCAGGGGCTCGGAAAAGTTGGCGGCAAAGTGGCCGACCGGCTTCTTGAAGAAGGGGCGGACCTGTATGTTACTGACATCAATACAAAAGCCATCGACCGGATTGTTTCAAAAGCGAGGGAATTGAACCGTACGGTCAACGTCGTGCATGGCGATGAAATTTACGGGGTGGACGCTGACATTTTTGTGCCGTGTGCTTTCGGGGGAATCATTAACGATGATACGGTTGATCGTTTGAAGGTGAAAGCGGTCGTCGGTTCGGCCAATAATCAGCTTCTTACCCTTGAACATGGAAGGATTTTATCTGAGGAAGGCATTCTTTATGCGCCTGATTATCTTGCAAACAGTGGCGGCCTCATTCAGGTGTCCGATGAATTGTACGGCCCGAATAAAAACCGCGTCCTCCAAAAGACGAAATCGATATACGGCTCCCTGCTTGAAATCTACCTGGAAGCGGCGCGGGAAGGGATTCCCACCGTGGAAGCCGCCAACCGTTACTGTGAACGGCGCATGGCTTCAAGGAACCGCCGGAACAGTTTCTTTACCCATTTGAAACGCCCGAAGTGGGCGGTGCGGGTATAGATTGAAAGATTAAGAGAGAGGTGAAAGGATGGAAAGCGAATTTCCAATGAAACAGATTATCGATGGACAGGGAAATATTACGGATGATTCATATAAGGATTCAGTGACAAAAGAACGTGCCCGGGATTTTTACAGCAAGCTGCTGCGCCTCAGGACATTTGACCGGAAAGCGGTCAGCCTCCAGAGGCAGGGCCGCATTGGCACATATGCCCCTTTTGAAGGACAGGAAGCTGCCCAGGTCGGAAGTGCGAGTGCGCTTCAGGCGGATGACTGGATGTTCCCGACCTATAGGGACCATGGCGCCATGATGACTTTCGGCCAGCCGCTTGCAACCGTTTTGCTGTTTTGGAGCGGCCGGCCGGAAGGATGTGTTCCGCCGCAGAACCGGAAGATTTTCCCGCCGGGTGTTCCGATTGCCACCCAGCTTCCGCATGCAGCCGGTGCAGCATGGGCGGAGAAAAAGAGAGGATCGAATAATGCTTCGATCGCTTATTTCGGGGACGGGGCGACATCGGAAGGCGACTTCCATGAAGCGCTTAATTTTGCAAGCGTTTTCAACTTGCCGGTCGTTTTCTTCAACCAGAATAACGGATATGCCATATCCCTGCCGATCAAAAAGCAAATGAAATCAAAAACGATCGCCCAAAAAGCGGTCGCATACGACATACCAGGTGTTCGTGTCGATGGAAATGACGTATTTGCCGTCAATGCAGTGACAGAAGAGGCGCTGGAACGGGCCCGCAAAACAGGGGAACCGACGCTGATCGAAGCGGTGACCTGGCGTTACGGCGCCCATACGACGACGGATGACCCGACAAAATACAGAGATCAGACGGAAAGCGAGGAACGCCGGGGGGCAGCAGATCCGCTGTTGCGCATCGAGCGGCTTATGAAAAATAACGGCTGGTGGGATGATGACTGGGCCGTACATGTGCAAGATGAGATTGCCGCTGAAATCGAATTGGCAGTTTCCGAAGTGGAAGCTGTGCCGGAAGCAGACCCGGCCCTTATGTTCGATCATGTCTTTAACCGGATGACCTGGACAGTCGAGCAGCAAAAGGAAGAGTACACGGCATTGCGGAAAGGGGAGGTCCTATGAAAGCCGCAGTTGGAACGAAAAAGCTGACAATGGTGCAGGCTGTCACCGATGCCCTTGAGGTTATGCTTGCTGAGCGTGATGAAGTCCTGCTGCTCGGTGAAGATGTCGGCAAAAACGGCGGGGTTTTCCGGGCGACGGACGGGCTGATGGAAAAATTCGGTGCCGACCGGGTCATTGATACGCCGCTCAGTGAATCAGGCATCGTCGGGACATCGGTCGGGCTGGCGGCTGCCGGTTTCCGTCCTGTCGTCGAAATGCAGTTTCTTGGTTTCATTTATCCTGCTTTCGAACAGGTCGCGACCCATGTCAGCCGCATGCGCTCAAGGACACTTGGCCATTTCACCATGCCGATGGTCATCCGGGCCCCATATGGAGCAGGGGTGCGGGCCCCGGAAATCCATTCAGACAGTGTCGAAGCCTTATTCACCCACATGCCGGGGATTAAAGTCGTCTGTCCTTCCAACCCGTATGATGCAAAGGGGCTCTTGATATCCAGCATAGAAGATGAAGATCCGATCCTGTTTCTCGAACCGATGAAAAGCTACCGGGCCGGACGCATCGAGGTGCCGGAAGGGAAGTACACGGTTGAAATCGGGAAGGCCAGCCGCGTGCTTGAAGGAGAGGACATCACGATTTTTGCATGGGGAGCCATGATCCCGCTTGCGGAAAAGGCCGCGGCCGAACTGAAGGAAGAAGGCATCAAATGTGAAATCATTGACTTGCGCACCCTCTATCCGCTTGATAGGGAGACGATTGCCGAATCCGTGCAAAAAACAGGCCGGGCCGTCATCGTCCATGAAGCTCAGCTGACAGGCGGTGTAGGCGCAGAACTCATCTCGCTGATCAATGATACCTCATTTCTATATTTGAAAGCGCCGATTGCCAGAGTTGCAGGCTTCGATGTCCCTGTCCCGGTTTATGCTCTCGAAGATCATTATCTCCCGGACAAAAAGCGCATCAAGCAGGCGGTGCTGAAAACAATGGACTTTTAGGAAAGGGGGAGAAAGATGGTTGAAGTAAAATTAACCGACATTGGTGAAGGGATGACGGAAGGCGAAGTGATCAGCTATTTCGTAAAGGTCGGCGATGAAGTCGCCGCCGACCAGCCCCTTCTTGAGATCCAGACAGACAAGATGACGGCAGAAATCCCTGCACCTGCAGCCGGTAAAATACATGATATTTTAATCGAGCCGCAAAGTACCGTGAAAGTGGGAACGCCTTTACTGATCCTTGATACGGGAGTGGCGGAGAAACCCGCAGCAGAAAAGCGGGAGGCCGGCCAGGGGAAAACCAGGCACATGACAGTGAGCATCAAACGGAGCCAATCAGGCCGCCGTGTTCTGGCCGCACCGTTCACTAGGAAAATTGCCCGTGACAACGGCATCGACATTGAAAAAGTGGAAGGGACGGGACCCGGCGGAAGAGTGACCGATGATGACGTATACCGCTGGATCGCAGACCATGCCGGAAAGGAAACAGTCGGCGCTGCTTCTGAAGAACCTGTTCCACAAGAAAAGTCGGCAGAAAATGAAAACGTCCCATCACCCGCTGAAAAACCGGAAACCGAAACGCTCAATATGGTCGTGGAGGAACGGAAAGCTCAGGAGCAGCAGGCCATCCCATTCAGGGGCCGCCGCAAGCAAATCGCCCGGAAGATGGCAAAATCGCTCTACACAATCCCGCATGTGACCAATTTTGAAGAAGCGGACGTCACGGATATCCAGGCGCTGCGGGAAGAATGGAAAAAACACGGCAAAAAAATTTCGATGACGGCGGTGTTCGTAAAGGCAGCGGCCATTGCTTTAAAAGATTTCCCTGTTTTCAATGCCAGACTCGATGAAGAGCATGAGCAGATCATCCTTGAAAACCAATACCATATCGGGGTTGCGGTAGACACGGAAGAAGGCTTGATTGTGCCGGTTATCAAACATGCAGACCGCAAATCGCTGTCCGCCATCCATACGGAACTGAAATCACTGGTGGAAAAAGCCCGGAATAACAAACTGAGCATGTCTGAAATGACAGGCAGCACATTCACAATCAGCAACGTGGGCCAGACAGGCTCAACCGGAGCAACACCGATCATCAACTATCCTGAAACAGGCCTGGCGGCTTTCCATAAAACGAAACGGCGGCCGGTTGTGAACGACAGCGATGAAATTGTCATCCGTTCCATGATGAACGTATCCATGAGTTTCGATCACCGTGTTGCAGACGGGGCAGCCGCGGTAGCCTTCACCAACCGGCTCGTGGAACTGATTGAGCACCCGAATCTAATGATGCTGGAGATGGTATAAATGGTCGTTGGCGAAATCGCCGAGGAAAAAGAGGTTGTCATCATCGGCGGCGGGCCGGCAGGATATACCGCAGCCATCAGGGCGGCCCAGCTCGGCCTTGAAGTGACATTGATCGAGAAAAACCAGCTTGGCGGCCTGTGCCTCAACGAAGGCTGCATCCCTTCCAAAGTGTTTGCCCATGCTGCCCAAAAAGCCAGTGAAAAAAAGCACCTTCAGGAAATCGGGCTGGAGATGACGGGCAGCGGTATCGACCTCGACCGATTGCAGGCGTACAAGGAAAAAGTAATCAGCCGCCTGAGAAAAGGTGTGGAAGGGCTGTGTCAGGCAAATAAAATTGAAGTGATCAACGGAAAAGCTTCCTTTTTATCGGAAGACCGGATAGGCGTTGAAAGCGGCATGAAATTTGAGGTGTTCCGCTTCAAGCATGCCCTTGTTGCAGCCGGTGCGGAAGATCGTATGCCGGAAGCAGTGCCGCTTGATGGCGAGCGCATCCTCAGCATGCGCCAGGTGTATCGGATGGTTGAAGTGCCTGAATACCTTATTGTTGCCGGCAGTGGTTATCAAGCGCTGGAAACAGCTTTCAGCTTCAGGGCGGCAGGCGCAAAAGTCACCCTCCTGCATCCCGACGAAAGGCTTCCTTATGATTCATCCATCAGCAGGGAGCTTGAACGGAATTTGAAAAAGCAGAAGGTAAAACTGATCAAAGGCGCCCAAATAAAACAGGTATCCGCCTTTGAGGGACATGCCGAAGTCAAGTACAGGGCAGGTGACGGTGTTCATAAGATCGCTGGCAGCCATTTTTGTACCGAAACGGCACGCCATGCAGATCTGGAAAAACTCGGGCTGAACCGCCTTGGATTACGCCAGACGGAAGAAGGCCTGCTCGATACCGACCATGAAGCACGCACCTCAGTATCATCCATTTTTGCGGCCGGTGATATAACAGCCGGCCCGGCCCTGGCTGTAAAAGCGATTAAGCAGGGGAAAGCGGCTGCAGAAGCTATGGCGGGCCGCAAGCCGGAAGTGGACCTTACATTAATGCCTGAAGTCATTCACGCCATTCCGCCGGCAGTATCCGCAGGCATGACGGAAGAAGAAGCACGGAAGCATTACAGCAATCCGAGAATCGGCCAGTTTTCCATGGCGGGCAACGGATACGCTGCTATCAACGGAGAGACCGGCGGATTTGTAAAAATGATCAGTGATCCGGAAACAGATGCCATCATAGGATTCCATGCAGTCGGCCCGGCAGCTGTCGAGATGCTGGCAGCAGGCACACTCGGCCTCGAGATGGCAGCACGGGAGGAGGATTTCCGATTCCCTCTTTACGCCCATCCCTCTTTTAATGAAGGGATTCTTGAAGCGGTAGAAGCGCTGAAACAGGAAGCGATTCATAGGGCGCCTGACAGGGTGAAAAAGGAACCGGTCGATTCCAGGTAAGGAATCGCCGGTTCTTATTCGTGTTCAAAAAAGGAACAGAAGGAATTTGAAAAAAGAAAAGAGGTGTTCTTTGATGACAAACAGCAAAATGAACCCTAAAGTTGATGAATTTTTAACGAGAGAAAAAAAGTGGCGGGAAGAATTTGAGAAATTGAGAACGATCCTTCTTGACTGCCAGCTGGCCGAGGAATTGAGGTGGGGCGTTCCCTGTTACACGTTTCAGAATAAAAACATCGCTTTAATACATGGTTTTAAAGAATACTGTGCGATTTTGTTTTTCAAAGGTGTGTTATTAAAGGATGTTCATGACATTCTCATTCAACAAACGGAGAACGTACAGGCGAGCCGGCAGATTCGGTTTGCCAATGTGCAACAAATAGATGAAATGCAAACCATCTTGATAGACTATATTAACGAAGCCATTGAAGTTGAAAAAGCCGGTTTGGAAGTGGAGTTTAAAAAGGATGCAGAAATTCCCCTAGAACTCCAAAATAAATTTGATGAAAACCCTGCATTGAAAACTGCTTTTAACTCATTGACGCCGGGTCGGCAAAGAGCATATATCCTTTATTTTTCTAAACCCAAAAGACCGAAAACCCGCGAGTCAAGGATTGAAAAGTATATGCAGCACATTCTTGATAGGAAGGGATTAAATGATAAGTGACGCTCCGATCCCTAAAGAACCAACCAACGGACGGAGGGACCTTCCATTATTTTTGGTTAAGGAAGGAATTAGAGTTGTCAATACGACAGCTTTTTTTGTGGAAGAAAGGTTTATTTTGCTTTTTAGCGAAGTGATAGTTGAAAGGTGAAAAAGTGAATAATCATTGGTTCTGTTTAAGTTTGTTGTGGATCATTCGTCAAACAGAGAAAAAATAAAAATGGAAGCCATTGATACGCTTAGATTTTTTATGTTAACAACATAAACATTGATCCTTATTTGCAAACTTTGTTTTCCACTGAGTGGATTGGAGTGGAAGGCATGAGACTCCTGCGGGACTAGCGAACAGGGAAGACCCCGCAGGCGCGAGTAGCGCTGAGGAGGCTTCCCGGTCGCCCCGCGGAAAGCGAATGCCTGCAGCGGAAAGGAACGAGCAATCTCCAGAATGACCTGCTTCATTTTTGCGGTTTCTATTCCGATAAAGGGTTCGTAAGTTGGCTAAGTCAAAAATACAAAAAATTAATTTCCATTTATGGGATAAATATTTTGCTTCTGATTAACAGTACTGAACTTTAATAGAGCCAATATATAATGGAACAGAGGAAATGGAGATGTTTATGAAAAGAGGCAAGCCTCCGATTGTGATTGCCATTGCTGCTGTTTCTGGTGGTGGGAAAACCACAATAACGTCTAATGTGAACGGGAAGTTAAAAAATTCTAAAATACTATTTTTTGATGAATACAATTTTGATGGCCCGGAAGACATGATAGAATGGATTGATCATGGCAGTAATCCAGATGAATGGAACCTATCTCCGCTTATTAGCGATATAAAAAAGCTGCTTATGGAACCCCTGGATTACATCATTTTGGATTACCCATTTGCCTATCTGCATAGTAAAACAAGCGAATTAATAGATTTTACCGTGTTTATTGATACACCATTGGATATTGCTATGGCACGGAGAATAACCAGAGACTTTAAAAATGGTTCTGTCGAGGACATAATAGTCGATCTTAATAATTATATTCAAAAAGGAAGACAGGGCTATCTCGATATGTTAAACACGATAAAGCCAAACTCCGACCTGGTTGTAGATGGTACATTGCCTGTATCTGATATTGTCAGTGTCATCATTCAGCATATCGAAACGAACAATAATTTTTATGATGTTAAAAAAACAAGTGGTTCGAATTAAGACAGAAATAAAATCAAGGTTGTGTTAAAAAAGTGGAATGTTTAGGTTGTAATTTAGCTAATAAACGGGAACCTGTATACGTGGTTTTTGAGGATACCTATGTTTGCTGTTTCTTGGACCATAACCCCTATAACGAGGGGCATGTTTTGATAATGCCCAAAAATCATGTAAGGTACTTTGATGAACTTGATGAGAATACTGCAAATTCACTAATGAAAGCAGTTAAAATTATCTCAAAGGGAATTAAAGAATTATTTACCCCAGATGGAATTACGATATGCCAGAATGGCGGCAAATTTGATGAGTTGACCCATTTCCATATGCACATTGTTCCAAGATATGAAGGGCAAAATTTTGCAGAGTTTTATTCCGAAGATGAAGCAGAACAAGTTTCAGCACATGAAGTCAGGTTATCTAACACTAAAAGAAAGATGATAGAAGTTCTAAATGGTCATTATTAAGTATTATCTAATAGGTGTGCTAGTTAAAAAAGAACTTGAAAGTGCCTGGATAAGTTATATATCCAGGCATTTTTTATACTGAATCCAGGGAGGTCAAGAAAACGTAATATCTTTACCTGGGTAAACATCGGCAAACCAACGTAGTACACCGTTATGATGGTTTATGATTTGCTCGGCCGTAATGTCCTGTGAGTCCCAGGTGCTGTGTGCATCTGAAACTAAAGTGACCTTATAATCCATACTAAAAGCTCTTCTGCAAGTTGTGTCCACGCACGCCTCTGTTTGAATTCCTGCGATTATTAAATGTTCAATCCCCTGTTTTTTCAGTTCCTCATCTAAAGGAGTGCTATAAAATGAATCGGGGGTCGTTTTTTGAATGATTACATCTTGAGAGTTTGGAGCAACTTCAGAATGAATCTCCCAACCCTTTGTGCCATACTCTAAAGGTTTACCAGCTGGTGCATTATGCTGTATATAAAAAATTGGCGTCTCAGTAGAGCGGGCTTGGTTGATTAGATCTTTTACATTTTGAAGCAGTCTATTCCCATCATTTACAACATTACCTTCTTGGAACATTCCGCTTTGAACGTCTATAACCAGAAGTGCTTTCTTCACTCTTCTCCCCCTTTATAATGTTGTGCAAGCAAGTTCCGTTCATTTAAAGAAGGAACAATGTTTATATCGTCAGCTTAAACAATCTAAGTTTATCATAGGATAAAATCTTGTACTAACTCCCCTTTAATCACCATGTCAACGTATCCCCTCGAAATTCGATCTTTCCATTTGTCTGGGAAGATGAGAATTTGTATCTCCAGTAAAATCACGAGAAGTGTTAACTAAATTATGTAAAATATGAAACTAATACCAAACATGACCGTAAGTTAAAAGAAGGGGAGTGAAAAATATGATATTCATAGTTTTCGGTATTGCAGTTCTTACGCTTATCTTAATCCTGGCATTCGCAAATAAATTCACGCCTAATTCGGAAATGATGAACAGTTTCAAGAAAGCGATGTTCAAGAAAATTATCATCTCGTTATCTGTGATTTCGGCCGCCTTTTTCTCATACGGCATTTATGATGAATTGACGGAAGAACCCCCTTCGCTGGCTATTCAAGTAGCAGGAGAAAATCCAACTGTATATGGGGATATCGGTGAATTCGGGTACTATTCAAATACGAAAATTAAGAAAGACGCAGAAACAGAGATTTATTTTGTTTCGTGGAAGGAACTGGACCTGGAGCATACACAAGTAGTTGTCCGCTACCCTTCCGGTAAAGAAGAGATGTGGGAAACCGAATTGTCTCCCGTGGAACATGCAGCTGAAGCCTCTCTGGAAGAGAAACATCAAATTCTAGGCATTTACAAAGCTTCACCCTATTCATTCGAGGAGAAAGGATTGGTACAGGTACGCATCATGAATGTAGAAAGCATAGTGAATGAGGATTTAGTAGCTGATTTTTATCTTGAGGTTGAATAACGGCAACTTTATCAGGGTTTTATATAGGATTTTTCCTGCTAATGGAGAACTTACATAGAAATCAAACATTTGTGGAGGGGATGTTGTGATTAACAGAGTTGGCCAAATTATGCTGTATGTCAATAACCAGGACGAGGCAATCGCGTTTTGGACCGAAAAAGCAGGGTTTCGTGTCATTTCTGATCATAACGACGGCGGGAGGATGAGGTGGATTGAAATTGCTCCGTCTGAAGAAGCGGAAACAAGCATCGTGCTTCACAATAAGCAATTAATCGCTGAACTGTCACCTGATTTGAACCTTGACACACCTTCCTTAATGTTTTTCACAAAAGACCTCGATAAATTGCATGATGATTTATCAAGCAAAAGCATCACGGTTGGGGAAATTATGACCATGCCTTCCGGCAGAGTGTTTAACTTTGCGGATAATGAAGAAAATTATTTTGCTGTAATGGAAAGTAAGTGAACCTGATTAGCCTATATCCCTGATTCATATCCTCATCTCTATACAGCCCTACTTTCACAGACCAGTTATCGAAACAATCCATATAAAAATTTGATTATGCAGATTGACCATGTGACCGGCTGCTGGTTTTTCAACTTCCTGTTAAAGGAAATAAGCAAGTCGGTACAGAAAGTGAATATAGTGAGAGAGGAATGTTTTTTGATGGAGGGAGTCATATGGAAACAGGTTCTTTTTATACCTGGCTGCTTTCAGAAGCGGAAAAGCCGTTTGCGGGCTGGAATTTCGAATATGTAGGTAAGACAGGGCGCATGGATAGCGAGTTGCTTCCCTGGAGTTATGCAAGCAAAATCCTGCCGTTGATCAGAGAAGCCCAGTCGATGCTTGATATGGGGACAGGCGGAGGCGAGTTCCTGTCAATGATGCAGCCGCTGCCTCCTGATACACACGCCACTGAAGGATATGCCCCGAATGTGCCGGAAGCTGCCGCACAGCTGGAACCGCTGGGCGTCCATGTCCATGCGATTGACCAGGATGAGCATCTCCCGTTTGAAGACAGGCGCTTTGACCTTATCATAAACAGGCACGAATCCTATCATCCGGAAGAGCTGTTCAGGATATTGAAACCTGGCGGGTTGTTTGTCACCCAGCAGGTCGGGGGCAAAGACAATCTGGAAATCAACCGGATGCTCGGGGTCCAGGAGAACTTCGGATACGGTTTTTGGAATAAGAAATATGCGGTTGAAGAGCTTAAGCTGAATGGGTTTGATATCCTCCAGTCCCAGGAGGCATATCCCGCCGAACGGTTTTACGATGTTGGCGCGCTTGTCTACTATTTGAAGGCGATCCCATGGCAAATCCCTGATTTTTCGGTGGAGGCCTACCTTCCGCAGCTTGAAGAAATTCACACGATCATTGAACGGACCGGTTATTTTGAATGCCATGCCCATCGATTTTTTATTGTGGCGAGAAAGAAATAAATGCTTGCGGGTGCCTGACCCCCGGTGCGTTAAAGCACCGGGGGTCAGGCACCTTCTTCGCTCATACCCCAAAGCTGTTTAAAACCCACCCCTTCTGTCAACAATGAGGAAAGAAACAGAAGAGGAGGGGCAGTGTGTGAAAAAAGTGGCGGGCATACTCAGTTTTTTCTTATTGTTAATAGCCTCGGCCTGTTCGGAATCGACACCCAAACCGGTGAATGTTGATCTTTATAACGATGTGGGAGATACAATCGGAACGGCTGAAATCCAGCCGCAAAGTAAAGGAGTAAAGATCAAATTGGATGTTTCCGGGCTTGAGCCGGGACCGCATGGCATTCATATTCATGAAAATGCCGAATGTGAAGGGCCTGATTTCAAATCGGCCGGTCCCCATTTCAATCCTGAGGATAAGGAACATGGCCTGATGAATACCGACGGTCCGCATGCTGGAGACTTGCAAAACATAGAGGCGGATGAAGAAGGCAAGATTGATGTGGAACTTACCGATGAAAATGTGACACTCGAAGAGAACAAACCGGATTCACTGCTTCGGGGGGATGGCACATCCATTGTCATTACGGAAAATGCAGATGACGGCATGACCGACCCGGCCGGAAATTCCGGTGAGCGGGTGGCGTGCGGTGAAATCGTGAAAAAAGAAAAAGAGAAAAAATAGGCTGGGACATAAGTATTTCAGACAATGATAAACCCGAACGATTAGGTAAGTTTCCAACGAATTTTTACCTGACCGTTCGGGTCTTTATTTACTTTCTTTAACAAACTTTTGATTTTGCAAACTATTTTTTAAAACTTAGTGGAATGGAGCGGAAGACACTCGACTCCAACGGGAAGTAGAGGAAAGGCTGAGACCCCGCAGGCGAAGCCGAGTTATCATGAACGAAACTAG
>JAENYN010000004.1 GCA_016841765.1 Guptibacillus hwajinpoensis
CCTATCATTTTCGTGAGGGAGGCTCAGCGCCCGCCCCGCGGAAAGCGAGCCCCTGGAACGGAAATCAACTCCCCGTTTCAAAATACAATAACCAGGTTTCGCCTAGAAGTCTTTCTTTTTCTGAAAATCTCAGCCTCTTCAGCCAGGGACAGCAAGTAAGATAAATGG
This sequence comes from Guptibacillus hwajinpoensis, assembly GCA_016841765.1. Taxonomy (GTDB): domain Bacteria; phylum Bacillota; class Bacilli; order Bacillales; family Bacillaceae_O; genus Bacillus_BL. Next base: position 169 of record JAENYN010000004.1, read on the forward strand.
TTCGTCTGCTGGTAATCAAGTTTCGACCATGGACTATTTTTTTACAGCCAATCCCTGCCGCACAACCACATTTTTCCTCTTCACATGCTAAAAGTTCCATCCGCAAAGTTTTTCCCGAACCAAAAATGGGAAAAAAGAATGGATAAGGGGCAATTCTCTCTGCAGGAATAAACATCCCGGGAAGAGACTCGGAAGGTTGTCCCTCAAAAGTGGAAAATAATGCACATGAAAACGTAAAATTCGTGTAAACTAGTAGGTAATAGATTAAATCCACACTGGCTGAGGAAGCTGTAATCAACGGCGCAATGGGGCAATCCTGGAGCTTTCGCAATGCAGCCTGCCGGTGGGATGGAGACTTACATTTCAACTGTTTTAGTACATAAGGAGGCGTGCAGTGCTGCTTCCGAAAGGCGTTGAGGATGGAGACGGCTTCACACAATGCAAGTACTGGAAGGGAGATCATGATGGAAAAGCTTAAAATTGAAGGCGGACGAACACTGACCGGAAAGATAAAAGTCAGCGGAGCGAAAAACAGTGCCGTAGCCTTGATACCGGCTGCCATTCTCGCAGAGTCACCGGTAACAATAGAAGGGCTTCCAAACATATCGGATGTTCACACGCTGAGCTCGCTGCTTCAGGAGATCGGCGGCAAGGTGGATGTCAATGAGAATGAAATCAGAGTGGATCCGGCGGAAATGGTCGCAATGCCGCTTCCGAACGGCAAGGTGAAAAAGCTGCGTGCTTCTTATTACTTGATGGGTGCGATGCTTGGCCGGTTCAAAAAGGCGGTTATCGGCCTTCCTGGCGGCTGCCATCTCGGCCCGCGGCCGATTGACCAGCATATTAAAGGATTTGAAGCGCTTGGCGCCCAGGTGACAAATGAGCAAGGGGCGGTCTATCTCCGTGCTGAGGAACTGCGCGGTGCCCGCATTTACCTTGATGTCGTCAGCGTCGGTGCGACGATCAATATCATGCTGGCCGCAGTGCGTGCCAAAGGGCAGACAACAATCGAGAATGCTGCCAAAGAACCTGAAATCATTGACGTGGCCACATTGCTGACAAGCATGGGTGCAAAAATCAAAGGAGCCGGAACGGATGTCATCCGCATACAGGGTGTCGACCAGCTCCACGGGTGCCGGCATACAATCATCCCAGACCGGATCGAAGCCGGCACGTTCATGATCATGGCGGCCGCTGCCGGGCAGGATGTCATCGTTGATAACATCATCCCGCAGCACCTTGAATCCCTGACCGCCAAGTTGCGGGAAATGGGTATCAAAATTGAAACGAATGATGAACAGGCCCTTATTTCAAGGGCCCGCAACCTGAAAACGGTTGATATCAAAACGCTTGTCTACCCGGGTTTTGCGACCGACCTGCAGCAGCCGTTCACAGCCCTGCTGACATCCGCTTCAGGGACAGGCATTGTGACGGATACGATTTACGGTGCCCGCTTCAAGCATATTGATGAACTGCGGCGCATGAACGCAAACATAAAAGTTGAAGGGAATGCCGCCATTGTGAACGGACCTGTCCAGCTTCAGGGGGCGAAAGTGAAAGCGAGCGATTTACGCGCAGGAGCCGCCCTGGTTGTGGCCGGCTTGATGGCAGACGGCATCACGGAAGTCACCGGCCTGGATCATATTGACCGCGGATATGAAAACCTGGTTGAAAAGCTCAAGGGCGTAGGTGCCGTGATTTGGCGCGAAAAGATGACCGAAAAGGAAATTGAGCAGCTGCAGAGCTCTTAATGGTTGCATTATTTCCCGAAAACGATTACCGTTAAATTGGTAAGATACTCGCTGTTAGAGAGGGGAACAGCCTGACGCAATGCCCGGCATTTAAGGTGTTTCCCTTTGTTTTTACCAGGCAAAGCAAACGCATACAAAACGTTTTGAATTTCATTTATAGTATAAGAGCCGGGGGAGGAACAACAATGGAAAGAAGTCTGTCAATGGAATTGGTCCGTGTCACTGAAGCGGCTGCGCTTGCATCTGCCCGCTGGATGGGACGCGGCAAGAAGGAAGAAGCCGATGATGCTGCGACGTCCGCGATGCGGGATGTTTTTGACACCGTGCCGATGAAAGGGACGGTCGTGATCGGTGAAGGTGAAATGGATGAGGCGCCGATGCTTTATATCGGTGAAAAGCTCGGGACCGGATATGGACCGCGTGTCGACGTGGCTGTCGATCCGCTTGAAGGCACCAATATCGTCGCTTCCGGAGGCTGGAATGCACTTGCCGTGCTGGCTGTTGCCGACCATGGCGATCTTTTGCATGCACCGGATATGTACATGGAAAAAATTGCAGTCGGCCCTGAAGCCGTCGGCAAGGTCGACATCAATGCATCTGTGCTGGATAACCTGAAGGCCGTTGCCAAAGCCAAGAACAAAAATGTGGAAGACGTCGTCGCCACCGTTCTTAACCGTGAGCGCCATGCCGGCATCATCCAGGAAATCAGGGAAGCCGGAGCCCGCATCAAACTGATCCAGGACGGCGATGTGGCCGGAGCGATCAACACAGCGTTTGACACGACCGGTGTCGACATCCTGTTCGGAACAGGCGGCGCACCTGAAGGCGTCCTTGCAGCTGTGGCATTGAAATGCCTTGGCGGGGAAATCCAGGGCAAGCTTGTCCCTCAAAATGAGGAAGAGCTTGTACGGTGCAAAAAGATGGGAATCGACGATATAAACAAAGTTCTCATGATGGAAGACCTCGTAGGCGGCGATGATGCAATTTTTGCCGCAACAGGCGTAACCGACGGCGAATTGCTGAAAGGGGTCCAGTTCAAAGGCAGCAACGGGACGACCCAGTCTGTTGTCATGAGGGCGAAATCGGGAACGGTCAGGTTTATTGACGGGCAGCACAGCCTTGCGAAAAAACCGAACCTTGTCATTAAGCCATAAATCATTGAACAGCGCGGCGGACCTTTTCATGCGTTCGCCGCTTCCTTTGTTTCAGTGTTTTTTAAAATAAGTGATGGGACATCTTCCCTAATTTATTCCAGAAAAAAGTGCAATCTCAAAAAAACCCGTTGCGTTTAAGTTGATAGAGTAGTATAAAGAGACGTATAAAGGGAAAAATAAGAAGTACTGCCAACCAACTGCTTCGGAGAATTTCTTCTTTCCTATTCTCTTCTATGAGTGTGTTGTGCAACATGTACAGACAGACTCAAAAAGCCTTCCAGTTGTCTTTTCACGAAGTGCCAATGCAGATTTCAAATCAGGTTCTTTGGTAAGGGTTCGTTATTTTTGTGATCAAAACGGACCGGGTATGTGAATCAGCGGGGAAAGGGCAAGACCCCGAGGAGTGCCGCAGAAGACCCGGCCCGGCAAAAAACGTTACCTTTCAGAACACGCAAAAAGATGCAAGAAAAAAAGCTAAAAAGAAAAAGTGTGGTGTCATAATGATTTTAACGATTTCCAATCTTGAAGAAAAAAACTTGAAAGACTTATATGAACTTGCCCGCAATTATAAGATTTCGTATTACAGTAAACTGACAAAACGGGAACTGATCTTTTCCATCTTGAAAGCACAGGCGGAAAAAGACGGCCTGCTTTTCATGGAAGGCGTCCTCGAAATCATCCAGTCGGAAGGATTCGGTTTCCTGCGCCCTATCAACTATTCTCCAAGTGCCGAGGATATTTATATTTCCGCTTCGCAGATCCGCCGATTTGACCTCAGAAATGGTGATAAAGTATCCGGAAAAGTACGGCCGCCGAAGGAAAACGAGCGTTATTACGGCCTTCTCCATGTCGAAGCCGTAAATGGGGAAGACCCGGAAACGGCGAAAGAACGTGTCCATTTCCCGGCGCTGACGCCGCTATACCCTGACCGGCATATAAGTCTGGAAACCGCTCCAAATAGGCTTTCCACCAGGATCATGGATTTGATCGCACCGGTCGGATTCGGCCAGCGCGGCTTGATTGTGGCCCCGCCGAAAGCAGGGAAGACGATGCTTTTAAAAGAAATCGCCAACGCCATCACAACCAATCACCCGGAAGCGGAGCTGATCATGCTTCTCGTCGATGAGCGCCCGGAAGAAGTGACGGACATCGAGCGTTCGGTTGACGGTGATGTTGTCAGCTCGACGTTTGACGAAGTGCCGGAAAACCATATCAAAGTGTCCGAGCTTGTCCTTGAACGGGCCATGCGCCTTGTCGAACATAAAAAGGATGTCATCATTCTGATGGACAGCATCACACGTCTGGCCAGGGCTTACAACCTCGTCATTCCGCCGAGCGGACGTACTCTGTCCGGCGGTATCGACCCGGCAGCCTTCCACCGCCCGAAGCGGTTTTTCGGTGCGGCAAGGAATATTGAAGAAGGCGGCAGCCTCACCATCCTTGCGACCGCACTGGTGGACACCGGCTCGCGCATGGATGATGTCATTTATGAGGAGTTCAAAGGAACCGGCAATATGGAGCTTCATCTGGACCGTTCCCTTGCCGAACGAAGAATCTTCCCGGCCATCGACATTCGCCGTTCCGGCACGCGGAAAGAAGAGCTTCTTATTCCGAAGGATCACCTCGACAAGTTATGGGCCATCCGCAAGTCGATGTCAGATGCGCCTGACTTTGTGGAACGCTTCATGAAGAGGCTGCGGCAGACGAAAACGAACGAAGAATTTTTTGAGATAATGTCACAGGAAATGAACAACGGGGTAAAACGGGCGAAAGGATAAATTCATCCGTGGTGTTGCAAAACATCTTACATCCTGTTATAATTTCATTTGTGTGGTTAGAAATGCCGCCTGGCAGACAGCTGCTTACCGGCATGCCAGCATTGATTCAAAAGATGTGCGGCTTGTAAAGGGACACCTTGAAGTGACTGCACTCTGGGAATATATACTAAACTCTGTTTCCAAAGAGATTCAGGGCGGAAGGAGATGTAAGGCATGAAAACTGAAATCCAGCCTAAATACAACACAGCGAAGGTTAAGTGCTCTTGCGGTAACGAATTCGAAACAGGATCTGTAAAAGAAGATATCCGTGTCGAAGTTTGTTCCGAGTGCCATCCTTTCTATACTGGACGCCAGAAGTTTGCTGATGCAGGCGGCCGTGTAGACCGTTTCAGAAAAAAATACAACCTCAAGTAATCGTTCGTTCCAAAAGCCGCATTGCCGGCTGAATGAATATTATATTGATCTTGGGAAACAGGCAAGTTTTCATATTCTTGCCTGTTTTTTTACGTGTTTATCCCCTATAATTAGGAGAAGTTACATATCTTTTTGCTGAACATACGATGAAAATATAAAGGTGGATTTGTCCGCCGATGACGCTGCAAGATGTGGCTGCAGCGCGCGGAACAAGGAAGGGAGAGGCCGTCCATGTATGTCATGAAACAAAGCGGATGGGTTGAAATTATTTGCGGGAGCATGTTCTCGGGAAAGTCGGAGGAGCTGATTCGCCGGGTCAGAAGGGCCCAGTACGGTAAATTGAAGGTCCAGGTATTCAAGCCTGCCCTTGATAACCGTTACAGCGAAGAAGCGGTTGTTTCACATAACGGAACATCCGTCATAGCGGAGCCCCTGGCCGCTTCACGCGATATTCTGGATAATGTGCTTCCTGAAACGGATGTCGTCGGCATCGACGAAGTCCAATTTTTTGATGAAGAAATTGTCGATGTCGTTGAAGAACTGGCTGAACGCGGATACCGTGTCCTTGCCGCCGGCCTTGACCAGGATTTCCGCGGCGAGCCGTTCGGAACGATGCCGGCCCTCATGTCGCTGGCGGAATCGGTCACCAAGCTGCAGGCGATTTGCCTCGTGTGCGGCTCACCGGCAAGCAGGACGCAGCGCCTGATCGACGGCGACCCCGCTTCCTATGACGATCCGATCATTCTCGTGGGGGCATCGGAATCATATGAGCCGCGCTGCCGCCATTGTCATGACGTGCCGAATAAGCCGAAGATTTCAGATCAGCTCAAAAAGGAAAATACAGCAAGGTCATGATAGGAAGCCTGCCGCTAAGAACGGCAGGCTTTTGTGCGTCTTCATCGGAAGGGAGCGCGGGATTCTGATAACGTGAATTTCCTGGCCGGCCAGTGGGCACACTACCTCTGAAATAGACTCGGAGGTGACTTTTATGAACCATTTATGCATAAAAAGCCTGGCCGTGTCAGCTGTACTTGCTGCTGTTACTGCCTGCTCACCGGTTCAACCGCCGGATGCCGCCATGTATGAAGACGATCCCTATGAAAAAATGAATGCCGAAAAAGAGAAGGCCGATCTGCACGGATACAATGACTACGATTTGACAGAACGAACAACAGATACAGATCAAAATCCAAACTTCCTTGATATTGGAGGCGGTGAACAATCAGGCGGAAAAAATAGGGGTAAAGACCAGGCGATGCTTCGTGGTGTCGTTGAACGGATGGATGAATTCAAGCCTGGAAGCATCAGTATTGTCGGTGACGATGCCTTTGTGAACGCTACATTCAAACGGGATTTCCCGAAAGACGAACGCCGCAGGCTGAAAGATGAATTGGAAGATCGCCTGACCGGTGTGATGCCGCGCTATAACATTAATTTGAAGGTCGACTAGCGGAGTTTGGAAAAACGGGCTGGAACAGCAGCTGTTGGGTGTTGCAGCTTCGCCTTATGAAAAAAAGATGCCTCTCTGCAATGGAGAGGCATCTTTTTCGTTGTTAAGGAAATTATAAAATGTTGGTATTGTCGATAAAAAAGCGAGAAGGGAGTCAACCAGCTCCAGGCGTCAGCGGCTATCGTCCTCCAGAAGGAGAAAGCACCTTCCTGCGGATACCCCCGCTTATGCGTACGCCGCTAAGCGGTCGCCCTCCGCTTTTGTTCTTATTTCGCTTTTCGTGCTGCCTGCTGGACCGGATCCCATACACTGTTGAACGGCGGTGCATAGGTAAGGTCGAGATCCATCAAGTCTTCGATGCTCATTTCATTAAATAAAGCTGTGGCAATCACGTCAATCCGTTTCTCTGCGCCGTTTTCGCCGATGGCCTGGGCCCCGAGTAATTGGCGGGAATCTTTATTATAAATGAGCTTTACGTGAATCGGCTTGCTGTCCGGGTAGTAATGGGCTTTATCCCGGGCATCCACTTTTATCGAAGCATAAGGGAGTCCGAGACTCTCAGCCTCACGCTCGGAAAGTCCGGTGCGGGCGAGCCCGAGATCCATGAATTTGACAACGGAAGAACCGACGATCCCTTTGAATGTTTTGGTCACCCCGGACATGTTGCTTCCGGCAATGACGCCCTGCTTGTTCGCATTCGTCCCGAGCGGAATATGGTCATCTTTTTCTTTGATGCGATGATATTGGGAAGCACAGTCACCCGCAGCATATACATCCTTCACATTCGTTTCCATATAGGCATTGACTTTGACTTCTCCTTTATGGCCGAGCACAATATTGGATTCGGCCAGGAAGCGGGTGTTTGGCCGGACGCCGATTGAAACAAGCACCAGGTCGGAGTCATACGAGCCTTTATCCGTTTTCACCTTGCTTACTTTTCCGTCCCCTTCAAAGCCGGTCACTTTTTCAGACAGCTTGACTTCGAAGCCGTGGCGCTTTGCTTCTTCAAGAATATATTCGGCCATATCGGAATCGAATGTCGTGCCGAGCTGCGGTGCCATTTCAATGATGGTCACACTTTTACCCAGCTTCACAAACGATTCAGCCATTTCCAGGCCGATATAGCCGCCGCCGATGATGGTCACATTTTGGACGCCGTCCATATTTTCCATTACCTTATGGGTGTCAACGATTGTCTTTAGCGGGAAAATGCTATCAAGCTCTATTCCTTCCCATGGCGGAATGATAGATGAAGCGCCAGTTGCAATCAAAAGCTTGTCATAATCATATTCAAAATCTTCCCCGGTTTTCACTTGCTTGCCGTAAACTTTTTTGTTCACCGTATCGACGGAAGTGACTTCATGATACTCCGTTGCATTGATTCCGTGTTTCGAAACAAACGTCTCCCGCTTTCGGGCGACCAGGTTGTCAGTTGATTCGATATCGCCGCTCACAACATACGGAAGCCCGCACTGAGCATAAGAATAATGGGTCCCTTTTTCAAGTACAGTAATTTCTGCATCAGGCTGATTGCGGACAATCTGCATTGCCGCACTCATGCCGCCTGCGTCTCCCCCGATGATAACTACTTTCATGAATGACTACCTCCCTGTAATAAGCTGATTCACCGGATAAAATACCTATATAGGTATATTAAAAGATGTAAAACTCCGGTTGGGCTGTAATTAAACTATTCTACACTTCAGTATGATTCCCTTTTTGTCATGCATTGAACCCTTTTCACATAAGAATTGCCCTGTGAACTGCAAAAAGCGGGAGTGACGGGGAAGAGAGCCGGTTTGCTTTTTGACTGGAAACGAACGGCGGTTGAAAAAGTCATGATTTAGACACAAATTTATATGTGCAGTAAGTGGATATTGGTTCTTCGATTGAATGTTGGACTTTCATCCCAGTGGCGGGGAAAAGTGGTGCTGCGGGAACTGGCCTGGCCGGACTGGGGGCCGGAGCGGAGTGTTGCTGCAGACGGTTTTCTTGCGGCAGCTCATCGTTTTCATGTCAAAGGTATTGATTTTTAAGCGAAAATCGGGAAAATTCACGCCGGTTTGTGCCAAAGTGAGGGCGAATGCTGCCATACCTGGCAGGCGGAGAAACCCTGTGGGGTGGTTTTCGCGCGGTAACTTCGTGCTTTCACGCCGCTGATACAGATTTTCAAACCAAACCCGGGAAACATCACGCGTGAGAAACGTTATTTCACGCCGTATCACCCGTTTCATGCCTGAGTGAAGGTTATTCACGCCATAACGGGTTGTTTTCCTGCCAAAGGATAGCCGGGTGTCCCGCCAGATTAGTGAAGCGGAGAAACCCTGTGGAGTGGTTTTCGCGCGGCAACTTCGTGCTTTCACGCCGCAGATACAGATTTTCAAACCAAACCCGGAAAAAATCACGCCAACCAAATGTTATTTCACGCCGTCTAACCAATATCGCCACAAACTAAAGGAAATTCATGCCATAACGAGGTGTTTTCACGTTCTTTTTTCCATTCACTGCCGCCCCGCTGCGATTTGATTTTGACTGGCATGTATGTCCTATACTATAATTAGAATGTTATGGACCAAAAAAGAGGTGAGCGATGGTGTTTGATCGTTTAGAAGCAGTCGAAGAGCGTTATAACAAATTGAATGAACTGCTGAGTGATCCTGAAGTCATCAATGATTCCAACAAGCTTCGGGAATATTCAAAAGAACAGGCAGATATACAGGAAACCGTTGAAAAATATCGTGAATATAAAGAAGTCACTGAGCAGCTTGATGATGCAAAAGCCATGCTTGAGGATAAGCTTGATGCCGATATGCGCGATATGGTAAAAGAAGAGATTTCAGAGCTGCAGGAGCAGAAGGAAGAATTGAGCGAACGGCTGAAGATCCTTCTTTTGCCGAAAGATCCGAATGATGATAAGAACGTCATTATGGAAATCCGCGGAGCGGCCGGCGGCGATGAAGCGGCGCTGTTCGCAGGAGATTTGTATCGCATGTACAGCCGCTTTGCAGAAGTGAAAGGCTGGAAGACGGAAGTCATTGAAGCCTCTCCGACGGAACTTGGCGGCTATAAAGAAATCATTTTCATGGTGAATGGGGACGGCGCCTATTCCCTGCTGAAATATGAAAACGGCGCGCACCGCGTCCAGCGTGTGCCGGAAACCGAGTCAGGCGGCCGTATCCATACGTCGACAGCGACAGTGGCCGTTCTTCCGGAAGCAGAGGAAGTCGAAGTTGATATCCATGAAAAAGATATCCGTGTCGATACGTTCGCTTCTAGCGGACCGGGCGGGCAGAGTGTCAACACGACAATGTCAGCTGTCCGTTTGACGCACGAGCCGACCGGCATTGTTGTCTCCTGCCAGGATGAAAAATCGCAGATCAAAAACAAGGAAAAAGCGATGAAAGTCCTTCGGGCTCGCATCTATGATAAGTTCCAGCAGGAAGCCCAGGCTGAGTATGCTGAAAACCGGAAGATGGCGGTTGGATCCGGTGACCGTTCCGAGCGGATCCGTACGTACAATTTTCCGCAAAGCCGCGTGACCGATCACCGTATCGGCCTGACGCTGCAAAAACTGGACCAGATTTTACAGGGCAAGCTTAATGAAATCATTGACGCGCTTATTATGGAAGAACAGGCGAAACAAATGGAGAATGCATAATGCCGCGTATATATGAAGCCCTCAACTGGGCTTCTTCTTTTTTGGAAGAAGCCGGGCGCGAACGGGCGGCGGGTGAGCTGCTGCTGCGCCATGTACTTGGTGTAAGCCGTACGCAGCTGTTTATGCAATACCGTGATGAAATGGGTGAAAAAGCGTATGAGACGTTCCAGGAACATATCTGCCGCCATGCCGAAGGGATGCCTGTTCAGCATATAACCGGCAGCGAACAATTTTACGGACGGACATTTGCGGTCACAAGAGACGTGCTCGTCCCCCGGCCGGAAACAGAAGAATTGATTGCTGGCTTGCTTGAGCGCATTCACATCCGGTTCCCTGGCAGAGATGCAATCAAGGCGGTTGACGTAGGAACCGGCAGCGGCATCATCGCCATCACCCTTTCACTAGAGGAACCGCGGCTAACAGCAGTTGGAACCGATATCGCTGAGCCGTCCCTGGCAATTGCCAGGCAAAATGCCCGCACACTCGGAGCGGAAGTGGAATTCATACAGGGTGATCTCCTGCAGCCCCTGATCGAAAAGGGTGAAAAAGTGGATGTTGTCGTGTCTAATCCGCCTTACATTCCTGAAGCGGAAGTGGCAAAGCTTTCGCCGGTCGTCAGGGAGCATGATCCGATGCGGGCGCTTGCCGGCGGGGATGACGGCCTAGTGTTTTACCGCAGGTTTATGGAGGAAATCCCGCATGTCATAAAGGATGAAGCGATAATCGCTTTTGAAATTGGTGCCGGACAGGGAGTAGAGGTCGCTGGCATGATCCGGAAGGCTTTCGCACATAAAAACCCGGCAGTAGAAGTGGTGAATGATATCAACGGCAAGGACCGGATGGTGTTTGCGGAAATCGGATTCGATATGAATTGTTGAAAACCGGCCAATCGCGCGCCGGTTTTCTTGCATTGTATAAGCATTCGGATGAAAACTCCCTGGCTTTGCTGCCCATCCTTTTTTTCGCAAAGCATCGGAACGCCGTTATGACACAGACTAAGAATCTACTATTGCCAATGTCGAAATTTGCTCCTGATTTCCATGTTTAAGAGATTCCCATCCTGACCACACTGTCCTAGTGAAGGGATGGTGGAAAACATGAACATGAAAAAAACAGTAATCATATATCTTATCTTTCTTTTAATGAGTGTGAATCTTTTACCTGCCGACGGCGGCGGGCAGAAAGCGGCGGCTGTGGCAGAACCGGTTGTCATTCCGGACGATGCGATCCGGCTCAGAATACTCGCAAACAGCAACAGCGCAGAAGACCAGGCGGTTAAACGGCTCGTCCGCGACCGTGTGAACGAATCCATTAACGAATGGGTGGCAGAGTTGACGTCGTTTGAAGAAGCAAGAAAGGTGATCCGCTCGCATTTGCCTGAAATAAGGGAGATTGTTGGCCGTGTCATCTCAGAAAACAGCCCGGGGAGCCAGTTTACCGTCAACTTTCGTGAAAATGTAAAGTTCCCGACAAAACTGTACGGCAACTTCATCTATCCGGCTGGAACTTACGAAGCGATTTTGATTTCTATCGGCCAGGCTCAAGGCGCAAACTGGTGGTGTGTCCTCTTCCCGCCGTTATGCTTCCTCGATTTTTCAAACGGCGATGCCGTAAAACAGGAAGAAACTGCGGTGGCCCAGGAAAAAGAAACAGAGGAAGTCGAAGTGAAATTCTTCGTTGTCGAATGGTTCAAAAAAGCCAAATCAATGTTCAGCTAGGAATCGGTAGGGGCCGGTTCCTTTTTTATGGCTTGTTAAAGCATAAACTGATTTGTTTTGAAGTTGATTGGAGCGGAAGGTGATTGCCTGAAAAAACAAGAGCATCGTTAAGTGGAGCCTCTTTTAGCTTTGTTAAGTTATTACTGATGTTCAGATAGGCAATCCAGCTTAACAATTTAGTCATTTTTTATTCAACGAAACAGGGTTGTTAGAAGGGAATTTGCACCCTGAAACTTGTCCGTTCCTTTCCACTGCAGGCATTCGCTTTCCGCGGGGCGATCGGGAAGCCTCCTCGGCGCTATTCGCGCCTGCGGGGTCTTCCCTGTTCGCTACTCCCGCAGGAGTCGAATGCCTTCCGCTCCAATCCACTCAGTTATAATACGCTAGTCTCCATATACCACATAATTGTAAATAGTCAATTTTTATTTATACTTCCTCTTTCTGAATGGTTTTAAAAAACTTTTACATAGACTCCCAAACTGTTATCCATAAAACGGCCCCCGCCAAAAGGAAAGATTAAAAATCTATCAGCAGTCATGAATCTTCCAGACTTCTCATAGAATAGAGCAAAATGAGTATTTGGGGAGTGGTCGATATGGTAAAAAAAATACGATTTGCCAGCGAAGAGGATCAGGCAAAAATTACAGAAGCGGCACAGGCAGCCGGAGTTCCGGCAGAAGATACCGGCAAAGACGGGACATTCCTGCTGATGGAAAATGACGACCGGTCGATAAGCGCCGCAATTGGCATAAAAGTGAGTGGAAAAGAGGGGCTGCTCCGAACTTTTATTCTATCACCCGGAACAGCTCCATCAGATATTTTGCATTTTTTCCAACAAACCGTGGCGGCTGCGGAAACGACCGGGGTGCGCCAATTGTATCTTGTGACACCGGATCGGCGGTTTTCACCGTTTTTTGAAGCGTTCGGTTTCAAACCGATGGAAAATCTGCCGGAAGAGCCGGTGACAGAGATGCGGGAAAAGATTCATGAGCTTCTCTGTTCGAAAGATGAAGATGGCATGTTGTTATGTTATGATTTTGATATTGTAAGTTAGCATGTCCACAAAGTTATCCACTATCTTTATGAAGTTATTCACAAACTGTGGATATGTAAGTGGATATCATTAAGGTAGAACGAAAAATAAACCTATTGTACCAGGCCGAGGTGTACGAAATGAAAGATTTGCATACAAAGTATTGGGTTGTGGAAAAAGAAGGTGGCAGCAGCGGCAGTTATCCACAACTTGGCGAAGCGGCATTGCTGCTCAGAAAGGGTGAAACCGTCGCATTCCCAACGGAAACCGTATATGGGCTCGGGGCCAATGCCCTGTCTGATGAGGCTGTGGATAAAATTTTCAAGGCGAAGGGCCGGCCCGGGGATAACCCGCTCATCGTCCATATCGCTTCCAGCAGGCAGTTGGACAGCCTGGCTGTCGACATTCCGGAAACCGCAAAGCGATTAATGGAAGCGTTCTGGCCAGGCCCGCTCACCCTTGTCTTGAAAAGCAAGGAAACAGTATCGAAAAAAGTGACAGCCGGACTGGCGACAGTAGCCGTCCGGATGCCGGACCACCCGGTCGCGCTTTCCCTGATCGGACAGGCAGGCGTTCCGATTGCAGCCCCGAGCGCCAACGTTTCCGGACGGCCGAGTCCGACATCTGCTTCCCATGTGAAAGAGGATCTTGACGGAAGGATTGCCGGAATCGTTGACGGCGGGGAAACAGGGATCGGAGTAGAATCGACGGTTGTCGATTGTACCGGTGAGATCCCGGTTATCTTGCGGCCGGGCGGCGTTACAAGAGAACAGCTTGAAAAGGTTGCTGGCCAGGTCCAGGTCGATCCCGCCCTTTCAGGAATGGAAGCAGCGCCGAAATCCCCGGGCATGAAATACACGCACTATGCCCCGAAAGCGCCGCTGATCATTGTGGAAGGAGACCGGACGTATATCCAGCAGCTTGTGGATAACGCCCATACTGCCGGAAAAAAAGCGGGGGTGCTGACGACTTATGAACATGTGGACAGTTTTGAAGCGGACGCCGTCCTCCCCTGTGGATACCGGAACAGGCCCGAAACCGTCGCCCGGGGCCTGTACCAAACACTGCGCCGCTTTGACGAATACGATCTTGACCTCATTTATTCCGAATCTTTTTCCGAAGAAGGCGTCGGTGCCGCAATTATGAACAGGCTGGTGAAGGCGGCCGGCCACCGCGTGATTAAAGCAGAAACAGAGTAAGGATGTACAATTCCGGATTGGCCTTGTAGCTGGTCCGGGATTTTTTGTTTTTGCGGGCTGGCTTTTGTGCGAAAGCTTATCGCTATGGCGCGATATCGGACATGAACGGTGTGTTTACGCATGTATGGCGTGAAACCCTCCTGTTTTAGCGCGGTTTAATTAATGTACGGCATGAAAATTGAATTGTATAGCATGATTTCCTTTCCTTTTGGCGTGAAAGCAGCGCTGCCCGGCTTTTACGGTAGAACACAAATTAGGTTCGCAAGACAGTAACCATCCAAAGTTGGACATCCCATGATTTTCACCCATTTTCATGCAATTTCCCCCGTTTTTCCTGACAGCTTTGTATTTTTACAACGAACAGACAGCCCCAAACCTCCTCCAGCTCCCTTCATTTTTACGTCTATTCCCACCTGGACGTGCATAACGTGAAAGTAACAGGCCGGGGAGGGACAAGAATGGACGTTTCTATTTTAGGAGAGCTGTTGACACTGATGATAATGGCCTTTGCGCTGGGAATGGACGCATTTTCGGTCGGGCTTGGCATGGGCATGATCCCGTTGCGCCTGCTGCAAATCTTTAAAATCGGCATTACGATCGGCGGTTTCCATGTGGTCATGCCGCTGACCGGCATGGCGATCGGCAAGCTGTTATCTGCCCATTACGGAACAATCGCCACACTGGTTGGAGGCTGCTTGCTTCTCCTGTTGGGGCTGCAGATGATCATATCGTCCTTTCGCCCGGGCGAGGATAAAATGATTACACCGGTTGGCATCGGCTTGTTTGTGTTTTCCATCAGTGTAAGCCTCGACAGTTTTTCAGTCGGCTTGAGCCTCGGCATTTACGGGGTCCGCACAATCCTCACCGTAACACTGTTCGGCATCTTCAGCACGGTGCTCACATGGGGCGGCCTGCTGCTTGGACGCAAAGTCCAAAACTGGCTCGGTACATACAGCGAAGTCCTCGGCGGCAGCATTCTATTCATATTCGGACTGAAACTGCTGCTTCCGATTTAATGATGAAGAACAGTCGGAAAAGGAGGAGCCAGGAATAACAGGTTCCGTGTAGAGATACAACAGAATACTTCAAAACATGTACGCATGGGATTTCGTAATAGAAATTCTATGCGTTTTTTAACAGGGAAGATCGTTTATTCACATTCGGTCAGGAGGATGGAATGTGTAAGGCTATTTAAGGTCGGGTGTTTCCTGAATTGTCATAAGTGGTTTGAAGAACACATAATCAAAGTTGTTCAGCGGGTTTGCAAATTGTTTATTCACCTGAGTGGATTGGAGCGTAAGGCATTCGACTCCAGCGGGAGTAGTGAACAGGGAAGACCCCGCAGGAGCGATCGCCCCGCGGAAAGCGAATGCCTGCAGCGGAAGGGAACTGACAAGCTTCAGAATAAATCAATAGTATACTCCGCATGATTTACATTTTTACAGGGTTAGTTTGTTGAAAAACAAAAATTTGTTACGATAAACAGTCCAAGACTGTTGCAAACAGAACAGATTCTATATAGCGGCATTACAAAAAATCCACCCGTTACAAAAATCGTCCACAGGGTATAAAATCGGTAAAAGTTTCCGATATAATAAATGACGTGGAAATGTTTTCTGTACAATCGCCAAAAACGAAAACGTTACCGCGGGGAGGAATTCAAAAATGAAAAAGATATTATTCGTTTGTACCGGCAACACATGCCGCAGCCCGATGGCCGAAGCACTGCTGGCAAATAAGTCACAGGGAAAATATGAAGCGAAATCGGCCGGAATCTATGCAGCCGGCGGGAGTGCTGCCTCATCGCAGACAGAGCTTGTCCTGAAAGAACTTGGCATTCATATTGACCATGCATCTTCACCGTTGACAGAGGAACTTCTCGAGTGGGCCGACCTGGTGCTTACAATGACGGAAAGCCACAAAAAGATGATCGGCCGCGAGTATCCGCAAACGCTCGATAAACTTTTTACACTGAAAGAATATACAGGCGGGGGCGGCACGGCGGGAAAAGATGTGTCCGATCCGTTTGGCGGCTCCGCACAGGTGTACCGGCAAACGAGAAAAGAGATTGAGGCGGAGGTAGACCGCCTGATAGAAAAGCTGGAGGAGAATGAGGGGGAAAGCTAGTGAAGCCGCAAAGAAAACATCGGTTCAGCCTGCGCTGGAAACTGGTTGTGTTTGTCACCATCTTGTCGCTTGTCACTTACACAATCAGCGGATTGGTCGTTTTTGTCTTGTACGATCTGATCAAGGAATTTATACCGTTTGGAGAAATGACGTTCACCATTATCACGATGATTCTCGGAATCATCTGGACAGGCATTCTCGGCTTTTTTGCCGCAGGCACACTTATTAATCCGCTGCAGCGCCTGGAAAAGACGGCCCGGCTTGCGGCAGCAGGCGATATCTCACAGGATGTGGTCGTGTCCAAGTCGGATGACGAAATCCGTTCGCTTGGCCTTGCTTTCAACGAGATGCTGGGTAATTTGCGCAGTTTAATTGAAGGTATCAATCATAATTTTGAAGATACGAACCAAAAAGTAGCTGAAATCACAAAAGGCTCATACATAGCAAACGAACAGGCGGCTAACATCAGCCGGACAGTTGAAGAAATCGCTTATGGAACCGAACAATCAGCAGCTTCAGTCCACGGTGCCGCCCAATCCGTGCAGCATTCGGCCGCCATCGCCGGCAAGGTGCAGGAAGAAGCGGAACAGACCCGGAAGCTGTCAGCAGATATGGTGGAAGGGCTGAAAGAGAATCGCAAAACCATCGAATCACTCATCCACGGCATGGAAAAACTGTCGGAAGGCCAGCAAACATCGCTTCATGCTGTCAACCGGCTCGAAAAAAACGCCAGGGAAGTGGGCGAAATCATTTCGCTTGTCGGGGAAATTGCGGAACAAACGAACCTGCTTGCCTTAAATGCATCCATTGAGGCGGCCCGGGCCGGCGAGCATGGCAGAGGCTTTGCGGTCGTTGCTGATGAAGTCAGGAAGCTGGCCGATGAAAGTGCGAAGGCCGTCAACGGCATCTCGGCGCTCGTCAACACCATCCAGCAGGAAGTGAAAAATGTCGTCACCCATATTCACCAACAGGTCGAAACGGCAGAAACCGAAGTGAAAAAAGGCTCCGCCGCCAGCGAAGCAATCAATGAGATGGCAGCATCGATCAGCAATGTCGCTGTATCCGTTGAGAAAATTACGGGACATGTGAATGAACAGTTAGAAAATATCCAGATGACGGCCCGCCAATCCGAAACCGTTTCCGGTTTGATGGAAGAAACATCAGCCGGTACAGAAGAAGTGGCTGCGTCAATCCAGGAACAAACGGCAGCCATCGAAAACCTTTCTATTGTTTGCGATAAGCTCGCTGCAAGCGCCGAGCTACTGAAAACCGGCATCAAACGATTCAAAGTGTAACAATAACGGCTCTTATAGGGCCGTTTTTTTTATTTGGAAAATATTCGAAATCAGCGGATTGCTATAACTGCAGGTGATTCCCCTATTTTTTCTATCTATCATTTTCTTTTTTCCCGTTGTTATATTAAGATGGAAAGTATGAATTGACTGAACTTTTTAAACAGATAGTATAGAGGAAGTATTTCTCCCTTCTTAAGGGCAGAAGGCAGTATCAAGGAAGGGGTTTTGGCTAATGAATGGCGAAAACGTCAAAGACCAGCTGCGCCAGGCGCTTGATGATCTGCAGGCATCTGCACAATTGAAACCCGGGCAGCTTTTCGTAATCGGCTGCAGCACCAGTGAAGTGACTGGCAAGCGCATCGGAACCGCAGGGACAACCGATGTGGCCGAAGAGTTATATGAAGAATTCACCCGGTTCAAGGAAAAGGCAGGCGTCCAGCTCGCCTTTCAGGGATGTGAACATATCAACAGGGCATTGCTGCTTGAACGGGAAACTGCGGAATCCCGCGGGTATGATCTCGTATCCGTCATTCCGGCCGCCAAAGCGGGCGGGGCGATGGCTGCATATGCATATAGCAGGATGACTGATCCCGTCGTAGTCGAATTCATCAAGGCGGATGCCGGCATTGACATCGGCGACACTTTGATCGGCATGCACCTGAAGCATGTCGCGGTTCCGGTCAGGAGCACCGTGACATCCATCGGTGACGCCCACCTGACGATGGCAAAAACCCGCCCGAAACTGATCGGCGGCGAGCGGGCAGTCTACAAACCCCACCAAAACAGCTGCTTTGGAAAGTGAACACAAACAGATAAATACAGTTCTATCCAACAAATGGCACAAAAAAGACCAAAACACCCATCGGTTTAGATGGTAAAATAAAATAACAACCATATTCAAGGAGGCCAACCATGGAAAGAGTCGCAAGCAACACAGGCATCTCACAGAAGTCATTGAAAGAACAGGACCGTGAACTTTATGAGGCTATTCAGCTCGAACTGGACCGCCAGCGCAGCAAAATCGAATTGATCGCTTCTGAAAATTTCGTTTCTGAAGCGGTAATGGAGGCGCAGGGATCCGTTCTTACGAATAAGTATGCGGAAGGCTATCCGGACCGCCGTTATTATGGCGGCTGTGAATATGTCGACATCGCCGAAAACCTGGCCCGTGACCGTGCGAAAAAACTGTTTGGTGCGGAACATGCCAATGTCCAGCCGCACTCCGGAGCCCAGGCCAACATGGGTGTATATTTCACGATTCTTGAACAGGGTGATACCGTCCTCGGCATGAACCTGTCCCACGGCGGCCACCTTACCCACGGAAGCCCGGTCAACTTCAGCGGCAAACAGTATAACTTCATTGAATACGGAGTAGACGAAAAAACGCATCGCATCAACTATGAAGACGTACTTGAAAAGGCGAAAAAGCACCAGCCGAAATTGATTGTTGCCGGCGCGAGCGCTTATCCGCGCGGCATCGATTTCAAGAAATTCCGGGAAATCGCCGATGAAGTCGGCGCATACTTGATGGTGGACATGGCCCATATCGCCGGATTGGTCGCAGCGGGGCTTCACCAAAATCCGGTTCCTTATGCGGACTTTGTCACAACGACAACTCATAAAACACTGCGCGGCCCGCGCGGCGGCATGATTCTCTGCAAAGAGGAATATGCCAAAAAAATCGACAAATCGATTTTCCCGGGCATCCAGGGCGGCCCGCTCATGCACGTCATCGCCGCGAAAGCCGTCGCGTTCGGCGAAGCGCTTGAAGACAGCTTCAAAGATTACGCGGAACATATCATCGACAATGCCAGGCGCCTGGGCGAACAGCTTGAAAAACAGGGCCTGGATCTCGTATCCGGCGGCACGGACAATCACCTGCTCCTCATTGACGTCCGCAACCTCGGAACAACCGGTAAAGCTGCCGAGCATGCACTTGATGAAGTCGGCATCACCGCCAATAAAAACACGATTCCATTCGATCCGGAAAGCCCGTTTGTCACTAGCGGCGTTCGTATCGGCACAGCCGCTGTCACATCCCGCGGTTTCGGCACAAATGAAATGGATGAAATCGCCGCTATCATCGCCGGCACTCTGAAAAACATGGAAAATGAAGAGAAGCTTGAAGAAATGAAAGAACGCGTCGAGAAACTGACTGCCAGGTTCCCGCTTTACCCGAACCGTTAAGTTAGACTGAGCCCGTGATAGTGCGGGCTCTTTTTGGTGCATGAAGGTGCCATAAAAGGTGCCTGACCCCCGGTGCTTTAAAGCACCGGGGGTCAGGCACCGCCTTTGCAATCCAATGATTGGGGGGATTTGACATCGGCAAGATTACTTGAATATCTGCCCCTTTTTCTGTACAATTCATCAAGAATACAAAGCATGCGACCAACAGTTGTTTTGAATTTTTATCATAAAGGAGCGATTTTGCGATGGGTAAAGTATATGTTTTTGATCATCCTCTGATTCAGCATAAGCTGACGTACATACGGGACGTGAACACAGGCACAAAAGAGTTCCGCGAGCTTGTGGATGAAGTGGCGAGCCTGATGGCGTACGAAATCACACGGGATCTGCCGCTTGAAGATGTGGAAGTCCAGACACCGGTCAGTAAAGCGACCTCCAAAGTGATCTCCGGCAAAAAGCTCGGCCTCGTGCCGATTTTGCGTGCCGGCCTCGGAATGGTGGACGGAATGCGCAAGCTTGTCCCGACGGCAAAAGTCGGACATGTCGGGCTGTACCGCGACCCGGAAACACTGCAGCCTGTTGAATACTACATTAAACTGCCAAGTGACATCGAAGAACGTGAACTGATCGTTGTCGATCCGATGCTCGCTACAGGCGGATCTGCAGCTGAAGCCATCACTTCATTGAAAAAACGCGGAGCTACGAACATTAAGCTCATGTGCCTCATCGCTGCTCCTGAAGGGGTGGAAGCTGTAAAAGAAGCCCATCCTGACGTAGACATTTACCTGGCTGCCCTTGATGAAAAGCTGGATGAAAAAGGCTATATCGTACCGGGCCTCGGTGATGCCGGCGACAGGTTGTTTGGAACGAAGTAGCAATCATTAATCATTCAAAGGTCACTCGGTGTGCCTGTCCTCGTTTTGCGTGATACAACAGAGCGCCCGGAAGGCATCGTAGCGGGAACGCTCAAGCTTGCCGGAATTGAAGAGGAGCACATTTACAACCTGGCGCATGAGCTTCTCACAGACGATGAAGCCTATGCCCACATGTCCAAAGCGTCCAACCCGTATGGGGACGAGGAAGCTTCCAGCCGCATCGCGGAAGCCATCCGCTATCACTTCAATTAAATAGAAAAACGGCCGCAACCGTTCAAACCGTTGTAAGTATGAAAACCCGCTGCCTTTGGCAAGCGGGTTTTTGTTTCGGCAAGATTCGACCGCCGGTGCTTCCCCGGGTCAAACGGACAGCCGGGTTTGGATTGTTTTCAGCAATTCTTCACGAAACACAGGATAAACCTGGTGAATTGATCAAAAAGACGGTGAAATGGTTTAGAACTTTTCTAAATATAAAGGCACTCTCTGCATGAAACCTCCCGTTTCCGTACACGATAACAAACACCAAACACCAACTGCAAAGGAGGCGGGTACTGTGCGCGGATTGATTTTTTTCTTTGCCATCATCATTTTTTTAATCCCTCATCAGGCCCTGGCTTATACGTTTCCAGAGCGGCCGGCTGTGACCTATGAACGATTCAATCCAGTCGAAACGGCAATATTGACGACGGATGAGCCGGCTGCCGGGTTTCTTGCATCCATTAAAGAACAGTATCCTTCTCTCACTGTCACCGCTGTTTATAATACGTTGTTCCATGGATTTGCCGTCCGGGGAAAAAGGAGTGTCATCAAAGAGCTTGAAACGGAAATCAAGCCGAAGGCCATTGCGCCGGCAGCTGGATACCGCGTAAGCAATGAGAACATTTCTTTCATAGGCGCTGACGAGGTTCATCGCCTTTTTGACAGAAGCGGCCGGCGCCTTACCGGAAAGGGTGTGAAAGTCGGGGTCATCGATACCGGCATCGACTACCGGCACCCCGATCTCAGCATCAATTACAGCGGCGGCTTTGATTTGATTGATAATGACAGCGATCCGATGGAAACCCGGGCACCGAAAGAGTTTGCCACCATTCATGGTACGCATGTCGCCGGAATCATCGCCGCCAATGGCAAATTGGAAGGCATGGCACCAGATGCGGAAATTTATGCCTACCGCGCCCTTGGACCTGGCGGAATGGGAAGTTCAGATCAGGTCATTGCGGCAATTGAAAAAGCGGTGGAAGATAATGTGGATGTGTTGAACCTTTCGCTTGGCAATACCGTGAATGGTCCCGACTGGCCGACAAGCCTTGCGCTTGATAAAGCAGTCGAGCACGGTGTCGTAGCAGTGACATCAAGCGGGAACTCCGGCCCTGAGCGCTGGACAGTCGGCTCTCCGGGCACTTCTGCAAAGGCGATCTCGGTTGGCGCATCCGTTCCGCCGCTTTCCGTGCCGTACCTGACCGTTCCGCTCCGGGACAGGGAGATTCCGCTTACCCTGTTGCGCGGATCCGGGTCATGGCTGAAAGCGAGGGAGGAAGTGATTGTATACGGCGGGATTGGCCGCCCGGAGGAATTGGCTGATGCGGAAGGTAAGATTGCCCTCGTGAAGCGTGGTGTTCTCCCATTTACGGAAAAAGTGAAAAACGCTGAGAAGGCCGGTGCGATCGCCGTTCTGATTTTTAATCATGAAAAAGGCGTGTTCAATGGCCAGCTCGAAGAATCGGTTTCCATTCCGGCCGCTTCTCTTTCGAAAAAAGAAGGGGAATGGCTGAAAAAAACGATAGCGAAAGCGGGCACAGTCAAAACGGGCTACCGCCAGGTGCAGGACAGGCTGGCTCCGTTCAGTTCACGCGGTCCGGTCACGCATACATGGCAAGTGAAACCGGACATGCTGGCACCGGGTGTCGAGATCAACAGTACGATTCCGCATGGTTACAGGGCCCTTGATGGCACCAGTATGGCAGCGCCGCATGTAGCCGGAGCAGCCGCTTTGATTAAACAGGCGCATCCGGACTGGACGCCTGAGCAGGTGAAAGCGTCAATGATGAACACAGCTGTACTTATAAAAGACAGGGGCGGGAATCGTTACCTGCCGGACCAGCAGGGGGCCGGACGCATCCGGACCGATTTGGCAGTCGAGGCGGACACACTTGTATACCCTTCCTCCTTTTCATTCAATTTGGCGAAAAAAACCCGATACCGCACTGAGCAAAAGGTGGACGTCACAATTGAGAACACTGGCGAAAAAGCTCGAACCTACTATTTTAATACACCGGAAGAAGCGAACGGCATCCAGTGGAAGCTCCCTTATCCCGTCACTGTTCCGGCAGGGGCCCGCAAACAGGTTGAGATAGCGGTCGATGTACAGCCGGGACATATGAAAAAAGGGGTGCACCAGGATTATTTAGAAATTGAAGCCAGTGGCACGGATAAAATTACATTACCTTACCTTTTTGTCGTCGGTGAACCAGATTACCCCAGAATAATGGGATTCGAATGGAAACAAGATGAGAAAACCGGAAACAATCGCTATGAGGTGTATTTGCCGGGGGGTGCCGATCAATTCGGGATTGCACTTTATGATCCGGATACCTTTCATTTCATCCAATATTTGGACTACAGGGAGAATGTGGAACGGGGGATGTCGGCCTTTATGCCTGATATCACGGGCTTAGAGCCAGGTAAAGAGTATAAAGCACTGGTTTTTGCAAAAAAAGCCGGGCGGGAAAATACAATTGAAACGATATTTGCATCCTATTGAACAATCAACTATGCTAAAATAGAAAATAACCTGCTCTTTTGATAACAAATTTTTGGCAGATTCGTGAACAAATTCACCCTAAACTGATTGACATCACTTCGTGGGCTATTGTATGCTTACAAAGGACATTATGATAAGGTTTTCATTAGTGTAAAACCATTCTATACATAAGAAGTCTGAATGGTTTTACTAAGCAAGGAGGAGCGTTTCCATTGGGTAATGAAAAACGCTATCCTTTTCAAGCTATGGCCTTGATGTCTGCGGTTCTTTCCCAGCTCGCCGGCTCTGTCCTCATCGGGGTATTCGGCGGCAGGTGGATCGATAAGCAGCTTGGCACTATGCCGTTATTTTTGATAGTCGGCCTTTTACTGGGGCTGGCTGCTGGTGTGTACGGAGTGCTGCGCATAATCCAAAGATTTATGGAGAAATATGACGATGCCTGATCTTCAAATTCAATTCCGACGCACACAGAAATATCTCCTCTTTTTTCTTTCTTTTTTTGTCCTGGGATGGGGGTTTACTCCATATCAATCAGTCTTTCTCGGTTTGATGCTGGGAACAACCGTCAGTTTTTACAATGTCTGGCTCCTGAAGCGGAAAACAATTAAGTTCGGGGAAGCCGTCGCCACAGGTGGACGGGCTGTTTCACTCGGCATGCTGTCGCGGATGGCTGCGGCGGGTGCTGCTGTTTTGGCAGCTCTGGAGTTTCCTGATAAATTCCATCTCATCAGTGTAATAATGGGATTAATGACATCTTATTTAGTCATTATGATAGACACCTTTATTCAATTACTAAACAAGCAGCCGGAAGAGAGGTGAGGTACATAATGGGACATGGAGCTCCTATTGTAGAGGTATTTAACATTCCCTGGTTTACGATTAATCTATCAAATGTTCTTATGATCACGATTACAGCCATTATTGTGTTTTTGCTTGCTGTAGTCGGGACTCGTTCTTTGCAAATGCGCCCAACAGGGATGCAAAACTTCATGGAATGGATTCTCGACTTTGTGAAGGGGATCATCGGGAGTACGATGGATTGGAAGACCGGCGGCCGTTTCCTGACTCTGGGAACGACACTGCTGATGTTCATTTTCGTCGCCAATATGCTGGGATTGCCGTTTGCGATTTATTCTGGTGATGAGCTGTGGTGGAAATCACCGACAGCCGATCCGACGATCACGCTGACTTTTGCGGTCTTGATCGTAGCGCTGACACACTACTACGGTGTGAAGATCAAAGGCGCAAAGGAATATGGAAAAGGCTTTTTTGAACCGATGTCTTTCTTATTCCCTTTGAAACTGATTGAGGAGTTTGCCAACACGCTTACACTCGGCCTTCGTCTTTTCGGTAATATTTATGCCGGTGAGATTTTGTTGGGCTTGCTAGCAGGACTGGCAGTCGGAGGATACGAGACTGGCATTATGAGCGGTGTGCTCGGAACACTTGCTGCAATTATTCCGATGATTGTCTGGCAAGCGTTCAGTATATTTGTCGGCGCCATCCAGGCGTTTATCTTCACCATGTTGACAATGGTTTATATGGCACACAAAGTGAGCCACGACCATTAATTATATACACCTTAACTAAAGGAAATAAACTATTTTCTTATATTAAAAGGAGGACTTTTTCAATGGGTTTATTAGCAGCTGCAATTGCAATTGGTTTGGCGGCACTTGGTGCCGGTATCGGTAACGGTCTTATCGTGAGCCGTACAGTAGAGGGGATCGCACGTCAGCCGGAACTTCGCAGTGCGCTTCAAACGACAATGTTCATTGGTGTCGCACTTGTCGAGGCGATTCCGATCATCGCGGTTGTTATCGCGTTCATGGTATTCGGCGCAGAATAATAGGATTTTATGGACAGTGTCTGATAATGGCGAAGATCGTTTTTTAACGATAACCTTCGCCATTCCTTTATGTAAGTATTGAAAATAAACGGCATCCGGGCGCCCTGGAATCCGGCGGCCCGGTGCCTGCAAACTTCTGTATGTTGAAGTGGTTGTTCATGGCAATCATGAACCTGACTCTTGAAGGGAGTGAAAACCGTGTACTTTGGTTCTGGTAATTTCATCTACACCGCCGCGGAAGAGACACATGCGGTGGGGATTAATATTGGTGATATCATCTTTTCTCTTGCGGCATTCCTTATTTTGCTGGCTTTACTCCGCAAGTATGCATTCGGCCCGCTGATGAAAATCATGCAGGACCGTGAAGACCATATCGCCGGCGAGATTGAAGCAGCGGAGAAAAACCGCAAAGAAGCAGAAAAAATTGCTGCAGACCAGCGCGAAGCTCTTAAAGAGGCGCGCCAGGAAGCACACGATATGATTGAGAATGCGAAGAAGCTTGGCGAAAAGCAGCAGCAGGATATTATCGCTGCAGCCCGCGCAGAAGCTGAGCGCATGAAGGAAGGCGCCCTTAAGGAAATCGAGCAGGAGAAAGAAGCTGCAGTGCGCCAGGTCCGCGACCAGGTTGCTTCCTTATCCGTCATGATCGCATCAAGGGTTATTGAAAAAGAGCTTGACGCCGAGGCCCAGGATGAGCTGATCAATCAGTACATCCGTGAAGTTGGGGATGAGCGATGAGCAGAGATGTTGCAGCCAATCGTTATGCAGGCGCCCTTTTTGAAATAGCGAAAGAGCGGCAAATGCTGGACAAAGCGGAGCAGGACTTGCGCCTCGTCAAAGAAGTGTTTAGCGGCGATGAGGAGCTTACGACATTTTTAAATCATCCGAAAATCGAAAATGAACAGAAAAAGCAGGTGCTGATGGGTGCGTTTTTCCAGAGTCTCGCACCTGAAGTCATGAATACCCTGCTTTTGCTGACAGACCGCCGGCGCGGCGGATCGATTCCGGATGTGGCCGATGCCTTCATTGACTTAGCCAATGAAGAACGCGGCATCGCTGAGGCGAAAGCCTATTCAGTGCGCCCGCTGTCGGTTGAAGAAACGCAAGCATTATCTGACATTTTTGCAAAACGTGTCGGGAAACAATCGTTGTCTATTGAAAATATCGTCGACCCGTCTTTAGTGGGCGGCGTTAAACTCCGGATAGGAAACAGGATATATGACGGCAGTGTAAGCGGTAAGCTGGAGCGCATCAAGCGTGAATTGGTGACTGCCGAAGATCGTTGATAAGGGGTGAAATGCATGAGCATCAAAGCTGAAGAAATCAGCGCTCTGATAAAGCAGCAGATTGAAAATTATCAATCTGATATTGAAGTTAGCGATGTCGGTACAGTCATCGAAGTTGGTGACGGTATCGCACGCGCACATGGACTTGACAATGTAATGGCAGGCGAACTTGTCGAGTTCTCCAACGGGGTTATGGGCCTTTCCCAGAACCTTGAGGAAAATAATGTCGGTATCGTCATTCTCGGGCCGTATACGGAGATCCGCGAAGGTGATGAAGTACGCCGCACCGGCCGCATCATGGAAGTTCCTGTAGGTGAAGAGCTTCTTGGCCGTGTTGTAAACCCGCTTGGCCAGCCGATCGATGGCCTCGGACCGATGGAAACGACGAAAACACGTCCGATCGAATCCGGCGCCCCTGGCGTAATGGATCGTAAATCAGTACATGAGCCGCTTCAAACAGGTATCAAGGCGATTGACTCCCTGATTCCAATCGGCCGCGGCCAGCGTGAGCTCGTCATCGGTGACCGCCAGACCGGTAAAACATCCGTCGCGGTTGATACAATCCTCAACCAGGGCGACCAGGATATGATTTGTATTTATGTTGCAATCGGACAGAAAGAATCCACTGTCCGCGGTGTTGTTGAAACGTTGCGTCAGCATGGCGCACTCGATTATACAATCGTCGTTACAGCAGGTGCATCTGACCCTGCACCGCTTCTTTACCTTGCGCCGTATGCCGGTGTATCAATGGGTGAAGAATTCATGTACAACGGAAAGCACGTTCTTGTCGTATACGATGACCTGTCCAAACAGGCAGCGGCATATCGTGAACTTTCCTTGCTGCTCCGCCGTCCTCCAGGCCGTGAAGCATTCCCGGGTGACGTATTCTACCTTCACTCCCGCCTGCTTGAGCGTGCTGCCAAGCTGAGCGATGCATTGGGCGGAGGATCACTGACTGCACTGCCGTTCATCGAAACACAGGCAGGTGACGTATCGGCATACATCCCGACGAACGTTATCTCCATCACGGACGGACAGATCTTCTTGCAGTCCGACCTGTTCTTCTCAGGTGTACGCCCTGCCGTTAACGCAGGTTTGTCGGTATCACGTGTCGGTGGTGCGGCGCAAATCAAGGCGATGAAGAAAGTTTCAGGTACACTCCGTCTTGACCTTGCGTCTTACCGTGAGCTGGAAGCTTTCGCCCAGTTCGGCTCTGACCTTGATAAAGCGACACAAGCGAAGCTGAACCGTGGTGCCCGCACAGTTGAAATCCTAAAGCAGGGCCTTCACGAGCCACTTGCGGTTGAATTGCAGGTTGCCAGCCTTTACGCCCTCACCCGCGGATTCCTTGATGATATCCCGGTTCAAGATATCCGCCGTTTTGAAGGCGAACTGCACACCTGGCTGCAGCATAACCGCAAAGAACTTCTTAGCGGCATCCGCGAAACAGGCAACCTTCCTGATGAGGGTGAGTTCAATGCGGCAATTGAAGAATTCAAAAAATCATTCTCTGTATCTGAATAAAAATGTGCAGATAAATAGCGGTACAAAGTTTTTATGAAGGTGTCTATGAAAAATGGTGTCCCGGCGGCGGTGTGCCTGGTTGTGATTCGGCGGAAGCCTGGATTTCAGTAAAGGAATTCCCGCCCTGGGATCAATGATTGTTTGGAATAGAGCCAACCTAAAAAAGGTGGTGAGAATGAATGGCATCATTACGTGATTTAAAAAACCGGATCGGTTCAACGAAAAAAACCAAACAAATTACAAAAGCGATGGAGATGGTTTCTGCCTCCAAACTGAATCGTGCCGAGACCAATGCGAAAAAGTTTGTGCCTTACATGGATAAAATCCAGGAGGTTGTAGCGAGCATTGCGGCAGGCACAACGGGTGTAAGCCATCCGATGCTTCAGAAGCGCGCTGTCAGCAAAACCGGCTATCTGGTCATCACTTCTGACCGCGGTCTCGCCGGTGCATACAACAGCAACGTCCTTCGCAATGTATACAACACAATCAATAAACGCCACAAGTCGGCTGATGAGTATACGGTCATCGTAATCGGACGGGTCGGCCGTGACTTTTTCAAAAAGCGCAACATGCCGATTTCCCTGGAGATTACCGGCATTGCGGACCAGCCGCAGTTTGCCGATATTAAAGATATCGCCAACAAAGCGGTCCAGATGTTCATCGATGGTGCGTATGATGAACTCTACATGTACTACAACCACTATGTCAGCGCCATTCAGCAGGACCTTACCGAGAAAAAAGTTCTGCCCCTGACAGACATTGCAGCTGATGCTGATGCAACGCTGGCATCGTATGAGTATGAGCCGAACCAGGAAGATATTCTGGAAGAGCTTTTGCCGCAGTATGCCGAAAGCCTGATTTACGGTGCATTGCTTGACGGCAAGGCCAGTGAACACGCTGCCCGCATGACAGCAATGAGAAATGCGACCGACAATGCCGATGATATTATCAGCAATCTGACACTGCAGTATAACCGTGCCCGCCAGGCTTCCATTACACAGGAAATCACCGAAATCGTCGGCGGCGCCGCTGCGCTTGAATAATAGAATGGACGGATTTTGCGTTTAAATGCGCATAATGTGCAAGTGAAGTTAGGAGGGAATGTGATGAATAAAGGACGCGTTACGCAAGTTATGGGTCCGGTTGTCGACGTCAAGTTTCCAAGCGGCAGCCTTCCGGAGATTTATAACGCGCTTAAAGTTACGTATGAAGTAGATGGCCAGCAGACAGATCTGACGCTCGAAACATCCCTTCACCTTGGGGATGACACAGTCCGCACAGTTGCGATGGCTTCCACCGACGGCCTTGTCCGCGGCACCGAAGTCACTGACATGGGTGCGCCGATCTCAGTTCCAGTCGGTGATGTCACGCTTGGCCGGGTATTCAACGTCCTTGGAGAAAATATCGACCTGGACGAGCC
Source organism: Guptibacillus hwajinpoensis (assembly GCA_016841765.1). GTDB lineage: Bacteria > Bacillota > Bacilli > Bacillales > Bacillaceae_O > Bacillus_BL. The sequence goes on from JAENYN010000004.1 coordinate 29,648, forward strand.
GCTTGGCACAGATGTACAGCGTGACCCGATTCACCGCCAGGCACCAAAATTCGAAAACCTGTCAACGACAACTGAAATCCTTGAAACTGGCATCAAAGTCGTTGACCTTCTTGCCCCTTACATCAAGGGTGGTAAGATCGGCCTTTTCGGAGGTGCGGGTGTAGGAAAAACCGTACTGATCCAGGAATTGATCAATAACATCGCCCAGGAGCACGGGGGTATCTCCGTATTCGCCGGTGTTGGTGAGCGTACCCGTGAAGGTAATGACCTTTACTTTGAAATGAAAGATTCCGGCGTTATCAGCAAAACAGCCATGGTCTTCGGCCAGATGAACGAACCACCGGGTGCACGTATGCGTGTTGCCCTGACCGGCCTGACAATGGCTGAATATTTCCGTGATGAACAGGGACAGGACGTTCTGTTCTTCATCGATAACATTTTCCGTTTCACACAGGCGGGTTCCGAAGTATCCGCATTGCTTGGCCGCATGCCTTCAGCGGTAGGTTACCAGCCGACACTGGCAACAGAGATGGGCCAGCTTCAGGAACGGATCACATCAACAGATAAAGGTTCCGTCACATCCATCCAGGCGATTTACGTACCGGCCGATGACTACACTGACCCGGCACCGGCAACAACATTCGCCCACCTGGATGCGACAACGAACCTTGAGCGTAAGCTGTCTGAACAGGGTATCTACCCTGCGGTTGACCCGCTGGCATCCACTTCCCGTGCCCTTTCACCTGAAATCGTCGGTGACGAGCATTATGAAGTGGCGCGCCAGGTTCAGGAAACCCTGCAGCGTTATAAAGAATTGCAGGATATCATCGCCATCCTCGGTATGGATGAATTGTCCGATGAAGATAAGCTGACTGTACACCGCGCCCGCCGGATCCAGTTCTTCCTTTCACAGAACTTCCACGTTGCCGAGCAGTTCACAGGGCAGCAGGGTTCTTATGTACCAGTCAAAGAAACAATCAAAGGCTTCAAGGAAATCCTTGACGGCAAACATGACGACCTGCCGGAGGATGCCTTCCGCCTTGTCGGCCGGATTGAAGATGTCGTTGAAAAAGCAAAACAAATGCAAGAGGCTTAATGGGGTTGACGAAGACCGATTCATTACAGGTTCAGCCGCATGCTGAACCAACTAGCCCAGGGAGGGTGTTGCAATGAGTACAATGAAAGTCAATGTAGTTACCCCTGACGGCCCGGTCTATGACGGCGAAGTGGAAATGGTCAGCACCAAAGCTCAAAGCGGTGAGCTAGGTATCCTGCCAGGACACATTCCGTTAGTCGCTCCGCTCGCAATCGGGGCAGTCCGCCTGAAAAACGGAGGCAATACAGAACTAATCGCTGTCAGCGGTGGCTTCTTGGAAGTACAGCAAAAACAAGTGACAATTCTTGCCCAAGCAGCAGAAAAAGCCGAACAAATTGATATCGACCGTGCCCGTGCCGCGAGAGAGCGCGCTGAGCGAAGGCTGCAGCAGACAAAGCAGGAGGACGTCGACTTCAAACGTGCTGAAATGGCATTGAAGCGTGCCATCAATAGACTGGACGTGGGCGGTAACAGGTAATAAAAGCAATAGACGCCGGCATAACGGCGGAGTATTTAAAACAGGGCTTCGCTGGATGGATCAGATTCCTTCCAGCGGGGCTTTTTTATTTTATTTTTTTCTATTATGAAATTGGTGAGAACAGATAGGCTTTACAAGTTCAAAGGACAGGGGATTTCAAGGATTGTGCCCTTTTTGAATGCATAGGAAAAGACGTGGGGTTGTTGATTTTTTTGCTGAATTCTATTGGAGTTATCAGTGTCAGAAAAAATATAAGTTGATGAAAGAGTGCTTGTATAAAAGGCATGGGAACTGGGGGCTGTGCCTGTAATGAGATCATGTAGGAGATTATAGGTACGGGAACCGGAATGCCGTGCCTATACTTCGCTCAAATAGCTACCTATAGGCACGAGAACAAAATCCCGTGTGCTAATCTTAAGGCTCTTTTAAAGTTTGTAGTTGATAATTCGCCAAACAGTGAAAACATAAAAATGGAAGCCATTGATACGCTTGAAGTTGATCAGTATTCATTAAAAGGCCAAAATGGCGATGAACACTAAATCAAGTTATTTTTCACGTCTGCATTGTTACACAACAGGACAACCCATGTTTTTCCTGTCACTGGACAATCCGTCCATAAAAAAGGCCATTTTAAATAGAAAAAAAGTTTCTTAATTCCGTCACAAACATCCACATACAGATAAAACAGAAAGCTTTCAATGGTAAGTTATGGACGAGAAACTTCGTAAACCCTGGTTGGTATCGCGATGAAACCGGTTAGCGTAAGCTTTGTGACTACTTGAACAAATTGGGTAAACAATCATCATAAATCAACAAATTCCGACCGTCAACAGCAATTTGAAAACGTCAAAAACCATTCACAAATCCAGCGAAAATTAATCGAAAATGAAGTCCATACATCTGCCAGGTGTTATCGACACAAATATTGGGATTTGCTATAATGAGTACGGTTACAAAAGTTTAGTGGAAGATGGAGGGGGCGGGTATGGAACAGTTGTTTCTGTATCAAAACAATTACATTTTGGTAGGAATTTTCTTAATCTTAGGTGTATTACTGCCGGTAGTGGCGTTAAGCTTTGGAACGCTGTTAAGGCCGTCAGCACCGAATGAAAAGAAACAGGAGACGTATGAAAGCGGTATCGAACCGGTTGGGGACAGCCGTGTACAGTTTAATGTAAGGTATTATATTTTCGCCCTGATGTTTGTCATATTTGATGTTGAAACCGTCTTTTTATACCCATGGGCAGTCGCCTATGACAAACTGGGCATTTTTGCACTGATTGAAATGCTGATTTTTGTCATCATGCTCATAATTGGGCTAGCGTATGCCTGGAAGAAGAAGGTGCTAAAATGGAGCTAAACCTGGAGAATATCACACCGGAAGAATATGCAGAACTTGAGCGCAACGTGTTCATGACAACGCTTGAACAGGTAAAAGGCTGGGCGCGAAGCAATTCGCTCTACCCGCTCACCTTCGGGCTGGCTTGTTGTGCCATTGAAATGATGGGTGTCGGATCATCCCACTATGACCTGGACCGGTTCGGATCGTTTTTCCGTACATCACCGCGCCAGTCGGATGTCATGATCGTATCCGGAACCGTCACAAAGAAAATGGCTCCAGTCATGAGAAGGCTGTATGAGCAAATGCCTGAACCGAAATGGGTAATTGCCATGGGTTCTTGTGCAACAGCCGGAGGTCCTTATATCAATTCATATGCCGTTGTAAAAGGAGCGGATCAAGTCGTTCCTGTTGATGTTTATATTCCTGGCTGCCCGCCAAATCCGGCAGCTTTGATTTATGGTCTCAATAAGCTCAAGGAAAAAATCCGCTACGAGGCAAAAACCGGAAAGCGGGTGAATGCGAATGAGTGAGAAAGACCTGGAACAACAGAAAAAAGAAGCGGCAGCCAAAGCGAAAGCCGCAGCTGCAGCCAAAGCGAAAGCGGCAGCCATGAAAAAACAGCAGGAATCAGGATCTTCGCCGGAAGACGAAAAAGCGAAAGCAGCCGCAGAGGCGAAGGCAAAAGCCGCTGAAATGAAGAAAGAACGTGAATCGGGCGGCGCCTCAGACGACGAGAAAGCGAAAGCGGCAGCCAAAGCAAAGGCAGCGGCAGCAGCCAAAGCAAAAGCCGCAGCAAAGAAGAAAGAACAGGAAGCAGGCGGCGGCGCTTCGGACGATGACAAGGCGAAAGCGGCAGCCAAAGCAAAAGCGGCTGCAGCAGCCAAAGCGAAAGCCGCAGCGAAGAAGAAGGAACAGGAAGCAGGCGAGGGCGCCTCGGACGATGATAAGGCGAAAGCGGCAGCCAAAGCGAAAGCAGCCGCAGCAGCGAAAGCAAAAGCTGCAGCAGCGGCCAAAGCGAAAGCGGGCGGTGCCGGAACTGCCGATGATGAGAAAGCAAAAGCGATTGCAGCAGCCAAAGCAAAGGCGAAGGCAGCAGCCGCGGCCAAAGCAAAAGCAGCCTCTTCGGGCGGCGGAAAAGCTGAAGCTGAAGAAGTTCAGGAAGAACCGTCACCGAACCAGCCGCTGCTTGATAAGTATGTGAAAGTCATTACAGATAACCTCGGCAGTGAGGTTCTTGAAGACTCATATATTAATAAGCTTTCCAAGGACGTGCCTACCCTTGTGGCGAATAAAGACAGCTATTACAAGCTTGCCGAGTTCCTGAAATTTAATGAACAGCTGAGCTTTGAATATCTGTCAGAGCTGCATGGGACAGATTTCCAGACTCATATGGAAATTTACGTCCATCTTTATTCGTATAAAAACCGCCAGCCGGTGGCCTTAAAAGTGAAAATCGACAGGGATCATCCTGAAATCGAGTCGCTTGAGCCGGTTTGGAAAGGCGCCAACTGGCCTGAACGCGAAGCTTATGACTTACTGGGGATCACATTCAAAGGCCATCCGGACTTGAGGCGCATCATGCTGCCGGAAGAGTGGGTGGGCCATCCTCTTCGAAAAGATTACGAACCGTACGACGTGGAGGTGTAGCGCATGCTTCGAACAGAGGAAATGCTATTGAACGTAGGCCCGCAGCATCCAAGTACCCACGGCGTTTTCCGTCTAGTCGTAAAAGTGGACGGGGAAACGATCAAGGAGGCTACACCTGTAATCGGCTACCTCCACCGCGGAACGGAAAAAATTGCGGAAGACCTGCAATATACTCAAATCATTCCATATACAGACCGTATGGATTATCTCGCAGCCATGACAAACAACTATGTCCTTTGCCATGCTGTCGAAACGATGATGGGACTGGAAATTCCCGAACGGGCAGAATACTTGCGCGTGCTGGCAATGGAGCTCGGGCGCGTAGCGAGCCACCTGGTCTGGTTTGGCACATATCTGCTTGATATCGGGGCTGTCAGTCCATTCTTATTTGCTTTCAGAGAACGTGAAATGATTATCAATCTATTGAATGAACTTTCCGGCGGCCGCCTGACATTCAACTATATGAGAGTAGGCGGTGTCAAATGGGATGCTCCGGAAGGCTGGATTGAAAAAATAAAAGAGTTCATCCCATACATGCGTGAGCAGCTCGCCGGTTACCATGAACTTGTGACCGGAAACGAAATTTTCCTCAACCGCGTAAAAGATGTCGGAAAATACTCGAAAGAAGATGCACTCGAATATTCCCTGAGCGGCACGAACCTGCGCTGCACCGGGGTGAAATGGGACCTTCGCAAAGATGAGCCATATTCCATCTATGACCGTTTCGATTTTGATGTGCCGGTCCGCGATGGCGGAGATGCCTGGGCACGTTACCAGGTCCGCATGGAAGAAATTGAAGAGTCCTTGAAAATTATTGAACAGGCAGTTGAACAGTTTCCGGAGGATGGGGCAATCATGGCGAAAGTGCCGCGGATCATCAAGGCACCGAAAGGCGAAGCGTTTGTGCGCATTGAATCGCCGCGCGGCGAAATTGGCTGTTACATATACAGTGACGGCAAAAAAGAACCGTATCGGTTAAAGTTCCGGCGCCCATCGTTTTATAACCTTCAGATCCTCCCGAAATTGCTGGAAGGGGAAAACATGGCGAATATGATTGCGATCCTTGGCGCCATTGATATTGTTCTCGGGGAGGTCGACGGATAATGCAGGAACTGCTTACAAGCCAGCCCGGCTGGTCGAATTTTTTCATTTCCTTCGGGCTCGCCACTGCCTTTTTGTTCGGTATTCTTGCCTTTGTCATGTATGCCATTCTGGCAGAACGTAAAGTAATGGGTTACATGCAGGGACGCCATGGCCCGAACCGGGTCGGCGGAAGATTCGGCCTGCTCCAGACCGCGGCTGACGTTTTGAAGCTTCTTATAAAAGAAATTTCCATTCCGAAGCTTGCGGACAAACCGCTGTTCATCATGGCCCCGATCATCGCCTTTGCGCCGTCTTTCATGGTGCTGGCGACGATGCCGTTCACGGACGCTTTCCAGTTTGCGGATCTCGGGGTCGGCCTGCTGTATTATATTGCCATTTCAGGCATCACAACCGTCGGGGTTGTTGCCGGCGGCTGGGCATCGAACAACAAGTATTCCCTCATGGGGGGGATGCGTGCTGCAGCCCAGATGATTTCCTATGAAATTCCGCTCGTCATGTCTGTCATCGGCGTCATTTTGCTTGCCGGCACGCTGAATCTTAGTGACATTGTGGCAGCCCAGGAAAATTGGGCATTCATCATTTTGCAGCCGATCGGGTTTCTGGTCTTCTTCATTGCATCGGTTGCGGAACTGAACAGGACGCCATTTGACTTGCCGGAAGCGGAATCAGAGCTGGTTGCCGGTTACCATGTCGAATACGGCGGCTTCCTGTTTGCCTTTTTCATGCTGGCCGAATATGTGTATCTGTTCGGCATGGCATCTCTGACGACGATTTTGTTTCTGGGAGGCTGGAATCCGATTCCGGGGCTTGGCTTCATACCGGGCGCGGTCTGGTTTGCCCTTAAGCTTTCGCTGATTGTATTCACGATGGTCTGGTTCAGGTCCACATTCCCGCGGATCAGGGCCGACCAGTTGATGGAATTCGGCTGGAAAGTGCTGCTGCCGATTGCGCTTGCAAACATTTTCCTGACAGCGATTGTGAAAGAATTATTCAGCCTGTAAGAAAGCCGTACCATGCCGCCATCAACATAAAAAGGGGTGAAAAACATGCTGGGATTGGCAAAAGGCTTAAAATATACCCTGAACGTTTTTACAAAAAAACAGCCGACTTATGAATATCCTGACGAGTCGCTGAAACTGCCGGATCGTTTTCGGGGCATTCAAAAGTTCTATCCGGAAAAATGCATTGTCTGCAACCAGTGTGCAAATATCTGCCCGACCGATTGTATCCAATTGACGGGCAAGCCGCATCCGGATCCGGACAAAAAAGGGAAAATCATTGATACGTACGATATCAATTTTGAAATCTGCATCCTCTGCGATCTCTGTACAGAAGTTTGTCCGACAGAAGCAATTGTCATGACAAATAACTTCGAGCTTGCGGAGTACAGCCGTGAAGATCTGTTTAAAAATCTTGAATGGCTGGATGAGAACGACAACAATGTGCGAAAGGAGAATAAAGCGTGAATGCAGAATTAGTCATTTTCTTTATCCTTGCACTTATAGCCATTGGCGGCGGCGTGCTGATGATCAATTTGAACAAAGTCATTCATATGATGATTTCGCTCGTGTTCACCTTTCTCAGCATTGCCGGACTGTTCGTTCTCCTGTCAGCTGAGTTTGTGGCGGCCGTGCAGGTGCTCATCTATTCGGGCGCCATCACGATCATCATGATTTTCGGCATCATGCTTACTAAGCATAACGATGAAAGCCGTTCAACAGTCGGCACTGCCCGGCTGTTGACGGTCCTGGTCGCGGTCGCCGGTTTTTTCATTGCCGTCTACTTCGGCATCAACGACCTTACCCTTGGCGAACAGGCGGCCAACCTGCATGTGAACAACACGGAGCAAATCGGGGTGGCCCTTTATTCCAAGTACATCATTCCGTTTGAGCTGACGTCTGTCATACTGCTGGTCGCATTGATTGGCGCCATTATTCTTGCCAAACAGGACACCGATGAGGAGGTAGATGAAAAATGAGCAGCATTCCATTATCCGTTTACCTCGTTGTCGCCCTGATATTATTTTCAATCGGCCTGTTCGGTGCATTGACAAAACGGAATACCGTCATCGTGCTCGTATCAATTGAACTGATGCTCAATGCCGTCAACTTGAATCTGGTCGCTTTCAGTAAATACGGCGTCAACGCGAGCATTACCGGACAGATCTTTGCCCTGTTCACCATTACGGTTGCTGCGGCAGAAGCGGCTGTCGGCCTGGCGATTTTAATCGCGCTGTACCGGAACCGCAATACGGTGAACATAGATGAAATGAACATGATGAAGAAATAAAAAACCTACGTGTTATCAGGGGGGAGAGCGGTTTTGACTGGCAGTTGTGCCTGATGATTCAATTCCCGCCTCTCGGTTTTCACATCACAGCCAGAATGGCCCGCATTCTGGGAAAAAGAAGGATTGCACCTGGCCGGCAAACTCCCAACCTGAAGGAGTCCAATGCCGGAGCGGGACCTGCATCCTTTTAAGAAGGGGATTGTGATACGATGATGGAATATGCTTGGCTTATACCGCTGTTTCCGCTCCTTTCTTTCATTTTCCTTCTCCTTTTCGGACGGAATCTGAAAGAGGGAAGCGCCTATATCGGTATACTGGCCACATTGATTTCGCTGGTCATGTCGATAGTCGTGCTAGCGGAACGCTTGGATGCACCTACGTTAAAACAGACATTTACATGGTTATCGATCGGCGGTGTAGATCTTACAGCAGGCATGGTTATCAACCAGCTGAATGCCTTAATGCTGCTGATTGTATCGCTGGTCAGCTTTTTGGTACATATGTACTCGAAAGGGTATATGCAGGGAGATGACCGGTTTCCGGTATTCTATGCATATCTGGGGCTCTTCAGCTTCGCAATGCTTGCGCTGGTCATGTCGCCGAGCCTCCTGCAGATGTATCTGTTCTGGGAGCTTGTCGGACTGGGCTCGTTCCTGTTGATCGGTTTTTACTTTTACAAAGACGAAGCAAGAGCTGCCGCGAAAAAGGCGTTCATCGTCACCCGCATTGGGGACGTCGGCTTTTTCATCGGCATGATTCTGTTGTTCTGGCAAGTCGGCTCGTTTGATATCGCTGCGATTTTCGAAGCTGTGGAAGCGGGCGAAATCGAAACCGGCATGATCACGCTGACTGCCATCTTGATCTTTATCGGGGCTGTCGGCAAATCAGGCCAGTTCCCGCTCCATACGTGGCTTCCGGATGCGATGGAAGGCCCGACGCCAGTTTCTGCATTGATCCACGCGGCCACAATGGTTGCAGCAGGTGTATACCTCGTTGCTACGATGTTCCCGCTTTTCCATGCGAGTGAAACCGCAATGACTGTTGTAGCGGTGACCGGTGGATTCACGGCAATCTTTGCCGCATCGATCGGCCTTGTCCAAAAAGACATCAAGCGTGTACTCGCTTATTCAACCGTCAGCCAGCTCGGCTACATGATGCTTGCGCTTGGCGCAGCAGGTTATGTTGCAGGTGTTTTCCACCTGATGACACACGCCTTTTTCAAAGCGCTGCTTTTCCTTGCTGCCGGAAGTGTCATCCATGCGGTCCACACCCAGAACATCGATGAAATGGGCGGGCTGTGGAAAAAGCTGAAGCTGACCGCACCGCTGTTTTTAATCGGCACCCTGTCCATCAGCGGATTCCCGCTGTTTTCGGGATTCTTCAGTAAGGATGAAATCCTGGCCGCCGTTTGGGCAGACGAACGTTATTTCTTGTTCTGGATCGCTGTGATTGCGGCATTTTTCACCGCATTCTATATGTTCCGCCTGTTCTTCATGGTCTTTACCGGGGAACCGCGCGGCGAACAAAAAGAGGTGCATGAATCACCTGGCTTCATGACATTCCCGATGATTGTGCTTGGCGTTCTTGCTGTAGTTGCCGGCTTTGTGAACACACCGTGGTTCGGCACGTTCCTTGGCGACTGGCTGCTTGAAGGCAACCCGGCACTCGGTGAAGGGCACCATGAGGCACCGGGCTGGATCATGATCGTGGCAACACTCGTCTCGTTTGCCGGCATCTTATTGGCATGGCTCATATATGGCAAGCGTTCTATTGACCGGGAGCGTGTGCGCAACATATCACCGGCGCTTTACTCGATCTTATTTAACAAGTACTATATGGACGAAATTTACGATAACACCGTTGTCCGCGGAACAAGCGTCATCAGCATCTTCTTGAAATACATCGACGAATTCATTGTCGAAGGCATCGTGGCCGCAACAGCCGCCGCCACACGCGGCATCGGCCGCATCGGTGCGAAGATGCAGAGCGGACAGGTGCAGATGTATACATCCGTCGCCTTTATCGGATTGGCCGTATTGGTCGTCATCCTGGCGCTGACAGGGGGGTATTTCCAATGATTGATTCATACTTGCTTTCGTTATTGATTTTCTCCCCGCTGGCAGGAATCATCGCCCTGGCGTTCATCCCGGCCACCCAGGAAAAGACATTGAAACTTGTCGGCTTCCTTGGGACATTGCTGCCTTTGATCCTGTCATTGGTTGCATACGGCATGTTCGATTTCAACTCAAAAATCAGCCAGTTCCTCGAAGCCCGTGATTGGATTTCGTTTGGGGATCCGGCCATCATGAACGGCCGTACGTTCAACATCGGCTACGAGCTCGGCGTCAACGGCCTGTCCCTTGTTCTTATTTTGCTGACAACGGTTGTGGCAAGCCTTGCAGCGGTTGCTTCCATTCACATCAAACGTGAATGGAAAGGGTATTTCATGCTGTTTTTGCTGCTCGAAATCGGCATACTCGGTGTTTTTGCCGCGGAAAACCTGCTGCTGTTCTTCGTCTTCTTTGAAGTGACGCTCATTCCGATGTTTTTCCTGATCGGAAAATGGGGTTATAGCGAAAAGGAGCGGGCTGCATACAGCTACTTGATTTATAACGGCATCGGCTCAGCCATCATGCTCATCGTCTTTGCCGCCCTGTTTGTCAGGACCGGCACGTTGAACATCGACCAGCTTGGCCAGGTCGTGGGCATGCTGTCGCCGGAATTCAGATATGGCGCACTGATTGCACTCCTGTTTGCATTCGGCATCAAGCTTCCGATTGTGCCGCTGCACAGCTGGATGCTGCGCGTCCACGTCGAAGCGCCGCCATCCATTGTTATGATTCACTCCGGCATTTTGCTGAAAATCGGGGCATACGGCTTGATCCGCTTCGGCCTCGGCCTGTTCCCGGATGAATTTATGGATATTGCGCCGGTTCTGGGCGTGCTCGGGGTCATCAACTTGCTGTATGGGGCTTTCCTGGCGTTCATCCAGGAAGATTTCAAAATGGTGCTTGCTTACTCTTCAATTTCCCATATGGGCATCGTTTTAATCGGCCTGGCCGCATTGAATGAAGCAGGAATTCAGGGAGCGGTCTTCCAGGTGATTTCACACGGCTTGATTTCACCACTTCTGTTCTTCCTGGTTTCGGTTATATACGAAAGAGTCGGCACAACATCAATCGTCCACCTTGGCGGTCTTGCAAAAGCGATGCCGCTCGCAGCAGGGTTCCTGCTTGCAGGTGCGATGGCTTCCCTCGGCTTGCCGGGGATGAGCGGATTTGTCAGTGAATTCATGGCTTTCCTTGGCCTGTTTGACGTCATGCCGGAACTCGCTGCTGTCGGGGCCATCGGCATCATTCTGACAGCTGCCTACTTGCTGCGCGCTGTACTGAGCATTTCATTCGGGGCGATGCGCCCTCAATTCGAACGGGCATACGATATCCGCCCGGTTGAAATGGTTCCCGTACTCGTCCTGCTGGGATTCATTATCCTGATCGGCGTCTATCCGAATATACTTGTCAATTCACTGCAGCTGACGCTTGAAACCATCATGGTAGGGATAGGGGGGTAACCGATATGGATTTAGATACTTTACTGAGCTATGAATGGGGAATCATGGCGCCGGAATTCATCATTCTCGGCGTTGCAACTCTCCTGTCACTTATCGATTTGTTCATGGGGCGGGACAAGAGCAGGAAACCTCTCGTCTGGATCGGCATCGTGGGAATCATAGCGGCAATCGGCTTTGTCATTGCCCAGCTTGATGCACCGGTGACACAAATCCTTGCCGATACGTATCGCCTTGATTCTTTTTCAAAAGTATTCAAACTGATTTTGCTTGCCGGTGCCGGTTTGGTGCTCGTGATGTCACTCAACTATGACCCGGAAGACAGCCGCGAATACCGCGGCGAATTCACGTACCTGATTCTGACCGCGCTTTTGGGCGCGATGATGATGGCATCAAGTGCGGATTTGATCACGCTGTTTGTCGGACTTGAACTGTTGTCCATTTCGTCTTACATTCTGGCCGGCATCCGCAAAAAACGCCATCTGTCCAATGAAGCCGCAATGAAATACGTCATCAACGGCGGCATTTCAACAGCGATCTTCTTGTTCGGCTTAAGTTATGTGTTCGGTCTGACCGGCAGTACAAACCTGTATGAAATCGGCCAGATGCTGCAGAGCCTTGCAAATGCTGACCACCTGTACTTGATGGCCATCGCCTTTTTCATGGTATTTGTCGGACTTAGCTTTAAAATTGCATCCGCTCCGTTCCATATGTGGGCGCCGGATGTGTATCAGGGCTCGCCGACACCGATTACGGCTTTCCTGAGTGTCGTTTCCAAAACAGCTGGTTTTGTGATCCTGATGAGAATCGTCATTCTCGTCTTCCTGTTCACACCGGCAACAACGATGAACAGCTCACTGCTTCTATCCGTACAGGCGTATATCGCAGTGCTCGCTGCCATCACCATGATTCTCGGAAACACCGTTGCACTGAGGCAGAAAAACGTCAAGCGGCTGTTCGCTTATTCAAGTATCGCGCATGCCGGATACTTGCTGGTGGCCTTCACCGCATTTTCACCGGCACTGCTGTTCAGCAACATGTGGTTCTACCTTGTTGCCTACTTGCTCATGAACCTTGGTGCCTTCGCAATCATCCAGACCGTGACAGAGCGGTCCGGAACAGAGGATATCAGCGGTTTTGCCGGTTTATACCGCCGGTCACCTGTAACCGCAGTCCTTATGGGAGTCCTTCTGTTATCCCTTGCAGGCATCCCGGGAACAGCCGGCTTTATGGCGAAATTCAACATCTTCCTTGGGGCGCTTTCGTCCCAGCCGGCTCAATACGTACTGGCCGGCATCATGATCGCAACGACAGTCGTCTCATATTTTTACTATTTCGGCTTGATGGCGCAAATGTTCATGCGCCCGGCCCATGATTACAGCAAAGTGAAAATGCCGGCCGGCGTTCTGGCGGTTGTCATCATCACCGTTGCAGGAACACTGCTGTTCGGTGTCATGCCTGGCCTGGCACTCGACTTTTTCCATAACAACTTCAACTTCCTGGAGTTTTTCGGCCAGGCGTAATCCGGAAAAAGGCTGTGCTGGCAGGTTTGCAAGGACAATGAATGGAGGGGCTGCATGATGCGGCTCCTTCTTTTTTGTGTTAGGGTGGTTGATTGGAGAGGTGGGGGAATGCTTTGGGGGAAGCGGCTGGCAGGGTTTTGGCCATCAGCTGGATGTGTGCCCTTTTTTGGTGAGTGGGTTGCATTTTGGTTACGGATAACTGGATTTCGTGCCCTTTTCGGCAAGGTTGGAACCTTTTTCGGTACGAATAGTTTGGAATCGTTGCCCCTTTTCGTGAGTTGATGCCCATTTAGGTTCCGAATAATTTAGCTTGCCCTATTCGGTGATGTGCACTCAGGGGTTTTCTTCTATATGTGTGGATTGGAGCGAAAAGCATGAAATCCCCCGATTATTAAAACAAAAACTCACCCGTCTAAGCCAAAAGGAACGTACATCCAGAAAACAGGGAAAAATTACCTATGGTTGCCTGGCAATTGCCAGGCAATTGCAGGGACATCTACCCGGAAGTATGCGAAAATAAGATGATGCCATCGACAAACCGGCGTTTTTGGCAGGTTCCGGGGCAAAATAATTGACTTTTTATCATAAAAAGACATGTTTCGGTTTGCTGTTATGCTGGTTTCCTGGTTTTGGAAGTGTTTACATGGATTGAAAACGGGGAAGCGGCATAATTACAAGCCGTAAAATGGGTCTCTTGGCTGTGTTAATTAACATGAAAAGGATACATAATAGGGTTTGTGTGCAACAGGCTTATTGATTGTATCCCATGAAAGGAATGGTCTACATGATGCAACAGTTCGGTCAATTTTCCGCAATCGGCTTGATTTCACACATAGTATTTCTTACCATCACCTGGTATGCACTGCAGGCGCTGCGAATTGATGTGCTGATCAGGCCTGGAAGAGAAATGCAGGCAAAGGTGCTGTTGATTTTGCTTACGATTGCCATCGGTTCACTGGTAAGCAATTTCTTCCTCGACTATTTGCAATGGTCCCAAAACCTGCGTTTCATGTTTGGCTGACAGCCTGCGGCATGATGGAGAAGGACTAGAAAAAAAGTTTGTGCATATAGTTTTAAAAAAGTGGAAAGCGGGCATATAACAGTTGGAATTACTGTTTATGACGGCCATATTTGTGAATGTTTAGCAAAGTTGCCATTTATAAATTTTATCCCGGCTGCTTACAAGTCCCGCAGGAAGCTGTCGTAAACTGACGACAAATTCCACGTATGCCTCTTTTTATCCAGGAAAAAATAATGGATAAGGAGAGGGAGTGTACGGGGATGGAAAAAATCATGTTGAGTGTTCTTATTCTTTTCAATGTTTACTTTGCTTCACCTAACGGGAAGGGTCTAGTAGATGAACATCAAGAACTGCAGCCGATACCGGAGATGATCGGGGCGGTAAAAGAGAATGGGTTTACCCTGAAAGAATGGTCCGTCTACACCCGGGAAACGATTGATGGTATCCGCTCATACCAGGACTTCGAAGAAGAGTTGAAACGCTTGAAGGCCGCTGCCGGCTTCAACAACTGGCAGATCAAGAAAACAGCGGATGGCTGGAAGGCTTTTGGAGCTTCAACGGACTCTGCAGACGTCAGTGAGCGTGTTACGTTTATCCAATCTACCCCCCAAAATGGCATGCCACATGCGTATGTTATTTACGAAGCAAGCGGGAAATACTGGAAAGAATATGAATGGCAAAACTGGTCAGAGAAAATCTTGTCAAAAATCGACAGCATATTTCTAGAAAATTCCACAATTTTCTCTTGTGTCCGAGCTCACACAAGTGATATGATGGAAAGTGTTTTGTATAACCATGCAAGCAAATTACTTGACGAATTCAGTGCAAAAGAAGTCGAGCGCCTGGATGAGGCACATTTCGTATCGGTTTCCGCCTATACGCAAGAATGGGAACATGTCATTCCGGCTAAAGAAGGCTCGATGAATTTGCAAGTCGCACTACGGACATTACCAGACGAAAACACGACTGAAGTTGTAATTGGAACACCAATCATTACTTCTGAATATTAATAATAGAGAATATGGACGCGGAGGGGAAAACCTTGGAAAAAATCATCGTCCGCGGCGGAAAGCGGCTGCAAGGCTCAGTACCAGTAGAGGGAGCCAAAAATGCAGTTCTGCCTGTTATTGCCGCAACAATTTTAGCTAGAAGAGGAAAAAGCACCATAACAAATGTGCCCACTCTTGCTGATGTATATACAATCAATGAAGTGCTACGCTATATGAACGCAGACGTACATTTTGAAAACAATAAAGTGATTGTAAATGCGACACGGTCTTTGAAAACAGAAGCTCCATTTGAATATGTGAGAAAAATGCGCGCTTCTGTTCTTGTGATGGGACCGCTTTTGGCCCGCTCAGGCCATGCCCGCATCGCATTGCCGGGCGGATGCGCGATTGGATCACGCCCGATTGATCAGCATTTGAAAGGCTTCGAAGCCATGGGCGCAGAAGTGAAAGTCGGAAATGGATTCATTGAAGCACACGTGCCGAACAATCAGCTGAAAGGCGCGAAAATTTATCTTGATTTCCCGAGTGTAGGCGCAACTGAAAACATCATGATGGCCGCAGTTCTGGCCAAAGGCACAACCGTCATTGACAACGTTGCAAAAGAACCGGAAATTGTTGACCTCGCGAACTTCCTGAACGCGATGGGAGCAAAAGTTGTGGGTGCCGGAACCGGCACAATCCGCATTGAAGGGGTCGATTCCCTTGAAGGCGTGGAACACAGCATCATCCCTGACCGTATCGAAGCAGGTACGTTCATGGTTGCAGCAGCCATCACAGGTGGAGACGTATTCCTTGAAAACGTCGTGCCTGAGCACTGCAGTGCCTTAATGGCCAAAATGGAAGAAATGGGCGTCACCTTTCAAGAGCAGGGCAGCGGACTTCGCGTCATCGGCCCAGAAAACCTGAAGCCGGTTGACCTGAAGACAATGCCTCACCCTGGTTTCCCGACTGATATGCAGTCCCAGATGATGGCGTTGCTCATGAAAGCTGGAGGAACAAGCGTCATCACGGAAACTGTATTTGAAAACCGCTTCATGCATGTGGAAGAATTCCGCCGCATGAACGGAAACATCAAAATCGAAGGCCGTTCCGCTATTGTGACCGGACCGGTTGAACTTCAAGGCGCTGAAGTCGCTGCAACCGACCTTCGCGCAGGTGCTGCACTGGTACTGGCCGGGCTTGTCGCTGAAGGCCATACCCGCGTGACCGAGCTGAAGCATATCGACCGCGGCTACGTAAACTTCACCAACAAACTTGCCACTCTTGGTGCGGATATTTTCCGCGTCAACGAAGCAGACGAAGTGATCGAAGGCAAAAATGCGGAAGAAAAAGCAGCAGATGAAACAAACGTAATCAAAATCCGTCCGAATCTTGCGTAAGGAAGATTGGATAGTTTAATTTGAATATGAAGATAACAGGAACCGCAGGCTCTTTGGAGTTTGCGGTTTTTATTTGTGTTTGAGAGGTGTGACGGGATGGCAGCGGGAGCGGGAGGCTGGGACGGAGCCCGTGGAAAGAATGAAGGATAAGGAAAGCACGGATTCTGGCGTGTGTGCAGATGCCGGGGCTCGGCGGACATGCGGTTTTCTTTGGCGTGAAAGAGCTCAGTTATGGCGTGAAACCTGCTGCTCGCAACTGCCCCTCCGCTGCGGGTTGAATGATCTGCTAACTGCAGAAGCCACACAATTTTCCGGCCCTATTCCGGAAAATTGTAAACAGAAATTGATTTTTTATCTAAAATGACAATTCTTCTTTATCATTTTCCAAGCATCATCCTGCTAAGCTTTATCCACTATACGACCAGAAACCTGTAAGCAGCACAGGACAAGTCCCACCTATTCACTACTGTATCCTATGACGATGCCGCCTATATATGCCCACTGTAACGGAAATGTAACAGGGTGTAATTGGAATGTAATGGAAGCCCTTGGGTCAAATGCCTGGCAATTGCCTCGCAATTGCCAGGCAATAATTCCTCCCCAAAATCTTCACGCGCACTGCAAGTTTGTGCAATGTGACAGGTTTACCGTTCTAAATGCTTGTCCCCGCCCATAGAAATATAGTAAACAGTACGCTACGCATTGGAGGATCAAGGGCATGCACAATATTAAACCGATGTTATGTGTTGCGGCAATTTTGACGGCACTTGTACTATTGATTCCAACACTTCTTGTTATCCCTTTTTCGGGGAAGGAGCAGGCTGATGTACCGGAAAAGGAAACCGCACCCCGCACTGATACGAAAGGTGAGATCGTCCAGGATTCACCTGTCGACGTTCCGGTATATCGCAGTGCGGTGAAGAAAGTCGAAAATGTGCCGATTGAGGAATATGTAAACGGTGTGGTGGCTGCAGAAATGCCCGCTGAGTTTGAAATGGAGGCTTTAAAGGCGCAGGCGCTGACAGCACGGACGTATATTTACAAACAATTGATGAGTGAAGGAAATGTCAGTGTTCCGGAAGGGGCAGCCGTGACTGATACGGTTATGCACCAGGTGTATAAAAGTCCGGACGATTTGAAAAAAGCATGGGGAAGCGAATTTGAAACAAAGATGAAGAAAATCAAACAGGCGGTCAAAGCGACAGAAGGCCAGATTTTAACGTACGACGGCCAGCCGATCACCGCTTCGTTTTTCTCGACTAGCAACGGCTTCACTGAGAACTCCGAAGATTACTGGACCAATTCGTTTCCGTACTTGCGCAGTGTTGCAAGCCCGTGGGATAAAAACTCCCCAAAATATATGAGTGAACAGGAAATGCCGGTGTCCGAATTTGAAAGCAAGCTTGGAGTCAGCCTTCCGCCCGGTTCTGTCGGTACAATTATCGGCCGTACGAAAGGACAGCGCGTGGCAGCTGTTGAAATCAACGGCAAAAAATTCAACGGACGCGACATCCGCACCAAACTCAACCTGAAATCGACCGACTTCACCTGGAAACGGAAAGACGATACCATCATCATCACGACAAGAGGCTACGGCCACGGTGTCGGCATGAGCCAGTACGGAGCAAACGGCATGGCATCCGAAGGAAAATCATACGAAGACATCATCAAGCATTATTACAAAGGCGTAGCGATTGCGAAGGCGCAGCCGTTTGTGGAAAAGCTAACGGCGAAAAAGTAAAGACCGAAGGCACACTGCAAATAGCGGTGTGCTTTTTTGCGTTTGAAAAAACACAATGGGCAGGGAATAGCGATTCATTTGCAGCCCGGGGAGAAAAGTTTTATCCGAAAACTTTTCTCCCCGGGCTTGTCAGAACGATATAATCAACGGCTCCCCGCCAAATTGGAAATCCATGCTAAAATAGCGATATATACATAGAACTGGGGGCCAACACCAATGATGATTATGAGTTTCATTTTTCCGCTGATGTATATAGCGGTTGTTATTTTTGGGATTTACGCAGTCATCACCATCTTGAAGTCAATGAAAGAACGGAACGAGATCCTGGCTGAGATTCGCGAAGAACTGCAAAAGAACAACGGCAGGTTGTAAAAAAGAATAACGCAGATAAAAATACCGCCAGTCCGGTATTTTTTCTTTTATATTGATGATTTCCCCCCGGCAGCCGAAACTTTTTTCAGCGAGCCATGCATATTTAAAACCGCTTTGTCGAAAGATAAGTGGAAAAAATTTTTAATGGAAATGTATATAATTCTCACAATCTGCTCAGAATGATTGCTGAGGTGATGATTGAATGAGAGAGGAAGAAAAACAATTTTCTCAAAAATCCAAATGGCAACAGCTTCTACGCAAGAAATGGTTTTACCCGGCTGTATATATCGCTAGTGCAGCGATCATTTTAACAGCGGTTCTCTGGTACCAGGGTGCCAGCAACCAGGAAGTCCAGCCGGAAGCGCCGGGCCAAACTGAGTCCGACGGTGTAGCATATTACAAGAATGAAGATGTTGTTCCAGTCAATTTGTCGGAAGAAAATGTCAAGATGCCTGTTTTAAAAGAGGAAAAAGTCAAGATCACAAAACAATTCTATGATGCGGCTGCCCCTCAAGAACAGCAGGAAAATGCCCTAGTATTCTACAATAATACGTACAGGCAGAGCACAGGGATTGACATTGCAGCTGAAAGCGGCGAAACGTTCGATGTCGTCGCGGCCCTAAGCGGAACAGTCGTAAAGGTTGAAAACGACTCACTGCTGGGAAATGTCGTGGAAGTTGAGCATGAAGACGGTGTGACGACCCATTACCAGAGCCTTGAGGATGTAGCAGTTGAAACTGGTGCATTTGTTTCCCAGGGTGAGCTGATCGGTAAGGCCGGCCGCAATGTGTATAACAAAGACGCCGGTATCCACACCCACTTCGAAGTCCGTAAAGACGGCGAACCGATTAATCCGGAAGATGTTTTCAACAAGCCTTTGTCTGATGTACTTAATGAAATGAAGCAAGAGCTGGAAGAAAAGCAAGCGTCTGATGAAGCTGGCGAAAAAGCAGATGCCGATGAACAGCCGGCTTCTGACGAAGACAGCCAGGAAGACGGTGCATCTGACGAGTCTGAAAAGGCTCCTGAAGATGGAAGCGGTGACGAAGAAGACGGCGGCTCCGAAAATGGAGACGAGTCTCAAGGTACACCTGGCGCATCTGTCGGAATGGCAAGAGCGTAACGTTTTGAATGAAGCGGGGGCCGGTCCTGGAACCGGGTATCCGCGCAACTGAAATCAGCGTCCAAACTCTAGTTTTTGATATGCGAAATACTTTCCCCTTTGAAAAATAAAGGTTGCCCCTGGATAGTCCATCCGGGGGATTTTTTATTGATGAGCTTGTGGCCGGTTGTCCGAAGAATTATAGTGAAAAAGAGCTAATAGGAAATTTTTTCTGTAATGATGTAACCTTCCGGATAGCTTAATCGTCTAACAAAGTGAAAGAGGTGACAGAGATGAAAAAAGTATGGATGAGTTTATTTGCTATGATGCTGCTGTTGGGGGTTGCTGCCTGCGGGACGGCTGAAGAAGAGTCAACCGGGGAGGACAGTGGATCCGTCAATACCCAATCATCTGAGGAAAAAGCAGAAGAACCGGCAACAGGGACAGAAGATGAAGGAACTGAGCAAGAACCGGCTGAAGAAACCGGAGCAGAAGCGGAACAGGAAGGCACAAACGGTGAAGGTGCCGGAGCCCTGCCTGAAGAAAAAGAAATCGAAGTAAAGGGCGAAGCGCCGGAAATGAAAACGGCGAAACTGCAGCAAAGCGATCTGGGCTATTATATGTATGTGCTTGACGGGTACTCCCTTGAAGCGGAGGAGCCGAACAAAGATGTGCTCTTGAGCCAAAAAGATGATGAATTCTTTGTGCGGATTGAACCGATGCCGGCAGGAGCCAACGTGGAAGACATAAAAAAGAATGCCAAAATGGGCCTTGAAACTGTTGGAGAGGTGCAAGAGTATCCTGCATCTGAAATTCATGATGAATACTTCAAAGATGCCGCCTATTACATGGTGGCGGAAGACGATAATGTCAATGTGACTGCACTTGCCAAAGAAATCGACGGTCAGCTGTTCAAATTCACTGTGTTCACACCTGAAAAAGAAACAGCCGAAGCCATCACCCCTGGATTCTGGGCAATGATGCGCAACATTGTCGTGCCGGAAGTGAAATAATACAATAACCCAAAAAATCGTTGCAGAGTGCAGCGATTTTTTTCGTGCGTGGGAAGTGCCTGGCAATTGCCTCGCAATTGCCAGGCACTTCTTTCCAAACTCTATCTCTTATTCTTAATAAATTAGTAAATGTGCAACAAATCGCTATTAATAATAGGCCTAAATTTGACAGTCTTTAATGCAGGTGACCAAATGGTTAACGCCACCCATATAAATGTTGCTCGAGGATCATCCACTTGGAAATTTAAAATATAATGACCGAATGCCTGAAAAATGCCTGGCAATTGCCTCGCAATTGCCAGGCATTTTTCTTTATCACGAACAAAATTCCGCTAGGAAATATAGACTATTAAGAAAATTTAGTATATAATGCGAATCATATTATCGGAAGCATGCGAAAGAAAGGGTGGCATTTGTTACGTTTTGCAAGAAAATCAGGGGATAAGGAATCAAACCGGAACCAAAATACGTTTAGGAAGCGTTTGGTTTGCCGGAATGAAATGCAGCGGGGACTTCCACAAATTCATCCTTGCCAGCGAACAAATTTCATAGAAAAGATAGGTGGGGTCAGGGGAAGTGATCGTCAACTTAGATGAACAGGGCAGGTGTTAACGATGAAGATTGATGAAACAGACCGAAAAATACTGAATCTGCTGAGTGAAAACGGCAGGATGTCGTATGTGGATATCGGCAAAGAACTCAATTTATCCCGTGTATCGGTGCGCGAGCGGGTCAATCAACTGGCCAGGGGCGGCATCATCGAAAAGTTCAGTGTCGTGATCGATTCCGAGAAGGTCGGCAAGAAGGTCTCCGCTTTTTTTGAAGTCGATTGCGAGCCTTGTGCTCTTGTAACGGTGGCGGAGACACTTGCGAACAACCCGAATGTGGCAAGCTGTTACCAGATGACCGGGCCGAGCACGCTCCATATGCACGTTCTCGTCGATGACTTTACGTCTCTGGAAAACTTCGTGAATAAAGAACTGTATGGGCTGGATGGAATCACAAGAGTCGAAAGCCATATCCTGCTCAGGCGCTTCAAAAGCCGGTCTGGATTAAAACTATAGAACCAAAATCGAAAGAAACGATTTCTTTCGATTTTTTTATGCCCTTTTTTCATGCTGAGCTGACCGGCAGTGAGGGAAGATGGGAAGCCGTAATCGGATTTGTAAGATTGTGTTTCTCCTCCCCCCATTAAAAAAATCTCCTTCACAATGAAAAAATGCCGTCACTTTCTGCAAAAAAAATTTCCGTTTCTTCCACATCCCGGAAACCGCGCCACTGCGCTGTTTTACCCCTAAAACGCTTTAAAGAATGTAAGCGTTTTATTTCAATATTCGAAATTTTTTCCACAAAAGGTATAGATTTTCAGAAAATTATGTTTTATAATTCAAAACAATCTTAACGAAAAGAAGTCAAACAAAACAAAAATATTTCTTTTCGGAACAAAAAGGCAGGAAAACATAATTTTTTGTAAAAATCGCACCAGGTTTTTTCTGTACTGACAGGAGGGGGAAAGAAAATGAGAAAAGCAGGATGGTTAGGGACAATCGGATTTCTGCTCGTATTCCTGTTTGTGGCAACCGGATGTTCCGGGCAGCAGGCATCGACAGAAAAGGATAGCGGGGAAGAACCGGTGACGGCAGGTGCAAAAGCGGACAAGACCACTCTTGTCGCCGGCCTGGACGATGACCCGCCGCAGCTCGACCCGCATTTTTCAACAGCCGCAGTTGACCGCCAGGTATTTCATAGCATCTATGACAAATTGGTCGATGTCGATGATCAATTGAACTTCGTGCCGCAGCTTGCAGAAAGCTGGGACATTTCAGAGGACGGAAAGACGTATACACTTCATCTCCAACAAGGAGTCAAGTTCCATGACGGAACACCATTCAACGCTGAAGCGGTAAAATTCAACTTTGACCGCATGATGGACCCGGATGCCGGATCAAGCCGGACATCCGAGCTGAGCCCGGTTGAATCCGTATCAGCCGTTGATGAAAATACAGTCGAGATCAAGCTGAAGGAAGCATTCAGCCCATTCCTCGCCGTACTGAGCGACAGGGCTGGAATGATGGTTTCTCCGACAGCTGTCAAAGAAAAAGGGGATGACTTCAAAAACTCCCCGGTTGGAACAGGCCCTTTCAAATTCGTTGAACGTGTCAAACAGGATAAAATCGTCGTTGAAAAGAACGCCGACTATTGGGGCGGCGAACCGAATTTCGAGAAAATCATTTACCGCCCATACAGTGATGAAAACGTCCGTGTGACTAACCTTGTGTCAGGTGACGTTGATATCATCAACAAAGTTCCGCCGAAAGACGTTGAGAAGCTTGAAAAGGATCCGAACATCACCCTTTCCGAAAAAGGCGCTCTCGGTTTCCAGGGACTTTACTTGAACAACAAGAGCGAACCATTCAGCAACCAGAAACTGCGTAACGCGCTTGATCTCGTCATTGACCGCGATGCGATTGTAAAAGTTGCCCTTCGCGACACAGCCGTTACATCAGGCGGACCGATCGCCCCTGGCACATGGGCATTCAACGAGGACATCAAGCCGAAGGAACGCGACATTGAGCAGGCGAAAAAGCTTATGGCTGAAGCTGGCTATCCGGATGGATTCTCCTTCACGCTGAAAATCACGGCCAAGCCGGTTGAAGAGCAGCTGGCCCAGATGATCCAGTCAATGGCCAAAGAAGCCGGCATCACAGTGAAAGTTGAAAAAGTCGAGTTCGGCACAATGCTTGACCAGATGGATAACTTCGAATTTGACGCTGTGCGTCTCGGCTGGAGCGGACGCACCGATCCGGACGGCAACATCCATGCGCTGTTTCACAGCACCGGTTACATCAACTACGGCTACAGCAATCCGGAAATGGACAAGCTCCTGGAAGAGGCCCGCAAAGAGACGGACCAGGAAAAACGGAAAGAATTGTACACAAAAGCACAGCAGCTGGGACAGGAAGAATCACCGTTCATTTTTATCTATCATGAAAAAGACTACAAAGGCTTTAAGAACTATCTGCAAGGTTACAAGCACATCCCGGATACGATGATGCGCTTCCACGACGTATCATTTAAATGATCGAATGGAAACCCAGGGCCTGGAGCATTTGCTTCCGGCCCGCTTTGTTACTCGGGACTTTCAGGTTTTTCAGATTATAAAACAGCGGTTTTGCAGCCGCTTCTCATCAGGACAGATAGTTTTAACAGGAGGGTTGGATAAATGGGGGCATTTTTACTAAGAAGGCTTGGCTTAATGTTTGTCATTTTATTTCTCGTCAGTATCATCATCTTTTCGCTTGTCCATGTCACACCGGGAGATCCCGCGGTCATCATGCTCGGCCAGGAAGCAACCCCTGAAGCACTGGAAGCCCTTCGCGAAAACCTGGGCTTGAATGATCCGCTTTATATGCAGTACTGGAACTGGATTTCCGGGGTAGTGGTCGGGGACTTCGGTTACTCGCTGAAAGATAATACACCGGTCCTGTCGATCATCGCCCAGAAAATTCCGGTGACCGTCCAGCTGACGATCCTATCATTCATTATCGCACTTTTGATCGCGATTCCAGCCGGCGTCATATCGGCAACAAAAAAGGGGACGTTCTGGGATTACCTTGGCACGACATTCGCGCTCTCAGGCGTTTCGATCCCGCCGTTTTTCCTCGGTATCCTGCTCATTTTCATTTTTGCCATCAGCTTCGGCCTGCTGCCGCCTTCCGGTTATGTGGCGCCGTGGGTTGATTTCAAGAAAAGCATCATGCTGATGATTTTACCGGCTCTGACAGTCGGCGTCAGGTTATCGGCTGAAATTACAAGGATGCTGCGCTCAAGCATGCTCGAAGTGCTGCAGGCTGACTACATCCGCACCGCTTACGCAAAAGGCCTGATGGGCAAAACCGTCATCATCGGCCACGCACTTCGGAACAGCTTGATTCCCGTCGTAACGGTAAGCGGTCTGCAGCTTGCGACATTCCTTGGCGGAGCGGTCATCACAGAAACGATCTTTGCGGTGCCGGGCCTTGGCCGGCTTGTCATCGACGCAATCCTGACAAGGGACTTCCCGGTCGTTCAGGGAGCCGTCATGTTCATGGCCATTGCGGTCATCGTCGTCAACTTCGTGGTCGACATCTTATATTCCGTACTTGATCCGCGCATCAAATTGACAGGAGGGAAGGCGGCATGAGTGCTGTAGAAGTAAAAACAGAACAACAACCGGTTCAGCCGCCTCTTCCGAAAGGCGAGAGCCCGAAAAGACGGATGCTGAAAGAAATCGGCGGCCGGTTTTTGAAAAACAAGCTGGCGGTTGCGGGCGGAATTTTCATCGTCCTGCTCATCTTCATGGCCATCTTTGCACCGGTCATTGCGCCGGATAATCCGAACGAGCAAAGCTATGCCGACTTTTTGAGCAACCCGAGTGCTGATCATTGGTTCGGCACCGATGAACTCGGGCGCGATGTGTTGAGCCGGGTCATCTACGGAGCACGCGTATCGCTGCAGGCCGGCATGATTTCCGTTGGCATCGCCCTTGCCATCGGGGTGCCGGTCGGATTGTTTTCCGGCTATTACCGCGGCGTGCTCGATGAATTCATCGTTATGCGTTTCACCGATGCATTGCTCTCCTTCCCGCCGCTCGTACTGGCGCTGTCAATGGCGGCGGTGCTCGGTGCTGGATTGCAGAATGCGATGATCGCGATTGGAATTGTTTTTACACCGAACATCATCCGGCTGATGCGGGCCGAAGTGCTGAGCCAGCGTGAACGGGATTACGTCATGGCAGCAAAGGCTTCAGGGCTGAGTGACCGGAAAATCATTTTCCTTCATATCTTCCCGAACTGCCTGCCGCCGATTCTCGTCCAGGCCACACTCGCTGTTGCCGGCGCCATTATTTCGGAAGCATCTCTCAGCTACCTCGGCCTCGGCACACAGCCGCCGACACCGAGTTGGGGCGCCATGCTGTCGATGGGACAGGGGTACCTTGCCGATGCGCCGTGGATCGCGCTATTCCCGGGCATCTTCATTTTCATCACCGTCTTATCCATCAACCTTTTCGGCGACGGGCTCCGGGATGCGCTTGATCCTAAGATGAAGTAAGGGGGAAACGGCCATGATTGAACTGAATACTTTTTCACTGACGGCCCGCTGCCCGGAAACCGGCATGCTCGGTGTCGCGATTTCAACCGCGCGCCCGGCGGTCGGTTCCTTGGCCCCTTATGTAAAAGCGGGAGCCGGCGCGATTTCCACACAGGCCCTCGTCAACCCGTTTTACGGAATCGATGGACTGAAGCTGTTAAGTGAAGGAAAAAATGCCGCAGACGTGATCAAACTTGTCACGGCTGCAGATGAAGACCGGGAACGCCGCCAGCTGGCGATTGTCGATGCAAACGGCAATACCGCCGCATTTACCGGCAGGGACACTGTTCCGTGGCAGGGCCATATCGAAGGAGAACAGTTTGTCGCCGCCGGCAATATGCTGACCGGTCCGGAGACGCTTGAAAAAATGGCGGAAACGTTCACCATGCTGCAAACCGAACCATTTGAAATCCGCATGCTTGAAGCGCTGAAAAGTGCCCAGGCTGCAGGAGGCGATAAACGCGGCAAGCAATCGGCCGCCCTCTATATCGCCGCTGATGAAGAGTATCCGTATATCGACCTCCGTGTCGACGACCATGAAAATCCTGTCCAGGAATTATTCCGCATCTATGACGTATGCCGGAAGGACTTATTTCCATATACATCAAATATGCCGAAAAGAAAGCAAGGGGGTCTTGATTAATGGGAAAAAAATTATTGGAAGTCAATGATCTCCAGGTGTGCTTTGAAAATAAAAAGAAACAGAAAACGTGCATCGTGGAAGGTGTCGACTTCAGTGTCGAGAAGGGAAAAACGCTATGCATCGTCGGTGAATCAGGCTGCGGGAAAAGCTTGACATCGCTGTCGGTCATGGGCCTGCTTCCGGATTCAGGAAAAGTGACCCGCGGCGAGATCCTCTTCAACGGGGAGAACCTGGCAAAAAAATCGAAAAAAGAAATGAGCAAAATCCGCGGCAACAACATTTCGATGATTTTCCAGGAACCGATGACATCACTGAATCCCGTCCACAAAGTCGGCGACCAGATCGCTGAGGCGGTCATCCGCCACCAGAATGTGAGCAAAAAAGAAGCAAGAGTTCGGGCGACTGCAGCTCTAAGGGATGTCGGGATCCCGTCACCGGAAGAGCGCTACCACGCCTATCCGCACGAACTGAGCGGCGGCATGCGCCAGCGCGTCATGATCGCAATCGCATTGAGCTGCAATCCTGATCTGCTCATTGCCGATGAACCGACAACAGCGCTTGATGTGACGATCCAGGCGCAAATCCTCGACTTGATGAAGGACCTGCAGAAAGAGCGAGACATGGGCATCATCATGATCACCCACGACCTGGCCGTCGTTTCGGAAATGGCTGACGACATCCTTGTCATGTATGCCGGCAAAGCTGTCGAAAAATCATCCAGCGATGCACTGTTTGAAAATCCGCTTCATCCATATACACAGGGCCTGATGCAATGCATTCCGGATGTCGACGGGGAAGAAAAAGAGGAGCTGTTCGTCATCAAAGGGACGGTCCCGTCTCCGGACAAGATGCCGGCCGGATGCCGTTTCGCCGACCGCTGCCCGTTCGCAAAAGACATGTGCAGAAACGAAGTGCCTCCGCATGTTCAATTTAACAGCGAGCAAAGCGTTAGCTGCTGGAAGTACACCGAGAAATGGAAACTGGAACCGGAAACGGAGGTTGAAGCCATTGGCAGTTAGTGCGCTGAAAACAAAACCCGATAACTTAATGGAAATCACAGACTTGAAAAAATATTTTCCGGTTGGAAAGACCGGCTTTTTTGCAAAAGAGCAGCAAGTCGTAAAAGCCGTGGACGGCGTCAGCTTCACCTTGAAAAAAGGCGAAACGCTCGGAATCGTCGGCGAATCCGGCTGCGGCAAATCAACAATGGGCCGGGCCATCCTCCGCCTCCAGGAACCGACATCCGGCAGCCTTACTTTTGAAGAGGAAGACCTGAACGCATATTCGGCCAGGCAGCTGCGCGAAAAACGGAAAGACCTGCAAATCATTTTCCAGGATCCGTATGCGTCGTTGAATCCGAGAATGTCGGTTGGAGCCATGCTTTCTGAAATCATTGAAACGCATAAAATCGTGCCGAAAAAAGAAGTGCAAAACTATGTCAACCAGCTGCTCGTTGAAGTCGGCCTGACACCTGACCATTTCCACCGCTTCCCGCACGAATTTTCAGGCGGCCAGCGCCAGCGCGTCGGCATCGCCCGCGCCCTGTGCGTCAATCCGAAGCTGATCGTCTGCGACGAAGCGGTATCCGCTCTTGATGTGTCGGTGCAGTCCCAGATCCTTAACCTGCTGCAGAAACTGAAAAAACAGCACGACCTTACGTATCTATTCATCTCCCATGATTTGAGTGTCGTCAAGCATATCAGCGACAGGGTCGGCGTCATGTATCTCGGGAAAATGGTGGAGCTCGCACCGAAGAAATGCCTGTATGACAATCCGCTTCATCCTTATACAAAAGCACTATTATCCGCCATCCCATCAACGAAAAAAGACAGCAAGCGCGAGCGGATTGTACTGCAGGGCGACGTGCCAAGCCCGCTGAATGTGCCGAATGGCTGCCGCTTCCATACACGCTGCCCGCTTGCAGAGGATGTGTGCAGGCAAAAAGCGCCTGAGTTCAGGGAAGTCGGCGAAGATCATTTTGTCGCCTGCCACCTGGTGTGAAGTAAAAAAAGAGGAAATCTTTTTCATTTCCAGAAGATATTTTAATAGGAATGTATGTTAATCGCTGGTCATGCTGGTTATTGCCAGAGTGCGAGATTCAGGCCGGTGCAGCAGGACAGATGCTGTTCCTGCAGGGCCGCCGCGGACGTTCATATCGCGCGCACCCTGGGGAAATAACGAATCGCCGATAACCGGCAGTCAGAAAAGCCGGGGACTCCCGCGGAACATGACCATGCTTTAATCTCCAGAGTACCAGGACAAAGATG
This sequence comes from Guptibacillus hwajinpoensis, assembly GCA_016841765.1. Lineage (GTDB taxonomy): Bacteria > Bacillota > Bacilli > Bacillales > Bacillaceae_O > Bacillus_BL. The sequence goes on from JAENYN010000004.1 coordinate 58,373, forward strand.
TAAAATTTCATGGAACAAGAGGAGGAGCACACATTGAATCACGACTACTTATCATATCCTTACCCATCCCAGCGTATGGCGACCGTCGCCCGAAATGGCATGGTGGCGACATCGCAGCCGCTTGCGGCCCAGGCCGGGCTGGATATACTGAAAAAAGGCGGCAATGCGGTTGATGCTGCGATTGCAACCGCAGCGGCCCTCACCGTCGTCGAACCGACATCGAACGGAATCGGCGGCGACTCTTTTGCGCTCGTCTGGATAAAAGACGACGAAAAGCTATATGGCTTGAATGCGAGCGGACCTTCGCCGCAAAGCATTTCCATCGATGCCGTAAAAGAAAAAGGGCATGAAGAAATACCGAAATACGGCTGGGTGCCGGTAACCGTCCCGGGAGCGCCGGGTTCATGGGCGGAACTGTCGAAACGGTTCGGGAAGCTGCCGCTCACAGCAGTGCTGCAGCCGGCGATCGACTATGCCGAAAACGGCTACCCGCTGTCACCGACACTCGCCAAGTACTGGAACCTGGCGTTCGACCGGTTTAAGGAACAGCTGACAGGGGAAGAATTCAAGCCGTGGTTCGATACGTTTGCACCGGACGGAAACGCGCCGGGCATCGGCGATATGTGGAAATCACCGGGCCATGCCGCGACATTGCGGTCAATCGCCGAAACGAACGGCGAATCGTTTTACCGCGGTGAGTTAGCTGATAAAATCGATACGTATTCGAAAAAGCACGGCGGGTTCCTTTCAAAAGAGGACCTGGCGGCTTACAAGCCGGAGTGGGTCGAGCCGATCAAAGCCAATTATCGCGGCTATGACGTGTGGGAAATCCCGCCGAACGGCCAGGGGCTTGTCGCGCTGATGGCACTGAACATGCTGAAAGGCTTCGACTACACCGAAAAAGACAGCGTTGCAACCTATCATAAGCAATTTGAAGCAATGAAGCTTGCCTTCACGGACGGCCAGCAATACATCACCGAACAGGATAAAATGTCCGCTGCGACAGAAGGCTTGCTTTCGGACGAATACGCAGAACAGCGCCGCTCCCTCATCGGGGAAAAAGCGCTCGACCCCGAGCCGGGCAATCCGCCGAAGGGCGGCACCGTCTACCTTGCCGCGGCAGACGGGGACGGGAATATGGTATCCTTTATCCAGAGTAACTATATGGGCTTCGGCTCGGGCATTGTCGTGCCGGACACCGGCATCGCCCTGCAAAACCGGGGCCATAACTTCTCGCTCGATCCGGAACATGACAACCGGCTTGAGCCGGGCAAGCGCACATACCACACGATCATTCCGGGTTTCCTGACGAAAGGGAACGAAGCGGTCGGACCGTTCGGCGTCATGGGCGGATTCATGCAGCCGCAGGGCCATGTCCAGGTCGTCATGAACATGATCGACTTCGGGCTCAACCCGCAGACGGCCCTCGATGCGCCGCGCTGGCAGTGGATGGAGGGGAAAAAGTTTCTCGTAGAACAGGACTTCCCGAATGACATCGCCCAGGCGCTCGCCCGCAAAGGACACAAGATCGAAGTCTCCCTCGACAAAGGCCCGTTCGGCCGCGGCCAGATCATCGTGCGTGATCCCGAAACCGGCGTCCTTTACGGCGGCACCGAAAAACGGACAGACGGCTCGATAGCAGCGTGGTAACTACAGGTGACAGGTACCTGTCAAATATTCAAGAAGTGACAGGCACCGCCCGAGAAAAGGATTGGATTTTATGAAACAGTTGAATTTATTCATGGCGTTTTTACGTGTCGGATTGCTCGGGTACGGCGGCGGGCCGTCGTCGATTCCGCTCGTGCACAAAGAGGTCGTGGAAAAGTACAAGTGGATGACAGATGAAGAGTTCGGCGATTTGCTGGCACTCGCCAATACGCTGCCGGGACCGATCGCGACGAAAATGGCGGGCTATATCGGCTACCGCGTCGCGGGAATTATCGGGATGGTGAACGCCGTCCTTGCGACCATTTTCCCGACAATTGTGCTGATGATCGTACTGCTCACCTCGCTGCGCGCGTACAAGGACCAGCCGTGGGTGGCCGGAATGACGGAAGCAGTCATGCCGGTCGTCGGCGTTATGCTCGCCGTTTTGACGTGGCAGTTTTTGAAAAAAGCGCAGACCGGGCTCGGCTGGGCTAAGACATTGCTGCTTGGTGCGGCCAGTGTCATTCTGCTTGAGCTTCTCGGCATCCATCCCGGCATATTAATCGCCATTCTACTTATTTATGCACTTGTCAAACCGGCCCGCGAAGCCGGCAAGACGAACAAAGAACAGACAGCTGCGGCGGAAGGGAGGAAGATGTCTTGATTTATTGGGAGATTTTTCTCGCCTTTTTCATCCCAGGGATCCTCGGGTATGGCGGCGGGCCGGCCTCGATTCCGCTCGTCCAGAACGAAGTCGTCGCCAACTACGGCTGGATGACGGTGGCCGAATTCAGTGAAGTGCTGGCGCTCGGCAATGCGCTTCCGGGCCCGATCGCGACGAAGATGGCCGGCTACATCGGCTATCAGCAGGGCGGCATCCTCGGTTCCGTCGTCGGCATTTTTGCGACCGTCGCCCCGTCACTGATTTTGATGATCACACTGCTCGGCCTGCTTTATAAATTCAAGGACTCGCCGAAAGTCAAAAATATGACGATGCTGATCCGCCCGACAATCGCGGTTCTGCTCGGCGTCATGGCCTACGAATTTTTCTTCAATTCATATGAAGCAAGCGGCACATTGCAGCTCGTGCTGATTGCGGCAGCAAGCTTTTTGCTGCTCGAGAAATTCAAGGTCCACCCGGCGTTTGTCATTGTCGGTGCGCTCGGATATGGAGCGGTTTTCCTGGGCTGAGTGATAGCGGAGCAAAATTAGCGGAGGAAATGGGAGGCGTGATTCCCTTTCCTCTGTTTTTTTGTTCCTATATAGGGAAAGCATACATTGGCAGCATGGGAGGATTTCGGTGCAGCTGTCATAGATAAGGGCAGCTACGCCTCTGTCTTCGCCTAAACGTTTCTCAGTCTGTGAGTTTTCTATACCGGCGGCGGGAAACCCGTACAGCAGGAAAAAGCAGGGGACTGGCGAATATCTTCTATATAAATAGTGTGGAAAAGGATGGAAGGAGAGGAAAGAATGAAGAACATACCAAACGATCTAGTGGCCACTTTTTCAATTGTGGGATTCGATCCGGAAACAAAGGAACTCGGCATTGCGGTACAGTCCAAATTCCTCGGGGTCGGCGCGGTCGTTCCGTGGGCGAAAGCGGGTGTCGGTGCAATTGCGACCCAATCTTATGCTAATACAAGCTACGGGCCGGAAGGGCTTGACTTGATGGCTTCCGGCAAAACAGCACAGGAAACGCTCGACCTGCTTACCGGGGAAGACGCGGAACGGGAACTGCGGCAGGCCGGCATTGTGGATGCACAGGGGAATGCCGCTACATTCACTGGCTCTGAGTGCTACGACTGGGCCGGCGGAATCTCCGGCGGCAACTATGCCGCCCAGGGAAACATCCTTGTCAGTGAAGATACGGTGAAGGCGATGGGCCAGACGTTCGAGCGATCTGATGGCTCGCTTGCCGACCGGCTCCTGAACGCGCTTGATGCCGGCCAGGAAGCGGGAGGCGACAGCCGCGGCAAACAATCAGCGGCCTTGCTGGTCGTGAAGGAAAGAGGGGGATACGGCGGATTCAACGACCGTTACATCGACCTGCGCATCGATGACAACCCGGAACCGATCAAAGAGCTCATCCGGATCTACCGGCTCCAGCAGCTCTATTTCTCCGAACCGAAACCGGAAAATATCCTGACCATCGAGGGCGAGCTCAAGGACGAACTGATCACCCAGCTCAAGCGCCTCGGCTACCTTGAAGACATGGACCAATACACCGAAGAAGAATGGCACGAAGCCTTGACCACCTACATGCACACCGAAAACTTCGAAAACCGTGAAATCGGACAGGGCAAAATCGACCGCGAAGTCTTTGAATATATGAAAGAACAACCGACAATGCATTTTTAAGCATGAAAAATTGCCTGGCAATTGCCAGGCAATTTTTTGTGGTTTAGGCGGTGGCTTTCGGCTTAGTAAGAATGAGTGAGTTTCGGACGGGATTTTTCCAGGCCGGTCCGGATTTTTGTCCACCGTGTGTTCGAGAAACTGAACACAGGGCCGAGCAGCGGTGACACGAGCAATGTGCCGATGAAGAACGGCCCGCCGATGATGATACCGATCACGAGGATCGAGCTTTCCAGCATGAGCCGTGTTTTCGGCGTTGACAGTTTCAGCTTCTCGGAAAGGGTCAGCAGGACGCCGTCCCGCGGGCCCGCTCCAAGGCGGGCGGCGACATACATGCCGCTGCCAAACCCGTTCAGCAAAATTCCCGCGATGAGCAGAAAATATTGTTCCCACCGTTCATCAAGGACAGGGATGAATTCGAGTGACCGGTAAAAATCTATCATCGGCCCGATCAGAAGGGTATTCATGACCGTTCCGACATGAATGAGCGCCCGGTTGAAAAACGAGACGATCCCGACCAGCACAAGCCCGATCATCATGTTCCACATTCCAAACGTCAGGCCAAAATGGTCAACAAGCCCGACAGTCAGCACATCCCACGGCGCGATGCCCAGGTGCTTAACCTCGAGCATCAGGCTCGTCCCAAACGCCAATATGGAAACGCCGATAAAATAAATACTAAATGACACCATATGAATACGCACAATATCCCGGCTTTCTGTATAAATTCTGAGATGTTAAGCGGCCGCGATGTTAAGCGGCCGCTTACACCATTTCACTTTAAAAAATCTATCACAAAAGACACAACGCTTTTTCCAGTTAAAATCCAAATACGGTAGCCAATACTACTACGGTCCAAACAGGCCGTCAACAGTATGAAAAGATTTCTAAATAATAAAATACGTATCCGCTTTCTTTATGGTTTGAAAGCGTTTTCAGTGTTGAGGTGCCTGGCAATTGCCTCGCAATTGCCAGGCACCTCTCACCAACTCCTGTGCTCAGAAGGAAAAAAGTTTGTCCAAAAAAACAAAAAAGTACTTGAGTATTCAGAATATTTCTGTAATAATAATGAATATTCACAATATTGTCTCAATAAAAAGGAGGGCGTCCTATACGGAAAATGGGCCGAATCTAATTCGGAGAGGAGTATGAAAAATGTTGTTTCCAATCGTTATGATCACTTTATCGATCGCCAGTTTTTTCTTTGCTATCCGGAAGCAAAGACCCCAATTATTGCTTGTTCCGCTCGCCGCGCTTGTTTTGTATGTAACTGTAGAGGTTGCTATGGTTCCTGCCCCATTCTTTGATACCGTCAAATTTATTTTCAACTTGCGTTAGACACAAAGAACTGCAAAGAGTGAACGAAAAATGGATACTGCCAGCTTCCCGCCAACCTTCCGCCGGATAATACCGGTTCGGATCAAGGAAGTGCCGGGCAACATCCAGCCTGGCTGCCAAAAAGATAACTGCTAATCTATTAACCGAGAGGAGTCATGAAATGAAAAAAATCAGCAAAGAACATGCGGATGCCTACTTCCGCGCACGCACCCGCAACATTGTCTTTTATTTGATTATTTGGGCGCTTGTATCCTTCGGGGTCGTCATGTTTGCCGAGTCTTTATCGAATTTCAGTTTTAACGGATTCCCGTTCCACTACTTTATGGGGGCACAGGGCGCCATTGTCGTCTTTATCCTGTTGCTGTTCATCAATGCGATACTGAGCGACAAAATCGACCAGAAGTTCGGAATTGATGAAACCCGCAATAAACAGATCAGCGGTGGGAAAACACTGGATCATTAATTGAAAAAGGCTTATATTTGCACGCTTTCTTATAACGATCGGGGTGCTTTATTTAAGCGCCTGAAAGGAAGCGCTTTCACATTTTTCGACAAAAAACCCTATGGGCAGGCTTTTCAGCAGCTGTCCGCTGAAACATGCAAAAAGAAAAATAAGGATAAAGCTGCAAGCTGATAGGGGAACACGGATAAACGGCAGTTAGCGGGAAATCAGAAATTTTTATACTATTTTTCTTAAGCAACTAACTGACCGGTCAGCATCCGAAAACCAAACAAAACGGATGCCGGTTCCTCCAGCTTCATGACCAAATTCAGAGGTTCAAAAACTCAAGGGGGAAAAACATGGATACTCAATTTTTAGTGTCGACTGGATTGATTTTGGCGACGTTTGCAATCTATATCGGGATTGCCGTTTTCAATAAGGCAAAACAAACATCCGATTTCTACGTGGCCGGACGCGGGGTGCCGCCGGTATTCAACGGAATGGCGATCGGCGCCGACTGGATGAGTGCCGCATCGTTCATCGGGCTTGCCGGGACGGTCATGCTCCTCGGCTACGATGGGCTTGCCTACATTATGGGCTGGACAGGCGGTTATCTGCTCCTGACCTTCCTGCTAGCACCGCAGCTCAGGAAATACGGCCGTTATACGGTTCCGGAGTTTATCGGTGACCGGTTCAACAGCCATCCGGCCCGTGTCATCGCTGCGATTGCGACGATCATCATCAGCTTCACCTATTCGATCGGCCAGCTTGCAGGTTCCGGCGTCGTTATCGGCCGCCTGTTTGAGGTCGATGCGAAAATCGGCGTCATGATCGGGGTCGTCCTGATTGCCACCTATGCCGCGTTCGGCGGAATGAAAGGCATCACTTGGACGCAGGTGGCACAGTACGTGATTTTGATCATTGCCTATTTGATTCCGATCATTTTCATGTCCATGCAAATTTCCGGCAACCCGCTGCCGTGGACTTCGTACGGCAACACGGTGGCTCAACTCGGTGAAATCGACCGGGAACTCGGAATATCCGAGTACTTTGCACCGTTTGAACAGGGAACCAAATGGCAATTCCTTGCCCTTATGTTTACGTTGATGGCCGGGACGGCGGGCCTTCCGCACGTCATCGTCCGTTTCTATACGGTATCGACAATGAAAGCGGCACGCTGGAGCGGAGCCTGGGCGCTTCTGTTCATTGGATTGCTTTATCTGTCCGCACCTGCTTATGCGGCGTTCTCCCGTTTCATCCTGATGAAAAACGTAGTCGGCCAGCAGATCACAAATCTGCCAGACTGGACGACGACATGGGTGAACACCGGTATGCTCCAGGTTGCCGATTCGAACGGCGACGGCATTTTGCAATGGGCGGAGCTGGTCATTTCCAAGGATATCGTCGTTATGGCAACGCCTGAAATCGCCAACCTCGGTGTTTTTGTCATCGGCCTTGTTGCTGCCGGTGCGATGGCGGCCGCCCTTTCGACTGCAGGCGGATTGCTGATCGCGATTTCATCTTCGTTTGCGCATGATATTTACTACCGTGTATTCAAGCCGGATGCAACCGAGAAGAACCGCCTGGCAGTCGGCCGCTGGACGATCGTCATTGCCACTGTCCTTGCGGGCATCACGGCACTTGATCCTCCGGGAGCGATCACACAAATTGTCGCATGGGCATTTGCGCTCGCATCCGGAACATTCTTCCCGGCGCTCGTACTCGGTGTCTGGTGGAAGCGTGCCAATGCACACGGCGTTGTCTGGGGCATGATCGTCGGCCTTGCCGTGACACTCGGCTACATTTTTGCAGCCAAATTCGGCGGGTTCACCATTGCGGGCATCATTGATACAGGTGCAGGAATCTTCGGCGCGACTGCCGCCTTCCTGACAAACATCATTGTTTCACTGGCAACACCGGCACCATCCCAGAAAATCCAGGAGGAAGTTATGGACCTGCGCTACCCTGAACAGATGACCTATAAAGATGGCGAGGTATGGTTAAATGACGGGTCAGCAGAAAAAGATATCAGTTAATTTGGATTTATATGAGCAGGTGAAAGGACATCCTTTCTTTTCAAATTTGCCGGCAGGGGAAGCACAGCATGTGCTCTCCCTCTGTCTTGAAAAAACATTTCCTAAAGACAGCACAATCTTTAAAGCAAGCCAGCAGCGTGATGGCTTGCTTCTTGTGCTGCACGGGGCGGCGGAAGTGTATGTGCAGGGAAACAGCATAGAGGACCGGGAAGTGCTCGAAATTGTGAAAAAGGGTGAAATCATCGGGTTCTCAAGCCTTGCCGACTTTCTCGGCGAAACCGAGATGGGGGGCGAGCGGCTTGTCGAAGTGCGGGCGATCGACCGTGTATCAGCGCTTTCCATCCCATTTTCAGTCATCCGGGAAAGGTGGACGGACCCGGACGTCAGGGATTACATCCTCCGCCAGGTCGCCGTGCGACTGAAAGATGTTTATTCATCTTTGGCCGATCAGGTAAAAATGGCCGGCCGCTTCGGCGAGGGCCGCGGCATCGTCTTGCGGGTTCAGGATGTCATGTCACAGCCGGCACTCACCGGGGAAGCAAGCCTTTCCGTGCAGGAGGCAGCAAAATTGATGGTTGACGGGCGCACCAGCTCGCTCCTGGTGACAGACAGGGGGAGACTGGCCGGCATTGTGACGGAAAAAGACCTGGTGAACCGGATTGTGAGCAGGGCGCTGCCGGTCGATACGAAGGTGGCGGCCGCCATGACAAAAAATCCATTCACAATAAAACGGAGCGCATACTTTTACGAAGCCCTTTCCGTCATGCTCGTTCACGGCGTCAAGCACCTGCCGGTCGTGGAAGAAAACCGGCCGATCGGGGTCGTAACGCTCTCCGATTTGCTCCGCAAGAAAAACGAAAATATGGTGAAAGTCGTTGAGAAGCTCGAAACTGCGGGAGAAGAAGACCTGCCGGCGATTAAAAATGCGATATATGATGTGCTCGGCACGCTGCTTGAGGATGAAGTGCCAGTGCTGCGGACGCTTGATATTGTCACCGGACTATTCGACCGCCTTGTAAGCCGTGTCATCAGCCTTGCCCTCGGAAAAATGAAGCAGGAGCCGCCGGTGCCGTTCGCCTTTTATCAAATGGGCAGCTCCGGTCGCGGCGAGCAATTCCTGTTGACTGACCAGGATCACTTCCTTGTGTTCGGAAATACGGATATGGACGAGGTAAAGTTGTATTTCAAAGCGTTCAGTGAAGAAATCGTCCGGCTCCTTGAAAAAGCGGGATATGCCCGCTGCAACGGCAATATGATGGCGAGTTCAGCCGCATGGCGGGGGACGGTGAATGCCTGGCAGGAGCGGCTCCGGCAATGGAACCTGCAGTCGACAAATGAGGCGCTGATGCTCTCGCAAGTCTTCTTTTCAAATCGTTTCATATACGGGAGCGAAAGTTTAGATGAAGACCTGCAGCAGGCCATTGTAAGCCAGCTCGATCATTCCAGAATTTTCTTGTACCAGCTCGCCCAGCGGGAAAAGCTGCAGCCGGTGCCGGTTCCGGATCAGCCGCTGCGGGCATTGTTCGGGCTGCAGCGCAAAGAAATCGATTTGAAAAAGAATGTGCTGTTTCCGTTTCATCATAGCCTGCAAATCCTTGCCCTTGCTCTCCGGATTACATCCGGCACTCCGCTCGAGCGGATTCGGAAACTGGCCGCGGCCGGCGTGTTCTCAAGCCGGTTTGCCTCCGATCTTGAGGATGCCTTCAGCATCATCATGAAAGAATATGTTGCCTTGAAATACGGGCGATATTCACAGGGCGAACCATCATCCTCCGTCCTGAAGCTCAACAGGCTTTCGACAAGGAGAAAGGAAGAATTGCTGTTCAGCCTGCGGACAGTAAAGGACTTGCAGAGCCAGATGTTTTCGCATTTTTCTTTATAGAAGTGTAAAAAAGCTCAAAATTTGTTCATTGCCGGGGAAATAATGACGAAAATTCCCGGCAATGAACATTGAATCACAAACTTGAAAGGGGAACCCGGTGCAATGTTCTGGAAACGCAAATCGTTCTCTCCCGGCATAAATGAAGACATTCCACTCTCTACACAAGTTGAGGAACTGAATTTCATCATCTTTGATACCGAAACGACCGGCTTTGAAATCTCAGGCGGAGACCGCCTTATTGAGATTGCCGGTGTGCCGATGAAGGGCAGCACGGTCCTCGAAAAAGAAACATTCCAAACCTTTGTCAATCCGAATCGCCCGATACCGGAAAAAATTGTTGAGTTGACTGGAATTACAGAGGAAAAGGTGAGCGGAGCGCCAGGCAGTACGGAAGGATTAACGTCGTTTTTTGAGTTTGTTGAAAGCCGGGATGCGAACTGCCTTGTCGGGCATTACGTTCCCTTTGACCTGCTCGTTCTGAAATACGAACTCGCGCGCAGCAAATATTCGTTTCCGAAGGTGCCGGCCATCGATACGCTCGACTTGATCGGCTTCCTGGCCCCATCCTGGGACATGCGCGATCTCGAGCGATACGCCATGGCATTCGGCACCCGCATCTACGAACGCCACAGCGCCCTCGGCGACTCCCTCACAACCGCATACCTATTCTCCGAACTCCTCCGCCAATTCCAGGACCGCGGCGCCAAAACCTGGGCCGAACTCCTCCACGCCACCGACAGCCAATCCCGCAACCTCCTGCTGTGACAGACAAGACCTATCATTGCCTGGCAATTCCCAGGCAATGATAGGTCTTTCTGCTCATAATTGCCTGGCATTTGCCAGGCAATTCCCACGCACCACCCTCCCGCAACCGAAAAAATTCGTACAAATCCCTTGTCCCTCTTGACTTTTTGGTATATTCCCGTTCCGGGGATAATACAATGTTGTAAACCTAACAAGAGAGGGTTTGAGGTGAGAATGTGCGGTGACTTACAAAGACAGGTTTGCAGCAGTTCATTTAAATCTTACTAAACAGCAGGAATCGGCAGCAGGGAACGCGGTGCACTTCAGTCTCATTTCACACTTATCTCATCCACAACCTGGGGAGGCGAGTGGTGTGCACGATTACATCAAAGAGAGGACCATCAAGATCGGGGAGTATATCGTGGAGACGAAAAAGACCGTTCGTGTGATTGCAAAAGAATTTGGCGTATCAAAGAGCACCGTTCACAAAGATTTGACGGAACGGTTGCCAGACATTCATCCGGAGTTGGCGAACGAAGTGAAGAAAATCCTTGATTACCATAAATCGATCCGCCACTTGCGCGGAGGAGAGGCGACGAAGCTGAAATACAAGCGGGATGCTGACGTTTTAGCCGAAGAGGAGAAGGCCGAAGTCGCAAAATAAAAATTCTTTTCTGCATATTTCTACAAAAACATACTATTTGCGTTGACTTGTGATAAAATATATCATTAGAGACTTGCGCATATTAACGGAAATACACCAAATCATTATAGATTTATGCAGGGAGGATTTCAGAAAGATGTTTTCAAGGGATATCGGAATCGACCTGGGCACGGCAAACGTGCTCATTCATGTGAAGGGAAAAGGAATCGTCCTCAACGAGCCGTCCGTTGTCGCAATCGATAAGAACACCGGCAGGGCCCTTGCCGTCGGCGAAGAAGCACGCCGCATGGTGGGACGCACACCTGGAAACATTGTGGCAATCAGGCCATTGAAGGATGGCGTCATTGCTGACTTTGATGTGACTGAAGCGATGCTCAAGCATTTCATTGAAAAAATCAATGTGAAAGGCTTTTTATCGAAGCCGCGCATGCTCATTTGCTGCCCGACCAACATCACCTCTGTCGAACAGAAGGCGATCCGGGAAGCAGCCGAGAAATCCGGCGCGAAAAAAGTCTTTCTGGAAGAAGAACCTAAAGTGGCGGCCATTGGCGCCGGCATGGAAATTTTCCAGCCGAGCGGCAATATGGTAGTCGATATTGGCGGTGGAACGACAGATGTCGCAGTTCTATCGATGGGCAGTATCGTCACCGCCGCTTCTATTAAAATGGCAGGGGACAAGTTCGACCAGGAAATCCTCAACTACATCAAAAAAGAGTACAAGCTTTTGATCGGCGAACGGACTGCCGAGGCCATCAAGCTTGAAGTGGCAACCGTTTTTCCAGGTGCCCGCCACGAAGAAATTGAGATCCGCGGCCGTGACATGATGACAGGGCTGCCGCGCACGATTGCGGTAAGCTCCGAAGAAGTCGAAAAAGCGCTCCGTGAATCGGTTGACGTCATCGTCCAGACCGCCAAAAGCGTGCTTGAAAAAACTCCGCCTGAGCTGTCTGCCGACATCATCGACCGCGGCATCATTCTGACTGGCGGCGGCGCGCTGCTGCACGGCATCGACCAGCTTCTTGCCGAACAATTGAAAGTGCCCGTGCTCGTTGCTGATGATCCGCTCGGAGCCGTTGCTGCAGGAACCGGAATCATGCTCGACAGCATGGATCGGATACCGGCCCGCAAACTCAGCTGAAACGCTAAAGCCACGGATTTTTTCAACCGATAAAAAGGAAGACAGGCTATGCTCGCCTCCCGACCGGACAGGCCTGTTATGCATAACATTCGAAATCGAAAGCAGTTTCTGAGGGTTCTCCCTTTTAAGCAAAAATAGAGCCCCTTCTAAAGGAGTGTCATCCATGTTACGAGGCTTTTATACGGCAGCTGCCGGCATGATCTCCCAGCAGCGCAGGCAGGAGATGCTGTCGAACAATCTTGCCAACTCCCAGACGCCGGGTTACAAAACAGATCAGAGCTCGCTCCGGGCCTTTCCGGAAATGCTCATGCACCGGATTGGAAATACGGACAGTCCTGTCCCGATGAAAAAATCAACGGTCATCGGAGGCTTGAACACGGGCGTTTATATGCAGGAAACGTTGCCGAACTTCACTCAGGGAGACCTGACCGAAACCGGTAATAAAACAGATGCGGCACTCATTGCCGGTAATCTGCCTGTCAACGAAGACGGCAGTCAGGCGGCAATCTTTTTTACCGTCAGTGCCGGAGATGAGCTCCGTTACACACGCAACGGCAATTTTGCGCTCGATGCAAACGGCCGGCTGACGACAAATGAAGGATTTCTCCTTATTGGGACTGACGGCGAACCGATCGAACTGAATAGCAACAATTTTACCATTGACGAAAACGGCATTGTAACAGAAAATGGGAGTGTTGCCGGCAGGCTGAATATCGCCCTGTCCCGCAACCCGAATGAGCTTGTCAAAGAAGGGAACGGTTTGTTCCGCAATGATGGACAACCCCTTGAAAACGTCCTTGAGGCAGGAGATGCCTCCTTCACGGTCAAGCAGGGGTTCCTCGAGCGCTCCAATGTCGACCTTCAGCAGACGATGACCGACATGATGACAGCCTACCGTGCGTTTGAAGCGAACCAGAAAGTGCTTCAGGCGTACGACAGAAGCATGGACAAAGCGGCCAATGAAGTCGGCAGGCTCACGTAAGGGGGATAAAAGATGAACCGTTCAATGATCACATCATCCGTCACAATGGGACAGCTGCAAAAGCGGCTTGATACAATCGGCAGCAACCTGGCCAATTTAAATACACATGGATATAAAAAACGTGAAACCCAATTCGGCGAATTGCTTGTCCAGCAGATCAACAATCAGTCCGGAGATGACAAAGACCGGCTGACGCCAGAGGGCATCCGGGCCGGAACAGGCGCACGGATCGGGGAAACGAATATCCTGTTCACTCAAGGGACGATCACGCCGACAAACCGTCCGCTCGATGCTGCCCTTGTGAAAGACAACCAGCTCTTTCAAATCCAGGTTGACCGCAACGGCCAGCCTGAAATCCAATATACCCGCAACGGCGCCTTCTACGTGACGCCGAACGATGCCAACCCGGCAGAACTCCGGCTTGTGACCGGAAACGGCGATTTTGTGATGGGCGAAAACGGCCCGATCACCATCCCGGCCGGCTTTGAATCGATCACCATTTCCGATGACGGTGCAATCACCGCGCAAACTCCGAATGGGACGGTAGACGCAGGCCGGCTGCAAGTGGCCGAAGTGATCCGTCCCCAGCTCCTCGCCCAGATCGGGGATAACCGGTTTGCACTGCCTGCGGATGAGGAATTAAATAGATTAGAGGTACAGGCCGCAGATATCATCCGCGGCGCTGAAGAAGTTTCAATCAGGCAAGGAGCGCTGGAAGCATCAAACGTCGATTTTTCCAAAGAAATGACCGACATGGTCATGACGCAGCGCGCCTATCAATTCAACGGAAAATCCATTTCCATCTCCGACCAGATGATGGGCCTTATCAATGGATTGAGATAAAGGAGTAATAACATGATGGCAAGCCAAACGGAGCAGGAATCGCGTTCACGCGAAGCCCGGAAAACAGAATCGAAAAAGAATAAGGAAGTAAAAGAAAAAACGAAGCCTTACAAAGTGAGGGTTCGCCTTATCCCGATCTGGCTTCGTTTGCTTATCGTCATTGTGCTGATCACCCTGTCCCTTATTGCGGGCCTCATGGTCGGCTACGGCGTCATCGGCGACGGCGATCCCGCTGATGCCTTGAAAAAAGATACATGGGTCCATATACTGGATATAGTTGAAAAAGATTAAAACCCAGGAGGGGACCCCATGCTCGATATTCAGGAAATCAAAGACATCATCCCGCACCGCTACCCGTTTTTGCTGATCGACCGGATTGAGGAAGTCGAGGAAGGAAAACGCGCAATCGCCATCAAAAACGTGACCGGCAACGAAGAATTCTTCAACGGCCACTTTCCGGATTATCCGGTTATGCCCGGCGTCTTGATCGTGGAAGCACTTGCTCAGACCGGTGCGGTGGCCATGCTCAAGCCGGAAGATAACCGTGGCAAGCTCGCATTCTTCACCGGCATCGACAAGTGCCGCTTCAAAAAACAGGTCCGCCCCGGCGACCAGCTCCGCCTTGAAGTCGAAATGATCCGCTTCAAAGGTCCGATGGGCAAAGGCAAAGGCGTTGCGACGGTGAACGGTGAGCTTGTTTGTGAAGCTGAGATTATGTTTGCATTGCAGTAAACATTGCAGGCGCACGTCAAGCACTGACAACGAGATATGAAAAGAAACCGCAGTTCCGGTTGGGGCTGCGGTTTTTTGATTTCTTTCAATTCTACAGGTGCCTGTCTCTAGTCGAGCATGAAATTACTTTTTAAGTGAAGGAATAAGGGTATATTATAAAAAGCCGTAACGGATTTCAGAATACACCCTTTTTCCGGCTCTGATGCCGAATAGTATAAAAGGACTTATCTGAGAAGAAAGTATGCTATAATTCAAGAGGTTGTATATGGCAGAATGACATTTTTATCAATCTGAATCCAAGGTTATATTTAGTAAAGGAGATGTTGTAAATGCTTAAATTTGGAATTGTGGGCTGCGGCCGTATTGCACCAAAGCATGCCGAAGCCATTTCCGCTCTGGAAGAAGCAGATCTAATTGCGGTTTGTGATATTGATGAAGAGAAGGCAAAGGGCTTTGCTGAAAAATACAATGCAGAAATGTACATAGAGTACGACAAAATGCTTGAAAACCCAGATATTGATGTCATCAATATCTGCACACCGAACGCTCAGCATGCTGACATGGCTGTGCAGGCAATCGAAAAAGGCAAGCATGTCATGATCGAAAAGCCGATTGCGCTCACCCTTGAAGATGCTGACCGGATTATCGAAGCAGCTGAAAAAGCGGGTGTAAAAGCATCTGCTGTCCACCAAAACCGCTTCAACGATGCCATCCAGCAAACCAGGAAGGCTATGGAAGAAGACCAATTCGGCAAAATGTCCCACGGCATCGCCAGCATCCGCTGGAACCGGAACATGGGGTATTATAATCAGGCTTCATGGCGAGGAACAAAAGAATACAAAGATGGTGTTCTGATGAATCAGTGCATACACAACATTGATTTGCTGCGCTGGATGATGGGACCGATCAAAAAAATCGACGGCAGTACGGCGACCCGTTTCCGTGATATTGAAATGGAAGATGTGGGTGTTGCCACCGTGGAATTTGAAAGCGGCGCATTAGGAGTCATAGAAGGCGCCGGCACAATTTACCCGACGAACATGGAGGAAACACTGAACCTCTTTGGTGAAAAAGGAACAGTCGTTGTAGGCGGTATTGCCGTAAATAAGATTGAAAAGTGGCGCTTCAGCGAATCGTTCCAGGAAGAAGAGCAAAAGATTCTTGCAGAACAGGCTGATAACCCGCCAACCGTGTACGGCTTTGGGCATCAGAACATTATCCAGGACATGATCGATGCTGTTAAAGAGGACAGGGATCCATATGTGACACTTCAGGACGGTAAAAATGCCATCGAAATCGTCCTTGCGATTTACGAATCATCTGAAACAGGCAAGCCGGTGTATCTTAATAAATAAAGTTATTCAGAATATATACCAAAACTGCGGTCTGATATGTGGACTGCAGTTTTTTTATGTGCGACAGGTGCTGTCACTTGTCAGTTGACAACGAAATACTTCATCCCCCATACGATGCATATCACGGCCTCCATCCGTAAATACTACCCCCGACCACAACACATGCGGCTATGTATGGTGGAGCTTACATAGAAAGGAGGCTGAACATGAATAAAAAATGGTTACTGCGTTTTGCTGCTTCTCTACTTGCTGTGATGTTCATCACCGCCTGCGCAGACAACGCCGATCAAGATGAGAATAACGGCACAGAAGAACAGGCTGATGAAGATGCGACTGATGAAGGCGTGACGGAAGAAGATGCGGGTACTGGCGATGGTGGTGCAGATATGCAAGAAGGCGAAGGCGAGACGGATGATGAAGGCATGACAGAAGAAGATATGAATGGTGAAGAAGGCCAGGGTGTTACGGATGACACCGATACAGGCGATGATGATGAAGAGAAATAATATTGTAATGAGTAAAAGGTGCCTGACCCCCAGCGCTTTAACGCGCCGGGGGTCAGGCACCTTTTATATTTAGTAAAACTTTTACTAAAATTTTATTGACGTTTTTCCTTTCCTCCTTTATCATGAACTTATGAAAACGATTTCTAAAAATGGATTTTGAAATCTGGGTCAACGGAAAGTCTGGCGGATTACTAATAAGGCCCGGAAAACGAGTCGTGATTATTGGACAAATAGTGATTAGAGCAGATCGTTCAAACTGGGAGGAATTATCATGAATCTGAAGCAGCTTTCTGAAAAGTTTACCAGCATTTTTAAAGAAACGGATTTCCGCACATTTTTTGCGCCTGGCCGTATCAACTTGATCGGCGAACACACCGATTACAACGGTGGACATGTGTTCCCGGGTGCAATTACATTTGGCACTTATGCTTTTGCCCGCAAGCGGAAAGACACCCTGCTTCGTTTTTACTCCGTGAATTTTGAAGAAAAAGGGATCATCGAGTTTGACCTTGGCACGCTCAATTTTGATAAAACACACGATTGGGCCAACTACCCAAAAGGGATGGTCCGTTTCCTGAAAGAAGCCGGACACAAGATTGATTCGGGCGTTGATGTGCTATTCTATGGCAATATCCCGAATGGCGCCGGTTTGTCATCATCAGCTTCGATTGAACTTGCCACAGGTGTTATGCTCGAAGGGCTCTTTGATTTGGCCATCGATCGGATTGACTTAATTAAAATCGGCAAACAAGTAGAAAACGAGTTTATTGGCGTGAACAGCGGCATCATGGACCAATTCGCCATCGGTATGGGCAAAAAAGGTGCAGGAATTTTACTTGATACACAAACACTGAAGTATGAATATGCGCCTATTAATCTGGAAGACCATAAAATTATCATTATGAACACAAATAAACGCAGGGAACTGGCGGGTTCAAAATATAACGAACGCAGGCAGGAATGCGAAAATGCACTTGCAAGCCTGCAAAAAGTCACCGATATCAGCTCACTTGGCGATTTGACGGAAGAAGAGTTTGAAAAACACAAACTCGCCATCGAAAACGAAACAGAGCGGAAACGGGCCAGGCATGCCGTCTATGAAAACAGACGCACCCTTAAGGCGCTTGAGGCCTTGAAGAGCGGAAATCTCAGTGAATTCGGGCAGTTGATGAACGACTCCCATATTTCGTTGCGGGATGATTATGAAGTGACAGGAAAAGAACTTGATACTCTCGTAGAAGCGGCCTGGAATCAGCCGGGGGTCATCGGCGCCCGCATGACCGGTGCCGGCTTCGGTGGCTGTGCGATTGCAATTGTGGAGAACGGCGAGGTCGATTCATTTATTGAGCATGTCGGTGCTGAATATGAAAAAGCTGTTGGTTATGGGGCTGCTTTTTATGTGGCAAGCATCGGCGACGGTGCAAAGGAATTGGAGAAGGAGGCGATCTTATGAGCGTATTAGTGCTAGGGGGAGCGGGTTATATTGGTTCCCATGCGGTTTACGAATTAATCGAACGTGGTTACAAAACTGTTGTGGTTGACAACCTTCAGACCGGCCATCACGATGCCATTCATGAGGATGCTGTCTTTTACAACGGTGATATCCGGAATAAAGCATTTTTGCGAACCGTTTTTGAAAAAGAAAACATAGACGGTGTCATCCACTTTGCCGCCAATTCCCTTGTCGGTGAATCAATGGAAAACCCGTTAAAGTATTTTGATAATAACGTATACGGCACACAGGTGCTGCTTGAGGTCATGCAGGAATTCGGCGTGAAATCCATTGTCTTTTCTTCAACCGCCGCCACATATGGCGAACCGGAAGCAGTGCCGATCACAGAAGACATGCCAACTCAGCCAACAAATGCCTACGGTGAAACAAAACTTGCGATGGAAAAAATGATGAAATGGTGCGATACCGCTTATGGAATCAAGTTTGTCTCACTCCGCTATTTCAATGTGGCAGGTGCGCGCAGCACCGGGGAAATCGGGGAAGACCATTCCCCGGAAACACACCTTGTTCCGATCATTCTCCAGGTCGCGCTCGGGCAGCGTGAGCATATCACGATTTTCGGGGACGACTATGATACACCCGATGGGACATGCATCCGCGACTATATTCATGTTGCAGACTTGATTGATGCCCATCTCCTTGCGCTGCAGTACCTGGAAAACGGCTGTGAAAGCAATGTGTTCAACCTTGGCAGCAGCCAGGGCTTCTCGGTCAAGGAGATGATCGATGCGGCGAGGGACGTGACGGAGCACCCGATTCCTGCCCGGGTCGGTCCGCGGCGGGCAGGCGATCCGAGCAAGCTGGTCGCTTCCTCTGACAAGGCGAAGAATACGCTTGGCTGGAATCCTTCCCGGACATCAATCCGTGAAATCATCCGTGATGCGTGGAACTGGCATCAAAGCCACCCGGACGGTTATGCGGACGGAAAGGCGGAAAAATAAATGAGCAACGTATACGAAACGGTTAATGAACTCATCCAGAAAGGGCTTGAGACCGGTCTTATTGAACAGGATGACGTCCTTTATACCCGGAACAGGGTTCTTGCACATTTACAGCTTGAAGATTATCAACAGGCAAACGGAGTTGGCGGGGAAACCGCGGGAATCCCCGATCTTCTGGAGGACCTGACTGATTATGCTGTCAAAAAAGGGATTGTGGAAGACGTACTCGATGCAAAAGAGATTTTCAGCGCAGCGGTCATGGACTGTTTTGTGGCCCGCCCGTCAGTCATTAATCAAACGTTCTTCGATTTATATAAAAAGGATCCACGAAAAGCTACAGACTATTTTTATAAGCTGAGCCAGGATAGCAATTATATCCAGACGAACCGGATCAAGAAAAACATCAGCTACAAGTCGGCCACAGAATACGGCGAACTTGATATCACCATCAACCTTTCCAAGCCGGAAAAAGATCCGCGGCAAATCGCACTGGAGCGGTCGATGCCTAAAAAGGAAAACAAGTATCCGGAATGCTTGTTATGTGCAGAAAATGAAGGATATGCAGGCAGAATCGGGCATCCGGCCCGTGCGAACCACAGGGTGATCCGCCTGGACTTGGGTGAGGAAAAGTGGATGCTGCAATACTCGCCGTATGTGTACTATAACGAGCATTGCATCGTTCTGTCGGCAGAACATCGGCCGATGGTGATTGACCGCGGCGGCTTTGAGCGCCTGCTCCAATTTGTGGATCAGTTTCCACACTACTTTGCCGGTTCAAACGCTGACTTGCCGATAGTCGGCGGCTCGATTCTTTCACATGACCACTACCAGGGCGGAAACTATGAATTTGCAATGGCGAAAGCCGAAAAAGAATACGAGTTTACGATGGATAAATTCCCTTCAATTGAGGCGGGAATCGTCAAGTGGCCAATGTCGGTCATCCGGCTAAACGGCACGGACATCAATACACTCGCCGAAGCAGCCGACCACGTTCTTGCAAACTGGAAAAACTACAGCGACGAAAGTGTGGATATCCGGGCATTTTCGGGAGAAACACCTCACAATACCATCACGCCAATCGCCCGCATGCGTGACGGCAAGTATGAGCTTGACCTCGTCCTCCGGAATAATCGGACGAGCGATGAGCACCCATATGGCATTTTCCATCCGCATGAAGATGTCCACCACATCAAAAAAGAAAATATCGGCCTGATCGAGGTGATGGGTCTTGCTGTCCTTCCGGCACGCTTGAAAGATGAACTCAAGGAAGTGGAAAAATCGCTTCTCGGTGAGGAAAACAACGTGGAACCCCATCACAAGCCATGGATTGAAGAACTGGAAGAGAAATACAAAGGCCGGATCAGCGAGCAAAATGCCCAGGAGATTGTCCGTGATGAAGTCGGCCTCAAATTTTCGCGGGTGCTGGAGGATGCCGGGGTTTTCAAACGGAACGAGGAAGGGAAGTCCGCTTTCAAGTCGTTTGTAAACAGCTTATAAATCATACTGCTGCAGGATGTTCAGGTGAAAGGCAGGGGATACCTGCCTTTTGCCAAATTTAAATCCTAGTAATATTTTAAGTAAAAAATATAGTAAAATTTTGTTGACTGTTTTACTAATGTGTTTTATTATGAATTTGAAAGCGCTTGCTTTTGATTAACATTCAGAATTTAGGAGGGCCTAACGTGAAGAAAAAGTCATTCAGTTTTATAGCGATCTTGATGGCGTTTGCACTGGTTCTTGCAGCTTGTTCCGGCGGATCAGGCGAGAGCAAGGAAGGGGCAAACAAAGAAGGGGATAATAAATTAACAGCATGGGCATGGAACGTCAACGTTCCTGTTCTGGAAGCAGCAGCTGAAAAATTCAAGGAAGAAAACCCTGATTTTGAACTTGAAGTTGTGGAAATCGGAACTGCCGATGTTTACTCTAAATTGACTACTGGACTCCAGGCCGGCGGTAAAGGCCTTCCTGACATCGTCCTTATGGAAGATGACCGGGTGCAAGGTTACTTGAACAACTTCCCGGATTCCTTCGTCAATCTTTCTGAAAAAGGCTTTGACGAGCACGCGGACAAGTTCCCTGAGTACAAAAAGCATTTGGTGACAAAAGATGATGCGATCTACGGATTCCCATTTGACGGCGGCCCGACAGGCGTATTCTATCGCACGGATTACTTCGAGCAGGCCGGCATCAAAGCAGAAGACATCAAAACATGGGATGACTACATTGAAGCTGGTAAAACAATCAAAGAAAAAGTCGGAGTGGACATGCTTGGCCTTGACCTTAACGGTGATGACGGCCTATACAGAATGATGCTGAACGAGCAAGGCACATTCTACTTTGACGATAAAAGCGATATCAACTTCACTTCCGAAGAGTCCAAAAAGGCTATGGAAGTCCAAAAGAAACTTAAGGAAGCTGGCGTTGTAAAAAGTACTGTAGGCTGGGATGCATGGGTAAGTGCGATGGCTGAAGGCGATGTGGCAACTGCCCCATCCGGCGCATGGCTGTATGGTTCCCTCACACAGCAGGCAGCTGATACAAAAGGCAAGTGGGGCGTTATGCTTCTGCCGGCATTTGAAGAAGGCGGAAACCGCGCATCCAATCTTGGCGGAAGTAACTACATGCTGACTTCAGCAGGTGACAACCAGGATCTTGCTTACGATTTCATGGAATTCTTCTCAACAAACGATGAAATGCAAGTCGAAGCGATGAACGGCGGTTTGTTCCCTTCATTGAACACTGTATATGATGAGCCAGTCTTCACAGAAGGAGTTGAATTCTTCGGCGGCCAGCCAATCTGGACAACGTTCGCCGACGAAATGGAAAACATTCCTGGTGTTAATTACACTGGCGACTTCGCAGTGGCGAAAGACGAAGCGGTAAAAGCACAATCTGAAATCATGAGCGGCAAAGCGATTGACGACGCTTTGAAAGCTGCGAAAGACCGTTTGGCCAACCGGGTTGGTAAATAATTAGTAAAACTGGTACAGGGGTTGATTACTACAATCAGCCCTTGTGCTTTAAAAGGCGGAGATCAACATGACCAGGAGAAACTTATTCCCATACTATTTTTTGGCACCTGCAGTAATCCTTTTTGCAATATTCACCCTGTATCCGATCATATCCTCGTTGATTCTGAGCTTTCAAACGATGGAAGCGGGTCAGTATTCGTTCAATGGTTTGGCGAATTATGAGCGGCTTCTGAACGACGCGATTTTCTGGAAAGCGTTACAGAACACCTTCATCATTTTCATCATCCAAGTTCCAATAATGCTTACGCTTGCCCTTATTCTGGCCAATGCATTGAACAATCAGCTGCTTAAGCTGAAAGGCTTTTTCCGGGTATCTTTCTTCCTCCCGGCTGTAACATCTCTCGTTGCCTATTCAATCCTTTTCTCCATCATGCTGCAGGAGGAAGGAATCATCAATCAATTCTTTGCAATCTTTGGAATCGATGCCATCCCGTGGCTGTCGGATCCTTTTTGGGCCAAAGCTTCCATCATCATTGCGATGACATGGCGCTGGACCGGTTACAATATGGTCATTTTCCTTGCTGCCCTGCAAAACATTCCTGAAGACATGTACGAAGCGGCTTCGCTTGACGGTGCCGGCAAGGTCAGGCAGTTTTTCCATATTACAGTGCCGCAATTGAAGCCGGTCATCCTGTTTGCCGGAATTCTTTCAACAATTGGAACGCTCCAGTTGTTCGATGAACCGTTCAACTTGACCCAGGGCGGTCCGGCGGATGCGACGATGACACTCGGACTATACATTTACCAGAACGGTTTTGAATACTTCGACTTCGGTTACGGTTCGGCTGTAGCCTATGCGGTTGTTGTTCTGGTAGCGATTCTATCCTTTATTCAATTCAAAGTGACGGGTGAGGATTAATATGAGTATGACTGAGAAAGAAGTTAAAAGTGGAACGGTTGCTAAACCGAAGGCACGTAAGAAAAAAATGAAAATCACACCTCAGAAGATCGGACTTTATGTGTTTCTGTTCATCTTCACGGTGATATCCATCTTTCCGTTTTACTGGATGATTGTCGGGTCGACGAACACATCCGCCAAGATGTTCACCAACCCGCCGACACTCGTACCTGGCGACCAGCTGATGACGAATCTGGCAAACTTGAATGAATCCATCGGAATCTACCGGGTCCTTTTCAACTCATTGTTCGTCTCGGCGCTGTATGTGGTGCTGGCACTGCTCGTCAGTACATCAGCTGCATATGCACTTGCGAAGTTTGAGTTCAAAGGAAGAAAGACAATTTTCACAATCTTCCTGTTATCCATGATGATTCCGTATCAAGCGACATTGATCCCGCTGTTCCGGATGATGTCCGATTACAACCTTCTGAACACGTACTTTGCCTTGATTGCACCGTACTTGAGCTATCCGTTTGCGATTTTCCTGATGAGGCAAAACTTCCTCGCTTTTCCGAGTGAGTTGCTTGAGTCGGCGCGTCTCGACGGTGCGGGCGAATTCAGGATATTCTTTACAATCGTATTGCCGTCCATGAAACCGGCATTAGCGGCCACCGCGATCTTCCTGTTCATGATGCAATGGAACAACTTCATGTGGCCGCTCGTTTCCATCACATCCCAGGATATGTACACATTCCCTGTCGCATTGTCCAGCCTGATGGGTCTTTCCTTCATTGACTACGGACAGGTTATGACAGGCGTAACACTGGCAACAATTCCAATCATTATCTTCTTCCTTGTCCTGCAGAAACACTTCATCTCAGGCATGCTTGGAAGTGCATTGAAGTAGGGGGTTTTACGGAATGCTGGAAACCAGGGGTCAACGCTTTTATCTCGATAATGAACCTTTCCGAATTCTATCAGGCAGTATCCATTATTTCCGTGTCGTGCCGGAATACTGGCGCGACCGGCTAGAAAAATTGAAAGCTTGCGGCCTGAATACGGTTGAAACATATCTGCCCTGGAATGTGCACGAACCGAAAAAGGGGCAATTCAACTTTGAGGGCATGGCTGATGTCGTCTCATTTGTAAAAACGGCGCAGGAACTTAATTTGAAGGTCATTCTGAGGCCAGCTCCCTATATTTGTGCCGAATGGGAATTCGGCGGTTTGCCAGCCTGGCTCCTGAAAGACCGGAGCATGGAGCTGCGCACGATGGACCCGGGATACATCAAGCATCTCGATGAATACTATGATGAACTGATCCCGCGCCTGCTGCCGCTGCTTTCGACAAACGGCGGGCCGGTCATCGCGATGCAGATTGAAAATGAATATGGAGGTTATGGAAATGACCGTGCCTATATGGAATATCAGAAAAAGGGACTGATCGAGCGAGGCGTCGATGTCCTTCTCTTCACATCAGACGGGCCTGACATGATCAAAAACGGCTCACTCCCGGATGTGCTGACAACGCTCAACTTCGGCTCAAGGCCAAAGGAAGCGTTCAGCCAGCTGGAAGCTTTCAAGCCAGGCTCGCCGAAAATGTGCGCCGAGTTCTGGATCGGCTGGTTTGATCACTGGACGGGTGAACACCATACCCGCAGTGCGGAAGATGCCGCGCAGGTGCTCGATGACATGATGGCGGAAGGGGCATCCTTCAACTACTACATGTTCCACGGTGGCACGAACTTCGGATTTTACAACGGCGCCAATCATTATGAAAAATACACACCGACGATCACAAGCTATGACTATGACGCATTGCTGACCGAATGGGGCGACATGACGGAGAAATATGAGCTCGCCCGTGAAGTGTTGAAAAAGTATACAGAAGTACCTGAAATGACAGTCCAAAACCTGCCTAAGAAGGCATATGGCGAACTGAAGATGACCGAAGAAACGAGCCTGTTTGACGTCCTTGATCAAATCAGTGAGCCGGTTCAGCACCGGGTGCCGCTTCCGATGGGAGACCTCAATCAGAACTACGGCTACACGCTGTATAAAACGATAGTCGCCGGGCCGTACGAAGCAGCGCTCGACACGACTCCGATCCGCGACCGGGCGTTCATTTACGCCAATGGTGAAAAGGTGGCCACCGTCGACCGCAATGATGATAAAAAAACACTCGAACTTACCATGCAGCGCGAAGCCAACATACTGGAAATCTTCGTTGAGAACATGGGCCGTGTCAATTATGGGCGCCATCTGAAAGACCGGAAAGGCCTGATCACAAATATCTGGACAGGCAGCCACTTTGAATTCAACTGGGAGATGTATCCGATTGAACTTGAACAGCTCCCGGAATCCTTTGAAAAAAGCGAAGAGAACCGGTTTCCGAAGTTTTTCCGCAGCAGCCTTCATGTAGAGGAAGCAGCCGACACGTTCATCCGTCTCGACGGCTGGAAGAAGGGAAACGTGTTCGTGAACGGCTTCAACCTGGGCCGCTACTGGGAAAAAGGACCGCAAAAAACGCTCTATGTACCGGCACCGCTTTTAAAACAGGGTGAGAATGAAATCATCGTCCTGGAGCTTGAAGGTACTAAAACCGATACGATCCAATTCACTGACAAACCTGACCTTGGATGAAAAGGAGAACACCGATATGCCGATTTTTGTTAATGAACAAAACAACCAATTTCACCTTACAAACGGCCGGGTTAGCTATATTTTTCACGTGATGAAAAATGGCCAGCTCGGCCATTTATATTATGGAAAAGCGATCAGGGACAAAGCCGATTTCTCCTACTTTCAAGTATATGATAACCCGACGGCGGCAAGCTGCCATCCGTACGCTGACGATCCCGCCTTTTCCCTTGAAACGATCAGGCAGGAGTATCCTGTTTACGGTACGACCGACTTTCGTGAGCCGGCGCTAAGCATCCGCATGCAAAACGGCAGCCATATTACGGATTTCACCTATAAAACACATAAGGTGACAGAAGGGAAGCCTGCGCTGGCCGGCCTGCCGCATACTTATGCAAAAAAAGCAGGCGAAGCGGTAACATTGGAAGTCACACTTGAAGATAAAATGCTTCAGACCGAACTCGTCCTGACGTACACCATCTTCGAAAATCTGCCTGTCATCACCCGCAGCAGCCGTCTGCAAAATAACGGCGAAGAACCTTTTTATATCGAGCGGCTGATGAGTGCATCGGTAGATTTCCCTGATAAAGAGTACACCATGATGCAGCTTTCCGGCACCTGGTCACGTGAACGGCATGTGAAGGAGCGCCAGCTTGAAACCGGCATCCAATCGGTTTCGAGTATAAGAGGGGCAAGCTCCCATCACCAGAACCCATTCCTGGCCCTCCGCCGCAGTGAAACGACTGAGCAGCAGGGCGAAGTGTATGCGTTCAACTTTGTATACAGCAGCAACTTCCTCGCCCAGGCGGAGGTCGATCACTATGATACGACACGCCTGACAATAGGGATCCATCCATTCCGGTTCGAATGGAAGCTCGAGCAGGGCGAAATGTTCCAGAGTCCTGAAGCAGTAATGGTTTACTCGGATGAAGGGTTGAACGGCATGAGCCACACCTTCCATGACCTGTACAGAAACCACCTCATCCCGAAAAAATGGCAGACCGAAACTCGTCCGGTTCTCATTAATAACTGGGAAGCGACGTATTTTGATTTCAATGAAGAGAAGCTTGTCAATATTGCCCGGGAAGCGAAGGACCTGGGAATCGAGCTGTTCGTGCTTGATGACGGCTGGTTCGGCAAGCGCAATGATGACACAACGTCACTCGGCGATTGGGAAGAAGACCCGGAGAAACTGCCGGACGGACTCGGCTCGCTTGCGGAAAAAGTGAACGGGCTCGGCATGAAATTCGGCTTATGGTTCGAGCCGGAGATGATCAATCCGGTGAGCCGGCTGTTTGATGAGCATCCGGACTGGGCGATCGGCACACCGGACCGCCATCCTTCACTTGGCAGAAGCCAGCGAGTGCTGGACTTTACCCGGCCGGAAATCGTTGATTACTTATATGAAAAAATGGCGGACATCATCCGCAAGACGAATCTTTCTTATATTAAGTGGGATATGAACCGCAATATTACGGAAGCTTACTCTTCAAAACTTGCAGCTGACAAACAGGGTGAGTTTTTCCACCGGTATATTCTTGGCGTCTATGATTTATACGAACGGTTGACGGGCGAATTCCCTGATGTGTTGTTTGAATCGTGCGCAGGGGGCGGCGGCCGGTTTGATCCGGGCATGTTCTACTATGCGCCGCAGGCGTGGACGAGCGATGACACTGATGCGGTCGAGCGGCTGAAAATCCAGTACGGAACATCACTCGCTTATCCGCTGTACAGCATGGGTTCACATGTGTCGGCAGTTCCAAACCATCAAACACTGAGAAAAACACCGCTGAAAACAAGAGCAAACACGGCTTACTTCGGCACTTTCGGATATGAACTGAATCCGCTGGAACTGACGGAGGAAGAAAAACAGGCCGTCAGAGAACAGGTGGGATTTTTCAAACAACACCGCGGCTTGATCCGCGACGGCGATTTTTACAGGCTGAAAAGCCCGTTCTCCGGTAACGAAACCGCCTGGATGGTCGTCAGCAAAGATAAAACGGAAGCACTTGCCGGCTGGTATAAAGTGCTTGCGATTCCGAATGAAAATAAACAAAACACATTAAAACTGGCAGGCCTTGATCCTGATACCGAGTATGCGCTCGATGAATCGAACGCATCATTCTTCGGGGACGAACTCCTGCACAGGGGCTTGCCGCTTCCGACAGAATTCAACGGCGTCAATCCGAGAAACGCCAAAAGCGGCGGCGACTTCCAGTCACACGTGTTTTATCTAAAACAAAAGAACAGGTGATAACAATGTATTTGGGCGTAGATTACTATCCGGAACACTGGGATATTGGACTGATCGATGAAGACCTCACCCGCATGAAGGAAATGGGCGTAAATATGGTCCGGATCGGGGAATTTGCCTGGCATTTGATGGAGAAGGAAGAAGAAAGCTTTGACTTCTCCTTCTTCGACCAGGTCATTGAAAAAGTGAAGAAATACGGCATGAAAGTGATGTTCGGGACACCGACTGCAACCTTCCCGGCCTGGCTTGCGGCAAAGCACCCCGACATTTTGAGTGAAGATATCAATGGTGTGAAACGGGGATTCGGCGGCAGAAGGCAGTATTGCTACAACTCAAAAACGTATGAGGATTACTCACTGCGGATCGTAGAAAAACTAGTTACCCATTACAGCAAAGAAGAAGCAATCGTATCCTGGCAGATTGATAACGAACTGGGTCATGAAGGCAGTGATATGTGCTACTGCGGCAGCTGCCACCAGTCATTCCAGCAGTTCCTCGAAGAAAAATATGATTCGATCAATGAACTGAACGAACGATGGGGTACGATTTTTTGGGGACAGACGTATAACGATTTTTCGGAAATCCCGGTGCCGGGCAAAACGATCACTGTCTACAACCCGGCGATGATGCTGGACTGGGCACAGTTCCGTTCTGCGTCGCTCAGCGGATTCGCACAGAAGCATCTTGAACTCGTCAAACGGCTAAAAGGCGATCATCAAACGGTAACGACCAATTTGCCGGGAGGATTTTTCGGGAAGTGGTTCGACCATAACGAATTTTCACGCGACCTGGATTTTGTATCCTACGACAACTATCCGGTCTGGGGCGGCTTGAAAGAACCGATTTCACCCGCCCACTTATCGATGACACTCGATTTCGTGCGCGGATTGAAAAAACAGAACTTCTGGATCGTCGAAGAGCTAATGGGTGCGCAGGGTCATGATATCATCGGCTATCTGCCGCGTCCGAATCAAGCTCAGGCATGGGCGTGGCATGCATTCGCCCACGGCTGCAACAATATGCTGTTCTTCCGCTGGCGCGGCATGAACCGCGGTGCTGAACAGTATTGCCTCGGCATCCTTGACGCCAACAACCGGACGACCCGCAAATATAAAGAGGTACAGCAATTTTTCCATGAAGTGAAGGAGCATGAAACCCTGTTTGATTCACCGGTGGAAGCGGAGGTTGCCCTTCTTTATGACTTCGATAACATCTGGTCATGGCGGATCCAGCAGGAAAATCCGCAAATCGATTTCACCAATGAAGTGCTGCGCCTGTATGAACCGTTTTACCGCCAGAATGCCGCAATGGATGTCATTCGGTATGACCAGGATTTTTCCGGATATAAAGTGGTCCTTGTTCCCGTACTAAAGCTGGTGGACGCCCGACTCGTCAAGCGGCTTGAGGAATTCGCAAGGAACGGAGGGACTGTCGTCATGTCGTACCGTGCGGGCGTGAAGGATAAAGACAACAATGTCCGTTTCGGCGAAATGATTCCGGGTGAACTGTCCGGGCTTCTTGGCATCGAAGTGGAGGAATCGGAATCGCTCCACGAAGGGCAATCCGTTCCGGCTATTGCAGAAAATGGCGGGAACAGCCTGGAAGTGACCATCTGGCGTGATCTGGTAAAACCATTGACTGCAAAAACAATGTATCGTTATAATGACCGTTTTTATAACGAGTATGCCTGTGTGACCGAAAATGAATTCGGAAGCGGGAAAGCGTTTTACATCGGCGGCGGCATCGGGCAGGAAGCTGTAACGTCAATCGCGAAAAAGATTATGGAAACGACTGGAATCCAGATGACAGAATCCAATAAGGGTGTTGAAGTTGTCGCAAGGCGAGCAGAGGGGAAGACCTATCAAGTCGTCATCAATCACAACGGCCATGAGGAAACATTCGGCACGACAAGCCTGCAGCCTTTTGAATGCAAAATCAACGAATTGCCTGCGGAATAACTAAACAGAAGAAACGGGACTGATCTATATGGATATCATGAAAAAACCATTCGGCGAACTAGAAGGTACACCAATTGATGCATACACATTGAAAAATGACAATGGAATCGAGCTGACGTTCATCACGTACGGCGGCACCATAACAAAAATCATGATGCCGGACCGGGACGGCAACGTTGAAAACATTGTGCTCGGCTTTGACACAGTTGAAGAGTACGTCCAGCACAGCCATTACTTTGGCGCGCTGATCGGCAGGGTCGCTGGCCGGATCGGGAACGGACGTTATCAGCAGGACGGAGAAGAAATCCGATTGACGAAAAATGACGGCCCTAACCACTTGCACGGAGGAGCAACCGGCTTCAACCGCGTGATCTGGAAAGCGGAGGAACTGCCGACCGGCGATGGCGAGGTGAGCGTTAAGCTGACCTATACGAGCGAGGCAGGTGCCGAGGGATACCCGGGGAACTTGGAAACAGCCGTCACCTATACATTGACGAATGACAATGAATTCCGGATCGATTACCGGGCGGAAGCGGATGAAGATACACCGGTCAATCTCACGAATCATAGTTACTTTAACTTGAGCGGTGATGCGAAGGAGACGGTTCTTGACCATAGCCTGACAATGAAAGCAGATCGGTATCTTGCATTATCCGATGAGATTCTTCCGACAGGGAAAGTGGAGGAAGTGGAAGGAACACCGTTTGACTTCCGTGAAGGCAGAAAGATTTCAACAGGTGCCGATTCCAACCATCCGCAAACGATGAAAGTAGGAAATGGATACGATCATCCATTTGTATTGAGCGAAAATGGCAACCGGGAAATCCGGCTGGCACACGAAAAAAGCGGCCGTGCCCTAACCATTGAGACAGACCAGCAAGCGGTCGTGCTGTATACCGGAAACCAGCTGATAGACGATCTGGAAATCAGGGGAGTCCCGGCGCGCAAGCATCTGGGACTGTGCCTGGAAACCCAGGGGTATCCGGATGCGGTCAACCATCCCCATTTCCCATCTGTTATGCTGGGAAAAGGGGATCAATACACGGCAACAACCACATATCTTTTCCAAGTTGATAGGGGACAGGGGTAGATTAAGATGGCAACGATAAAAGATATTGCGAAAAAGGCGGGTGTCTCGATTTCGACCGTTTCAAGGGTGCTGAATTATGATGCTTCCTTATCCGTCGCCGACAAGACAAAACAGAAAATCTTTGAAATCGCAGAAGAACTCGATTATAAAAAGAAACCCGGACGGAAATCACTCGATTCCCGGATTGCGGTATTTAACTGGTATACGGAAAAAGAAGAGCTTGATGATCTTTACTATATGTCGATCAGGCTTGGCGCCGAGCAGCGCTGCCAGCATTACGGCCTGAATCTGGTGAAATATTTTCAAAACGACTTTAATGAAATGAAAAAGGAAGAAGTCGACGGCATCGTCGCCATCGGCAAGTTCAGTGAAAAACAGGTGCAGGAACTGAGCCAAATCACCAACAATATCGTTTTCGCCGATTACTGCCCGGGTGCTGAAGAATACGATTCGGTCGTGACCGACTTTGCGAAGGCGACCGAAAAAGTCCTCGATCACTTCATGGAAAAAGGCCATAAAAGTATCGGTTATATCGGCGGCCAAGAGATCTTCAAACAGAATGGCGGTGAAGTCATTCCGGATGACCGTGAATCAACCTATAGATCTTACCTTGCTGAAAAAGGGATGCTGAATGAAGATGCGATGTATGTCGGTTCATTCACCGTTGATGACGGATTCAACTTGATGGAAAAAGCGATCAAACAGCACGGGGACAACCTGCCAACCGCCTTTTTCTGCGGCAACGACTCACTTGCCATCGGAGCTCTGCGCGCCCTCCACGCCGCCGGCATCTCCGTGCCGGATCGGGTGAACATCATCGGCGTGAATGACATCAGCGTTGCCAAGTATGTTTTCCCGGCGTTAAGCAGCGTAAGAGTCCACACCGAGCTCATGGGGGAGACAGCGGTGGACTTTCTCATGCAGCGGCTGAATGAGGAACAGAAGGTCAGCCGGAAGGTGCTGATTTCGACGGAGCTTGTGGTGAGGCAGAGCAGTTTATAAAGCTGTAGGGAGGCTGGGACAAAGTATTTCAGCTAATGATAAACCCGAACGATTAGGTAAGATTTCAATGAATCTTTCGCCTGACCGTTCGGGTCTTTATTTACTCTCTTTTTAATTTTGCATACTATTTTTAAAATCTAGTGGAAAGCGAGTGTCCGCAGCGCAATGGAACGAACTTGTTTTTTCAGCTTAACTGATTATTAGTAAACAGTATGACGTTGAAAATATATAGCTCGTTTCTAAGCATGACTTATTTAGTTATGTCCCAACCTCTCTTTTTTTGGAACAAGTCTCAAGGACACAGTAAAGGAAGTGTCGAAATCCAAAGATATTTATTTAGAAAAAGTCTAGTAATAAGGAAGTAAGGCCTGGTAGGTTTGTTGAAAACAATCATATTGTGTTAAAGGATGACTTAAGAGTAGTTTAAAAGACCTATAGAACCCTCACTGTTTTTGTAGAATGATGATTTGGGCGCTTTCTAACGACTAAAGTAAGAATTTTCGATATGTTATGATAACTAAGCTAGCACTAATTAACTTATTCCGAAAGGGGCAATTACTGGTGAGGGGAAAGAGAAAGTTATTCTCAATTCTATCAATTGGTACACTTGCACTATCTTTGTTTGCGCCGGCTGCAGGACCGGTTTCTAAGGCGGAAGCCTCAACAGATTCAAATTGGAACGTTGAGCGGTACGGGGACCGGGTTGACATCGACGCAAAAATGAATGCGCTTTCAAAAGATGAAGCGTTTATGAAGCAGGCGGAAGAAAAGATCAAACAGCAGGGCGAACAACTGAAAGAGGAAATGCAGACCGCAAAGCCTGCTAAGGGTAAGAAATCGAAAGGTAACGAAACAACAGGTGACACTGCATCCGAGTCGTCAAGTAACTTTACATATGACGGCGGAACAAAATACTTCCTGAACCGGGATACAGATTTTAAACAATTCACATTAAGAAGTATCGGCGACAATGTGGAAATCTGGGTTGCTAACGACCTTTCCTTCCCTGAAGGTGATCCGCGACCGCCGCAAGTCGTCACCCAGGAACAGGTGGACAAGCTGAAGGACGAGTTTGACAGCAATATTTATCCTACCGACACAGCGTTTTTTGGTATGCCAGATGTTCATGATGGATCAAACTCGCCGCTGGTGGATTGGGGGATATTCCCTGAGGGATACTATGAAACGAGTGACAAAATTGTCATGCTTGTTGATAACATCATTGATGACAACTACAGTGATCCATCGTATCCTTTCTTCGTTGCCGGCTTTTACTGGTCAACGCTGGAAGGTTATATTGACCGCAATATCATCACAATCGACGCGAACAACTGGGCGGAACGATTGGAAAATACATTCTACGGCACAACCATTCACGAGCTCCAGCACTTAATCCATGATGACAATGACTCCGATGAAGAAAGCTGGATCAACGAAGGGATGTCGACGTTCTCCGAGTATCTCGGCGGATACGGCCATGATGCCGGGTCCATTAACTTCTACCTTGATCATCCGGAAAATTCCCTTGTGAACTGGGACGAGCACCGGGTTACAGCAACCGGACCGGAAACCATTGCGGATTACGGCCAGGTTTATCTATTCACCCTGTATATGAATGATAAATTCGGAAAAGAGTTCATCCGCAGCCTTGCCAAAAATAAAGAAAACGGGCTGAATGGGGTCAACGACGCATTGAAGGCAAACAAGATCAGCATGGATTTCACCAAGCTTTATCAGAACTTTATCACTGCGCTTGCCCTCGACAATGACAGGCAAGGCGATGTCTATGATATTGACAGCATCGACCTGCGCTCGCTTCCTATCGACAGTGAAGGGACCCCGCGCGGCATGACGATCAATTATGAAAAAGCGCTGACTTATGAAAAAGAAGGCGTGCCGGCATGGGGCGGCGACTTCAAGCAGCTTGATTTCCAGGATAAAATCAATACAATCAAGTTCGACGGCGTCGATTTCCTGCCGATGCCGTGGGAATCCGTTGCCGATCCGCTAGGCTCCGGCAACCAGGTGCTCTGGGGCAATAAAGGTGATGAATTGGATAATGCCCTTATTTTCGAAGCGGATCTAAGCGGTGTTGATACTGCGACATTAACATTTGACAACTATATTGACATCGAAGAACAGTGGGACTTTGGCGTTGTCCAGGTTTCAACGGATGGCGGCCAGACGTGGACGAGTCTTGCGAACGAAAACACTCGTTCCGATGTGGTTGAAGAGGGCTATCCGAGAATCAAAGAAAACCTTCCCGGCTTCACCGGTTACTATGATAACTGGCAGAAAGAAACCTTTGACTTGAACGCCTATGCCGGCCAAAAGGTCCATGTGGCATTCCGTTACCTGACAGACTGGGGATATAACGATTCAGGCTGGTTCATCGACAACATTGCCATCCCTGAAATCGGATACTCCAATGACGGTTCATCAACAGACAGCTTCCAGTCCATGAATGAACTATTGGGCAAATATGTTGATTATACCGTTACCTTCATCAACGAAAAACAAGTGGGCACAGACCCGCAGCCGACCTATAAAATTGTGACGGTTGACCCGTTCAATGTAACCGAAGAGAACGCACTGCAGCTGCGCCAGCTGTTCAAGGACGGCAATAACTATATGATCACTTCTTATGCTGCACCGGCGGATAGTAAAGTGGCTGTAGACTTTGAGTATGAAGTGCTGTTGAAGAAGAGCGGGATGAAACCATAGGGAAGGGATGGGAGTTTAATAGATAAACCGGAAAAACTGAATAGTCATTAATAATGAAAGCAGAGCCCGTGCGGCTCTGCTTTCCTGTTTGCCAGAGGAATGCGGGGGGATTGCCTGGCAATTCCCCCGCATTCAACACAAACTACCCTATAGCTAGAAAGCTGCTTATGTTTCTTCCTTCCCTCCTAACCACAACAACTATTACAAATCTCCTACCTCAACTGTAAAAAAAGTAACATATCATAAATTTTCGGATATTTTCTGAGATTTCTCGGATAGGAAAAGAAGTCTTGTCTGGTTAGAATATTTGTAAGCGCTAACAAAATAAGGGGGAAAACCAATGAAGAAGTTTATAGTGCTATTGTTTGTTTCGTTACTCGTTTTTGGCATGTCGGCATGCAGCGGTGGAGAAGAAGCATCCTCTTCCGGCAACTCGGATGTTATAGAGTTGACAGTTTGGAATGACTGGACAGAGGACCGTCCGGAAAACACACTTTACAAGGATATTATTAATAAGTTCAATGAAGAACACGATGATATTAAAATCAACATTGAAAGTATCCCTCATGACCAGTTTGAAACAAAGTTAAGGACGCAGGCAGCGGGCAAACAGCTTCCTGACATGTTCAGGGTTTGGCCGGGCGCCAGGATCCAGCCTCTGGTAGAGGGCGGAGCATTGCTTTCCCTAAATGAAATTATGGATAATTGGAAAGACAGAATCCCTGAAGGCATTCTGAAAGACTATGCCATTGATGGCGAACAATATGCAATTCCTGCCAACATCAGTGAAACAAGCTTGATCTTCTTCAACAAAGAGAAGGTTCAGGCAGCAGGTTTTGAAGAATTCCCTACAACCTATAAAGGGCTTAAAGAGCTGATTACAGCCTTGAATGAACAAGGTGAAACACCGATCGCACTTGGTAACAAATCGATCTGGCCGTTGCAGTCCGTATACATTTCCACAATTGCCGACCGTTACACAGGCAGCGATTTCCTTCCGAACGTATTGAATGGTGAAGGAACATTTGAAAATGAGAAATTCATAGAAGCGTTGTCAGTTATTGAAGAAATGAACAAAATGGAAGCATTTAATGAAGACTTTAATACAATTGACGAAGCGCAGTCCCGCAATATGTTTATCGCTGGTGACACAGCAATGCACTTTGCAGGTTCCTGGGCAATCGGCCCAATCCTGGATAACGCTGAAAACACTGACAACATTGGTGTTGCAGCATTCCCTGAATTTGAAAGCGGAGAAGGAGATCCTGCGAAAATTGCTGGAGTTGCCGGTGGAGGACTTGCTTTGAATTCGGAACTTAGCGGTGAAAAGAAAGAAGCGGCGTTCGAATTCTTGAAGTATTTCTACAGCGATGAACTGTATAAAGGATTGGTAGATGCCAACATTATCGTAGCCGCTGATGTTGAAATGGATGACAGTGTTCCTCAAATTTTCCAAAAAGCGAATAAATTCGCACAGGGTGGTTTGGCACCTGTATATGATGCTACATTGACACCTGAGTTGACTGATATGATCAACAATGGACTGCAGTCCATCACTCTGGGTGAAATGACACCGGAAGAACTTGCAAAGAACATGCAGGCAGAGCTGGATAAGTAATTGCTCAATCTAGTAAACAGGTTGCCAGGCCAACTGGCAACCTGTGTCCATATAAGGGGGTAGGATTTCATGCAAGCAACAGGAAAAACAAAATTAGCAATCACTCTCGGCCTCCTGCCAGCACTTTTGCTTTACATCGTTTTTGCTATATACCCCATCATACAGTCATTTTATTATTCCTTCATGGAGTGGGACGGCTTTTCTGATATGTCTTATGTAGGATTGGCCAATTTCAAGGAATTATTCCAGGACTCCTTATTCTGGAACTCGGTGAAAAATAACATTTATGTTGTCCTCGCATCTGTCTTAGGACAGGTTCCCATTGCCCTTTTTATTGCCCTGTTATTGAACAGGAAATTAAAAGGTGTGAAACTTTTCAGGACGGTTGGATTTATGCCTGTTGTTCTTTCAACGGTTGTTATTTCAATCACCTGGAGCCTCATCTATAATTCCAGAAACGGTTTGATCAATGAGCTGCTCAGAACTGTCGGGCTGGAAGGCCTTACCCAAAATTGGCTAGGTGATACAACGTGGGCAATGGTTGCGGTAGCTGTGACGATCATCTGGCAGTTCGTCGGGCTGTACTTGATTATTTTCCTTGCTGCCCTCCAGAATGTGCCGGAAGAAGTGCTGGAAGCAGCACGGATCGATGGCGCATCAGAATGGACAACAACATGGAAAATCACAGTGCCGATGATCTGGGACACGATTATCGTAGCCATTATTCTCTGTATCGCCGGAAGCCTAAAGACGTTCGATTTAATTTACGTTATGACCCATGGCGGTCCTTCTCATTCAACAGAAGTTATGGCTCTATACATGTTTAATGAAACATTCAGCAAACTTCAATATGGTTACGGCAGTGCTGTATCCGTCGTCATTTTCTTCTTCAGTCTCATTTTGATTTTCATTGTCAAAAAGTCACTTGGAAGGAAGATGGTTTAGGAAGGGGGTTATAAAAATGGAGACAACATTGAATACAAAGCAGCAAGTCCAGAAGAAACATGCGCCAAAGAAAAAAATCAGCATTAAGCGAATACTTATCTATGCAACTTTGATTATCTTCACGATTGTTAATGCCTATCCGATTATCTGGATGGCGATCAATTCATTCAAGTCAGAACAAGAGTTTGCAATTAACCAATTCGGCTTCCCGAAAAACTTTGTTCTAGAAAATTATGCAAGTGCCTGGGAAACGGCGAATTTTGGCATTTTGTTCCGGAACAGTATTTTTGTCAGTGTAACAGCTACAGTTCTCACCGTCATTATAGGTGCATTGGCATCCTATTTTCTGGCCAGGTTCACCTTTAAAATGAGTAAGTATTTGTATACGTTTTTTATTTTTGGCATGCTGATCCCGATTCATGCCACCCTTGTGCCAATGTTTATTTTGATGAGAAAGCTGGAACTGCTGAATACACCTGTCACGCTGCTCTTTCCATATATTGCTTTCCATTTGCCGATCACCATTTTTATTTTAACAAGCTTTATGAAAGCTTTTCCGAAGGATATTGAAGAATCGGCTATCATGGATGGCTGCGGGATTTTCAGGATTTTCTGGTCAATTATTCTGCCGATGTCCCGTCCGGCAATTGCAACGGTTGTGATTCTGAATTTCATTTACAACTGGAACGAGTTTTCCTTTGCGCTTGTGCTTATAAACGACCCGCAGCTTCAAACATTACCACTTGGTCTTGCAAGTTTCGCAGGTCAGTTCACAACAAACTATGGTGCACAAATGGCCGGTTTGACGATGTCTATGATTCCAATTCTCGCTTTCTATTTACTTCTCGAAAAAGAAATCGTGAAAGGTATGACTGCCGGGGCGGTAAAAGGTTAAAATTAACCTAGCCATATGAGTAAGGGATGATGCATAATGTTCCGGCATTGGGGATTGCAAAAACGATTTGCAGCCGTATTCCTCCTGTTTATCACCCTGCCGACGCTGTTGTTTGGAAGTCTGATTTATTACCAGGCTACAAAGACCTATAAGCATCAGGCGGAGCGGAACGCGGTTGACCGACTGGAAAAGAACGAACAAAACTTAACATCTATTATCAGGTCAATTGAAAATATGTCAAGTTATATGATATATGATGAGAGTTTCCGGAGATTTTTTACTACTCTTGAAAATGAAAGGTTTCAGCCAAAATACAAACAAGCGGAAGAAAACATTAAAGGTTACTTTACATTTCAGCTAACTTCTCATGCGTTTATCGATTCGATATTGCTTGTCGGTTCGGAAGGCCAAACCCTAAAGTTCGGTAATCCGGTAATTGCCGATGAAGGAGCGCTGGATGTACAAACAGCAATAAAAGAAGGTGCTCTTTTATGGAGTGAGTCTTACGAGGTTACAAGTGAGTGGAACGGAGAAAAACATGTCATCAGTTTATCAAGGGTGATCAATGATATTAATAACATTAACGAACCGATAGGCATGGTGAGGATCCGTCTTGATGCCAAAAAGCTTTTTAATTCAATTGAAGCCCGCCCCACTTACCAGTATGGGGACTATTTTGTTGTTGATAGAACAGGGGAGGTCATCCTGCACCATGATTCTTCCTTGTTGGGCCGGTTATACCCGGAGCAAAAAGTAATCGACCTTTTACAAAACGAGAATCGCTCTTATAAGAACATTCGTAATGACAATGGGGCATTTCTAGCGGTAAAAAAACCGATTAAAGGGACAAGCTGGTATTCCGTTGCGGTTGTTGATGAAGGAATAATTGTTGGTGAAATGAACAAAGTGAGAACGCTGATTTTGCTAATGTTTTTGCTGCTGATTGTTCTCGGGATATCTGCGTTTGCTGGATTCTATTTAAATCAAGTGAAACGGATTACCGAGTTGACAAGAAAGACAAGGCAGCTGGGCTCAGGAAACTTTGGAACAAGAGTAGAAGTAACGTCAAGAGATGAAATTGGCCAGCTTGGCATCCATTTCAATACAATGGCGAACATGATTCAATCCTATATCAACCGGGAGTATAAGCTGAAGTTGAAACAGAAGGAGACTGAGCTGAAAGCATTGCAAAACCAGATGGACCCACACTTTTTATATAACACGCTTGATATGATCAGGTGGACGGCCAGACTGGAAAAAGCCGGTGAAACAGGATTGCTTATTGAGCGGCTATCCAGGATTTTCAGAATGAACCTGAACAACGGAAAAACATGGGTGAGACTTGAAGAAGAACTTGCTTATATACGAAATTACCTGGAATTGCAGAAAAAACGTATGGGAGACCGTCTTCATTACCATCTTGATGTTGATGAGAAAACTGCCGAACAGGCCTATGTCATAAAGCAAATTTTACAGCCGCTAGTCGAAAACAGCATTATTCACGGATTCCGAGATCTGCCGATACCGGGGATCATTACAATACGCGTACGTCGCCGTGAAAAAGAGATACGAATTGATATTCTTGATAACGGACGGGGGTTCGCAGAAGAAAGTGCTAGTCAAAAAACAGGTGCAGGCAGCGGGTTTGCACTTGAAAATATTTCTGAGCGGCTTGAGATGGCCTTCGGAGAAGAAGGCCAATTAAAGCGGATGCCTGCAGATTCAGGCGTATGGATGAGGCTGATTTTGCCTTTTCTTACAAAAACGGATGTACAGAAGTTGACAAACGAAATGGGTGAAACGGATGGCAATCAAAATGATGTTAGTCGATGATGAGCCCATCATTCTCCGTGGATTGAAAGAAACGATAGAATGGGCGGAGTATGGAATTGAAATTGCCGCAACTGCAAGAGACGGAGAGGAGGCAATTGAGGCCATAGGAAGTGATCCGTCTATCCAAATTATCGTCACGGATGTGAAAATGCCGAATAAAGATGGTTTGCAGCTGACGGCTTACCTTCATACAAAGCATCCAGACAAGAAAGTCATTATGCTGAGTGGCTATGATGAATTTGAATATGCCCAGAAGGCGATGCAATTAGGGGTAAAACACTATTTGCTGAAGCCGGTTGATGTGGATGAGCTGATTCAAGTGGTAACGGCGATCGCCAGCGATATTAAATCAGAGGAAATCAAATCTGCGCAGTACATGAAAACAGGGCTAGAAAACGCGATTTATCATTATGTATTAGGGAACCCGAAGACCGATACTTTTCCCGAGGATGAATGGGGGAAATTGAGCATTTACCCCTTTATAAGCTCAATTCGGAATGACGACCTTTCACTTGCCGCCCTTTTGCTTAAAGAAGATTCTTACTTGAAGTATCAGTGGAAAAAGGCAGTCGAACAGCAGGTCGAGGAAAAAGGGTTCTCCAGCATTTCCGTTTTTATCGGTAAAAACAGCCTGCTGACATGCCTATTCGATTATCCGGAAAAAAGCGAATTCCCGCAATCGCTATTGCCTTTGGCAGAAGAACAAAAAGGAGAGATATCTTTCCAGCTGCAGTATGGCCTGCACAACAAGAGTGTACATTTACCCCATCTTTCCGAAGCGGTAAAAGATATGAATGAAGGCTTGGATTCTTTTCCTATTCAGGACGAGCCCTACCTGTTGTCTACGGCTAAAAGGGAGTTGCAATGGAAACCGGGGGAGTGTCCAACTGATCTGGAAAAAAAGTTGATATCAGCCGTATTCACCGGGGGAGAAGAAGATGTGCAAACTGCGATAAGAAAACTATTCCATTGTTTTCGAACTGAACACTTCCTCATCGCAGATGTAATCGAAACATCTTCCCGAATTCTTATACAGCTCCGGGAGCGTTATCGGGAAGTCGCCGGAAAACGGCAAATCGATCTGCCGTTTCAGGTGAAGAAATCGCTAGATGAACAAGTCTACAACACGTATTCCATAATAAGAGATTTGTTTGAAAAAGACATCAAACAAGTGGTGTGGATGCTGGAGGAAAAACGGACAGCTGGAAAAGACGGGATTATCGACAAGGCGGAACAATACATTCATTCCTACTACGCTTCTTCGATAAAAGCTCAGGAAGTTGCGGATGTCATCAACGTGACGCCAAACTATTTCAGTACGCTTTTTAAACAGAAGACCGGAAAAACGTTTAATGAATATGTGAACGAACTGCGAATCGAAAAAGCCAAGACATTGCTCAAAGAAACCCCTTTTAAAGTCAGTGATATAGCAGAGCAGGTCGGCTATCACGAATACAAATATTTCGTGGAAGTGTTTAAAAAAATGACAGGCTTGACACCGACAAAATATCGGAAATGGACATCATCTCAATAACAAACGATACACAGAGGAGTGGATCACATGGAAGATACAAAAACAATCACCGTACCAAACGATTTCATCCTGGGTGCAGCCGTTTCAGCATGGCAGACCGAAGGATGGTCCGGCAAAAAGGAAGGGCAGGATTCCTTTTTGGACCTCTGGTATAAAAACAACAAGCATGTATGGCACAACGGGTACGGTCCGGCGGTCGCAACTGATTTCAGAAACCGCTATAAAGAGGATATCGGGTATATGAAGGAAATCGGACTGACCCATTTCCGCACATCGATTAACTGGTCACGCTTTCTGACTGATTATGAAAACGCTGTCGTTGATGAGGAATATGCGGCTTATATAGGGGATATGATCGATGAACTGCTGGAAAAAGGCGTTGAACCAATGATTTGCCTGGAACATTATGAAGTCCCGCGGAAGCTGTTTGAACAATACGGCGGCTGGAATTCGAAACACGTCGTCGAGCTGTTCGTGAAATATGCTGAAAAGGTGTTCGAGCGTTTCGGAGACCGGGTCAAGCACTGGTTCACCTTTAATGAGCCGGTCGTCATCCAAACCCGCGTCTACCTTGATGCGATCCGCTACCCGTATGAGCAAAACACCGAAAAATGGATGCAATGGAACTTTAACAAAAACCTCGCTACCGCAAAAGTTGTGAAATTGTTTAAGGAAATGGGCTTGAAGGAGAAAAACGGCGCGAAAATCGGCAACATCATTAACCCTGAAGTGACCTATGCCCGTTCAAGCGCCCCGCACGACCAGGAAGCGGCCCGCATGTACGACCTGTTTTTCAACCGGATGTTTTTGGATCCATCCATTAAAGGGGAGTTCCCGGCTGAGTTATTCGAGCTGCTGGACAAGCATAATGTCAAGTTCGACTATACAGAAGAAGAACTTACAATCATTAAAGAAAACACGGTTGACTATGTCGGCTTGAACCTCTACTTCCCGCACAGAGTAAAAGCGCGCACATCCGCCTGGAACGAAAACGTTCCATTCCATCCGGAATACTATTATGAGAAGTTCGACTTGCCTGGCAAAAAGATGAACCCGTACCGCGGCTGGGAAATCTTCCCGCAAATCATGTACGATATGGCAATCCGCATGAAAGAAGAGTACGGCAACATTGAATGGTTCATTGCTGAAAACGGAATGGGAGTTGAAAATGAACAGCGCTTCAAAAATGAAGAAGGCATGATTGAAGATGAGTACCGGATCGAATTTATCGGTGAGCACCTGAAATGGCTCCTGAAGGCGGCAGAGGAAGGGGCTAATTGCAAAGGCTATATGTTGTGGGCGTTTTCCGACAACGTTTCTCCGATGAATGCCTTCAAAAACAGATACGGGCTTGTCAGCATCGACCTGGAAAACGACCGGGCCCGCTCCTTGAAAAAATCGGCGTACTGGTACAAAGATCTCATTGAAAACCGTCAATTTGAAGCACATAACGATGACGTAAACAAATAATAGATTGATCGAACAACTGAAAGAGATAGTTTCAAAGCTATCTCTTTTCGTTTAGTCCGAATAAAAAGAGGTGATCGGATGGACAACTATTTGGCATTTGATATAGGAGGAACATTTATTAAATTCGGTATCGTATCAGAGGACGGCGACTTATTGGAAAGCGGCAAAATGAAAACGCCGGGAGACCTGAATTCTTTATTGAGCATTCTCGCCGAAAAGGCTGGTGCCTACCCTGGTGTAAAAGGGATTGCCGTCAGTGCTCCCGGTTCTGTGTCAAATGATGGAGTCATTTACGGATCAAGCGCCATCCCGTTCCTGCACGGGCCGAACATTAAAAACTTGATTGCGGACGGAACCGGCAAACGTGTCTTTCTCGAAAATGATGCCAATTGCGCGGCGTATGCTGAAGTATGGAAAGGGGCAGCAAAAGGTAAAAAAGATGTCCTTGTTGTTGTGATTGGCACAGGCATCGGGGGCGCGGTCATTAAAAATGGGGAAATCCACAAAGGTGCCCACCTGCATGGCGGTGAGTTCGGCTATATGCTACTTTCGGATACGTTTACAGACAGTGACGATCTATGGGCGCGGCGGGCATCCATGGGAGCACTTGTCAGGAAAGTGGCCAAAGCAAAACAGGTAGAAAAAGACCTGCTTTCCGGTGAGAAAATATTTGAAATGGCCGAAGCGGGTGATCGGGATTGCATCAAAGCAGTTGATGAATTTCATCACCTGCTGGCAATTGGCATCTATAACCTTCAGTATATTTATGATCCGGAAATCATTTTGATCGGCGGAGGAATCAGCGCCCGTGAAGAATTGATCCATGACATCAATGAAAGGCTCGACCGCATCATCGGTGCTATTCACCTCGCAAAATTGAAACCGGCCATCGCCGCCTGCCATTTCCGCCAGAACGCCAACCTTCTCGGAGCCGTTTATGGCATTCAAAAAGAAATAGAGGAAAAAAATCATACAGCGGCAAGTCCCGAGGGGAGGCATAAAGTTGAAAAAAGGGCTTAAAATTGCAGTTATTGGCGGAGGG
The DNA here is from genome assembly GCA_016841765.1 of Guptibacillus hwajinpoensis. Classification (GTDB taxonomy): domain Bacteria; phylum Bacillota; class Bacilli; order Bacillales; family Bacillaceae_O; genus Bacillus_BL. The sequence goes on from JAENYN010000004.1 coordinate 102,365, forward strand.
TCCAGCTACACACCTGAACTAATCGAAGGGTTTATTAACCGGTACAGCGAACTTCCGGTAAGCGAACTCTGGCTTGTCGATATTGAAAGAGGAAAAGAAAAGCTTGAAATAACCGGAAACCTTGCCAAAAGAATGATTAAAAAAGCAGGATTGCCGATCGAAGTGCATTTAACCTTTGATCGCCGGTCAGCCTTGAACGAAGCCGATTTCGTCATCACCCAATTCAGGGCCGGACTGCTTGAAGCAAGGGCAATAGATGAACGGATTCCGATGAAGTATGGCGTCCTTGGCCAGGAGACGAACGGTCCCGGCGGGATGTTCAAAGCATTCCGCACCATCCCTATTATTTTGGATATCTGCACTGAAATGGAACAGGTATGTCCGGATGCATGGCTGATCAACTTCACGAATCCAGCAGGAATGGTAACAGAAGCGGTACTGCGTTATTCGAGCCATACCAAAGTTGTCGGTTTATGCAATGTGCCGATCGGGATGGAAAAAGCAGCAGCCAAACTGCTGGAAGCGGATCCCGCCCGGGTGCGCATCGACTTTGCCGGCTTGAACCATATGGTGTACGGCCTGGATGCCTACCTTGATGGAGTCAGTGTAAAAGAGAGATTGATCGAGTTAATGACCACTTCCACAACGGAAAGCATTGTCAAAAACATTGATGGAGCGGAATGGGAGCCATCGTTTATGAAGGCTTTAAATCTGCTTACCTGTCCCTATCATGCGTATTATTATAAAACATCAGAAAAGGTGCAGAAGGGTATAAGGGACGCCGAGGAAAAAGGGACAAGGGCAGAAGTTGTTCAGCAGATTGAAAAAGAACTATTCGAATTGTACAAAGACCCGAATCTGGATGTAAAGCCACCCCAACTCGAAGAACGGGGCGGCGCATACTATTCCGAGGCTGCAGTCCGCTTGATCGCATCTATTTATACGGATAAGGGTGATATCCAGCCGGTCAACACAAGGAACAATGGAGCCATTGCTGGTTTGCCGGACGATTCCGCTGTTGAGGTGAGTTCAGTCATCACGAAGTCCGGACCAAAACCACTTGCATTCGGACAATTGCCGGTTCCGGTCCGAGGCCTCGTCCAGCAAATTAAATCGTTTGAGCGTACGGTGATTGAAGCGGCTGTATCAGGGGATTATGACAAAGCCGTCCTGGCTCTCACAATCAACCCGCTTGTAGCATCTGATACACTTGCGAGACAGATAGTGGATGAAATGCTTGAAGCTCATAAAGAGAACCTACCACAATTTTTTACTGCAAATAGTAAATGAGGTGATAACATGGAAATGAGTTTTCGCTGGTATGGGGATGATGACCCGGTCACATTGGGTAAAATCAGGCAGATTCCCGGAATGAAGGGGATTGTGTCTGCCATTTATGATATTCCTGCCGGAGAAGTGTGGCCCGCAGGCAAAATCCGCGAGTTGAAAGAGAAAGTTGAAAAGGAGGGCTTAACGTTAAATGTCATTGAAAGTGTTCCTGTCCATGAAGCGATAAAAATGGGGGCGCCAGAACGTGACCGTTTCATTGAAAATTATAAACAGACGTTAAAGAACCTGGCGCAGGAAGGAATAAAGACGGTTTGCTACAACTTTATGCCGGTATTTGACTGGACCCGTTCCGAGCTCTACGCACCGCTTGAAGACGGATCGAACTCGTTGCGGTATGATGAAGAAACGGTTGGCAGCATTGATATATTGAGCGGAAGATTGGAACTGCCAGGCTGGGATTTATCCTACCAGACCGGCCAGCTGAAGGAAATGATCGCCCATTATCAGGAGATTTCGGAAGAGCAGTTGATGGAGAACTTAATCTATTTCCTCAAAGAAGTGGTGCCGGTGGCCGAAGAAGAGGAGATGCTGCTTGCGATTCATCCGGATGACCCGCCATGGAGCATTTTCGGGTTGCCCCGTGTCATCACGAATGCAAACAGAGTATCCTACATGCTTAACGCGGTTAACAGCAAAAGCAATGGGATCACGTTCTGCACAGGCTCTTACGGGGCCGACCCGTCAAACGACTTGCTGGAAATCATAGAAGCAGCAAAAGGGCGCATCCATTTTGTTCACGCAAGAAATATAAAATGGATCGGTGACAAGTCATTCCAGGAAACCTCACATCTTTCACAAGATGGCTCCATCGATATAGTTGCAGTACTGGCCAAGCTCCATGAAGTCGGCTTCGATGGACCGATCCGCCCTGACCACGGCCGCATGATCTGGGGAGAAAAAGGCCGCCCGGGCTACGGCTTATATGATCGCGCTTTAGGTGCAGCATACTTAAACGGCATCATCGAAACATTGCATAAACGTTCGGTATAAAAGAGAAGCAAATTTTATGAGGGGATTGCCTGGCAATTGCCAGGCAATTCCCTCGCATTTCTTCTTCAATTTCATCCATTCCATGAATCCTCACCCTCCCACAACACACCAATCCAAAAACAAGCTATACTACATAATTGGCGTGTCAATTTTCTGGCAACCTATAACTATCTCCTCCAATTTAATGAATCCGTACGCTCCATCAACACAAAACTTCCAAAATAAGTTATACTCAAAAAGCAATTATCTAACCGCCCAAACAAAAGGAGTCCTCACCATGGTAAACAAACAATCCATCTTCTCACTAAAAGCATTCTTATATTTCTTCAACTCAACCGTGACACTCATCATCAGCTTTCTTCCGCTCTATTTCCGCGATAAAGGACTCACGACAGCGCAAATCGGAACACTGCTATCAATTGGTCCATTCGCGGCCTTACTCGTCCAGCCGATGTCTGGTTATTTGAGTGATAAATTCAAAACAGTGAAAAAAGTGCTGATTGCCTGCCTGATCGGCGTCATCCTGGCAAGCACTGTCCTTTTCCAGATGGAATCTTATATTACCATTATCATTATGGTCGCCATCTTTTACACTTTCATGGGACCGATCGGTGCTCTTGCCGACAGCCTGAGCCAGCGGGTCGCCGGGATTGCCGGGGTTCCGTTCGGCAGCATCCGCATGTGGGGATCGATTGGTTTTGCGGTCACCTCACTCATCGGCGGGATGATTCTTGAAAAAATCGGCATTAGCAACCTGATGTATCCTTACCTGGTTCTTGGCGCGAGTGCCCTTGCTGCCGCCTTTTTCGTCCGCGATGTGAATGCATCGAGTACGCCTGTTACACTGAAAGACGCTTCACGGCTGTTAAAGAAGCCCGAGTTGTCCATTTTCCTGGGACTCATTATTTTCATCACTGTCGCTCACCGGGCGAATGATTCATTCATCGGTCTTTATATCGAAAGCCTTGGTGGAAAGGAATCGCTGATAGGATGGGCCTGGTTTATCGGTGTAGCCGCAGAAGCGCTCGTTTTTGCGACAAGCGGCCTGTGGTTCCGTAAGTTTCAGGAGCTGTCATTTATTATGTTTGCAGGAATCGTATACGGCTTCCGATTTCTGGCCATGTCATTTATTTCGGACCCGGCGTACGTCCTGCTTCTGCAGCCGCTCCATGGTGTCACATTCGGAGTATTCTACTCGGCCTCATTCCAGTATGTAACGAAAATCCTCCCGGACCATTTGCTTGGAACCGGGCATCTGCTGCTCGTTGCGACATTTTTCAATGTATCGGGCATCCTGTCATCACTTGCCGGCGGGATGATTTTCGACTGGGCCGGCGGTGATGTGTTGTACAGGTTGATCGGCATCAGTGCGTTTTTAGGCACAATCAGCTTATTCATTTATAAACAGATAAAACCTGTGGAAAAAACCGTGTTGGAAAGGTAGTTTCGAATAAGTAGAAATGTGTAACTAAGCTTCAGATATCCGCGGACCGAATGATTTCACGGCTTGTAGTGTTTCAGCCCTCATTCTAGTGAGCTATGATAACATTCCAATATAGATATCGTGATATGCACCATAGGGGGAACAAAGGATGGAATTTGGTTTTCTTTTTATTCTGGCATTTGGGTTTATTCTTGGCATTAAGCATGCAATTGAACCGGATCATATCATTGCCGTATCAACCATTGCTAGTCAGAGCAGGAAAATATGGAGAGCAGCCTTATCCGGTGTCTTTTGGGGCATCGGCCATACGTTTACACTGCTTTCAGTAGGTGTAGTCGTAATTCTTGTTAAGGGGGAAATACCTGAAATATGGGCTATGTCTTTTGAGTTTTTAGTAGGGGTAATGCTTGTTTACCTTGGGTTCACAAGTGCTCTTTCCTTTCCGGGGATAAAAGGAAACAACTTTGGTCATTCTGATAATAAAAATGTAACTTACTTAAAGTCAACGATAATTGGACTGGTACACGGTTTGGCAGGAAGTGCAGCGATGCTTTTATTAACGATTAACACGGTTAAGAGTGTTTGGGAAGGCATAATCTACATTCTTGTTTTTGGTATTGGGACAGTGATAGGAATGCTTCTTTTTACAACCTTATTAGGAATACCTTTTGTTATGAGTTCAAAAAACCTGAATCTAAATAAAACATTGGTTAAGCTTGTCGGCGGTGTCAGTATAGCTTTTGGGTTTTTTTACATGTACAATATTGGAATAAATGAAGGCCTTTTTCGTTTGTGGTTACAATAATCTAATAATATGATTTAAGAAAAATGTCCCTCTACACTAGGGGACATTTTTTTATTATGTTTTTTCCGATTACTTGCCGATAGTTTTTAAAATAGAGGAATTACACTTTGTCACCTACTTTCAATTCAGTTAAAGAAATAAATAACAAATTGATAAAAACACAAGGGTATGATACGTTATCAGTAGTGTTGAAAAATGCAACAGAGGAGATCGTGGATATGATAAAATTATTAGTAATTGCTCCTTATAGCGGATTGGTAGAACTATTTAAACAAGTGATCCCGGAAGTTCCGGAGTTCGACATAACAATCAAAATCGGTAACCTGTACGAAGGCGTTGAGGAAGCGAAGGATGCAGAGGCGGCCGGTTATGATGTAATTATAAGCCGTGGAGGGACAGCCACTTTGATACAGGAGGTTGTATCATTGCCGGTTATCGATATTCAAGTCTCCGGCTATGATATTTTAAGAATTTTGACTCTTGTGAAAGGGTTTTCTGGTAAAGCGGCAATTGTGGCATTTCCCAATATATCACTCGGTGCTTCCACAATTTGCAGTATCCTTGATCTTGATATCGTGACAATTACCATTTCAAGTGATGATGAAGTCGACGCAAAACTTAGAGAACTTAAGCAAACTGGTTATGAAGTGGTTATTGGTGATGTTATTACGACAGAGGCTGCTAAACGGCTTGGTTTGAATGGGATTTTGATCACATCCGGAAAAGAAGCGGTTATAGAAGCATTAGAGGAAGCAAAAAGAATTCTTTCTCTGTTTTCGCGGATGAACGAAGATGTTTCGTTATTGAAATCCATTCTGGATGAGGATGACCGGGCCGTCGCAGTAATAGATAAAAATATGGATTTCATGTACAAAAATAAAATGTTTTCTAAAGAATTCAAGGACGTCAACTTGAGAAAATTGCCTGAGCTGGTGTCTTTTTTAGAGGACTCCAGCAATAAAAAAAGCAAAATGAACAGAAGCTTTGAAGTGGACGGACAATTGTGGAGGGTTACTGCAACACCGGTTAAAAATGACAACCTGGCCCTGTTTTTTGATCGCCTGGCTGAAAATAATTTCGTAAAGGGAATGCAAGAAAGTACGGCAGCAATTGAACTGCTTCCCCAAGTGCCGTTTGAGACAATATTCGGACAGCATGAGTCGACTCAAAAGGTTATCCGCCAGATTAATGAATATGCAAATATAAATGCCCCTGTATGGATCATCGCTGAAGACGGGAACGGTAAAGAGTTAATAGCTAAATCTATTTACTTAGCAAGAAGCGATGTTGAGGATCCATTCGTCATCTTGCATTGCCATCTACTTAAGAAGAATGAGTTAAAAGGCCTGATGAAAGAAGGCTTTTTCCACCGATACCAGAGTACGATATATGTAAGGAATATTGATAGCCTTTCTTTTGAGGATCAAAAATTACTGCTTAGTTTTCTTAAGCAGAATGAAGGCATCAAATGGATTGCATCTTCCACGGAAAAAATAGACGAAAAGATGGAAGCGGGCACTTTTATCCGTGACTTATATAATCTACTTGCCCGGTTTGTTATATATCAGCCGCCACTAAGGGAACGGCCAGAAGACATAAAAAATCTTGTTCATTTATTCATTTCAGACTATCACTTGAAATACGGGAAGCAAATAGTCGGCATCCGGGAAGAAGCATTGAATGAGTTGTTGGATTACAACTGGCCAGGGAATGTAGAAGAATTGAAACAAACAGTTGAACAGCTCGTCCTGGAAACGCAAACTTATTTTATTGAAAAAGTGGATATTGAGGCAGTTATCAAGCAATTAAAACGAAAACGGACAGGTCGGCAAATAAAAAATTATGTGTTACTTGAAGGGTCACTTGAAAAAATAGAAAAAGAAATCATTCAAAAAGTATTGGAAGAAGAAGACATGAATCAATCCAAAGCAGCAAAACGGTTAGGAATAAATCGGTCCACGTTGTGGCGCAAACTCAAATGATCAGTTTGCGTCACTTTTTTTATGTACAATGAATTAATTTTCAAAAAATATTGCGTTATGCAACAAATTGTTTTACTATGAATATTGTAAACGTTTTCTATAAGATTACTGTTTAAAAAAGCAACACAACAGTGGTGCGGCCGGGAAGGAGGAAAGTTTGTACATGAGTCACCTGGCAATCATAGCAGACGATTTAACAGGAGCCAACGACACCGGAGTGCAGTTTGCAAAGCAGGGGATAATGACGACGGTTCTTTTTTCAGAAACAGAAATAAGGGAATCTGACTTATCTGGCGATGTAGTCGTCATTAACACGGACAGCCGGGCTCTCGATCCAACCGAAGCGAGACGTATTGTTGAAAAGGTAAGCCTCCAATTACGCAATCTCGGTGTGAAGAATATCTTCAAGAAAATTGACTCAACAATGCGGGGGAATATCGGTGCTGAGATAGATGCTGTAATGGATACATACGGTATAAAGATCGCTATAGTAGCCCCGGCATTCCCGAATAATCATCGAATCACGAAACATGGGATTCATTATGTAAACGGTGTCCCTTTAGGGGAATCGGAAATTTCAAAAGATCCTATATGTCCGATAAGGGAAAGTTATCTGCCTGCTTTGCTTGAAAAGCAAAGCAAACGTGAAGTGATCTTGATTTCCATTGATGATATCAGGAAAGGTGCCGAATTTTTATCAGACAAAATGAAAACGCTCTCGGAAGAATATCCTTCGGTGATCGCAGTCTTTGATGCAGTAGAGGATAGGGACCTGGAAACCATCTCCAGGGCTGCCGGGCGGATGAATGAAAGAAAATTATGTGTCGGTTCAGCCGGCATTGCATTTCATTTAAGTAAAATGCCGGAATCAAAAGACCGAACCGGGGAGCAGCGTCTTCTTAAGCGTCATCCGGTTTTGGTGGTGGCAGGCAGTGTCAGTTCAGTGACACAAAAACAAATTGATGAGTTGAAAAAGAGTCATTCTATTAGTGAAATTGTAATATCGCCTGACAAATTTTTTGACGAACATGACAAGCAGCTTGAAGTAAATCGGGTGATTGAAGAGGGGAAAAGGTTGTTAGAGCAAGGGGACCTGATTTTTTCAACAGAACGTGACAGATCCGTTATTGAAAAAGTGAAATCTATTCAGAAATCCTTGAATTTGTCCAGTTATTTTGTTGGTAAGGAAATAGCGGACACCATTGGATATGTAGCTTCACAATTAATAGCTTTCCAGGAAGTTCAGGGGGTTATCCTGACAGGCGGAGATATAGCCGGTGTTACTTGTAATCTCTTAAAAGGGAAAGGCATTAGGGTCATTGGCGAGGTCGAAAACGGAATACCATATGGAGAATTATTCGGAGGTCCATATGATGGTTTATCACTTGTGACCAAAGCTGGTGCTTTTGGGTCTGAAAAAGCCCTTGTGCATGCGTTTGATAGTTTAACAGGTATCGGGAGCAAGAAATAATATTCACCTTGACAGTGAAAGTTATTTCATAATCTTATAAATAATCAAAGGGGGAAGAAAAAATGAGAGGGAAAAAACTTTTAGTGCTAGTAGCAGTTATGGTATTGAGCTTGTTATCAGCTTGTGGGGGAGGTAATGAAAAGACCGAATCTGCCTCTTCAGACGGAGGTTCCGACAAAGAAACAAAAACACTTCAAGTCGGCATCACGTTAGCGGAAGATTCTCACTATAACAAAGGTCTTGAAAACTTTGCGGAACTGGTAAAAGAGAAATCAAATGGTGAACTCGAAATTGAAATATTCCCTAATGGATCACTTGGCGGGGAAAGAGACATGGTGGAAAGTCTTCAAGTAGGCACGCTGGATATGGTGTTGTCATCTACTGGTCCTCTTGGAAGTTTTGTGCCTGAAATTAATGTCGTTGACTTGCCGTTCCTGTTCGAGAGCCGTGAGCATGCTTATAAAGTATTAGATGGAGAAGTTGGACAGGATCTTCTGACTCAGCTTGAAAGTGCTGACATCAAAGGCCTGGCATGGTGGGAAAATGGATTCCGAAACGTGACAAACAGCAAAAGGCCAATTACGAAACCTGAAGATTTGGAAGGCTTGAAAATCCGTACGATGGAAAACGAAGTTCACATGGATTCCTTCAAAGCGATGGGAGCAGCTCCGACACCTATGTCGTTCACAGAACTATTCACTGCTTTACAGCAAGGTGTAGTTGACGGACAGGAGAACCCTGTGCCAATTATTTTGACATCCCGTTTCTATGAAGTACAGGAACACCTTTCTCTTACTGGACATTTCTATTCACCAGCAGCTCTGTTGATCAGCCAGCAGACATTCGATGGTTTGACAGAAGACCAGCAGAAAGCGCTTCAGGAAGCTGCAAAGGAAGGTGCAGACTTTGAACGGGATCTTGTTGCTGAAATGGAGAAAGATATGGTCTCAGAATTGAAGGAAAATGGAATGAAGGTTGTTGAAGATGTTGACAAGAAACCATTCCAGGAAGCGACTAAATCTGTTTATGACAAATATGAAGACCAATTTGGCGCTGACTTGATTCAAAAAATCCAGGACGCAGCAAAATAATTATATAAAACTATGCTGTGTTAAAGCTCAATGTTGATTTTTTCCACTAGTTGATTGGAGTGGAAGGTGCGAGACTCCGGCGTGACTAGCGGGACAGGTGAGACCCCGCAAGAGCAATAGCGATGAGGAGGCTCACCGCCCGCCCTGCGGCATAGCAGACACTGTGAGTGCGACCGGAGGGAAGCAGGAACAGATGTCGCACTTGTGCCTATGGTGAAAGCGAGTACCTGCAACGGAAATCAACACTAGCATTTAACAGAGCCTAAAACTAAAAAAGGTGTGGGGTTACCCTTCCCCCACACCATTCCTTTGTTAGGGAGGGAAATCATGGACACGATCATCAAAATTATTGATAAAGTGAATAAAGCACTCGGGCTCGTTCTGGCGCTGCTGTTAATGGTGATGTCTGTTGTTGTGTTTTATCAGGTCTTTTCAAGGTTCGTTCTGGGAGAGTCCCTGAGGTGGTCGGAAGAATTGGCCCGTTATATCATGATTTGGAGTGTTTTTATCGGGGCTGCGCTGGCCTTGCGCAAGATGGAGCTTATTTCAGTTGATGCAATCAAAGAATTGATGTCTGAAAAAATCAAAAAAATACTGGTTATTTTCGTTTATTTATTAAGTTTGGTATTCCTGGCTGTTCTTGTCATCTATGGGATAGAAATGGCCGGTAATGTAGTTAACCAAACGTCTCCTGCCATGAGGATCTCAATGGCGTGGGCATATTCCGCCATTCCTGTAGGTTCGTTTTTTATGATCTTGAACATAATTGCTGTAGTGCTTGAAAATATATTGAGTTTAAGGGAGGGCAATAAGTCATGACAACAGTTCTGTTGGTGTCGATGCTGCTGTTATTTCTCCTGACTGTTCCTATTGCTCTCGCTATCGGAATGGCTTCGACTCTTGCCGTTTGGTCAGAGGGGCAATTGCCGCTGATTGTCATTGTTCAGCGGATTTTCACTTCGCTGGACTCTTTCCCGCTGATGGCGATCCCGTTTTTCATTTTAGCAGGAGGTTTGATGGAAACAGGCGGGATATCGAAAAGGCTTGTCCACTTTGCGAATACCATCGTCGGTTCCATGACTGGCGGCCTGGCTGGAGTGACGGTCGTAACATCAATGTTTTTTGCTGCGATTTCCGGCTCGAGTCCGGCAACTGTAGCTGCAATCGGTTCGATTATGATACCGGCTATGGTGGCTAAGCATTACGATGTGAAGTTTGCCGCTGCAATCCAATCGGTTTCCGGAGCACTCGGAGTCATTATTCCTCCCAGCATTCCGATGATTCTTTACGGAGTGGTTGTCGGAGTCTCGATCGGCGACCTTTTCCTGGCCGGCATAATCCCTGGACTGTTAATCGGGTTTTCACTCATTTTAACCGCTTACATTATTGCGAAGAAAAAAGACTATAAAGGCACGAAAAATTTCACCTGGAAAGAGCGGATTGATGCATTCAAAGATGCGATTTTTGCCATGTTGATGCCGACCATCATCCTGGGAGGGATTTACGGCGGTATTTTCACTCCGACCGAGGCTGCGGTTGTAGCTGTGTTTTATGCCTTGATTATCGGAATGTTCGTTTATAAAGAAATCCGAATCAAAGACTTGCCGAACATTTTTGCGCTGTCCGGAATTACAACTTCCATTATCATGCTCATTATTGGAAATGCAGGATTATTGGGGTGGCTCCTGACGAAAGAAAGGATTCCGCAAACTGTCGCGCAGTCATTTATAGAGTTTTCGAGCAGCCCAATCGTATTTTTGCTGATCGTGAACTTATTCTTGCTTATCGTGGGGATGTTCTTTGAAACATCGGCATCTGTTATAATTCTGGCGCCGATTCTGGCCCCTATTGCAATCCAGCTTGGAATTGATCCGATCCACTTCGGGATTATTATGGTAGTCAACCTGGCCATTGGAATGGTTACGCCTCCACTGGGAGTTAACTTGTTTGTCGCCATGCAAATATCGAAAGTACGGCTGGAACAACTTTCAAAAGCAGTGTTAATCTTTCTCTTCGTGCTGATTGTCGATGTCTTGATTATCAGCTACGTGCCAACCATTTCCCTATTCTTAATAGAATAAAAGACCAAAACGGAGCAAAGGGAGTTGAATTGAATGGGTGAATATAAACCGACAATTGCCATTACAATGGGTGATCCTGCAGGCGTAGGGCCAGAGATTATTGTAAAGGCACTGAATGACAAAAAAGTGTATGATAGCTGCAACCCTTTTGTGATCGGTGATAAGAAAATTTTACAACGCGCGCTTGAGGTAACAAACCTTGACTTCCGCATCAATTCCATTAGCAGTCCGGAAGAAGCAGCCTTTGAATATGGAAACATTGATATTATCGATATGGATCTTGTATCTGCTGATTTACCGTGGGGAGAAGTTTCAGCTGAGGCTGGAAATGCAGCTTTCCGTTATCTTGAAAAAGCGATTTCTCTCACCCAGGATAAAGGGATTCAGGGGATCTGCACGGCTCCGCTGAATAAAGAAGCCATGCAAAAAGCCGGCCACATGTACCCGGGCCATACCGAAATTCTGGCTGAACTGACCAACACGAAAGATTATGCGATGATGTTATCCGCTCCTGACCTGCGCGTAATTCATGTCACCACACATGTAGGGCTGATGGATGCCATTCATAAGATTAATGTTGACCGTGTATATACGGTAATCCAGCTGGCAAATGACACATTAAAAAAAGCCGGCATTTCCAATCCCCGCATTGCTGTTTGCGGCATAAATCCGCATGCGGGTGAAAATGGCCTTTTCGGGAACGGGGAAGAAGAGGAGAAGGTCATTCCTGCTGTCGAAAAAGCGCAGGAAGAGGGTATTGATGTAGTAGGGCCGCTTCCGGCGGATACTGTATTCTTCCGGGCAAGACGTGGTGACTTTGATATCGTTGTCGCTCAATATCATGACCAGGGCCATGGTCCGATCAAGGTGCTGGGTTTGGAAGCCGGCGTAAATATTACCGTGGGGCTGCCAATCATCCGCACAAGTGTTGACCACGGGACTGCCTTTGATATTGCAGGAAAAAATATTGCAGACGAAATGTCGTTAAAAGAGGCACTGCGTTTAGCGGTTGAGCTAGCTCCAAAACATTGAACGTGGAAACGGCCAGGGGGTTAAGATCCCCTGGCCGGGTTTAAATGGGGAACTTAGAAGCTTTACAGGGTATTGATTCTATCTGGAAACAAGGAGTGTGGTGTGATGACTTTTCCTAAAATGGTGAAAATCAAACAGCATTTTGAAGCGGAATCGTTAGCTGATATCCCTCAGACAATCACAGAACAACTGGAAAAGGTAGAGGCAGACAATCTCATAAAGCCGGGTATGGAAATTGCAATCACAGTCGGGAGCCGGGGCATCGCCAACATACCCTCGATTGTAAAAGCACTTGGGGATGAAATCAAAAAACGGGGTGCAACGCCTTTTATCATTCCGGCGATGGGCAGTCACGGAGGAGCCACCGCTGAAGGACAGATCGAAGTCCTCGAAGGGCTAGGTGTAACAGAGTCAGCTACCGGCTGTGAAATCCGGTCTTCCATGGAAGTGGTTACTGTTGGAGAAACCCGCGATAAGATCCCGGTATTTGTGGATAAGAATGCATATGAAGCTGACGGCATCATTGTGATGGGACGTGTGAAGGCACATACCGACTTCAAAAATAAAATTGAAAGCGGAATACTGAAAATGGCTTCGATCGGCATGGGGAAACATAAGCAGGCTCTGGCTCTTCATACTTACGGAATCAAAGGGATCAGCGAAATGATGCCTGAAGTTGGCAAAGTGGCCATTGCCAATACCAATACACTGTTTGGAATTGCAATTGTTGAAAATGCCCATGAAGAAACAGCCATGATTGAAGCCATAAAGCCCGGGGAAATTGAAAGCCGTGAACGGAAGATTCTCATCAAATCAATGGAACTGATGCCGAGTCTGCCTGTCGATGACATCGATATCCTGATTGTCGATGAAATTGGTAAAAATTACAGCGGTACCGGCATGGATACAAATATTATCGGCCGGATACGTGTACTTGGTGTGGAAGAACCAAAAATTCCGTCCATTAAATACTTGATTGCATCAAACTTAAGTGAACCGAGTCATGGAAATGCCCTGGGCATAGGACTGGCTGACTTAACGACAAAAAGGCTCTTTAATAAGATTGACTTCCGGGCGATGAATGAAAATGTCATCACCAGTACATTTTTAGACCGGGCCAAAATTCCGATTGTACTCGACAATGACATTCAGGCGTTGAAAGCCGCCTTGAGGGCAACATGGGGAGTTGAACCGGAGCATGCGCGAATCGCCAGAATTCCGAATACGCTGCATATCGGGGAACTGTATGTCTCCGAGTCAATCTATGAAGATCTGAAAGATAAAAAAACAATCGAAGTTGTGGAAGAACTCCATGAAATGGAGTTTGACGAGCAAGGATACTTATTATCCATGTAAGTTTTTATGGGGAGGGGAATCGTTATGGCAAACGTTTTTGGTAACTATATTAATGGCGAATGGGTCAACGGACAGCAGGAAATACCCGTTTACGACAAGTATACCGGTGAAGTATATGCAAAAGTGACTTCAGCTGACCGCAGTCTGGTTTCGGATGCAGCAGCAAGCGCTCTTACAGCGTTTAAGCAGGATAGGCTGACACCAGTAGACCGGTACAATATCCTTTCCAGGGCAGCAGGCCTTTTCAAGGAAAACAGAGAAGGTCTGGCCAAAATCATCGTGGCGGAAGTCGGGAAGCCGATCAAAGAAGCACGGACTGAAATTGACCGCGGGATTGAAACGTTAATCGCATCCGCGGAAGAAGCAAAGCGGATAACAGGCAGTGAGGTGCCGCTTTCCGGGCAGCCGGGCAATGACGGCAAGATGGCTTTCACCATCCGTGTCCCGGTCGGAGTGGTAGGTGCTATCACGCCGTTCAACTTTCCGTTCAATCTTACCATCCACAAAGTAGGGCCGGCGCTAGCGGCAGGAAACACAATCGTGCTGAAACCGGCAGAATTGACACCTGTCATTGCCGTGAAAATAGCGGAAGTTTTTGAAGAAGCGGGTTTACCTGCAGGCTATTTGAATGTAGTAAATGGATACGGCCATGAGACAGGACAGTTTCTGTTAGAAGACAAACGCATCTCCAAGTTTACATTTACAGGCAGTGCCGGTGTCGGTAACCATATCAAAGCGGTAACCGGGATAAAAAAAGTGACGCTTGAATTAGGAAATAATTCTCCCAATATCGTACATAAAGATGCTGCTGACATTGACCGCGCTGTTGAACTATGCATGACAAAGGGTTTTGCAAATGCCGGGCAGGCCTGTATATCTGTACAGCGCGTCTTTGTCCATGAAGCTATTTATGATCAGTTTGTTGAAAAGGCGGCTGCGCGTGTCCAGTCCTTTAAGGTGGGAGATCCACGGCACGATGATACGGATATTGGGCCGATGATTTCCGAGAGTGCAGCCCAGAGAGCAGAATCATGGGTTGCAGAAGCACAGAAAGCCGGCGCGAAACTTGTTTGCGGCGGAACAAGAGACGGAGCACTCTTTCAGCCGTCAGTTCTCGTTGATGTGAACCCGGATATGAAAATCATGTGTGAAGAAGTGTTCGCCCCTGTAATAAGTGTAGTGAAATACCGGGACATCAATGAGGCGTTTGAACAGGCCAACGATTCCAAGTATGGGCTTCAAGTGGGGCTGTTCACCCAGGACCTGTCTATTGCCATGAAAGCGGCAAAGGAGCTTGAATTCGGCGGGGTCATCATCAATAATGTTTCAACGTACCGGGCAGATATCATGCCTTATGGAGGCGTGAAAGAAAGCGGGATCGGCAAAGAAGGGCCGAAGTACTCCATAGAAGAAATGACAAATGAAAAGTTGATCGTTTTAGACCTTTAAAAACTCAGCTACAGGGGCCGTGAAAAAGGTTATCTATCTACTATACTGGGATGTGTTAATCATGAGAAACACGTGGGAATTTTTTTCAACTAAAAATGTTGTCTTTGGCAATGGTGCCATTCAGAAAATAAATGAAATTATCGGCCGGTTTCAGGCGGAAAATGTTCTTATTATTACTGACCAGGGGGTTAAAGGTGCAGGAATTTTAGAACAGTTAACGAGCAAAATCGATAAAGACAGCTTTAATGTGACAGTGTTCGACCAGGCGGTTCCTGAACCTCCTGTTGCAACCGCGATGGAGTGTTACGAGTTCGCCAGACAAATGGAAACGGATGTTATTATAGGCCTTGGCGGCGGAAGCAGCATCGACCTGGCTAAAGTTGTCGCACTTTTGATGGAACATGGCGGTACACCGCACGACTATTTTGGAGAAAATGCGGTTCCAGGCCCGATTGCACCCATCATCGCTATTCCTACCACAGCCGGGACCGGTTCAGAAGTGACTTCTGTTACTGTTCTTACCGACTCGGAAGCGAATTTGAAGGTTGGTGTTTCTGATAATCATCTCCGCCCGGCAGTTGCCTTGCTTGATCCTGAACTTACGGTAGGATTGCCTCCATATGTAACGGCATGTTCAGGTATTGATGCGCTTTCCCATGCTATAGAGGCGTATACAGCGAAAGATTCAAAATACATTGTGGCAGAAGGGGAACTGCTCTTCCAGGGAGCAAACCCGATCAGTGATGTTCTTGCTATGCAAGCCATCGAACTGATTTCACAAAACCTGGTGAAGGCGGTACATCAGGGCAGTAACCTGCAGGCCCGTGAAAATATGCTTCTTGGCAGCCTTTTGGCGGGAATGGCATTTTCAAACGCCGGAACAGCGGCAGCCCATGCGCTGGCATATCCTATTGGCGGGTTAGTGAAATCCCCGCATGGCGAAGTGACGGGATTGTTATTGCCTTACGTAATGGAGCATAATGCGATTACGGAACCTGAGAAAATGGCCAAAATAGCCGCAGCTTTCAAGCTGGATACACAAGGTGTCAGCGAAAAAGAGTCTGCTTTTTCAGCAGCTCATGCAGTACGCAGCTTAATAAAAGATATTGGGCTGCCAACAAAGCTGTCGGAAATTGGGATAAAGGAAGACCAGCTTGCAGGAATAGCGGAAAAGTCACTGGTCATCGATCGCTTAATCCGCAACAACCCCCGTGTACCAAGTCAGCGTTCTTTCGAAAATCTATTGAAAGATGCACTGTGATTTTTGTATAGTTAGAGGGATTCTTGGGATACCGGGGATTTACACAACTAGAATAGAAGAGGTGAGGATAAGCTTGCAACAAAAAGTAGACCATTTAAAGGCTATTCTCCGTGAAATGGAAAGTGTCGTTGTCGCATTTTCAGGCGGCGTCGACAGCACCTTTTTATTAAAAACCGCTCTCAACGAACTGGGTGAGGAAAAGGTGCTTGCCGTAACTGCAGATTCAGAGACTTATCCTACCAGGGAACTTGAAGAGGCCAAGGAAATTGCAAAAACACTGGGAGCAAGACACAAAGTTATCCAGACTTCCGAATTAGCAATTCCGGGTTATAAAGAAAACGACTCCAATCGATGCTATTTTTGCAAACAGGGCCTTTTCAGCCACCTGGCACCCATATTGGAACAACATAACTTCGAAAATATTGTTTATGGGCTGATTGCAGATGATATGAGTGAGCACCGTCCGGGTGTCAAGGCTGCGAAGGAGGCGGGGGTAAGAGGCCCCCTCCAGGAAGCGAATTTATATAAAGATGAAATCCGGCAGCTATCGAAGGAGTTTGACTTGCCTACCTGGGATAAGCCTTCGTTTGCCTGTTTATCTTCCCGGATTGCGTATGGAGAAGAAATCACTCCGGAAAAACTGTCAAAAGTCGATAAAGCAGAAGCGTATTTAAGAGACCTCAATATTAAACAAATGAGAGTCAGGACACATGGTGATATTGCCCGTCTGGAAGTCGAACCAGGCGATATGCAAGTTATATTGGATCATCATGACGAGATATCAACGAAATTACAGGAATACGGCTATAAATATGTGACCATGGATCTGACCGGGTATAAGAGCGGGAGCATGAACAAAGCGCTGAACCGATGATCAAACTGAGAAGCCTTGGGTGGAAGCCTCAGGCTTCTTCTTTTAAACTGGAAACAAGGATAAAACTGTACTAGGGAAGTGACAACATGAGTGGAAAAAGAATAGAAAACATCTTGAAACAGTTTCAGGAAGGTACGTTACCCCTTTCAGAAGCAGTAAGCCAGCTTCAAACTTTCCAGGATCTCGGTTTTGCCAAACTGGATACGAATCGAGAAGAGAGAACGGGATTTCCTGAAGTTGTTTTTGGTGAAGGAAAAACTACTGAACAATTAATCCAAATCATTACTTCACTGAAGGAAAAAGTGCCAAGGATTCTGGTGACAAGAGTGGAATCCGAAAAAGCAGCAGAGCTGGTTCGCTTGTTTCCGGATCTGGAATACAATGAACTGGCTAGAACGCTGGCCTTTATTAGTCCTGCTGTAAAAAAGGTTGTTTATGAGGGTTATATTGCCGTTGTGTGTGCAGGGACATCCGATTTGCCGGCAGCGGAAGAAGCCGTCGTAACAGCGGAAACATTCGGCTGCAAGGTAGAGCGGTACTATGATGTGGGAGTTGCAGGCATCCACCGGCTTTTCAACCAGCTGGATGCCATCAAAGGGGCCTCTGCATCGGTTGTTGTTGCCGGGATGGAAGGAGCGTTAGCCAGCGTTTTGGGAGGATTGGTTGATCATCCGGTCATTGCGGTTCCAACCAGCATCGGATACGGCGCCAATTTCCAGGGCCTATCCGCCCTGCTGTCCATGCTGAATGCATGTGCACCCGGTATCAGTGTAGTCAATATCGATAATGGGTTTGGCGGAGGCTATAATGCCGCTCTCATCAGTAGAAATCAGTATAGGGGAAAGGGGATGTAAATGCGCATTTTATATATCGACTCAATGTCGGGAATAAGCGGGGATATGACGATTGGGTCACTGCTTGATCTGGGAGCCGATGCCTCTGTTTTGGAAACGGAATTGGCCAGGCTGCCGATTCAGTCAGAGTATCGGTTGGAGTGGGAGAAAGTTGTTAAAAATGGCATTACCGCCACCAAATTTGATGTTCATTTAACCGATGAACATTCAGCTGACCATCACCATCACGGACACTCCCACCGCCACTATGAATCAATTGCAAACATGATTCAAACAGCCGGGTATAATGAAAAAATAACAGCTATAGCACTCGATATTTTTACCAATATCGGACGGGCTGAAGCGAAAATCCATAATGTCCCTCTTGAAAAAGTCCACTTTCATGAAGTGGGCGCCGTCGATTCAATCATCGACATAGTCGGAACGGCCATTTTAATCAATGAGTTACAAGTGGACAAAGTTGTTTCATCCAGCATTCCGGTCGGAAATGGGAAAATCCGGATCGATCATGGAATATACCCGGTCCCGGCCCCGGCAACGCTGGAGATATTAAAAGGCGTGCCGCTTGAGCATTCAACACTTAGAGGCGAACTGACTACGCCGACTGGAGCGGGTATTATAAAATCAGTTGTGGATGAGTTCGGTAATCTTCCCACAATGACAGTTGAAGCTGTTGGCTACGGTGCCGGCAGCAAAACATTTGAAAACCAGCCAAACGTCTTGCGCTTGATTTTAGGGACAACGGAATAAGAATGGAGGCTCGTAATGCCTGAAACGTTTCCACATAAAGAAGAGCATGTTGATGATGATATGATGAAAGTGGAAGTGAATCTTGATGATATCGCGGGAGAAATTATGGGATACGTTATGGACCAATTGTTTGAAGCAGGAGCCAATGATGTTTTTTACACACCGATCTATATGAAAAAGAACCGCCCCGGCGTAATGGTTCAATTGCTATGTGACAAGCAAAAGCTGGACAAGATAAAAGATGTGTTATTCAGAGAGACGACAACACTCGGGATCCGGTATTATCCAGTTTCGGTGCATCGGCTTGAAAGGCGGTTTTCTCACGTCACGACAAAATGGGGCGAGGTATCTGTAAAACAGGGGACCTATCAGGGCGAGGCCGTCCAGGCATCTCCTGAATATGAGGACTGTAAACGGATTGCCTCGGAACACAACGTACCGTTAAAAGAGGTTTATAGAGAGGTCTGGAGACAGCTTAATTAAAGACGAAGTGAAAAAAGCGACAGCCCATCTGTTAACGGGCTGCCGCTTTCTGCTTTGCATAAGGTTAGATGACTGTATTCCGAAGTACCCCTAAATGAGAGATTTCCATTTCGACAATATCTCCAGGCTTTAAAAATTCAGGCGGGTCAAAACCCATGCCGACACCTGCTGGAGTTCCGGTAGCAATAATATCTCCAGGTTCCAGTGTCATACCGTCTGAAAGTATCGAGATGATGCTTGGGATATCAAAGATCAAATCTTTCGTATTGGCTTTTTGCCTGATTTCTCCATTAACCTTGCAGATAACCTCAAGGTCTTCAGCAGAAGGCACGGAACTCTTGTGAACAAGATAGGGACCCATCGGCGCAAATGTGTCAAGGCTCTTAGCCCTGTGCCATTGAACATGAGTCCGCTGCAAGTCACGTGCGGTGATATCATTTATAATCGTGTAGCCGAAAATATGATCCATTGCAGTTTCCCGCGGTATATTTGTCCCTCCTTTGCCGATTACGACGGCCAGCTCAACTTCGTAATCAAGCTCCTGCGTTATCTCACTATGGCTTTTAATCTCGTCATCCGGGCCGATAACTGCAGTAACATTTTTAGTGAAAATGATAGGGTTCTTTGGAATAGCGACCTTTTCTTCTGCTGTCTTTTCAAATTCAAATGCATGGGCACGGTAATTCTTTCCCAAACAAAAAATGTTCTTTTCAGGTCGCGGTATCGGAGCGGCAAGTTTAACATCTTTCATATCTAATAAGAATCCGGGATCTTCATCCTCTTTAACCTTATCGTAAATAGTTGAGATTTTTTCTATGAAGCTTTCTCCGCCTTTGACTAAGTCCAGCATCCCTATGTTTAAAGTAGATGTACCTAAATACTTTTGTTCTGCTGCTCCAAGAGGGATGATTTTAGTCTCATTGAAAATGATGCCTATGCTAGATTGTCCCTCTATACAATATGTAATAAGTTTCATGTCTGTCTCTCCTTCCTTCTCTATTTTAAGATAATTATACCGTAAGAATTGCTGCTTTTAATCTCATTTATTACATTAATGGATAACTCATCATATATGCTAATGGGTGCCTGACCCCCGGCGCGTTAAAGCGCCGGGGGTCAGGCACCCGCCTTGCTACAACCATCAATTCACCGCAAACCTCCCCAACACATTCTTCACAACCTGCGCAAGCTTCACATCTTCCGCCAGCGAACCGGTAAACGTCAGGGATCCGGCCGAGAAAACGCCGCCGCCTGATGGGGTGTCATAGTAGACCATTTCAGCACCACCGTTGTCAGGGTTGGTTCCTTTGGCCAGCAAAACGGTATTGGATGGTGTGTACCCGGTCCGTTTGTCCGTTTCCCAGCCGGAAGCACTCTGGTTGCCTACACCGGCGCTTCCGATCAAGTCGCCGTTGCGAAGTCCGGTATTTTTGAAAATCCAGTGGCCGGCGTTCGTCACTTTATAAGGCTTGAACGTTCCATAACCGGAACGGGTGTAGGCGACACCAAGGTACCGGGATTCCGGCCTGGAAAGGTTGCGCCATAATCCGCCGGGCTCATTCACGAATGTATGCCTGCTGTAGTCTTTCCTGACTTCAATCTGCTTATCTTTTACAGCCACTTTCCAGTAGAGGCTGTTGGCTGACAAATTCAGGACATTGCCGCCGTTATTCACAAAAGAAAGGAAGCCGTCATGCATCGGTTTTGACCAGTATTCACTGTGTGAATTCAAGACTAGTGTTTTATAAGATTTAAGCAGTGAAGGCTGTTTATGCAAGTCATACTCTGTGATGACATCATACGCATAATTGTTCTGCTCGAGCCAGGCAAGCAGGAGTTTTTCTTCAAACGGCAGATGCACGGTGCCTTCGTATGGATTTGCCGACGGATTAGGACGGTTCATGGAAATGATCTCCGAAGTCCTTTTCCCTGATCCGTCGTCGACTGAATACCGGTAAAAAGAAGCTCCGCCCCATGTATTATAGGCTTCCCATGTGAACGTATTTGCCAGTACGGCCAATTTCGGTTTTGAGGCAGAGGCGTTTTTCACCACAAATATGATATAAAATTCATTGCCGCTTCCATCATGCACCCTGGCGCCGTATAACCTGCTTTTCCAGTCGGCAGGGACTTTATAGCTGAAGGTCGTTTTCCAGTCTGTCCCTTCACGGAAATCGTACTTCTGGTAATTTTGCTTCATACCCGCCAGGGAAGGAACAGAGTGAACGGTCTGTTCTTCTTTACCGAATCTTATTAGGTCCATGCCGTACGCCGGCTGGCTCGTATGGATTTTAAAACTGATTGTCTCGCCGGGGAAATAAGAAGGCTTGTCTGTATAGCCTTCTATGCCGTGGGTATTGTCAATTGTCAGCGCAGATGCAAACTTGTTCAAAATATCTTCCTGAACCGAAGCGGTGCCCCCGAATATCGAGAAATCGCTGATCCCCTTTTCCTGGATCAGGCTTCTGGTTGTATCAGGAAGGCGGTTCGGCCATGTCAGCAAGATCGGCGCGTTGTTTTTAGCAGCAAGTACCGAGCCGGTCAGGGCATCCGCAAAGGTGAGCCCGGTTGCCATATAAGCTTTTTCTGTGGACATTTCCAGCTGCTTCACGATATTGACCGATACCTCGAATCTGTCTTTCCCGCCAATTCTTTCCGGCTGAGGCAAAAGACTGGCGACGGCCGGGCCGACACTTCCTTCACCGCCGGAGATAATCGTACGGGTGACAGCTTTTTCTGTTAACGCCTGTTGAGTGGCGGAAGGAAGGCGGTCTTTGGTTGTCAGCAAAATCGGATAGCCATGTTGAGCTGCATAAGGTGCGATCGAAAGCGCATCGGAAAAAACGAGACCATAAGCAATGACAGCTGCTTCAGAATCAGCCATTTCCTGTGACACCCGGTAAGCGACCTCAAACCGGTCTTTGCCGCCAAGCCGCTGAACTGCCAATCCCAATTTTTTGAGTTCTGCAGACACAGTATCAGAAACACTTGCAGTCCCGCCGACAATAATCGCCTGCTTCGCCTTCAGCCTAACGATTTCTTCCCGCGTTGCCGCAGTCAGCTGGCCGCTTTGCGTTAATAAAATCGGCCCATCCTTTTGATAGGCAAGCGGAGTAGCAGCCAGGGCATCGGCAAATGCCAGGTAATTGGCGACCACAACAGTACCGGAACCTTCCGGCCAGCCTTCCTTTGAAACATTCACCGCCACCTCAAACCGGTCCTGGCCACCAAAACGGGGCACTTCGGCTGCCTGTGCAGCCCCGGCCCATAGAAAAATAGAAAAGAAAAAAAGAAACACAACAGCTGCTGTTTGCTTATTCACTTGTCGTTCCCCCAGTATACTGTTTTTTTATGTAAATAACTTCCATGACAATATTAGCAAATTTAATAGGTAAATAGTGTCGTTGTTTGACAGGTATTGCAAAATTATAGGTTGGTGGTCACAAAGTGGACAAAATAATGCGTAAAGGGTGCCTGACCCCCGGCGCTTTAAAGCGCCGGGGGTCAGGCACCCTTT
>JAENYN010000072.1 GCA_016841765.1 Guptibacillus hwajinpoensis
CCGGTCGCACTCACAGTGTCTTCTTTGCCGCGGGGCGGGCGCTGAGCCTCCTCATTGCTTGCACTCTTGCAGGCTCTCACCTGTTCCGCTGCTCCCGCTGGAGTCGAGCCCCTTCCGCTCCAATCAACTAGTGAATAAATCAACATTGAGTTTTAATACAGCTAATAAAACAAAACAGCAAACCATGTCGGCCTGCTGTCTTTTTTGTTGCTTATTGTGTTTTAAAATACTTCTGGCGCGTGTTCTATGCACCGAATCTGATTCGGTTATCGGGATGCCTGGGTGTTGGTTTGGACGGGTACGATCACCACGTGGCGGTGTGGTTCGTTTCCCTCAGAATGTGTTTTCACTTTGTTGTTGTCAAATAGTGCCGTATGGATGATTTTCCTCTCATATGACGGCATCGGTTCCAGGACAACCTGCCTTCTCGTCCGAAGAGCCTTGTTGGCCAGTTTGCCGGCGAGGCTTTCCAGTGTTTCCTTCCGGCGGTTCCGGTATCCTTCGGCATCGACGACGACAGACAAGTATTCATCGGAGTACCGATTGGTGACAAGGTGTGTCAAATATTGAAGAGAATTCAACGTTTGTCCTCTTTTACCGATTAACAGGGCAATTTTTTCCCCCGATAGGTCAAAAAGCAAGTCATTTCCGATCCTGCTTGTCTCAATCCTCACGTCCACTCCCATTTTTTCCGTAACATTTTTAAGGAAAACTTCTGCTTCTTCTACGGGATCATGGACAAGGGTAACTTTCACAATGGCCGGCTTCGATCCGAAAACGCCAAACAGTCCTTTTTTTCCCTCATCAACCACATTGACTTCTACACGATCTTTTGTCGTTTCAAGTTCTTTTAGAGCAGCTTCTACAGCGACATCAACTGTAGCACCGGTGGTTGTCACTTGTTTCACTTCTTGGTTCCTCCTGTTTTCTCAGCCTGCGCGACAGGACTTTTGATGAAGTAGGTTTGCACGATCATAAAGATGTTACCCACTACCCAGTAAAGAGAAAGTGCTGCAGGGAACGAAATCGCGAAAATGACGATCATAATCGGCATGAGCCAGAGCATCATGGCCATTTGCGGGTTCTGGTTGGCGGTTCCTGCCATAATCATTTTTTGCTGCAGGAAGGTTGTTGCACCGGCAACCAGCGGCAAAATGTAATAAGGATCGGCCTGTCCAAGGTCAAACCATAGGAAATTATGATGGGCAATTTCTTCGGTCCGCATGATCGCATGATAGAACCCGATCAGGATCGGCATTTGAAT
The DNA here is from genome assembly GCA_016841765.1 of Guptibacillus hwajinpoensis. Taxonomy (GTDB): domain Bacteria; phylum Bacillota; class Bacilli; order Bacillales; family Bacillaceae_O; genus Bacillus_BL. The sequence continues at coordinate 1,265 of JAENYN010000072.1, forward strand.
CAGCAGCGGGAAGCAGCCTGCAAGCGGATTGACGCCATGCTGCTGGAACAGCTTCATCGTTTCTTCCTGAAGTTTCTGCTGTGTTTTTTGGTCTTTGGAACTATATTTTTCTTTCAAAGCCGTCAATTCAGGCTGGACGGCCTGCATGGCTTTTGAATTCTGATTTTGTTTCAATGTCAGCGGCAAAATCGCCGTACGGATAATAATTGTAACGATGACAATGGAAAATCCGTAGCTTTCGCCAAAAAGTTCAGCAAAATAAGTGATGAGCCAGGATAACGGATAAACAAAATACTGGTTCCATACCCCTGTGCTTTCATTTGTTATCGGTTCATTGATCTGTGTACAGCCTGACATCAAAGCCGCCAGGCCAATCAGGGTTATCACTAGTAATATTCGTTTTTTCAAACCCTTTTCCTCCTAATCAAAAAAAATTCTCCAATTCAATCTAAATGTAAAAGGCACATTTTCTATTGTACCATTTTTTTAGCGCTCTGAAGTGTCCTTTTCCGGAACATAATCAATTCCACCCGGATGAAATGGATGGCATTTCACCAGCCGTTTGATTGTGAGCCAGCCGCCTTTCAGCGCTCCGAAACGCTGAATCGCTTCCAGCCCGTAATGGGAGCAAGTCGGGTAAAAGCGGCAGGTCGGAGGTTTTACCGGTGAAATGAATCGCTGATAAAAACGTATGAATGATATAAAGAGCCATTTCAATGCGATCGCCTCTTTTCATCCTTCTTCAGGGCACCTGTTTTTTTCAATACGTGCTTCATGCTGCTTTTGCTCTGGTGGAAATCCATTTCTGCCACCGGCTTTCTGGCAATGACAACATAATCAAGGTCTTGCCGCAGTTCTTCCTTCAATTCGAGAAAAACCTGGCGGATGTAGCGCTTGATTCTGTTGCGTACGACGGCATTCCCAATTTTTTTGCTGACGGAAAGGCCAAGCCGCAGTTCTTCCTGGCCCTCTTTTTGCAATATGTAGACGACAAACTGGCGGTTTGCAAAAGACCGCCCTTTTTTAAAAACGGCTTGGAACTCTTTATCCTTCTTGATGCGATTTCGTTTATTCATAACATCTACACTCCAGAATGAGCACGCTCAAAAAATGCTTTTTTTAAAGTTGGCTCTGTTAAGCGCTAGTGTTGATTTCCGTTGCAGGTACTTGCTTTTCACCATAGGCACAAGTGCGACATCTGTTCCTGCTTCCCTCCGGTCGCGCTCACAGTGTCTTCTTTGCCGCGGGGCGGGCGGAGTCTAGTACCTTACACTCCAATCAACTAGTGGAAAAAATCAACATTGAGCTTTAACACAGCCTAAAAGTTAAGGAGTTGATTCCCAACCCGACAGCTATCCAGGTGAATCATGTCATCCATACTATTTTGCAACGCCGCCGATCAGAAGGGTCTTCCTCTAAACAATTGCCCATCCGATTTCCTTCTATACAAACAAAAGGGAAAAACGGCTCGCCTTTTCAGGCTCCACCGTTTCTTCCTTTTGATTCAGATCGTATTAAAAGCTCTATGCAACTGCACTTGTAATGACGGAACAGCTGCATCCGGCTTCTGCTTTTCTCATTACTAGAAAAAAAGCCACTGACAGTTCAGTGGCTATGCAGACAATACTTTTCTTCCTTTGCGGCGGCGGCGCGCCAACACTTTACGTCCATTTTTTGAACTCATGCGTGAACGGAAACCATGTACTTTGCTGCGCTTACGCTTATTTGGTTGAAATGTGCGTTTCATTATATATACACCTCCTCGAGGAATTTCAGTCGAAAGACAGTCGAATCTATTATAAGGAACAAATCCTTCATATGTCAACTTTATTTCGTTTTTCCTGCCTATTCCTTGCATCCTTCCAGATCTGCAAGTTGATTTTCTCGATTTTTTGTTGCCGGCGGCTCCAGAAATCCACAAAAACAGCCTGTGGATAACATCATTCGTCACAAATCGTCACCATCTTTTTTTATCGACAGTTTTTGCACAAAATATAGTGCTGTGGAAAAACTCCCTCCACAACTGGTTGGATATTGTGGATAAGTTTGCCCAACTCATTGCATTACCGCCTTTTATCTGGTATTATATTTGTGTTTTCACTCTTTAATTAATTCTCTTATTCACAGCCTGTGGATAATATTGTGGACATTATTCACAGCCCTGTTGAGTTCGTTGTCCACAAAAGTGTGCATAGTGTGCAAAAGACACTTTTCTACTATATCATATATATTTCCACATTCTGTCGACAATTGTATAGTTATTCATGGTCATGCGATGTGGTGAACAAAAGTTGTACAACCGGGGGCTCTGCTGCCGGTTTATCAGATTGGATGCAATTTCGTACACAAAATGGGGGATCACCGGACTTATACACGTCCTCCACTAAGAGAGAGAACTTATTGATACAGTCTATTCCGAAGGAGGGGATCAGGTGGAAAACATCGACGACCTGTGGGAGCAGGCACTGGGGGAGATTCAAAAAAAACTGAGCAAGCCCAGCTTCGAAACCTGGCTTAAATCCACAAAAGCCCATTCGCTAAAAGAAGACACGCTAGTCATCGTTGCCCCGAATGAGTTTGCCAGAGACTGGCTCGAATCACGTTATTCCGGGCTGATTGCCGATACGATCACCGAGCTGACAGGTGCAGAATTGGAAATCAAATTCGTCATTCCGCAAAATCAGACAGAGGAACTTGTGGAAGTGAAGCAGCCTCCCAAGAAACAGCCGCCGGCAGGAGGAACAAATGATGTCGTCAAAACGATGCTGAATCCAAAATATATTTTTGACACGTTTGTCATCGGATCCGGAAACCGTTTCGCCCATGCAGCATCACTTGCGGTCGCCGAAGCACCGGCGAAAGCGTATAATCCGCTGTTCATATACGGGGGCGTAGGGCTTGGCAAGACCCACCTTATGCACGCCATCGGCCACTATGTTGTGGAACATAACCCGAATGCGAGAGTCGTTTACTTATCATCTGAAAAATTCACAAATGAATTCATCAATTCAATACGAGATAACAAAACGGTCGATTTCCGCAACAAATATCGAAATGTGGATGTTTTGCTTATAGATGATATTCAGTTTCTGGCCGGGAAAGAACAGACTCAGGAAGAATTTTTCCATACATTCAACGCCCTGCACGAGGACAACAAGCAGATTGTCATATCCAGTGACCGGCCGCCAAAAGAAATTCCTACGCTTGAAGACAGGCTCCGGTCCCGCTTCGAATGGGGGCTGATCACTGATATCACGCCTCCAGACCTGGAGACGCGGATTGCGATTCTGAGGAAAAAAGCAAAAGCGGAAGGCCTGGATATCCCAAATGAAGTGATGCTGTACATTGCAAATCAAATTGATACGAATATCCGTGAGCTTGAAGGTGCACTCATCCGTGTCGTTGCCTTTTCATCTCTTATAAATAAAGATATCAATGCCGATCTTGCAGCTGAAGCGCTTAAGGACATTATCCCGAGCGGCAAGCCGAAAGTCATTACGATCCACGACATCCAGCAGACTGTAGGCAACAAGTTCAACGTCCGCCTTGAGGATTTCAAAGCGAAGAAAAGGACAAAATCTGTCGCTTTTCCAAGGCAGATCGCGATGTACATGTCGAGGGAACTCACTGATTTTTCATTGCCGAAAATCGGCGAAGAATTTGGCGGCAGGGACCATACAACGGTCATCCATGCCCATGAGAAGATTTCCAGGCTGCTGCAGACAGACGGACAACTTCAAAGAGAAATAGAAGAAATTAAAGAAACATTGAAAAGCCGCTGATCTTTCAAGCTGTTAGCAATGTGAATAACCTCAGCAAGTATATACACAGTCTATCCACATGTGGATAGACTGTGTTTCCTGTCCATATTGGGGTTATCCACATTTTCACAGCCCCTATTACTATTACGGCTATTATTTTTTAAAAATATATAATTAATAGATTTGCCAATCATGTCGATTAAAAGATAGAATCCAATGCCAAGTCTCTTTTTCATGAAATAGGAAACAGGGGGAAAAACGATGCGATTTATAATTCAACGTGATGTGCTGGTGCAAAATGTGCAGGATGTCATGAAAGCCATCTCTTCAAGAACGACAATCCCGATTTTGACCGGCATCAAAATGAAAGCGACCGAAGACGGTGTAACGTTGACAGGAAGCGACTCCGATATTTCAATTGAATGCTTTATTCCGGCAGAAGAAGATGGAACTGAGCTGGTTGATATCGCACAGCCGGGAAGTATTGTACTGCAGGCTAAATTTTTCGCGGAGATCGTGAAAAAGCTTCCGGAAACGGATGTTGAAATTGAAGTGACCGATCATTTCAATACGGTGATTAAAAGCGGAACAGCTGAATTCAATCTGAACGGCCTTGATCCTGAAGAGTATCCTCATCTGCCGGAAGTCCAGGAGGATGAGTTTTTCCAGCTGCCGATTGACTTGCTTAAACATATGATCCGCCAGACCGTCTTTGCGGTGTCCACCTCAGAAACACGACCTATCTTGACAGGTGTAAACTGGAAAGTGGAAAACAAGGAACTGTTCTGTGTTGCAACAGACAGCCACCGCCTGGCGATGAGGAAAGCACCACTCGAAAACGGCAATCTCAGCCAGGCAAATATCGTTATTCCAGGCAAAAGCCTGAATGAATTGAATAAAATCCTTGATGACAGCGATGAACTCATCGATGTGTTCGTTACAGAGAATCAAGTGTTGTTTAAAACAAAAAACCTGCTGTTTTTTTCACGGCTGCTTGATGGAAACTACCCGGATACTTCAAGGCTTATACCGGATGAGAGCAAAACGGATGTGACACTTGGAGCCAAAGAGTTTCTCCAGGCGATTGACCGGGCCTCGCTTCTGGCGCGGGAAGGCCGCAATAATGTCGTCAAATTTTCAACGATGGAAAACGGGTTTGTTGAAGTGTCGTCGAATTCTCCGGAAATCGGGAAAGTGTTCGAACGTATCAAAACAAACAGTGTGGAAGGCGACGAACTGAAAATATCATTCAGCGCGAAATATGTAATGGATGCTTTAAAAGCGATCGACTCAAATGAAATCCAGGTGAATTTCACAGGCGCAATGAGACCGTTTTTGATTCGCTCCGTTGAAGATCAATCGATTTTGCAGCTGATCCTCCCTGTCCGTACGTATTGATCAAAAGGACTTTCTGAAAAGTTCCGTAAAAGACACGGTTGAAGACTGTTTGGTACGGTTAGGGAAGCGTGAAAATTGATATACTGATTTCTGTGAATAAGCTACCGGTACTGACAGCACTGAACATACCGGTAGCCTTTCTTTTCTCAGCGGGTTACTTTTAGTAAACTGTATAGAGAAGGTGTAAAATGAAGACTGGGAAGATCATTCAGTCAGACGGTGCACTGCACGTATGGTGAAACTGCTGAAAAGGAGTCGACTAGATGGAAAAAATCCACGTTACAGAAGATCCGATCACACTCGGGCAGTTTTTGAAACTTGCCGGTGTGATTGATACAGGCGGCGCAGCGAAATGGTTTTTAAGCGAATATGAAGTTTTTGTTAATGGAGAGCCTGAAAACAGGCGCGGGAAAAAGTTGGCGGATGGAGATCAGGTCGAAATCCCGGATGTCGGCTCATTCATTGTGCAAGCATAGCCGGAGGGACTTCCTTTGTATATTGACGAAATCAAATTAACCAATTACAGGAATTATAAATCCTGCTCAGTACAATTTGAAAACCAGGTTAATGTATTCCTCGGTGAAAACGCCCAGGGGAAGACCAACCTGATGGAAGCCATCTATGTGCTGGCCATGGCGAAATCCCATCGCACGCCGAGAGATAAAGAGCTTATACGCTGGGACGAGGAATATGGTAAAATAGAGGGACAGGCCCAAAAACGGAACGGGCATGTCCGCCTTGAAATCATCATCTCGACCAAAGGGAAAAAAGCAAAGCTCAATCACCTGGAGCAACAGAAATTAAGCAACTATATCGGCACACTGAATGTCGTGATGTTTGCGCCGGAGGACTTGAATCTTGTCAAAGGGAGCCCGCAGGTCCGCCGCCGGTTCATCGATATGGAAATCGGCCAGGTGAACAGGGTCTACTTGCACGAGCTTGGCAAGTATCAAAAAATCCTCCAGCAGCGGAACCATCTGCTTAAAAGAATGCAGCGGAAGCCGGATGCAGACCAGACGATGCTCGATGTTCTTACCAGCCAGCTGATCGAGAGCGCAGCCAGGGTGGTGCGCAAGCGGTATGAGTTCATCGGTTTGCTGCAGCAATGGGCCGTTCCCATCCACAAAGGCATCTCCAGAGGGCTTGAAGATCTGCAAATCCAGTATAAGCCGTCAATTGAGGTATCAGAAACCGCGGATTTGTCGAGAATAATAGAAAGCTATGAGGAAAAGTTTGCTAAAATAAAAGATAGAGAACTGGAACGGGGCATGTCCCTGGCCGGCCCCCACCGCGATGACCTGCAGTTCAACGTGAACGGCAAAGATGTACAGACATACGGTTCGCAGGGCCAACAGCGGACAACCGCACTTTCGGTTAAGTTGGCCGAAATTGAGCTGATTCATGATGAAGTCGGCGAATATCCGATTCTTTTGCTTGATGATGTCCTTTCTGAATTGGATGATTTTCGCCAATCGCATTTATTGAATACAATCCAGGGAAAAGTCCAGACGTTTGTTACAACGACAAGTGTCGAAGGAATCCATCATGAGACACTGGAAAAAGCTTCAATGTTCCAGGTATCAGATGGCGAAGTCACAAAAGTGAAATGAGGTGGCTGCATGTATATACATTTAGGAGAAGAAATTGTCATTCGGTCAAAGGATATTGTAGCCATTATTGACCGCCATTTACTGCAATCATCCACCATTATCAACGAGTTCGTATCCGGCCAGCAAAAACAGAGCCGGGTGGTCGAAGTCACGGAGGGAGACATCAAGTCCATCGTCGTGACCAAAGACAACATTTACCTGTCCCCCCTCTCATCCGCCACTTTGAAAAGGCGTACCGAAGCGACAGGGGAACTGGTTATCAGAGAAGAACAGGACTGAACATGTCCTTTTACCATAAATCCCGGAAAGAGCCCTTGAGAAACAAATTCCTGCCCGGAGCCTGCAATATCAGGTTGTGCAGCTGTATTTGCGAACAAGGCAGCACCCGGCAAGACCAGGCCGGTTTTTTCAATTTCTATGAAAATAGTCTATAAAAGGCGTAGGTGATATATGTGTCATTAGAACAAAACGCACATCCGCAGTACGATGAAAATCAGATACAAGTCCTTGAAGGCTTGGAAGCAGTCCGTAAGCGTCCCGGCATGTATATTGGTTCGACTAGCGGGAGAGGCTTGCACCACCTTGTCTGGGAAATTGTCGACAACAGTATCGATGAGGCGCTTGCCGGTTACTGCGATACAATAAAAGTGACAATTGAAAAGGATAACAGCATAACGGTCGAAGACAACGGCCGCGGCATCCCGGTCGGCATGCATGAAAAGCAGGGGCGCCCAGCGGTGGAAGTCATCATGACCGTCCTCCATGCCGGCGGGAAATTCGGCGGCGGCGGCTATAAAGTATCAGGCGGCCTTCACGGTGTCGGTGCCTCCGTTGTCAATGCCCTTTCTTCCATACTTGAAGTGAAAGTACACCGTGACGGAAAAATCTATTACCAGAAGTACCATCGAGGTGTTCCGCAAAATGACCTGAAAGTGATCGGCGAAACAGAATGGACCGGCACAATCACCCACTTCAAGCCGGATCCCGAGATTTTCACCGAGACAACCGTATATGAATTTGATATTCTCGCCACCCGTATCCGCGAACTTGCATTCCTTAACCGCGGCTTGAAAATCATCATAGAGGACAAGCGTGAGGAAGGCAAGGTCAAGGAGTACCGCTATGAAGGCGGCATTGTATCTTATGTTGAACACTTGAACAGGACAAAGGAAGGCTTGCATGAACCTGTCTTCGTTGAGGGAGAAAAAAGTGGAATATCGATTGAAATCGCCATTCAGTACAATGATGGCTTTGCCAGCAATATTTATTCTTTCGCCAATAATATTCATACGTATGAAGGCGGAACACATGAATCAGGCTTTAAAACAGCCCTTACCCGCGTAATCAATGATTATGCGAGAAGAAATAACATGTTCAAGGAAAACGATCCGAACCTGACCGGGGATGATGTACGGGAAGGGCTGACGGCGATCGTTTCGATCAAGCATCCCGATCCCCAGTTCGAAGGACAGACGAAGACAAAGCTCGGCAACAGTGAAGTCCGCACGGTAACGGATTCCCTTTTCTCTGAGAAGTTCGAAACATTCCTGTTTGAAAATCCTTCTGTTGCCAAAAAAATCGTTGAAAAGGGACTTATGGCTTCCCGCGCTCGGATGGCTGCGAAAAAAGCACGTGAGCTCACCCGCCGCAAGAGCGCCCTGGAGGTTTCCAGCTTACCGGGAAAACTGGCGGATTGTTCCTCCAAAGACGCCTCGATCAGCGAACTGTATATCGTTGAGGGGGATTCCGCGGGCGGATCGGCCAAGCAGGGCCGCGACCGCCATTTCCAGGCGATTTTGCCGCTCCGGGGAAAAATCATCAACGTTGAAAAAGCGCGGCTCGATAAAATTTTATCCAATAACGAAATCCGGGCCATGATCACCGCCCTTGGCACAGGAATCGGAGAAGACTTCAATATTGAAAAAGCGCGCTATCATAAAATTGTCATCATGACGGACGCAGATGTTGATGGCGCTCATATCCGGACCCTGCTCATGACATTCTTTTACCGGTACATGAAACCGCTGATCGAATACGGCTATATCTATATCGCCCAGCCGCCGCTGTATAAAATCCAGCAGGGGAAAAAGGTTTTCTACGCTTATAACGACCGGGAAATGGATCGGATTTACAGTGAACTTCCGTCATCGCCGAAACCTTCCTTGCAGCGTTATAAAGGCCTTGGGGAAATGAACCCCCAGCAGCTCTGGGAGACGACGATGGATCCGGAAACAAGGACATTGCTGCAAGTCCAGCTTGAAGATGCCATTGAGGCCGATGAAACGTTTGATATCCTCATGGGCGATAAAGTTGAACCACGGCGGAACTTCATTCAGGAGAACGCCCAGTACGTTAAAAATCTTGATGTGTAAGCGGGAAAAAGCCCTTTTGCCGCTTACCTTTGAAATAAGTTCTTAAGCTAAAAATACAACTGGTCCGGCTTTTCTAGCATCCTGAGATCCTCAAGTCCCCGGATGCTGTCTTTTTGAAAAAAGCTCTGTTAAAAGCAAAACGACGGTTAAGACTGCTGCCCGGACACCATACGGCTTTTGCCGAATGATTGCATTCCGGGTTTCCTGCAAAGATAGAAGGAGGTTCTGCCATGGCAGATCAAGAGAACCACTCACAAGTTAAAGAAGTGAATATCAGTCAAGAAATGCGGACATCTTTCATGGATTATGCCATGAGTGTCATTGTCTCCCGTGCCCTTCCTGATGTAAGGGATGGATTGAAGCCTGTGCACCGCAGGATTTTGTATGCGATGAACGACCTCGGCATGACGGCTGATAAAGCATATAAAAAATCAGCACGTATCGTCGGTGAAGTCATCGGTAAATACCATCCACACGGTGACTCGGCAGTATACGACACGATGGTCAGGATGGCGCAGGACTTCAACTTCCGCTATATGCTCGTCGACGGCCATGGCAACTTCGGTTCAGTCGATGGCGATGCTGCCGCCGCCATGCGTTACACCGAGGCCAGGATGTCGAAAATTTCCATGGAAATGCTGCGCGACATCAATAAAGATACAATCGATTACCAGGATAACTATGACGGATCCGAACGGGAACCGATTGTCCTGCCGGCGCGTTTTCCGAACTTGCTTGTCAACGGCGCTTCCGGAATTGCTGTCGGTATGGCGACTAACATTCCGCCGCATCACCTTGGCGAAGTCATTGACGGTGTCCTTGCTGTCAGCGAAAATCCCGATGTCTCAATTCCGGAACTGATGGACATCATACCGGGGCCGGATTTCCCTACTGCCGGCCAAATCCTTGGCCGCAGCGGCATCCGCAAGGCATATGAAACCGGACGCGGATCCATCACTATCCGGGCCAAGGTGGAAATCGAGACGCAGCAAAACGGTAAAGAGCGTATTATTGTCAACGAACTGCCTTATCAGGTCAATAAAGCCAAGCTAATCGAAAAAATCGCCGAACTTGCCCGTGACAAGAAAATTGAAGGCATTACGGACCTTCGTGACGAGTCCGACCGCAACGGAATGCGGATCGTCATCGAGGTCAGAAAAGATGCCAACGCCAACGTATTGCTGAATAACTTGTATAAACAGACAGCACTGCAAACAAGCTTCGGCATCAACATGCTTGCACTCGTTGACGGCCATCCGAAGGTCCTTAACATTAAACAGGTGCTGAAACATTACCTGGACCACCAGCGTGTCGTCATCCGGCGCCGGACCGCTTTTGAACTGAGAAAAGCTGAAGCACGGGCCCATATTTTAGAAGGCCTGCGCATCGCACTTGATCATATTGATGAAGTCATCAGCCTGATCCGCGGATCCCGCACGACAGATATCGCCCGTGAAGGATTGATGGAGAAGTTCGGGTTATCAGAAAAACAGGCTCAGGCCATCCTTGATATGCGCCTCCAGCGCCTGACAGGCCTGGAACGCGATAAAATCGAAGAAGAATATAATGAGCTGATGAAGCTGATCGAAGAACTGAAAGCCATTCTTGCCGATGATGAAAAAGTGCTTGAAATCATCAGGAATGAGCTTAATGAAATCAAAGAACGGTTCCGCGACCAGCGCCGGACTGAAATCATCGCCGGCGGCGTGGACTTGATTGAAGATGAGGATTTGATTCCAGAAGAAACAATCATTGTCACCCTGACCCATAACGGCTATATCAAGCGTGTGCCGCTGTCAACATACCGCAGCCAGAAACGCGGCGGGCGCGGCGTGCAGGGAATGGGAATGAATGAAGATGACTTTGTTGAACATCTCCTTACAACGTCCACCCATAACACGCTCTTATTCTTTACGAACAAAGGAAAGGTCTATCGGGCAAAAGGCTACGAAATCCCTGAGTTTGGCCGGACATCCAAAGGCATTCCTATCATCAACCTGCTTGAAGTGGAAAAGGGTGAATGGATAAATGCCATGATCACAGTGGAGGAATTCGCTGATGATTGGTATCTGTTCTTTACGACCAAACAGGGGATATCCAAACGATCTGCCCTGTCATCATTCGCGAATATCCGCAAAGGCGGCCTGATTGCCCTTACCGTCCGTGAAGATGATGAGTTGATTTCAGTCCGGCTGACGGATGGAAGCAAAGAAATCATTATCGGTACAAAAAACGGATTGATGATCCGCTTCCCGGAAACGGATGTAAGAACAATGGGCCGTACTGCTGCAGGGGTAAAAGGCATTTCACTTGCGCAAGATGATGAAGTTGTCGGTATGGAAATTCTCGAAGACGGCATGGACATTCTTGTCGTTACGAAAAAAGGATACGGCAAACGGACGCCGATGGAAGAGTACCGTGTCCAGGGCCGTGGCGGCAAAGGACTGCTCACCTGTAACGTCACCGAGAAAAACGGAAAGCTTGTCGCCGTCAAAGTAGTCGACGGTGAAGAAGATCTCATGCTGATCACAGTAAGCGGCGTCTTGATCCGCATGGCGGTTAAGGATATTTCCACAATGGGACGGAATACGCAAGGGGTCCGGTTGATCCGCCTTGGAGACGAAGGAGAAGTCGCTACCGTTGCGAAAGTCGATCCTGAGAAAGAAGAGGAAGTCCTCGAAGAGATGGAAGAAATCGAAACGCCGGAAAGCTTTGAAGCTGAACAGGAGGAAACATCTTCCGATAATGATGAATCAGACAGCGGAAGTGATGAAGAGAATCCTGAAAACGAATAAAGACAAGGAAAAATTTGAGAATCACGTTCGCGTGGTTCTCTTTTTT
>JAENYN010000073.1 GCA_016841765.1 Guptibacillus hwajinpoensis
GAGCAACTGACTTGTAATCAGTAGGTTGGGGGTTCAAGTCCTCTGGCCGGCACCACTTGTCAGAAATGAGAAGTGGGAAACACCACATCTAAATACGGAGGAGTAGCGAAGTGGCTAAACGCGGCAGACTGTAAATCTGTTCCCTCAGGGTTCGGTGGTTCGAATCCGCCCTCCTCCACCATTTTTGTATAATTGCAGGATTGCTGCAAAAGATAATATGGGTTGATGGGCTATAGCCAAGCGGTAAGGCATCGGACTTTGACTCCGTGATGCGCTGGTTCGAATCCAGCTAGCCCAGCCATTTCGAGCCATTAGCTCAGTTGGTAGAGCATCTGACTTTTAATCAGAGGGTCGGAGGTTCGAGTCCTCCATGGCTCATATGCGGAAGTAGTTCAGTGGTAGAACACCACCTTGCCAAGGTGGGGGTCGCGGGTTCGAATCCCGTCTTCCGCTCCATCTCATCCTTGTGCAGGCTGGCAGAGGAAGAGACAGGGCTTTACAAAAATAAGCTGTGTGAATACTATATATTTCGTAATGGGGCCTTAGCTCAGCTGGGAGAGCGCCTGCTTTGCACGCAGGAGGTCAGCGGTTCGATCCCGCTAGGCTCCACCAAACATATGACTGCAAACCTTGAATCCAAGTGATTTAAGGTTTTTTTTTTATCGGTCTTGCCATCAGATATTTGTAAAGGACCTGGATTCGATAGAAAAAAGTTCTTTTCCTGGAGAAGACTCTGTTACGGTAGTTCCAAATTGTTGTATTGGGTGAACTAAAGTCGCTCTGTTCATAGATATCTTTATAAAGATGCTTACTTTTGGTATGACATTGTATTTTCAAATAAGGTGAAAAAAGAGCTTGAGAATACCAAGCTCATGTTTGCTGATTACTATTCCATACCCCTACTAACAGAGCTAGTTACTTGTTCCCTGTTTCACCCTATAGTTTGGGGTTCGATTTTGTTATCATGATTTGCTATAACATTGATGCAGTCTTCTCTTGTGGAAAATTCCTTTACCCATTCTAAAGACTTTTGCGCGTGAATTTTATTGGAAGTGACACCAGGTAAAATCATTTCCTCCCAAGATGTTTTGGAATAGCCGACATCACTTGCCAATAACAACCACCCGTCTTCCATTTTCACTAATATGGAAAACATGCCATCACTATGTCCCGGGGTATGAACCAAAAACAATGTTTCATCGCCAAATAAATCAAAACCTTTTCGAAAAGGCCCATGAGGGATATCATTTAATTTAAATGTTTCAATAGGGACGCCATCCCACATTGACTTTATGTAGCCCATTTTTTTATGTGCGGCCTTCCATTCAAGCTCACTTACTAGTATTTTTTTTGCCCCTTGCACATGTTTTAAACCACTGACATGGTCAGAATGGAGATGTGTTAGCAGGACATAATCAATGTCTTCACTTTCAAGACCGCAACTGCTTAACTTCTCCGATATTGAGTCCCCTTCATTAAGTCGCCCCTGAAACATGGAATATGCAAAACGCCCTAAATGCTTTTTTTGATTCGTTCTGATTTCTTCGTGCCAACCTGTATCCACCAGGATGATCCCTTTAGGATGCTCTATAAGATATGATGAAACAGGGACCCACAGTTTTTTACTCTTGCCCCTTAACCATCCTGAATATGGAATGGGATGGAAGGAATTTTCTCGGAAAGCCAAAGCCTGGTCAATATAAACCATTCCAGTGTGCCATACATGTACTTTCATTTACTATCCCCTTTAAATGTTTTTAATTCAACTAAAAAATTGTAGAAACTTAATCAACAAGATTTACGAATTAACAAAGGGAAACGTTTCAATTTTCTCGGAAACAAGAACTTCGAAAACGTTGAACAGCGAAGTTAACATTGCATGACAAATCACCCGCTTCGTTAAAAACTAGGGGAGAAGACTTTTCCGACTCATTAACGAAACCATTCCCTTCCTCTTTCGAACTATTCATGCATAACTATACAAGTTTTTGTCCGGTTGAGTCATTGTTGTGAAAGTGTTTACAATAATAGATAGCAAATAGAACAGAGGGGGATAAGGATGAACAGGAATATATCGATAATTGGAGCGCCGATGGACCTCGGGCAAATGCGCCGGGGTGTTGATATGGGGCCGAGTGCAATTCGTTATGCGGGAGTTAAGGAGCGGCTTGAGGCACAGGGATACGATATTGTCGATCACGGCAATATCGATATATCCCAGCCGGAGCAAAGGCGGGATAAGTTTGATGAAAACCTGAAAAACCTGAATGCCGTTATTAGTGCGAATGAAAAGCTGGCTGAAAAGGTTGATGAAGTGATTGAAGATAAGCGGTTCCCGCTCGTTTTCGGCGGCGATCACAGCATTGCAATCGGGACACTGGCAGGGGTGGCCCGTCATTATAAGAATCTTGGCGTGATCTGGTATGACGCGCACGGTGACTTGAACACGGCTGATACATCGCCATCCGGGAACATTCACGGGATGCCGCTTGCAGCAAGTCTTGGCATCGGCCATGAGCGGTTGACCGGTCTTGGCGGATATTCCCCGAAGATTAAGCCGGAAAATGTCGTCATCATCGGGGCCCGTTCCCTGGACGACGGGGAAAGGGAACTGATCAAGGAAAAGGGAATAAAGGTCTTCACGATGCATGAAATTGATCGGATGGGCATGACAAAAGTGATTGAAGAAACCGTCGCGTACTTGAAGGATCGGACGGATGGCGTCCATTTGAGCCTTGACCTTGACGGCCTGGATCCGGATGATGCACCGGGTGTCGGAACGCCGGTTATGGGCGGCATCAGCTACCGGGAGAGTCATCTGGCAATGGAAATGCTTGAAGAAGCAAAGCTGATCACGTCTGCTGAATTTGTGGAGGTCAATCCGATTCTTGATGATAAGAACAGGACAGCAGCTGCAGCTGTTGCCTTGATGGGTTCCCTTTTTGGGGAAAAGCTGTTATAAACATGGCTCTTAATAGGAAAAAGCCGGCTGGAAGACAGCCGGTTTTTTATCTTTGCCGGAAAAGAAATGTTTTAATGAAGTGACCAATCATAAGATTTTAAATAATTGTCCCCACCGATTAGGTTAATTCAATAAATCGGAGTCCAAGTTCCATCGCGGAAAAAATGTATATAGAACGGAATTTTTATCATGTTATCATAGATTAATCTATAAAAGAAAAAAGTGACATCTCCAGCGGGTCACTTCTTAATCGGGGCGTATTTTGTTTGGTACTGTGTCAGGAGGCTATCCAGAGCGGTGCTCATTTCGACTACTTCATGGGAAATATAGGAATGGCTGGCGGTCAGTTCAACCATTTTCTGTCTGTAACTTTCAATCCGATGCAGAAGTTCCTTTTCAGACATTCGTTTCCCTCCCAAAATATCTTAATTCTTTCTTTGCCAAATTCTATATATTCTAAACCTTTTTTTGCTATTTTTTGTTAAAATTAATTTTGTGGGAAAGAATGAAACCTTTTTGAGGCCTCATTCGTAAATAGATGACCGCAGGTGCGGGGGTTAGCATATGGAAACAATAATCAAAAAACGAATAAAGCAAGTGCTGAAAGGTGATCAGAATGCCTATGCAGAAGTCGTAGAACTATATAAAGACAGAGTGTTCCAGATTTGCTACCGTATGCTGGGGAACCGCCATGAGGCGGAGGATATCGCCCAGGAGGCCTTTATCCGTGCATATGTGAACATTCACAGGTATAATGCTGATAAAAAGTTTTCGACGTGGCTGTTCCGGATTGCAACGAACCTTTCCATAGACCGGATCCGCAAAAAGAAGCCGGATTTCTATTTGGATGCGGAAATCAGCGGTACGGACGGACTGACGATGTATTCCCAGATTGCAGTTGACGGCAAGCTGCCTGAAGAAGAGGCTGAAGCGCTGGAAATGCAGGATTGGGTACACCAGCAAATCCTTGCCCTGCCGGAAAAATACCGGACTGTCATTGTGCTGAAATATATTGAAGAGCTATCACTGAAAGAAATCAGTGATATTCTCGATCTTCCCGTGGGAACTGTCAAAACCCGGATACACAGGGGAAGAGAGGCATTGCGGAAAAAGATGAGCGATGTATAAGAGACGAGGTGAGGGAATTGAAATGTTCTCCTGAAGCGGTCACATTAATCGATAAATATGCTGACGATGAAGAACTGACATACGAGGAAGAGCAGCGTCTGAAAGGACACCTACAGTCCTGTAAAGACTGCCAGCAGTATTTCCATGACATCAAAAAGACAATCGCTTTAGTGCAGAGCATCGGCAAAGCCGGGGCCCCATCCGGATTTACAGAGAATGTGATGGACCGCTTGCCGAAAGAAAAGCGGTCCGCGAGCTACAAAAGATGGTTTAGAAACCATCCGATTTTGACAGCAGCAGCTCTGTTCATCATGTTGATGGCAGGGAGTCTTGTTTCAACATGGAATGATGATCAGCAGCTGAGCGTATCAAAGCAGGAAAACCTCCGGATTGAAGACAATACGGTTATTGTGCCGGAAGGAAAAGTGGTCGAAGGCGATCTTATTGTCAAAAATGGCAATGTGAAGATTGAAGGTGAGGTGCGGGGCGACGTAGTTGTCATAAACGGTGAACGGTATCTGGCCTCAGCCGGCAATGTCACGGGTGAGATGGAAGAAGTGAACCAGGTGTTTGACTGGCTCTGGTACCATATCAAACAATTTTTCAAAGAAGCCGCCAGTATATTTGATTCAAAAGGATAGAAAAGCCATCACGTCCGATGGCTTTTTTTAATGAAGAAGCTGAAAAACTGGTTTTAAGAACGAATGAAAAGGCTTGATTCGACAGGATATGATATAATATTGAACTACACCCATTTTTATTAGCGATGGAACAGGGGTCTTTTTTATATAGGCTGTGTTAAAGCTCAATGTTGATATTTTTACTAGTTGATTGGAGTGGAAGGTGCGAGACTCCTCGAAAATAAAAACCAATTTTCTTCGTGCGGTGTCAATTCGAGGAAGCTTATTCAATGTCCTGCGGGACTAGCGGGACAGGTGAGACCCCACAGGAGCGGAGCGACGAGGAGGCTCACCGCCCGCCCCGCGGAAAGCGAGTACCTGCAACGGAAATCAACACTAGCGTTTAACAGAGCCTTTATACACGCCATAATTCATATTCAAAGGAAGTGTCAGAATGCCTGGTATTGGAGAGTTTGATTTGCCATTCCTGGAGTATATCGGTGTTGTCATCGATATCCTTTTGGTCTGGTTCGTCATATACAAGTTAATCATGCTCATACGCGGTACGAAGGCGATTCAGCTGTTAAAAGGGATTACGGTGATTATTGCCGTCTGGTTTTTAAGCAGCTTTTTTGGCTTAAATACCCTCCAGTGGCTGATGAACCAGGCATTGACCTGGGGTTTTCTTGCCATCATCATTATTTTCCAGCCTGAATTGAGAAGGGCGCTTGAGCAGTTGGGACGAGGGCGCTTGTTCTCAAGATCGGCAGTTCAGCAGGAAGAAGAAACAGTCAAATTGGTGCAGGCGATCACAAGGGCGTCAGACTATATGGCCAAACGCCGGATCGGGGCATTGATTTCGATTGAGCGGGAAACCGGGATGCAGGATTACATAGAGACAGGCATTCCGCTGCATGCTAATCTCACTTCAGAGCTGCTGATCAATATCTTTATTCCGAATACACCGCTGCATGATGGGGCGGTTATCCTGCAAAAAAACGAAATTACGGCTGCCGCATGTTATTTGCCGTTATCAGAAAGCAAGTTCATTTCAAAAGAGCTCGGCACACGGCACAGGGCTGCACTCGGGATTAGTGAAGTGACCGACAGCCTTACCGTTGTGGTATCAGAAGAAACGGGCCAGATTTCCCTGACGAGAAATGGGGAGCTGTACAGGGGGCTGACGGTGGAAAAGCTTGAGGAACTGTTGAATGATGAGCTGTCTGCCCAGCCGAAGCCTACCTCTTCATCACGATGGAATTGGAGGGGGAAGAAAGATGGATAAACTGTTGAATACGCCCCTTTTTGTAAAAATCATTTCGCTGCTTTTGGCGATAATGCTTTATCTCGCGGTCAATATGGATGCCCCTGATTCACAACAGGGGCAGGGAGGGCTGCCCGGGACGAACGATAGTGACGAAACCGTCCTCGACGTTGCCCTTGATGCGTCATACGATGAATCGAAATACGTTGTAAGCGGGCTTCCGTCAAGTGTGACCGTCTCTTTGGCGGGTCCTTCGAGTGCGATTACGACTACGAGGCTCCAGCGCAAATACGAGGTTTTTGTCGACCTGGAAGGCCTCGAGCCGGGCACCCATCAGGTGAAAATCCAGCACAGGAACTTTTCGGATAAGCTGGCTGTGAACCTTGAGCCGGCGACGGCAACTGTTACGATACAGGAAAAGGTTTCCGAAATCATGCAGGTTGACGTTGATTTTGTTAATGAAAAAGAAATGGCAGACGGATATACGGTTGAACAGCCAATTGTGTCGCCGAATAGTGTAAAGGTGACAGGAGCGAAAGAAGCTATTGACGACATTGCGATCGTCAAAGCGATTGTTGACTTGAAAGGCGTCAACGAAACAGCGACCGTCGATGCCCCGGTCAGGGTGTACGACCAGGCCGGTGAGGAAGTGCCCGTTACAGTGGAACCTTCTGTGGTTGAAGTGAAGGTGCCGGTTTCGAGTCCTTCGGCGCTGGTGCCATTTAAAATCAATCGCAAAGGCGAACTGCCTGAAGGCTTGAGTGTCAATTCGTTTGATGTTGAGCCGAGTGAAATCACCATTTTTGCATCGAATGATGTCCTTGAAAAAATCGAATACATTGATGATGTCACGGTCGATTTATCGGAAATCACCAAAGATACGGTGATGGAGCTGGATATCCCCGTTCCGGACGGCGTAAAGCGGGTTAATCCTGAAAAAGTGAAAGTGACGATTGATGTCGAGGCAAAAGCTGAGAAAAAATTCAGCGGCCTTCCGATAGAGGTGGTCGGCTTATCGAACGATTTGAATGCCTCGTTTACCGGTGATACGAACACTTCGGACATTACGATTTACGGGTCAGAAAGTGTTTTGAATGGTATCAAGGAAGACGATATCGAGATATATGCAGATTTAAGCGGGTACTCAAAGGGAACCCACGACGTGAAACTGGAAGTCAACGGTCCGCAGAATATAACATGGTCTCTGGAACCAGAAACAGCAGAAGTACAAATCCAGTGATGATCCAATGTTTGTGAAGGAGCGATTAGAGAATGGGTAAATATTTTGGAACAGATGGTGTGCGTGGTGTCGCGAATACGGAGTTGACGCCGGAGCTGGCCTTTAAAGTCGGAAGATATGGCGGCTATGTGCTGACGAAGCACTATGAAGAGCGGCCGAAGGTCCTGATCGGCCGCGATACACGCATATCCGGCCATATGCTGGAGGGGGCCCTCGTTGCAGGGCTGCTGTCCATCGGGGCTGAAGTGATGCGCCTTGGCGTCATTTCAACACCAGGTGTCGCTTATTTGACAAAAGCATTGAGCGCCCAGGCTGGCGTCATGATTTCAGCATCTCACAATCCGGTTGGCGATAACGGGATCAAATTCTTCGGTTCTGACGGCTTTAAGCTGTCAGACGACCAGGAAGAGGAAATTGAAGAATTGCTGGACCGCCATGTCGACAGCCTGCCGCGCCCGATCGGCAAGGACCTTGGCCATGTCAACGATTATTTTGAAGGCGGCCAGAAGTACCTCCAATACTTAAAAACGACAATCGAAGAAGAATTTGACGGCATTCATGTTGCACTTGACTGTGCCCATGGGGCAACATATTCCCTTGCACCGCATTTGTTTGCGGATTTAGAAGCTGATATCAGCACGATCGGCACGTCTCCAAACGGCCTGAACATCAATGACGGTGTGGGATCCACCCACCCTGAGAAACTAGCGGAACTGGTTAAGGAAAAAGAAGCCGACATCGGCCTTGCCTTTGATGGGGATGGCGACCGCCTGATCGCTGTCGATGAAAACGGTGATATCGTGGATGGCGACCAGATCATGTTCATCAATGCCAAGTACATGAAAGAAAGAGGCTGGCTGCGGCAGAATGCGGTTGTTTCCACTGTCATGAGCAACCTCGGCTTTTATAAAGGCCTTGAAGCAAACGGTATAGAAAGTGTCCAGACAAAAGTCGGTGACCGGTATGTGATGGAAGCCATGCGTAAACATGATTACAATCTTGGCGGCGAACAGTCCGGGCATATCATTTTTCTTGACCATAATACAACGGGTGACGGCATGCTGAGTGCAATTCAACTGGTGAATATCATGAAGGCGACCGGCAAACCGCTTTCCGCCCTTGCCGGCGAAATCGAAAAGTATCCGCAAACCCTGAAAAATGTAAGGGTGACGGATAAGCACCATGTCGAGGATAATGCCCATGTCAAGGAAGTCATCAATGACGTTGAAAAAGAAATGGACGGAAACGGCCGCATCCTTGTGCGCCCTTCCGGAACAGAACCGCTCGTCCGCATCATGGCGGAAGCACCGACAGCGGAAAAGTGTGAAGCGTATGTTGACCGCATTGTGAAAGTGGTCGAAAGTGAAATGGGAATAGATTGATTGGCCTATATGCAAGAATGGGGCACAATGTGCTCTGTTCTTGCATATTTATTATGGAAAAGGGGGTGAAGACTGAATCGGCAAGCGAGTTTTTTTGAAGTTGAGCAGGCATTGTGACGGCTGGTGCAGGAATATCGCAAGAATGCAGACGGTGAACATAAGCTGGACCGCTAAGTCCCGTATACAGAGCTAGTCTGTTAGTAAATCAATTTTCAGCCATATGTTAAAAATGTCATATTTGTTTCAATTCCAGAAAATGATTGACGGTAAGACTGTTTGTTTAGTAAACTAATTTCGTTGTTTATTCATGGGAAGAAAGGGGGATAGAAACAAAGACTGTCTTTTCAAAAGCGCCTGGACTATCTGTTGACCGGAAAAAAACGGATAGTTGACGAGGAGGAGGTTTATCGAGTTTTCGGCGGATGCCTCCCGGCTGAACATCACAGCCGTCAAATGCAGGGCGAAAACAAAGAGGCGACTCTTTGCACAAAGCCCGGATTATGATGAAAAAATAAGACAGAATAAAACATCCAGGGGCAGGAGAGCCCCGCTTTCTTGTCCCTGACGGGAAGGGAAGAGATTACGTACTATGTGTGGAATTGTAGGTTATATTGGAAGCGAAGATGCAAAAGAGATTTTGTTGAACGGGCTGCACAAGCTGGAATACCGGGGGTACGATTCGGCCGGCATCGCAGTTGCGAATGAAGATGGATTGCATCTTTTCAAGGAAAAAGGCAGGATTGCCGACCTGGAGAAGGTTGTCAACAATGAAGTAGCGGGAACAGCTGGGATTGGCCATACACGCTGGGCGACACACGGACCGCCAAGCAAATTGAATGCCCACCCACACCAGAATACTTCAGAACGATTCACCGTTGTCCATAACGGTGTCATTGAGAACTTCAGTGCCTTGAAGCGGGAATATATGCAAGATGTCGACTTAGTAAGTGATACAGATACAGAAGTAATCGTTCAGCTGATCGGTAAGTTTGTCGAAGCTGGAGACACAGTCGAGGATGCATTCCGTAAGACACTTCGAGAGCTGAAAGGTTCCTATGCGCTCGCGCTGATGGATAATGAAAACAGGGACGCTATCTATGTGGCTAAAAACAAAAGCCCGCTTCTCGTAGGACTTGGCGAAGATGGTTTCAATGTCGTCGCTTCGGATGCAATGGCCATGATCCAGGTGACGGATCAGTTCGTCGAGCTTATGGATAAAGAAGTGGTTGTTGTTACCCGTGAAAATGTGAAAATCACAAATCTTGAAGGCGAAGAAGTCGAACGGGAGCCATACACAGCCCAGGTTGATGCAAGTGATATTGAAAAAGGCACGTATCCTTATTACATGCTCAAGGAAATCGATGAGCAGCCGCTTGTTATCCGCAAAATCATCCAGGAATACCAGGATGAACATGGCAACCTGAAGCTCGATGAGGATATCCGCCAGGCGGTACAGGATACAGACCGGATTTATATTATTGCTGCAGGTACCAGCTATCATGCAGGCTTGATCGGCCAGCAATTCCTTGAAAAGTTTTCTAACATTCCAACCGAAGTTCATGTTGCAAGCGAATTTTCATATAACATGCCGCTTCTCAGTGAAAAGCCATTGTTCATTTTCATCTCACAGAGCGGTGAAACAGCGGACAGCAGATCGGTGCTTGTACAGATTAAAGAACTGGGCCATCGTTCCCTGACGATCACCAACGTACCGGGCTCCACGCTTTCACGTGAAGCGGATTATACGCTGCACCTGCATGCCGGTCCGGAAATCGCTGTGGCGTCCACAAAGGCATATACAGCACAAATTGCCGTCCAGGCAATCCTTGCCGTTGATGCCGCCCGTACGAAAGGTATTTCGCTCGATTTCGATCCGATTCAGGAACTTGGCATTGCCGCCAATGCAATGGAAGCTTTGACAGACCAGAAGGAACGGATGGAAGAAATCGCACGGGAATACTTATCCGTTACAAGAAATTGCTTCTTCATCGGCCGTGCTTCTGACTATTATGTAGCACTTGAAGGGGCGCTCAAACTCAAGGAGATCTCCTATATCCAGGCGGAAGGCTTCGCCGGCGGGGAACTCAAGCATGGAACGATTGCCTTGATTGAAGAAGGTACACCGGTTATCGGTCTTGCAACCCAGGAGCGGGTCAATCTCAGTATCCGCGGCAACATCAAAGAAGTCGCTGCACGGGGTGCAAATACATGCACCATCACCATGAAAGGGCTGGAAGAAGAAGACGATACGCTAGTCATTGAGCCGGTGCACCCATTGCTGGCACCGCTGGTGAGTGTCGTCCCGCTGCAGCTGATCGCATATTATGCAGCACTTCACCGGGATTGCGACGTTGACAAACCTCGTAATCTGGCAAAATCGGTTACGGTGGAGTAATAGAGTAACAGTTAGTGTGTTTTATAGTTTTTAACTGAATCCTGGATGTATTCGTTAGAGCGGCCACAAATTTGTGGCTGCTCTTTTTTTGATGCCATCCGCTAAACTTCTTCTCATTACGACAAAAGTGCAAACTGACAAAATATCAAAAACCATCAACGAAATACCGGACACCTGGTAATTTTATGGTAACATTAGAAATATAAGTAATATGATGGTAAAGAACAATGTTAGAGGGGGAGGAGAATGCAAAGGATTTTGCCATTTGTGCTTTTCATTTTGGTTTTATCAGCCTGTTCGGAAGTCACGCACAATGATTACAAATTTACAGGTGAAAGTGAACATTGGGAAGCTGAGTATGCCTATAAGGGAAAAGAAGCATGGGACGAAGAGGACGGCGCGGAAACTTACACGAATAAAGATAATTACGATTTTTTATTAAAATACAAAGGTTCCCTTGAAGAATTGTCTTCTCTTGAAAAACTTGAATATTCTTATGAAACGTTGAGCGGCGGCGGGAATGCAACCGTGAATTTCAATGAACCACCAAAGAATGTAACATTTACGTCCAGTGGAGGTTCAAAAAACGGGGAAAAAGTAAGTGAAGATGAAGTTATACAGGTCACTGTAAAATGGGATGAATTTGAAGAGTCATTTGAACTGCAAAATGAAAGAAAATAGATCTTTTAATAACGCACGTGGATGTTCAACCCTCAAGCAGTTGCTTTTTCATCAGAAGTCAGCGTTAATGGTTGTTTGCACAGGTTCAGGGAATTCATGAAACTTTTTTTGCCTCCCAACGTAAAAGGGGGTAATGACTTTACGGAGGGACCGACATGAAAAAAGTGTTACCCGCTTCGGGACTGACCATGCTTTTGCTGATTGGCTGCCAGAACGCCGAACAAGACACACTTGATACGTCGAATGTTAAGAAGATTGAGATGGAGGGTGTATCCGCAGAAGAACAAAACGGCTTTCCAATCGCGTATAAAGCACCGTCCGTAAAAACGGCACTTGAAGCCCTCCCATTTGATATGAAACTGCCGAAAGACCTGCCTTTTAAAGCCGAGCCTTACCAGGCGCCGGTCATCAATGACATGGCACATGATGGGAAAAAGTTGTGGGTAGAGTTCAATACGATTTCGAAAAGCAAAGAAGAAAGAGCATTTTTGACAATTAATGTATTCAGCAATGAAAAAGAGCTGGATGAAATTCACACAGCCAACACCGATGAAGTCAATTTGTCTCATGGCGTAATCGGCTACTACTCCGGCGATTCGATCTCTTTCAATCAACATGACGTATCATACAGCATCGCTTACCGGAACGAACAGATTCCGGATGAACAGTATAAAAGTGACCTGATTAAGATTGCCAGGCAAATGATTAATTGATTGAATTTACATATTGTTCACTGCAAAACGCCATATACAGAAGAAACGCCCTCAGTAATGAAAGAGCAGCCCATAACAAACTTGGGCTGCTCTTTTTCCGTTCTATTTAAGCCGGAAATCAATCATGCTCCGGCCCTGGATATCATCCCCGTTTTTCCACATGAACTCCACGGCATATTGCTTTCCAATCATATTTTTTTCAATCGTGAAATCCAGTTTGGTATTGCTGCTTTCTCTGGTTTCTTTAATGAGTTCTTTACCTGTCGCAGGGTCGATTTCAATGAAGCATAAATAATAATACTCCTTTAGCACTGACTAAAGAAATACATCCTGTTCAATAGCTGTTGAAAAAATTGCACTTTAGAATGGTGAGTTGATTTCCGCTGCAGGGGCTCGCTTTCCGCGGGGCGGGCGCTGAGCCTCCCTCACGAAAATGATAGG
>JAENYN010000005.1 GCA_016841765.1 Guptibacillus hwajinpoensis
ATGATAACTCGGCTACGCCTGCGGGGTCTCAGCCTTTCCTCTATTTCCCGTTGGAGTCGAGTGTCTTCCGCTCCATTCCACTAGTTCTTAAAATAGGATGCAAAATTACAAGATTGATTTAAGAAAGTAAATAAAGACCCGAACGGTCAGGCGAAAGATTCATTGAAATCTTACCTAACCGTTCGGGTTTATCATTGGCTGAAATTCTTATGTCCCAGCCCTTTGGTTTCTCATCTATTCAGTTTTAGGCCGTTCTCTTTTTGCGTTCTGCAAAAATGCCGAACTTACGGTTAAAGAAGTAGGCAAAGTAAGCAAACGTTCCGGCCATCATGGTTCCTGTAAATATACTGATGACTGATGCATTTTTCCACATTGCTGCATAGTCGCCGCTTGAGATAACAGCCTTAAATCCGGCCACTGTATACGTCATCGGCAGCAACCCATTGAAGTGCTGCAGAAAATCCGGTATCAGTTCCAGCGGGAAAGTCCCGGCACTTGTCGTCAGCTGCAAAATCAATATAATGATAGCAGCAAAACGTCCTGGGTCACCGAAAACTGTCACCAGAAATTGAATCAAGGTCATAAAGGCGAGGCTTGTAAAAAAGGTGAACAAAATGAAAAGCGGTACACTTTGCACTTCAAGTCCCAACACCCCGAGCAGAAGCCCATCGGCAAGGAGCGTTTGCAATAGACCGATGATTACAAGTACGCCAAATTTACTCATGAACCAACTGATGCTACTTGCCGGTATGCCGGCAGGATCACGCAATGGAAATACAATCGTTAATATCAACGCCCCGACATATAAACCAAGCGACAGGAAATATGGCGTAAAGCCAGTCCCATAATTGGGGACATGATTCAGCTTTTCCGTACTTAATGTTACCGGAGATGCAAACATTTCATATATCCGGTCATTTCCATTTACCTCCCCGGTTTCTTCTGCAGCATCTGATAATTCACCGGCTAATTCAGCCGAGCCGCCGGCCAGTTCAGCAATACCGCCGGACAACCCGGCAGCCCCATCGGTAAGCTTCCCGGCGCCATCAGACAATCTTCCTGACGCTGACACCAGTTCGGATAAGCCGCTGTCAAGCTGCCCCGATCCTTTTACCAGTTTTTTCTCGGCGGAAGCCAATTCCCCTACATTAGCAGCAAGGGTTTCCCAGCCTGCAGCGGTTTGTTCCGTTCCAGCCGATACTTGTTTCGAACCACTGTAAAGTTTCTTTGCCCCATTTTGAGCTTCCGTAATCTTCTCGCCGAATAAACGCAAGCCATCGGTCAAACCAGGCTGATTGTTGGTTCCATCAAAACCGGCAGCCAACTGCCCGGCACCTGTTTCCAGCTGTTCCTGGCCCTCCAGCAGCTGACCCAGCCCTCCGGAAAGTTCTTTCATGTTGGCTGGCAGGGAGGCAAGGTCCTGTACAGAATCCAGTTCAACCTGATCGAGGCCGTCTGTACTTTTCTTCAGTTCGCCAAGTCCGGCAGCAAGACTTTGACTGCCGCCTGTCAGTTGCTGCAATGTCAACTGCAGTTGCTCTTTTTCGGGCCCTTCCGGCATTGAAGCAATCACTGGCTCCATTTGTTCGGATAAACTCTCCATCCCTTCAGCAAGATCCGCTGATCGTCCAGATAGGACATTTACAGCTTCCCCCGCTTTTGCCGCATCTTCAAGGGTGGATGTCAGGCCTGCCATATCCTTCTCATCAGGCATTGACCCGGCACTTTGGTCGACTTTCGCTTTCATCATCTTGATGCCTTCTGCAGATTGGTTCAGCCCCTCCTCCAGAGCACCTATCCCAATCCTTGCCTGATCGGCACCCTCCAGAAGTTTTTCCTGAGAAGTTTTCATTTGTCCAAGTCCATTTTCCAGTCCTTTCAGTCCGCTGCTCAACTGTCCTGCCCCATCAGCAAGTTCATTGATTTGCGGCTGTTTGCCTTCAATGCCCTCTACAAGCCTTTCCGTTGCTGTACTGACCCGGTTCATCCCATCATTCAGGGCAGCACTGCCTGTTTTTGCAGATGAGACGCCTTCCCGGAAGTCAACGGTTCCACGGGCAAAAGCAGACAATTTATCTTTTAATTCATTCGATCCTGTCCTGGCTCTTTCGGCTCCGTCAGCAAGTTCGCCTGCCCCATCCCCTGCTTTCTCAAGGCCTCCGGATATTTTATCAATCGTATCAAACATTTTTTCGCTGTATGCGCTCGTCAGTTCATTACTGACCTCTTCTTTGATGCGGCTGATTGCAGTCTCACCTATCTGGGCAGACAGAAAGTTATAGCTTTCATTTGGAAGGTAACGAATTTCCATCTTTTCAGGAGATTCATCCATTACGGTAGCTGCCCGGCTGGAGAAATTCTCCGGTATTTCAATCACCATATAATAGCTTTGATCGGCCAAACCCTGTTCGGCTTTCTTTGCTGAGACAAAGTCCCATTCAAATTCAGGATTCCCCTTCAATTTATCAACAAGTTCATCACCGATTTGCAGTTTTTCTCCGCTGAATTCAGCCCCTTCATCCAGATTGACAACGGCAACCGGAAGATTATCAAGCTGTTCATAAGGATCCCAGAAAGCCCATAAAAACATCCCTGTATATAACACAGGTACAAGCAGCACCGCCAAAATCGGAATCAGCAGTCTTTTGTTTTTTCCGATTCCAATAAGTTCTTTACCAAACAATCGCATGCTTATGTTCCCCCTTAGTTGTATAAAACAAATGACTATTTTGTTCATTCAGTCAATTCATAGTAAAAAAAGAAGGGGTCTATTGTGAGAGCCCCTGCAGCAGGTACATTTCAAACAACTCGGCAATTTTTTCCTTAGATAGCGGTTCGTGGCCTTTTTCCCAATCAAAAATAAGGGCAATGTAAAGCTTCATCATGACAAATGCCGTTATCTCAGGATCACAAGGCCGGATTTCACCTTCAGCAACCGCCATTTCAATTTCACGACTAATAAATTGCACAATCGCATTTTCAAGTTCACTCATGACATCTTGCACAACAGGTGTACCAATTTCTTTTTCTTCCTGAAATAGTTTGATTGTAAGCTGATGCTGCTTTCTGTATTCCAAAATACTGATAAGAGCCATATGGGCATTTTCAAAAAAGGACCGATCTGGCTTTATTGCATTCCGGGCAGTATCTTTCATTTCGGCAATCAGCTTGTTGATAATTTCATGAAAAAGCTCTTCTTTATTTTTGAAGAAAGTATATATGGTTCCCTTTGCCACATTCGCCATGCCAGCAACCTGGTCCATAGTGGTAGCCTTATAGCCAAACTCGGCGAAGGACTTCGCCGCCGCATCCAAAATAAGTTGTCTTCGGTCAGTAGCCATGCAATCTCTCCTATAAATGACTAAATGAATGTTTTGGTCATTTGGTACATAAATGATCTTACTACTTTTCCAAAACCATTGCAAGCATGGAAATATACTTTTGGTATATTAATAAAATTTCATTGCCGGAATCCCATTTGGCTGGAAATGTGAAATAAGCGAGTTCCGGCGTGAATGCCAGCCTGTATTGCGTGTAAGGATGCTGACCGGATTTTGCGGCGGTCCTGTCGATGGGGCTTCGCGTCGAACTTACCAATTTTCACGCCAAACAAGTCCCTTTTCACGCCGATTCGAGCGGGTTTCACGCCATTCGCTCCGTTTCACGCCGTTTGGGCCGGTTTTTACGCCATATGGTCGCGGTTTCACGCCGTTCGGACGTTCCATCAAGCCGTCCGGATTTTTGCGGCGGTCCGGTCGGCAGGTTTCCCGCCGAACTCACTGATTTTCACGCCAAACAAGTCCCTTTTCACGCCGATTCGAACGGGTTTCGCGCCAAACCTGCACGTTTTCACGCCATTCGTTCCGTTTCACGCCGTTTGGGCCGGTTTTTACGCCATATGGTCGCGGTTTCACGCCGTTCGGACGTTCCATCAAGCCGTCCGGATTTTTGCGGCGGTCCGGTCGGCAGGTTTCCCGCCGAACTCACTGATTTTCACGCCAAACAAGTCCCTTTTCACGCCGATTCGAACGGGTTTCGCGCCAAACCTGCACGTTTTCACGCCATTCGTTCCGTTTCACGCCGTTCGGGCCGGTTTTCACGCCATATGGCCGCGGTCTCACGCCGATTGGACGTTGCATCAAACCGACCGGATTTTGCGGCGGTCCAGTCGGCGGGTTTCGCGCCTAAAAAAGAAAAACCGAAGCAATAAGCTTCAGTTTTCCTTCCTTTCATCAAGGAAGCTGATGATCTTTTCCACAGCTTCCTCGCCCTGGTCGATGCAATCCGGCAGGCCGACACCTTCATAGGAACCTCCGGCAAGGTAGATGCCGGGCAAATCTTGATCCATGTCTTTTTTAATGGATTCAAACCGGGCTTTATGACCGACAGTGTATTGGGGCATGGCGTCTTTCCATCTGGTGACAATTGAAAATTCCGGTTCATCGGTGATATCCATAATTTTATTTAAGTCCGCCAGTACGATTTTAGTTATTTCCTCATCCGATTCATCGACGATGCTTTCATCCGAAGGCCGTCCTACATAGCAGCGCAGCAGCACTTTGCCTTCAGGAGTCGTGTGCGGCCATTTTTTATGTGTCCAGGTGCAGGCGGTTATCCGGAAGTCGCTGTTTCGCGAGACGACAAAGCCGGTGCCGTCAATATCCTGCTTCACAGCAGAAGCCGGAAAGGCCATGGCAACTGTCGCAACCGAGGTGGCCGGCATTTCTTCAAACGGCTTGAAAAAGTCGTATTCAGGCATCATGCCATGAACAGCCTGGTGCGGTGCTGCGATGATAATGCCGTCAGCGGTGACGGTTTCTTTGCTGTCCAATTTCAGTTCATAGCCGTCATCCGTCTTGATAATCCGGTTCACTTTTGTATTTTTTAAAACAGTTCCTTCCTCAAGCTTCTCTTCAACTGCCCTGATGAAAGATTCCAGCCCTGTGTTAACGGTTAAAAACATTCCTTTTTTCTTTGGGGCAGCCCGCCCGGTTTTCGGAGCGGGCATTGTTTTTTTAATGCCCAGCACCAGGCTGCGATACTTTTGCTCAAGATTATAGAAATTAGGGAAGGTGGACATCAGGCTCAATTTGTCAAGGTCGCTTGCATAAATGCCGGAAAGCAGCGGTTCAATCAAGTTTTCAACGACATCATCCCCGAGTCTTCTCCTGAAAAAGTGGCCAAGCGATTGATCTTCGGCCGGCTTGGAACGGGGCAGCACAAAGTCCCCGGCGGCCCTGAACTTACCCGGCCATGAAAACATGCCGGAAAATGCAAACGGCAGGATTTTCGTTGGTATCCCCATGAAAGACCCTTCAGGCATAGAATGGAGTTTACCGTCAACAAGGACATAGGATTTTCCTGTTGCATTGTTCACAAGCCGGTCTTCCATTCCCACTTCTTCAACGAGCCGTGCCATGCTTTTTTTCCGGGCCAGAAAAGAGTCCGGGCCCTGCTCAACAGTAAATCCATCTTTTGTGAAAGTCTGAACTTTTCCACCCAGGCGCGGGCTCGCCTCAATCAACATAGTGTCTATCGGAAGCCCTTTTTCCTTTATTTCTTTTTGAAGGTAATATGCAGCGGACAGGCCTGAAATGCCGCCGCCGATAATTACCGCTTTTTTTCTATTATCACTCATTGTATTCGCCTTCTTTATCCATTTTCTTCATGATGACATCCGCCATTGCCTCAACGAACAGCGGATTGGCATTCGGCATTTCCGGTCGGTAATAGGAAGCGCCGAGTGAATCTGTGACAACTTTGCACTCATAATCATTATCATAAAGCACTTCAAGGTGGTCGGCGACAAAACCGACAGGCGCATAGACAAATGCCCGATATCCTTTTTCTTCATATAATACACGGGTAAGATCCTGCACATCCGGGCCGATCCACGGCTCTGGCGTATTTCCGGCGCTTTGCCAGCCGTTTTCGTAGTCGTTTATGCCGGCCTGCCCGGCAATCAGCCTTGCCGTTTCTTTCAGCTGTTCCGGATAGGGGTCACCTGTTGCAAGAATACGTTCCGGCAGGCTGTGCGCACTCACAATCAGCACTGCTTTTTCCCGTTCTTCAGCAGGCATGCTGCTGTAAACATCACGCAGCCTGTCAGCCCAATACTGGATAAACTTAGGCTCTTCATACCAGCTTTCAACAGAGACGAATTCAGGTCCGCCGTGTTTTTCAGCCGTTTCTTTGACCCGCCCGTTATATGACTTGATGCTGAAGGTTGAATAGTGCGGCGCAAGGACAATGCTGACCGCTTTTTTGATCCCGTCTTCATTCATTTGTTTAACGGCATCTTCGATAAAAGGTTCGATATGCTTCAATCCGATATATGCCTTGAAC
The DNA here is from genome assembly GCA_016841765.1 of Guptibacillus hwajinpoensis. Classification (GTDB taxonomy): domain Bacteria; phylum Bacillota; class Bacilli; order Bacillales; family Bacillaceae_O; genus Bacillus_BL. The sequence goes on from JAENYN010000005.1 coordinate 6,346, forward strand.
TCTATATCTTCAAAACGTGAGTTCAATTCCTGTTCGAGTTTTGCTGTCTGTTCTTTCGTTATTTGTGCCAGCGGGGACACGCCGCCGATTGCAGCATACCGGTCTTTCAAATCCTGCAGCTGTTCAGGGGAAGGCTTGCGTCCCCTGCGGATATGCGTATAATACCGTTCGATATCGCCTTCGCTGTATGGGGTCCCATATGCCATCACCAGAAGGCCGATCGTTTCTTTTTTCATTTTTTCATACCTCCGATTAGTTGGAAGCTTTTTTTTCAGCAGAATATTCGTGTACAAATCGGGTCAGTTGCTGCAGGGTTTCCACTTTTACTTCCGGAAAGACGCCATGGCCGAGGTTGAAAATATATCCCGGGTCTTTCATGCCTTCGTCCAGGATTTCTTTCGCTTTTTCTTCTATGACAGGCCATGGGGCCAGCAGCATTGCCGGGTCCAGGTTGCCCTGCAGCGTTTTGGTCATCCCCATAGAGCGGGCTTCTGAAATCGGGAGGCGCCAGTCAAGACCAACAACATCAAGAGGCAGGTCATGCCAGTCCATCGCAAGGTGTCCTGCTCCGACGCCAAACATGATGAGTGGGACGCCTTCTTCCTTCAAACTGGAAAAAATCCGCGTCATCACCGGTTTGACATACTTGCGGTAATCATCCTTATTCAATGCGCCGACCCATGAATCAAAGATCTGGATTGCCTGGGCCCCGGCGTTGATCTGTGCTTTCACATAATCAATGACCATGTCGCCCAGTTTTTCCATTAATAAGTGCCAGCCTTCAGGGTCTGTATACATAAATGCTTTCGTTTTGTAATAATTTTTGGAAGGTCCGCCTTCAATCATGTAGCTCGCCAATGTGAAAGGCGCTCCGCTGAAGCTGATCAGTGGAACGGATAACTGTTCACGGAGCAACTTGATCGTATCGAGGACATATGGCACATCCTGTTCCGGCTTGATGATGCCGAGCCGTTCAACATCCGCCCGGGAGGAAACCGGGTTGCTGATGACCGGGCCGATTCCCGGCTTGATTTCGACATCGATCCCGATTGCCGGAAGCGGAGTCATAATGTCTTTATATAGGATTGCCGCGTCCACGCCGTGCTGCTCTACCGGCAGTCTTGTCACATACGCGCACAGCTCTGGCTGGTGGGTTATTTCAAAAAGGGAATATTTTTTCTTGATTTCACGGTATTCAGGCTGATAACGCCCGGCCTGCCTCATATACCAGACCGGAACATGGTCTGTTTCTGCACCCCGGCACGCTTTTAAAAACGCATCATTAAACGGCTTAGTCGTCATGACATCACACCTCTCTATTATGTAGGCTCTATTTGATCTTTTTGCTGTAAATTCAAATTGAATCGTATGCTAAGGGCATGCTGGAAGCGCCGGCTTGAAGCGGACACGGCGCCCGGCATTGTCACTGCCATAATCACGCCGGATTACAGGCGAATATTGCCCGAGTTTTTTGGAAGCAAAAAAAAGAGCCTTCGAATTAAACAAAACTGTCAACTTTTCTGCACATAGGTGAATTATATCATAAATCCGCCCGCCAAATCATATTCCGGGCCGTTTGTCCATCTAATCGGCAGAAAACACCAAATGCATTGCGCATTCAGTGTTTTGCTTCAGAAGAATATAGCTGAAAACAGGCTGTCAAGAAAACCGGTCACAGCCGGAATCACCCGGTTGAAAATAGGCTGTATCGTGTAGCGATATAAGGGGGTGATAATGAGAAACAGAAAGATGATGATGCCGAATGATTCATATCGAGTCAGCTTCGCCCTAACATCAGGGGGTGACAAATCTTCAACAATCCGATACCCGTCAAGCGGAGGAAACGGGAGCAGGTTAAAGACGAATAAGATGACATTCAGATAAATGAACGTATTGAAAAATTGGTAAATGATATCAGATACTGCCCCTGACATCGTCTCCTCAATGCCGGTCACAATCATGGCATACCAGAGCACAAACCCAAGGGCGGCCAGAAGAAGATTGCTGAACGGCCCCGCAGCTGATACGAGGATCCCGGAAAGGCGGGGCTTTTTAAAATAAAACCGGTTGACCGGAACAGGGCGTGCCCATCCGAATCCGGCAATCAAAATCATGACCGTCCCGAATACGTCGAGATGAGCAAACGGCGATAACGTGAGCCTGCCCTGATTCTTCGCCGTTGGATCGCCGAATTTATAGGCGACATACGCATGGGAAAATTCATGGACCGAAAAGGCAATTGCGAGTGTAATTAAAAGATAAGGTAAATCCTCCAGTTCAAAAAAGAAAAAGTCCATTCCTGCCCCACCTTTTTTTCAAGTTATTGAATTTATTCACCAAACTTTTTCCTTCAGCTCATCAAGCCTGCTGTTTCCCCAACCTGGAGTGAAATACTTCGGAACAGCCTTGTTGGAACGTTCTCCTTCTGAATCGGTCAGCTTGTTATAAGGAACCACAGTATATGTTGGCGGGTCAAAGACGTTGACATTTTTGATGGTGAATTTACCTGAACCCGTAACAGTCCCCACTTTCTTTCTGGATCCATCCTTCTCTTCATAAACATGATAAACGACCCGGTCATCCTCAGCAGGTGTCCATGACAGTTCAGCCGTAAACAGGCTCAGTGCTTTAAAGGACAAATCCACTGTCAGGTCATTGATTTGTGGCAGCTTGATTGGATTTTCAAGATCATCAACGCCTTCCGGCTTCGGAAATGCCTTTTCCTTTTTTATCCCGCCTTCAGACAAAATCCTTTTGAACAGAGCTGCCGCATAGGCGCTCCCTTCTTTCAAATGCTGATCTTTACTCGTTTTGTCATAGCCCATCCAGAGTGTTCCGGTCACACCTGGCGTATATCCGGCGAACCAGGCATCCGCAGAAACACCCTCCACTCCCGAAAAGGAGGTTGTTCCGGTTTTGCCGGCCAGCGCTCCAGCGAATGACCCTTTTCGGGCAGTCCCTTCCTCGACAACGGCGGAAAGCATGCGTGTCATATACCAAGATGTCTGCTTCGAAAACACTTTCCTTTTTTCCGGGTCCGCCTCCCCGAGCTTTTCGCCTTCACGATCATAAATTTCCTGGATGAAATACGGTTCAATCGCTTCGCCGCCTGCCGGAAAAGACCGATAAGCGCCGGCAAGCTCGAGCGGCGTGACACCGTCACTCAATCCGCCAAGCGCGATGGCAAGACCCGAATCAGGTGTAGGAATTGCTGCTTTTTCAAGATATTTTTTACCTGTTTCGATGCCGATTTCATTCAATGTCCATACCGCCGGCGCATTGTCAGAATGGACGATGGCGTCATACATGGATATTTCACCGTCGTACTGATCATCATAATTTTCCGGTGTGTAATCACCATACGTCCTTTTTTCATCAACGAGCATACTGTAAGGCCCGAATTTGTCTTCCTCAATTGCCGGCCCATAAACCGCCAGCGGTTTTAAGGCCGAACCCGGCTGGCGCTTCACAACTGCACGGTTCAGCCCTTTATGGACATAATTCCGGCCGCCAATAACAGACAAAACGCCGCCTGTTTTATTATCAAGCAAGACAAAAGCACCCTGCACTTGCTCATCTGTTCCAGGAAAATACTTTTCTTCTTGAAAAAGCTTGTACGCTGCCTTTTGAACTTTTTTATCCATCGGCACTTTAATCGAATAACCACCCGTCATCACTTCTTCGTAAGAGAGATGATACTTTTCTTTCGCTTCCTTTAATACCATATCTATATACGAGGTATAAGAAGCATCCTGCCTTTCTTTCAGCCCTGCAACTGAAACTGTCTTCCCCTGATTGCGCACAGCCTGCTCCGGTTCAATATAACCTTGTTTTTCCATCAGGGACAGGACAAGATTGCGCCGCTCTTTGCTTTTGTCAGGATGATTGACAGGCGAATACGTCGCCGGAGCTTTTGGAAGACCGGCCAGCAATGCTCCTTCATCAACGGTCAGTTCCGAAACATCCTTATCAAAATATAGCTTGGCGGCAGACTGGATTCCATAAGCGCCGTGCCCGAAATAAATTTGGTTCAAATACATTTCCAGCAATTTATCTTTACTGTAATTCCGCTCAAGATTAATGGCAATGACTGCTTCCTTTGTTTTTCGCAGCAATGTTTTTTCATGGGAGAGAAACACATTTTTGGCAAGCTGCTGGGTTATCGTACTGCCGCCCTCCACCTTTTGGCCGGCGAGAATATCCTTATACAGCGCCCTTATAATCGACTGGGCGTCAATGCCCGGATGATCATAAAACCTGGAATCTTCAACTGCAATGAAGGCATGCTGAACATGTTTCGGAATATCATTAATATCAACCAGTTCCCGATTGACAGAATAGATTTTTGTAATGCGGTCCCCTTTTGCGTCAACAATTTCTGAAGTGGAGTCCATGACAAGCTTTTTATCGTCAATCACGTACTCCCCGGCCAAAATGATAATAATGTAACCGGCCAATCCCAGTAAAAGGGCTGACGCAGCAAACACAGCACCGATTAAGACTTTTCTCATCATGCTGTCTTTCGACTCCTTTGAATGGTTAATTACCGGGTTTTATTTTCCCGGCAGCAAGACAGGCAGTGACTCCAGCAAAACAATAGCCGCTGCCTAAAATAAGAATACACTCCATCTTATCTTATTTTCGACAACTTTTGAACTATTATGTTTAATTTATCAGGGTTTTCCGCTCTTCTAAAAAGGTAAACTAATAACAGAATATGTGAAGGAGGATGGAATGTGGATAAACTTCATATCACCCATGGCACTTATCCGTTTTTGAAAAAAATGAAAGAACAAAATGAACAAGAATCCATGCTGCTGCTTTTGAAAGACACCGGTGCAGTCATGCTTCATGAAACTGCCGGAAAAACTCTGTTTAAAGGCGGCTCTTCCTATGATGTATTTGCATCAAAAGGAGATCTATCAACCGGAAAGTTTGCCGTTCTCGACCATTTTCCGGTTCGGGATGAAGGCCGGCCGCTTTTTGAGGACGAGGTGAGCCAGAAAGTTGATGGGGTCTCGAAGGAGGAGGGCCTCCTTGCCGTACGCGGGCTCAAGCCTTTGAAAGGCGATACGTATATTGTCCTGACTGTATGGAAAACAGAAGGGGCGTATACGACCTGGTCGGCCCAGCACCCTGATTTCCCGCTTGCAGAGGAAGATAAGTCGGTATTGAAAAGCCCTGTTTATAGCTCTGAATATGTCATACCGAAGTCTAAGTGAAAGGATGGGGGGCAGCCACAAAGCAGTGCCGTTTTTTGGAAAAACACATCTGGTTGCATGCTCATTAACAGACCAAACCTCACAGGTTTGGTCTGCTTTTGCATATATATCAATGATTAATGGGTTTTAGCAGATTAGGGGAAATGAAGGATTGTTCTTCAGTTTTAGCAGAAAGGGACAATATAAATACAAACGCCTGGTTTGCACCCAGGCGTTTAGTTTGCTATTTGCACAATCATTTAAGGTTTCATTGACTATTACATCCGTTTTTCACAACGTTATCAGAAATCTCCAACCGTTTCCTTTTCAAGTGCTTCTTGTAATATTATGCCGGTTGGCATACACTGCAGCCTGGGTCCTGTCCTGGACTTCAAGCTTGCTCAAAATATGGCTTACGTGCGTCTTAACGGTTTTGATTCCAATGAACAGTTCGTCGCAAATTTCCTGATTTGTCATTCCTTCCCCGAGACATTGCAAGACTTCAAGCTCCCTTTTGGTTAGTTCTTCGTGAAGCCTTTTTTGCCGGGGGGAACGGAAACGGTTCATCATCGTGCTAGCCGCCCGCGCCTCAATAACCGATTCACCGTCAACAGCTTTTTTTATCGCATCCGTAATATTTTCTGCCTTAGCCGTTTTCAGCAAATAACTAAATGCACCTGCTTCAATTGCCGGGATAACCTGATCTTCGTCATAGAAGCTTGTAATGATGATGATTTTGCATTCAGGGGCAAAAGCCATTATTTCTTTTGTAGCCTCAACTCCCGTCCCGTTTTCCATAAGCAAATCCATCAGCACAACATCCGGCTGTTTCTCTTTAACAAGCTGAACCGCTTCCCTGCCGCTTGATCCTTCACCAGCAATTTCAAAATCCGGTTCTGTCATCAAATAAGAAAGCAAACCTTTCCTGACCATTTCATGATCGTCGACGACCACTATGCGAACGGACTCCCCCATTTTCCTTCTCCTCCTTTACCGGTACCCGAATCGTTAAATAGGTTCCTTCCCCTTTTTGTGATTTAAGGCCGATTGCCGCCCCTATCTCCTCCGCCCTTTCCTGCATCGTTTTCAATCCATAAGAAGTTTTTCGTTCATCCTGTAAATCAAACCCTTTTCCATCATCACGTATATATATGTATAAATGGTTTTTCTGTAAAGATCCTTCCAATTTGACCATACTGGCTTCAGCATGCCGAAGAACATTCGAAAGGAATTCCTGGATGATTCTGAATAAATGGTCCTCAACTCCTCGGGAAAGATCAGGCGATTTTCCGAGACTCACCTGGAAATCAATTGTGCATTTCGCCCTCAACTCCCCAATCAGTTTTTCAATTCCGTCCCATAATGTATCTCCGCTCAAGTGGACCGGCCTCAGGTGCAGCATAAGAGCCCTCATTTCCACCTGGGCCTGTGCAGCCATATCCGAAATCTGCTGCAACTGTTCTTTTGCCTTCCGCTCATCCCTGTCAAAAAGCCGAATAGCGGCAGATGACATCATACTTAAAGCAAATAGCTGCTGACTGACCGCATCATGGAGATCCCGGGCGAGCCGCTGCCGTTCTTCAATTGCGGCTGCTTTGTGCGCTTCTTCTGCAAGATCAGTTTTTTCATCCGCCAGTCGCTGCAGCGATTTCACCTGGCTATCGATTCTTTCTGCAAGATCATTTAAATCATTCGACATGCGCCCGATTTCATCGTTCCCTTCCTGATCAATGCGTCTTGACAGATTCCCTCTTGAAAGGACTGCAATAAATGTGGACAATTTCTCCAAACGATCTTTCAGCGGCTGGCTGCTTATGTATCCCGCATAGATGCCTGACACCAGGGCAGCAGTAAATACCAAACCCGTCAGCCACAAAATGGCTGAAAGCCCAAGTGGATTGGCCGGCATGAACAGTAAAGCGAACTGCAGACCCACAAAAAATAAGATGCCGGTCGCCAATGCGGCAAATATATGCATACGCAAAATATGATAGCGGATACTGGAAATTTTCTTCAGCATATACTTCCGTCCCTTCCTATACCCTGTCAATCCGGATGTCACCGGCCTTCAATTTGATCCGAAAAGTCAGTTTTCTCGCAGCTTCCTCATATCCGGCAGTTTTGAAATTGTAGTCCCGGTTCACACCATCCGTACTCTGGCCGAGCACCTGTATACTACCGGCTTTGATTTGGGCATCAACCGCAAATTCAAGTTCCTCAGGAATCAGGATTTTCACATCCCCCACCCAACCTGAAATTTTGATGGGGATTTCTTTTTCCGGTAAAAAACCTTTTGTGAAGTCGAGATGGTAGTCTCCTATTGCATTCCACAAATTCATCGGTTCTACTGACCAGTTTGGCGAATCGTACTTAATGTCTCCAATCGGAAAACCGCTTGCCTTCGCATCTTCACCATCTTTATTGAAAAACAGCTTGATGCCTAAATAAACCAACAGCAGAGGCCACAGTTTCCATACCATTCCAAGCGTGAATGTGATCACCTCAAACCGGTCAAGCATGAGCAGTATGCCAAGGAATAGGAACAACAGCCCCCAAAACCAGCTTCCTCCTGATTTTCTTATCACCCGCACGAGTGCCCTCAATCCAATCGCAATTAAGATGACAGGGTAAAAGAAAACGATCAGCTCTTTTACTTCCATCGTTAATATGCCGATATTCACAAGCAGCAGCAGCACACCCAACCCTATTAAAGTGAAGGCTGCAATTAGTTTTCCTATTGATTGTCCGCCCATTTTCATCTCCCTCTTTCCACCTATATACAATTTCCGCATCGGCCTTCATTTTCCTGTCTCAGTCATATGCTAACGTGCGGAGTTCCTTCAAGTTGAATGACAAAATGGCAATTAGGCAGACTGCCAGTCCGGCATATAAAATGATAGAACCGATTCCTGTTCCAGACCCGATGATGAGTGAGGTAACAAAATATGAAACGGGGACCAGTCCTGTGGCAACCGTCATCAACAGGCTCATCACCCTGCCGAGCATGCGGGCATCTGTCTTTGACTGGACGACGGTCAAAATCGGTATATTGACGACCTGCATCAACATGCCGATAGCAAATAATAACGGAATTGCAAACAGCAGCGATGGGACAACGCCCAGCAATGTAAAAAGCGCAGTTTGAACCAACAAGCCGTACAGGACGAGCAACCCCGGCCTTTTTACAGATTTCAACACAGTCATCAACAGGGCGCCGCCAAGCGCACCAATGCCCAACGCCATTTCCATCGCCGTCAGCCCGAGGGCATTTGCCTGATATACGTCTTTTACAAGAAGTGGAATACCCATTGACAGCGGTCCGGTTATAAAAAAATTGACCAGGAATGCCATCGACATGACAGACAGCAGCAAGTTATTGCTTTTCACGTAATTGAATCCTGTCTTTATGTCGTGAAAAATGCTTTGCTTCGACTCCTGGGAGGCTTCCTCTTGCATCAATGTAATCCGGGCAACAGTCCAGGCGGCAATGACAAGCATGACAGCTGCAGCAGTAAAAATCCCTTTGAATCCGATTGTCACAATGAGCGTTCCGCCTGCAGCCGGCCCGATAATCGGGCTTAACTGCTGTGTCATCTGAAGTGTGCCATTGCCCCGCTGCAGCAATTCTTTAGGCAAGATTTCTGCCACAAGTGAATTCATGCTGGGATGCGAAAACGCATCCGATATGCCAAAGAAAACAGATAATATGATGAGATGCCAGGCTGCCACAGCATCAAACCATACTAGAACAAGCAAAACGGATACCATAGCCGCTCTGGACAGATCGGAAAGGAATAATATAGTCCTTTTATTTAGCCGATCTGCAGCCGCTCCGCCGTACATCATAAAAATCAGCCTTGGAATTGAAGCGGAGACAAACAGCATCCCGAAATAAAAACGGTTTCCGGTAATGGAGAGCATGAGCCACTCACTGCCTATCAAATAAACATAGTATCCCGGAGAAGAAAATAGCGCGCCGATGAATAGATATAAAAAATTTCGATTTGAAAATGGATTGTTCTTTTCTGGCATGACATGATCGAAAACGGTCACCCCCTGTTCCTGATCCATGCGGTAATCCCCCTATCATTTTTCCATTTATTTTCTGCTTTCTTACAGTTTAATGGTATAGGCCTTCCGCCAGATACGAACCTCAGTCGGGAAAAGTCTCAGTCTCCAGACCGATTTTTACAATGGCTGCCATCACAACAAATCCTTCCGGAACATATCCTGCTATAGGTGAATGCCTCATTTGCCAGACTGAAAGGAAGGGGTTCCATGGAAGTAATCGCTTTAACGTCCCTGCATTGGATTTATGTTTGTTTCATCTTGCTGATCATCGGCTTTATGCTATTCAAGAGAGATACGACACTCGTCTGCATAGCCGGCATCTTTCTTCTTGCCCTGACAGCCACCGGTTCGCTGACCGGAGCAGTCAGCGGCGTTTTCAATAGTTTCATTTATGCAATCACTGAATTGCTTTCCACGATTCTTGTCATCTCTATCATTGTAGCGATGAGCAACACCCTGACGAAAACAGGGATAAATGATGTGATGATTTCACCGTTCACGAAGCTGATGCGGACCCCCGCACTCGCTTACTGGACCATCGGAATCTTGATGATGGTGATTTCATGGTTTTTCTGGCCTTCCCCGGCCGTCGCGCTGCTCGGAGCCGTTCTTCTGCCGGCGGCCATCCGTGCAGGACTTCCGGCACTCGGTGCGGCCATGGCAATGAACCTGTTCGGCCATGGCATTGCCCTGTCAGGTGACTTCGTCATTCAGGCAGCCCCGAAACTGACTGCCGACGCTGCAGGCCTCCCTGTAGGGGAAGTTGTCCAGGCAAGCATCCCGCTCGTTTTCATAATGGGTGCCGTGACAACAATATCTGCTTTTTATTTCTTGCGGAGAGATATGAAAAAAGGGAAATTGACGACAGGCAGCCATGAGTTGGAGACATCCAGGGGACAGGAGCGTGAAACCGTCCGCTCGTTATCCGATTCAGCCAGAAAATTCTTTGCTGTCTTTGTTCCAGTCCTGTTTCTCCTGGATGTTGCCGCAATGTTCTTGCTCAACTTACAGGGCGGGGAAGCGACTTCGCTTGTAGGGGGAACCGCAATCTTAATCCTCGTGTTGATTTCGCTTGCGGCCCATAAAAACAAAGGTCTTGAAGAAGTGACAAATTACTTGATCAAAGGCTTCCAATTCGGATTCAAAGTATTCGGCCCTGTCATTCCGATTGCCGCCTTTTTCTACCTGGGCGATGCGGGCTTCAATGCTATCATCGGCGATTATTTGCCAAAAGCCTCACAGGGGATTGTCAACGACCTTGGGGCGGCACTTGCTGCCAACGTGCCAATGAATGCGCCGGTCGGAGCGGTTACGCTGACCACAGTCGGCGCCATAACCGGACTTGACGGTTCCGGCTTTTCCGGAATCTCGCTGGCAGGTTCCATCGCCCACTTATTTTCCATGGTGATCGGGTCAGGCGCCGCTGTATTGACAGCACTCGGCCAGATTTCAGCCATCTGGGTCGGTGGCGGCACGCTCGTCCCATGGGCGCTTATTCCTGCAGCTGCCATCTGCGGAGTTGATCCATTCGAACTGGCCAGGCGCAATTTCCCGCCGGTGTTGATTGGTCTTGCTGTGACGACGATTGCAGCGATGTTTTTGATCTGAATAGCTTTTTTCTAAAATAAACCTTCTGCTGGCGTTCGAAAAGACGCCAGCTTCATCCGCTTTTGGGTTCCATCCTGAAACTTATGTTAGAGTGACAAACGTTTCTACTTCTATATTGATATATAAGAAAGCCAAAACTCGCCATTATGTTTGGCGAGTTTTCTAGTTAATTCTAGTTCCTATTCAGCTGAAACAACCTTCACTGGAATAAATTTCCTGTAATTGCTAATAGAGTGTTCCCGAGTTCTCTGCGGCCTTTCCGCTGGCAGGGATTCGATTCTGTGGAATATAAGGAACCGCACAGTACCATAGTCTGAATAGGCTTTATATAGGTGCTTAATCAGAGTTCAATGCCCATACTCAACTTTATTGGCGTGGTAAGATGATCAATTGAATTGGACCTGGTATGTGCACTGAACCTTCATTCAGTGCAGATAATCAATTGAATTGGACCTGGTATGCGCACTGAACCATCATTCAGTGCAGATAATCGATTGAATTGGACCTGGTATGCGCACTGAACCATCATTCAGTGCAGATAATCGATTGAATTGGACCTGGTATGTGCACTGAATCTCCATTCAGTGCAGATAATCAGTTGAATTGGACCTGGTATGCGCACTGAACCATCATTCAGTGCGCTTAATCAGCTAAGTAAGCTTGGTATGTGCACTGAATCTCCATTCAGTGCACATAATCAGTTGAATTGGGCCTGGTATGCGCACTGAACCTTCATTCAGTGCGCTTAATCAGCTAAGTAAGCTTGGTATGCGCACTGAACCCTCATTCAGTACCCTTAATCAGCTGAATATCCATTGTAGACGTGCGGAATCCAGTATTCCCAAAAACCAAAACAAAAACCGGCCCTCAATCTGGGCCGGTTTCACTACTTATCCCTTTTCTTTCAAAAGCTTCTTCGATTCTTCAATAAATGCCGGAATATCATCCGGATTACGGCTTGAAACAAAGTTGCGGTCAACAACCACTTCTTCATCAAATACGTTTGCACCTGCATATTTCAAATCGGTTTGAATGGACTTGTACCCGGTCACATTCCGGCCTCTCAGCACTTCTGCAGTAATGAGGAGCTGCGGCCCATGACAGATCATCAGCACGGGTTTATCTTTATATACAAAGTGCCTTGCGAAATCGACATACCTTTCATCGGCGCGGAGTTGATCTGGCGAGAACCCGCCGGGAATGAGAAGGGCGTCAAAGTCACAAGGGGAAGCATTATCGATGGATGCATCAGCGGTAGCTGTCACCTTCCCCTGCTTCCCTTTTAGTTCTTCATCTTGCTGTTTGCTGATCACTGTTATGTCATGGCCCTCTTTTTTGAGTGCCTCCACTGGTTTTTCATATTCGACGTCTTCAAAATAAGGAGCAAGCAGTACTGCGACTTTACTCATTTTACCGTCCTCCTATTATAAAAAATTCTACCTTTATTTGTTACCACTATACAGATTGGAATAAACTCCAGACAAAAGTTTGTCCGTTTTAAATAACTTAAAACGGGTATCTTTACTAGTGGAGACAAAATTATTTAGGAGAGTGATTTTGTAATGGATCAAAAAATGCAGGAATTAATTGACGGACTCAACGAAGACCTTGCAAATGAATATGCAGCAACGATTATGTATACGTATAACGCAGCTGTCGTTTCCGGAATCCACCGCCAATCGCTAAAGCCATTCTTTGAAAGCGAAATTCCAGATGAACAGGGACACGCCCTTTACCTTTCTGAGAAAATCAAAACGTTGGGCGGAACACCGACGACAACTCCAAAAGAAGTGAAACAGGTAACAGAAGTTAAAGAAATGCTGGAGCAAGCATATAATGCAGAAAAAGATACAATCGACCGTTATGAAAAACGTAAACAGCAAGCTTCAGAACTCAGATTGACCGAGCTTGTTGTCAAGCTTGAAGACATGATTTCAGATGAAACGACTCATAAGGAAGAAATGGAGCGCATCCTGAACGATCCGTTGTTCAAGTAATTGTTCCTTTATGAAAGCCCGCCGTTTTGACGGCGGGCTTTTTGTATGGAAATTGAAGGAAAGGTAGACTGTGCCTCTAAACAGAGGTGGATCCACATTACAGGCATGACAGACTGCTTCTCGTGCCTATATTCAGAGCTGAACACACATTATAGGCACACCACACTGTTTCCCGTGCCTATATTCAAAACAGATCTTACATTGACGGCTGTATAGCGCCTGCTCTAACCAGCCAAATGAGTCCAAAACCCGAGCCCCTGACTTCGTCCCCCCGATTGTCCTGAAGAAGTATTGCCTTTTACTGTCCAATTCACTGACTTTACTGTCGAGTTCTTGCATTTTACTGTCCAATTCAGCGACTTTACTGTCCAACTCGATAAACTCCCAAAGCCGTGGCAGATTACCCACAAAAAGAAATTTAATAGTACGCTAAACACCAAAAAAACAATCCCAGCCGCATCGGCTGGGATTGCTGTATTCGCTCTGTATCAATAGTGGTAAGTGGAGTGAAAAAAATCAATCAAACAACGATTGTTTTAGTTAGGCAGTATGGTGAACAGCACAGCGGTTCGGACCGATTTCAAGTTCTTGCTGCTTCTCGATATCGGCATCCATTTCCCCGCGGTTGATCGCAACGATTTCTTCGAAGTTCGGAGGTGTGTCGGTGCTTGCGGAAGCTGCAACATGATCGACGAACTCATCTTCTGATTTATTCATCATGATTTCATTGCGCTCACGGATATGGCCAAGCGATTCACCGATATATCCTTCGCTGTTCACTTCTTCATCAAAGTCGGCATAGTGGGCAGGAAGTACGATGACTTCATCACCGATTTCAGCAACTTTCTCATAAACTGTTTCGTAAAGGTCTTTCGCCCATTCGCGCACTTTTCCGCCAAGGTCCGGACGGCCAAGTCCGCTAACGAAAATTGTATCCCCGGAGAATAGAACTTTATCATTTACGAAGAATGATACGCTTCCTGGTGTATGGCCAGGTGTTTTAACAGCCAGTACTTCAAGTTTTACATTTTCAAATTCAATTTTGTCATGGTTTTCAAGGGCTTCGAAGTCGAATGTTGCCCCTTCACTCTTCATGAGGTAGTATTTTGCACCGGTGTCTTCTGCAAGCTCGCGGCCGCCGGAAATGTGGTCGGCATGCAAGTGTGAATCGACGATGTGAGTGATTTTCACATTGTCAGCTGCAGCTGCTTCTTTATATTCTTCTGTGAAGCGGGCCGGGTCGACAACGACTGCTTCATCGCCGGATACGACCATGTAAGAAAGACAGCCTTTCCCTACACGCACAAATTGGTAAACCTTGATGTCTTGATCCTGATATACTTCTGTTTTATACAGGTATTCGCTCCAGGATTTCATGCCGCCTTCAAGGAACCTTGTGTCAAGGCCTTCTTCGCTGACCATTTCTGCAACCATTTTTGAAGATCCTTCTTTGGCGCAGACAACGACGATTTCCTTATCTTTTGGCAGTTTATCCATTACTTCGTCTACTCCGTCGATTAGATCGAAGTATGGGATGTTCAAGTACTCAAGCTTCTGTCCTTCGACTTTCCAGTCACTGAAGTCAGACTCATTGCGGACATCAAAGATGAACAATTCTTCACCGCTGTTGATCTTGTCAAAAAGTTCTCCTGCTTTAATTGGTTTTACACTCATGTTTTCATTTCCCCCTTGAAATATTGTTTGACCAAACTTTCTCCCAAGTATTACTGAATTAGTCCAGGTCCCCTGTCCAAGACATGAGGCCGCCTTCCATATTCTTCACCTGATAACCTCTGCTTTCAAGAAGCTGAGCCCCAAGTGAACTGCGGTTTCCTGATCGGCAAACGACAATATATTCTTTTCCTTTGTCCAGTTGATCCAGATTCTGCAGCAAAAAGCTGAGCGGGATGTTAATGGAACCAGGAATTTTTCCAGCAGCGAACTCATAAGGTTCGCGCACATCCAAAATGTTCAATCCTTCTGTTTTATGAAGCTCATTCACTGTTGTCGGTGTAATATCCATTACTGGCATATCCTTCAATCCTCTCTGAATTCAATTATGTTGTTTTTCGTTCTTAAACCCGCTGGCCCTGCCAGGCTGACATGCCGCCTCTTACATTGGCCACTTTTTCAAAACCTAACTTTTTCAGTTTTTTAGAAGCGACCCCGCTTCTATTGCCGCTCTGGCAAATGAGAACAAGCTCTTTATCCTTGGGCAGCTCAGAAACGCGTGCCTGGATCTGCTGCAGCGGAACATTTTTGAACTTCTTGATATGGCCGCTTTTGAATTCGCCCGGAGTACGTACATCAATGTAATAGGCGTTCTTGCTGTTCTTTTTCATTTCATCTGCGAGTTCAGCTGTTGTCAGCTGGCGCACTCCTTTGGCAGGGGCTGAACGTTTAATGAAAAGAAATACGACAAGCCCTAATGCGATAATCCAAATCCAATCCAATAGAAATCTTCCCTTCATTATAAAGTTATTACGTTAAAAAACATCGTTACCATTACCCCTATGGGTATAATATTAAATGAAAAAAATTTTGTCAACCCTTTTTTGCCCTTTTAAAAAATAGGCCGACAAACAGATTTCAATGCCTGCCTGATCATTGCTTCAATGCACACCCAACAATAGACTTAACAGGAAAAGTATTCCGCCCTTTATCTGCTGCGGATCAGCAAGTTAATGGCCTCTTCCACACTCTCGCTGCTTTCTTCACCTGATTCTTCTTGCTGCACGATACAATGTTGAAGGTTCTGTCCGAGAATGTGCCCCATTGCCCGGTCAAGCGCTGAACGTGATGCCGTCAGCTGCGTGATGACATCTTTGCACTCTTTCTCATCCTCCATCATGCGGATAATTCCGCGAATTTGCCCCTCAACACGCTTTAAACGATTTTTGATCTCAGGAGCATATTCCATCGCATTTCCTCCTCAATATTAAATTACAGAAAGTTGTTTTCATCTTCTTATTCTAGTTGCCGAAACAACATTCATTTATACCTGTAAGGGTATTATAGCAATCGTGGATATGGTTGTCAAATCGTGATGTGTTTTGTTTTTTCAGCATAAAAATTGCCTGGCAATTGCCAGGCAATCATTCACAACATTAGCTCCCGGTTTTTTCGGCAAAATACCTCATCCTGTATCCGTTCAGTGCGGTTTCACCGAGGTGGCCGAGAAGCCTGTAGTTGGCCGCCGCACCTGCTGCTGCACCGATGACCGGCAGGAGCTGGATCATTTTTGCTATGTCAAGATAGTCCCGGTATTCCTGCTGGAACGTTTTCCAATCGATTGACGGCACCTCCGCCTTCTCTTCATCCCAGTTGGCAAGCCTCCCGAAGATTTCACGCTGATGATCGGTGCTCGAAAATGCAAGCTGGAACAAATATAAGAGGTAGATCCGTTCTTCATATTGATTGGTGTCATATCCGTGGATTTCGGCCGTTTCAAATAAAAACTTCATTTTCAGCATCAAGAGAAGCGGGAAATCGGCAGCACCAAGGACAATGCCGCCGAACCCGGTGCCCGCTCCCTCTGCTGCCGCAGTTTTCCGATAAAAAGCCAGACGCCTGTGGATCAATGTTTCTTTCCCTTCCAGGCTGTCGGGAATGGAAGCAAAGGGGCTGCCGATTATGTTTGATCCGGCCAGCACCGCATCGATCATGCTTTTAACCGCCCCTGTCACCGCTTCGTGCACTCTGTCAGGTATCTTCTCATTTATGGAAAGTTGAACTTGCTTTGACATGCGGCCAAGCATCGACGGCCTTTTTTCCAACCGGCGCTGCCATCTTTCCAACTCTTCGAACGCCTTTCGTTCGTAAGCATTCATGTATGTGATCCCGCCTCCAATTTGTTCATATGGAAATGCGCTTTTCCGTATATTGATACACAAACAGATAGCTGAATAAAAGCCCAATAATAAGCAAAGCAGCAGCGGGCATCCACGGCAGTGTCATAAAAGCGGCTGGTGCGATCAGAATGCTTTCAAATGCGAGCAGCCGGAACAACAGGGCAAGAAAAGATTTTTTCCTGTACGTTCCCTGAACAG
Source organism: Guptibacillus hwajinpoensis (assembly GCA_016841765.1). Classification (GTDB taxonomy): domain Bacteria; phylum Bacillota; class Bacilli; order Bacillales; family Bacillaceae_O; genus Bacillus_BL. Next base: position 23,272 of record JAENYN010000005.1, read on the forward strand.
GATAAAGATCAAGCCAAATCTTCGCGGCATGGTGGCGCCAGAGCGGCCTGACTTGAAAAGCGGTCAGAGCGATAAATATAACAAAAGCAATCCCTTTGCCGACTGTGTACGGCACCGCATATACAGCGATGAATCCGATTGCCGCCAGCCTCAGATAGATGCCGAGATATTCACCTGTCCTGATGAACGACCGTATATACAAATAGCGGTATGTCGTTTCTTTAGAGTATGGAACGCTTGATGCAACCCAATTGAGCCACTTTCTCGGTTTCAACCTGTTCGACATGCCCGGTACATCCGTGAACAGGTTGGCGAGCCGGTAAAAACGTGACATCCGATGGTTCTCGGCTTCCACAAGCAGGTCCCATTTCAGCGTATGCTTTTGCCTGGCTGAAAAGTCTTCATATAATAGGAAACCCGCCATCAAAACAACCATGATCATTATAAAAATCCACGGAGCCTGTGAAAACAGCAGATAAACGAACACAAAGTTGATCGCTGTCCGAATCGTCTTTTCTCCAAGGCGCAGCATCGGGTCTCGCACATAAAAAAGATACCAGGCCAGCAATTGGTTCCATCCTTTTACGATTAACAAGATAAGCCCATAAACTGCATATTGTCCGGCCGTCACCTCCGCTGTGCGGAAATAAAGCGGCGCCAGTGCGGCGACAACGAAAATCAGCAAATACACCTGCAGCGAGTAGCTGAACAGCACCGATTTTTGAAAATAATTGCGCAGCCGGGTCTCAAGCGGCAGCAAAAATACAAGGTCAGGTTCTTTTAAAAAGGTGAAAATCGGGCTGTACGTCAGGAGAAGACCGATTATGACGGCTGCAAGCAAAGCAGCCGGAAAATCGGGAGAAACTCCCGCCAGCCATTTTTGATAATAAAAAGCGCCCGCCCCAAGGCCGAAAATCAGCACAAACTTGATATGATCATTCAGGATGTAACGGCCATAACGCTTTGTTTCAGAAAAGAATGACTCCAGCCGTTTTCTCCATAACTGGTCAATTTCATTCATTTTCATCTTCCTTTGTCAGCTGCAGGTAAATATCGTCAAGTGACGCCTGCGGCATGTTGAATTGGTTCCGCAACTCTTGAAGTGTCCCGTTGGCCCGCACCTTGCCATCATGGAGGATCACGAACCGGTCGCAGTATTTTTCCGCAGTGGAGAGGATGTGGGTGGACATGAGTACACCTGCTCCCTCATCCTTCATCTTCATCATCAAATCAAGAAAGGATTGGATTCCGACCGGATCGAGGCCGACAAACGGTTCGTCGACAATATATAATGAAGGCTGGACGAGGAATGCGCACATGATCATCACCTTTTGCCGCATCCCTTTTGAAAAATGGACCGGAAACCATTTTAATTTTTTCTCCATCCTGAATTCCTTCAATAAATACGGAAGCCGTTCTTCGAACACTTTCTTATCGAGCCCATATGCCATTGCCGTCAATTCGAGATGCTCCTGCAATGTCAATTCATCATATAATATTGGGGTCTCCGGAATATATGTAAAATGGGATCGGTAATCATCCGGGTTTTCCTTAAACGTTTCGCCTTCAATCGTGACCGTTCCGCTTCTCGGTTCCATTAGTCCGATGATATGTTTGATGGTTGTGCTTTTTCCGGCTCCATTCAATCCAATCAATCCGACTATTTCATTTCTGTTCACATCAAAACGGACGTCATGGAGGACTGCCTTTTTGGAGTAGCCGCCAGTTATCCCGTTAATCGATAGTAAATCGGCCATAAACACCCTTCTTTCTATAACCTGTCATCAGTATCAGTTTATCAAATTCCCGCTGAGTTAACAGCATCCTACAGTTGGAAAGCATCGAATATGGGGACTGCCGGCTTTCTTAAATAAACGGCAAATCGAATGCATAACATGAAGCAGACTGGACAAATTAAGTTATGAAGAGGAGCAAGAACCAAATCACTTACTTCTGACACTGCTGCTAAAAGAGAAATGGAGATGATCGCATTGGACAATGTGATGATCCATTAATCATTCCGGTTTTAAACTTGGAAATGAGGTGTCTCTGAAAGACAGTTCAGTATGATGAACCCATATCATTTTTTAAAAGATGAAATGAGGTGTCTGTTAAAGGCATTGTAAGCTGAGGTGATTTTCAAGGTGCTGCTTGCAGCGGCAACAAGAAAATAAACCTGTGTTCTTCTCTTCTTCCCCCACAAGGCAGGATGCTTCCGCATCCTGCCTTTTCAGTGTTATTATCCAGTGTCGCCAAGTGCCGCCTGCGGAATGCCTCTCACTTCGGTTGAATCCCTCAAAAAGGTAAAATAATTTGCAGCGGAGATCAACTTTCCATGTATATTGATTGCAAATATTCTTCCATCTTCCTCCTAATTTGAATGGATCAAAGTTGAACTCCGGCCGCCAACCCGCTAACATGAAAAGAAAAAGACTTTGCTGAAAGGGTGACCAAAATGTCTGATTGTATATTCTGCAAAATAATTGAAGGTGAAATCCCGTCCGCCAAAGTGTATGAAGATGAACATGTCTTTTCGTTCCTTGACATCTCGCAGGTGACAAAAGGCCATACGCTTGTCATTCCAAAAGAACACCATAAAGATGTCTATGAGCTGCCGCCGGAGGTTGCCGCCAATGTCTTTGCGGCTGTCCCCAAAATCGCGAATGCGATTAAAAAACAATACGATCCAATTGGCTTGAACGTCCTGAACAACAACGGGGAATCCGCCGGCCAATCCGTCTTCCACTTCCACATCCACCTGCTCCCACGATACGGAAAAGGCGACGGCTTCGGTGCTGTATGGGAGGCACATAACAGCGACTATACCCCTGAACAGCTGCAAAACATCGCCCGGACAATTGCAGATGGAATCGAATAAGCTACATACCAAGAAATGCGCAAGGCGCCTGCTTAGCGGCGTACGCATAAGCGGGGGTACCCGCAGGAAGGCGGCCTTTCCTTCCGGAGGGGATCACCGCTTATGACGATAGCCGCTGGCGCCTGGAGCTGGATGAACAAAAGCGCAGGGCGCCCGCTTAGCGGCGTACGCATAAGCGGGGGTACCCGCAGGAAGGTGATCTTTCCTTCCGGAGGGGATCACCGCTTATGACAATAGCCGCTGGCGCCTGGAGCTGGATGACTCCCTTCTGGCTTTTTATCCACAACCCAAAAATTTTATCGTCTCTTAACAACAAAAACGGCCGGACTGGCCGTTTTTGTTATCCGCCTGAATGAATTGCCTGGCATTTGCCAGGCAACCATACCGAAGCGGGAGCATCATCCCTCTTTGAATGTACTTTCGATGCTGTACATGGTAAGGAGTTCTCCTGATGTTTCCCAATCGGGGTGGTTGAATAGTTCTTCTGACTGCTTCAGCAATTCATTGACCCTGAATTTGAAGTCGATGTCCCAGCGCAACGAGTGAATGAATTCTTCACGTGTTCCGTTGAACTTCATTTCATCTTTAAGCCGGTTGATCATATCCGATTCCCATACGGAAGGCAAAGGCGAGTTTCCAGGTATATCTTTGTACCGGGTCATCGTGCCGTCCCATTTAAGCGCCTTCGGATAATAATATGCATACAGGGTATCGAATATCTGACCGTTTTCCAGGACAACTTTTTTTCCTGTGTGCTTTCTGAGCTCGTATGAAGCTTCCGTCCTGTTCACAAGCTCCAGTTGGTTGCGGTCCACAAGTGTCACCCACACTTCAGTTTCTGCCCCTTTTACTGGTGCGATAACCGCAGGCAGGGCTCCGTATGGGGCCAGAAAGCTTCCGTACACAATATCCGAATCCGTAATCGTGCTGCGGATGGCAATGAACGGGTCATTCAGGCTCGGATCCAATGAAAATTTATACTGAAGCTGGGCCAGGCATACATTCGAACCGTAAGCGACGACCGGAACCCTGTCTTCCAAATGCGGGAAATTATACCGGTCAAGATAAGCAGCCAGCTCTGCCTGCTCAAAGCCTGCAGTGACAAGCGACCCGGCAATTTCATTATTTGCAGAAAGATGGATGGCCGACTTTTCAAGCGGCTGGCCCTTTTTCAGCTCGAGACGGTGAGCCTGTCCATTATGAAAAACGAAGGACGAAGAGGGACGTGGGCCGGGATAAATATCGGGATGATCATAAGGGCTCAGGTGAATTGGTTTGTTGTTGCGGTACAAGCTGAAAAACTCCTTTCGATTTTAACTGACATTTTTAAATATTGAAAAACATGATAGTCCATATCACTATTTCATGATACGATATAGAAAACCTTCTGCTTTATTATGATAAAGCAATTCTTTGAAGAAAGGAATGTCGATCAATGAAACGCGCTTACAATTTTAACGCAGGACCCGCTGCATTACCGGCAGAAGTTTTGACACAGGCCCAGGAAGAACTGCTTGATTTCCAGGGAACCGGAATGTCTGTCATGGAACTGAGCCATCGCAGCAAAGCATATGAAGCGGTCCACGAAGAAACGAAAGCATTGCTCAGAGAACATTACCGCCTGCCGGATGACTATGACATCCTTTTTTTGCAGGGCGGCGCCAGCATGCAGTTCGCGATGATTCCTATGAATTTCCTGCAGGCAGGCAAGCTGGGAGCATACGCACTCACTGGCTCCTGGTCCGAAAAAGCGCTCAAAGAAGCAAAGCTTGCCGGTGAAACAGCTGTCATCGCCAGCGGTAAGGAAGGCGGATACCGTTCCATCCCAAATCCGCAGCTTTCCATCCCTGATGAATCTGCTTATGTACACATCACGACAAACAATACAATTTACGGCACACAGTGGCATGACATGCCTGATACCGGGAACGTACCGCTGTTTGCAGATATGTCCAGTGATATTCTCAGCAGGGAGCTCCCGATCGAACGGTTTTCACTCATCTATGCCGGTGCCCAGAAAAACATGGGTCCTTCAGGCGTGACGGTCGTCATCTTGAAAAAAGAATTGCTTGATCGGATTAATGGCGGCCTGCCGACAATGCTCGATTACCGCACGCATGCTGAAAAGAAATCTCTTTACAACACACCTCCGACATTTTCAATTTATATGATGAATCTTATCCTTAAATGGATCAAGCGAAACGGCGGATTGGCCGGAATTGAACAGACAAACCGGAAAAAATCTGCGCTGATTTATGATGCGATTGATGGCAGCGGTGGATTTTATACCGGCCATGCCGACAAAAACAGCCGTTCATTTATGAATATCACCTTTACGCTGCCAGATGAAACATTGACCGAAGCATTCCTGCAAGAAGCAAAAGAACAGGGATTCAGCGGCCTAAACGGCCATCGTTCAATCGGGGGCTGCCGTGCTTCTGCTTATAATGCTGTCAGTATGGAAGCCTGTGAAGCGCTGAGTAACTTCATGGTCGGATTCCAGCGGCGCCATCAATGAAATTTTCAGAAAATGAGCGGTTAACGGTTCCCATTCGATTGTTGAAATGATATAATACCTTTACCCTCGCAGCAGGCAACAGTGCACTGTTGGAGGGATACCAGGTTAGTACGAGAAGAGGAGAGATGAGGAAATGAAAATGAGAGAACTTGTGTCGATTGCGCTTTTGATTGGAATGGGTGCTGTATTGCATGCCATCATGCCGCCGATTTTCTTCGGCATGAAACCGGATATGCTGCTTACGATGATGTTTTTGGCAATCATGCTGTTTCCAGGTGTAAAGAACGTCCTTCTTGCCGGGGCGGTCACTGGGTTCCTGTCAGCTATGACAACAGGATTTCCGGGCGGGCAGCTGCCAAATATTATTGATAAGTTCATCACGGCATTCTTATTTTATCTGCTGTTCCTTGCAGCGAAGAAACTGATGGAAAACCGTCCGGTGATGACATCAATCGGCCTTGCAATTGCCGGAACGTTAATCAGCGGAACCATTTTCCTTTTATCAGCTCTATTGATTGTCGGTCTCCCTGGCGGAGCGACATTCACACCGCTCTTTCTGGCAGTAGTATTGCCGGCAGCCGCTTTAAACAGCGTTCTTATGTTCTTTGTTTTTCCGGCAGCCTCATCAGTCAAAGGACGATTTGCAAGTACAGTATAACCTTTTAATCATTGAAAGGACCCGGAGGCTTAAGTGCCCGGGTCCTTTTTTGCCGTATAGGAAGTATAAAATGTCAGCAAGGGAGTATTTTGACGAAGCAGCCAATTTTAAGAATCTAGATAAGGGCAACTATGCCTCTGTCTTCGCCAATCGGCGAGTTTTCCTCACTGTTTTCGCTCTGTTAAGCCAGAGGAAAGTGATGACCCGGCATTTCATCCGGGCCATCCGGTCCTGTCCCTCTGTTCGGTTCTTACATTCAAAATGGAAAAAATAAATAGACGCAGGCAGCTGTTGTACTTATGAGGCCAAGAATTAAAAAACGCACCGCATTCACTTTCGCGGCCGCCCGTTTTGTTTCCGGCGCATTTCTGTTTATTCCCACCTTGAAGTAATTAAATGCGGCATAGACAGAAAGTATACCTGTAATCAATAAACAGAAAAGGATTCCTGCCATTTATCCGGTCCCCTTTCCTTTTTATCCTATGAGTGTCTTGATTGGTTTATGTATTCGCCGCTTTAAGTTCCAAACCTCTTTTAAATACCCTGGTTTTCGCCTTTTTTAAACTCGTTTCATCTCTTTCTTAAAAGAAGGGTAATGACGTAAGAAAGCAGAATATTTATAATAATACTATAGAGTTTCATATTTGGTTGGGAGGGACAACAAATGGGACAATTCAAATCACTGCTGGCTGGCATTGTTGTCGGGGGTATAACAACAGGGGCTGCAGTTTTATTCACAGCACCCCGATCGGGCAAAGAACTAAGGGGAAATATCCAGAAGTGCAGCGGCAACGTGAAAACCGCTTTTTCTGACATTAAAAAAAGCGGCATTGCCATCAAAGAGCAAGTGGAACAGACATCAAAAGAAAGCGCTGTCATCATTAAAGATTTTTCCGATGACCTGAAGAAGTCAATTGAACAGTGGAAAAGAGAAATCGAACCCCATCAGAAAAAAATCCAGGACGAGCTGAAGAAAATCGAACAAACGATGGATGACCTCGAAAAAACCGCTTCGTCCAAGTAGATAAAAAAACCTGACACTTCATTTTTCAATAATAAACAACAAACCGAGAAGCAGACCAAACCATATGTTTTGGTCTCTTCTTTTCTTTAGCGAAAAGATTTATAAAAATAGCCCTTTAGAACAGGGAGTTGATTTGCGCTGCAGGGGCTCGCTTTCCGCGTTGCCAATAAGAATAATCGTTTGATTGTATTCTTCTATCCTATCTAGTGTATCTGGTTTTATTTCAAAGGGTGATGATCCAGTTTCCTTAATTATTCACAGTGGCGTTGAGCATCCTATCAAAGTTGTTCATTACTTTTGCAAACTATAGTTTAAACCTGAGTGGATTGGAGAGGAAGGCATGAGACTCCTGCGGGACGAGCGAACAGGGAAGACCCCGCAGGCGCGAATAGCGCCGAGGAGGCTTCCCGGACGCCCCGCGGAAAGCGAATGCCTGCAGCGGAAAGGAACGGATAAGTTCCAGAGAACCTCTATATCATCCCTATGACGAACAGAGCCTAAGGCTTCTCTTTCATTCAAAAGAAAATGGAGAAGGATTGCTGGTTTGTATACAAACCTCTGCTTGAACAAATAAAACGAGGTAACTGTTTATGCACCTCTCAATCGACCGGAAGAGGCTCGACTGCTCGAAAACATAAATCACTTTCCTCGTGGGACAGATACGCACTTATGCCTGTGGGGGAAACTGGCCATGCAACGGAAATTAACTTTCCGTTTTCTAAATGCATTCCCTGATGTCATTCTTCCAATCTCCTGCTCCGCTAATTACATTAACAGAGCCATAAAAAAAGAAAAAAGCCGGGTTCCCCCCGGCTTTTTCTATTACTCTTCTGCTTTCAAATCTTCAATTGAGTCGATATCCATATAAGATGGAACAACCAGGCCGACTTTTGCACCTTCAAGGTTCGGGCCAAGGTCTTTCACATCAGCCTTATAATCTTCCATGTAGCTGGCATGAGTAGCTGGAAGCCATGCTGCAACAATCGCATCCGCATCACCGTTAGCTACTGCAGCCCACATCGGCGCCGCTTCGACCTGGGTCATTTCAGTTTTGAAGCCCATGTCTTCAAGCACTTTCGCAATGACGTTTGTGGAAGCAATTTCTGAATCCCACGCTACATATGCAAGGTTGATTTCTTTTCCGTCAACCTTTTCTGCGCCTTTTGTCCATTCAGACACTTTATCTTCATTCTCTTTGATCCAGTTGGCTGCGGCTTCTTCAGGATCGGCCCCATCGTTGACTTCAAGCATTACGCTTTCCATGTCAGCTGTTTCCCAATTGAACTGATCAAGAATTTTATATGCATTCGGCATATCTTCTTCCAGGCCTTTACGTGCGATGGTATGGATTTTTTCTTCACCGCCGAAGACGCCTTTCGGATCATCAAGATACTTCAAATCATACTTCGCGAATTTCCAGTGCGGCGTCCAGCCTGTAACAACAATCGCTTTTTCATCTTCGATCGCATCGCTGAGAGCCTGGGTCATGGCAGCGGATGAACTTGCCTGCAGCGTATAGCTGTCCAGCTCATATTCTTCAATAGCTTTTTCTGCAGCCTGCATTACGCCTGCTCCAGCATCAATACCGGTAATTGTGTTATCAAGCTGTTCAGCAACAGAGGCACTTTCATTTCCTTCTGAACCGCCATTCGAGCTGTTGTCAGCTTCTTCACCGCCTCCGCAGCCTGCAACGAGCAGAGACAGGGATAAGCCTGCAGTAAGTCCAAGCTTTTTCCAATTAAACTTTGGCATAGTAATCAATCTCCCTTTAAAGTGTATTTGTTATATATAAGAAGGCCCGGGGAAATACCCGCGGGACTCTTCAAACGATGTGCAAAAAAGCGCTGGTTATTAATCAAATTTTTGCCTGTTCAAGTTTTGTGAAATCCTGTCCAGTACAATTGCCAAAATGACAATGGCAAGCCCTGATTCGAATCCCTGGCCGGGCTCATTCCGGGTAATGGACCTGTAGACTTCAACTCCAAGCCCTTTTGCTCCGATCATGGAAGCAATAACCACCATGGAAAGCGCAAGCATGATTGTCTGGTTGATGCCGGCCATAATCGTCTTCTTGGCCATCGGAAGCTGCACCTTGTACAGTTTCTGGTTTCCTGTCGATCCGAAAGCATCAGCGGCTTCGATCAACTCCGGCGACACTTGCCTGATTCCCAGATTAGTAAACCTCACTGTCGGCGGCATTGCAAAAATTACCGATGCAATGATGCCTGGCACCATTCCGATTCCGAAGAAAGAGACAGCCGGAATCAAATATACGAATGCTGGCATTGTCTGCATAAAGTCCAGTATTGGCGTCACGACGTTTTCAACAATTTTGCTCTTTGCCATCCAGATGCCGATCGGAACCCCGATGATGACGGATATCAGACTGGCCGTCAGAACAAGGGAGAGCGTCAAAATGGTGGCTTCCCAGTAACCGAGATTATCTATGAGGAATAATCCGAGCAGCACAAAAATCGGAAGTCCGATTTTCCGCTTTGCCAAAAAGAAACTGGCTGCTGCCACCACGATGATGAACAGCCAGGACGGCACGAGCAGCAACGTCGTGCTGAGCCATTCAACTAACCAATCGAGCGACTCTTTTACAGGATCAAAAAACCATGTCGCATTATCTACAAGCCACTCAACCAGGCTGTCGACCCATTTGTCGAGCGGGATTTTCGGAAACATCTCATTCATATCCATTCACCTCATTTCCAGCCAGAACCGCAAGGACGGATCCCCTTACAACAATGCCTTTCAGGATTTTCCCTTCAACTACGGCCACAGGTACTGGAGAATCATGGATGATATCGAATAACTCATTCAGTGGTGTATCAAGGGAAACTTGCGGGACATCTGTTTCAAGGATCGCTTTGATATCTTTTTCGCCTTCTTTAACGGCAGCAGAAGCTTTGTCAGCCGTTACGTAACCGAACAGTTCTTTTTTCCGGTTCACTGCATAGATGCTGGAAATCCCCTCATCTCTCATGCGCTGCAATGCAACCCGCGGACCGTGCTTATCCACATCGATCGTTTCGGGACGTTTCATGACATGCTGGGCCGTAAACACTTTGGAACGGTCCACATCCTCTACGAACCTTTCGACATAGTCATTGGCCGGGTTCATCAAAATTTCCTCAGGCGTGCCAATCTGTACGATTGCCCCGTCTTTCATCAACGCAATCCGATCGCCGATTCTGAGTGCCTCGTCCAGATCATGGGTAATGAAAATAATCGTTTTTTGCATCGCCTCCTGCAAATCCAGAAGCTCATCCTGCATTTCTTTCCGAATGAGCGGATCAAGCGCCGAAAAGGCTTCATCCATCAAAAGAACATCCGGGTCATTCGCTAGTGCCCGTGCCAACCCGACACGCTGCTGCATTCCCCCGGATAACTCGTTCGGATATTTATCCATATAGCCTCCAAGCCCTACCATCTCCAGTGACTGCTTCGCTTTTTCTATGCGATCCGCCTTTTCAACGCCCTGAACTTCAAGGCCGTACTCCGCATTTTCTAAAATGGTCCGATGCGGAAACAGGGCGAATTTCTGGAAAACCATACTCATTTTCTTCCTGCGGACATCACGAAGCTGTTGCTTATTCATGGAAGAAAGGTCTTGATCATCTATATAGATGTCTCCGGCTGTCGGTTCAATTAAGCGGTTCAACAGCCGTACAAGTGTTGATTTACCGCTCCCTGACAGTCCCATAATAACGAAGATTTCCCCTGCTTCGACCTCAAAGGAAGCCTGATTTACGCCGACTGTCATGCCGGTTTCTTTCAAAATTTGATCTTTTGTCTTCTTTTCGTTAAGCAATTTAACTGCCATTTTCGGATTTTTTCCGAATACCTTTGTAAGATTTTCAACTGCAATCTTAGGCATGATCTCACACCCTTTGTTTAGCTTTGTTATTATCCCATGATCCTGCTATCTTACTATATCTTATAAACTACGAAGAGAACAAACCGAATATTCATTGATAATTTTTCATAAAGTACGTACAGATTTTATTGTACAAACTGAGTCCCGGTCATTCTTTGAATTCCTCCATATTCGGACATATTCCCTTAATATTTGTATATAGGGTGTAATTATCTTGTAATTATTGAAAAATTCTTTATCTTTCTTCGATTTATCTCTGCTAATGGAAAAAAACGGAATATTATGAGTCCGCGGCAGGTACATCACAAAAATTCTTGTGCTATGGGCAGAAGTAACCAGCTTATCAACAGATTTATATGTAGCGAGACCTATTCAAACACCGGTTGATTGATCTTTGATTTATTTTCTTCAAAGAAAACTAGCCGATTGGCGAGCCTTCAGGCGAAGACACAGGCGTAGTTGCCCTTATCTATATTCTAAATTGATAGCTTTAACCACTCCCTTGCTGACAATTTATGCTTTCTTATATAGGAACGAAAGAACTCCCGGCCATTTACCGGCCGGGAGTTCTTCAGTAATCTATTGTTCTATTCTTTTCCGTGATTTTTACCGCTATTCTTTCCTTCAGCTTTTTTCTGTTCGTGCTCTTTCTTTTCTTCAGCCTTTTTCAATGCTTCCGCTTTCTTTTCTTCGGCCTTTTTCACGGCTTCAGCTTTCTTCTCTTCCGCTTTTTTCAATGCCTCAGCTTTCTTTTCTTCTGCTTTTTTCAACGCTTCGGCTTTCTTTTCTTCCGCTTTCTTTCGATTTTCGGCAGCTTTTTCGGCTTTCTTTTCTTCTTTTACTGCAGTCATTGCAGCTGCAGCAACTTCAGTCTCTTCTTTGGCTTCTTCTGTCTCTTCAGTTGCCTCTTCTTCTCCTTCAGAAACCTCTGTTTCTTCATCATATTCTACATCACCGGCCGGGACTGTTTCTTCCGATTCTTCGGTGTCAGCGATCACATCCGCCGCTTCTTCCTCTTCAAGGGAGACACCGAGTGCTTCCAGCTTCATTAGAAGTTTTTCGGCTTCGGTTTCATCACCTTTGGCCAGTGCTTTCTCGTATTTGGCAAGCAGTTTTTCTGCCTTTCTTTCCATCCTTTCGGCGCGCTTTTCATACCCTTTTTTCACTGCATTCATTTCAGAAGGGTGCAGATTAAGGGCCTGGGCGATTTCACCGAATCCCATGTTGCCCTCTGTCACCATTGCCGCCACTTCATCTAATTCGGTGCCGGAAGCTTCTGCGAGTGCAAACACATGTGAAATCTGGCCATAACCGAGACCAAGTTCACGAAGCTCCAGAACCTTTTCAGGGTCAAGTCCTTTGACAACGTTTGCGGTGATCATCGCTTTTTCCACTTCTTCTTTTACCAGTTCATCTTCTTCCAGCAGTTCATCATCAACATCCGTCAATTCTTCAAGCTGTTCTACCAGTCCATCGATTTCTTCCTTTTCTTCCTCTGTCAATCCTGCAAACATTTCTTCAATGGATGCGGATACTTCCTCAAGCTTTGTTGTGTAGTCTGTGACTACTGCTTCCAGCAGGGACTCCCACTCTTCCCCGTCAATTTCACCTGCAGCCGCTTTTTCTTTCAACACCTGCAATTCTGCCATTCTCTCTTCTGTAATCGATGTGAGCAGAAGGGCTTTTTCCTGTTCATTGAAGGCAAAGAAAAGTTCAACTTTCTCAAAAAGTTTATCGAAAAAATAAAGGGTGCTTTCCGGTGTCAGGCCGGCCGCTTCTTCCTCAAGTCCGCTGCTTTCTTCCGTTTCTCCCTCTGTTCCGGTCTCTTCCTCGTCAGCTTCTTCAGAAACTTCTCCGTCTGTTGCGCCTTCTTCCATTTCTGTTTCTTCCTCGTATGTAGATTCTTCTTCAGTTGATTCTTCCACGGCATTACCATCCGTTTCTTCTGTACCTGGTTCAGTCGTTGTTTCCCCGGAATCATCAACTGTTGTTTCGTTTTCTTCCACAATGACTGTATCCTGTTCTATTTCAGTCGCTTCGCCATTCCCTTCAGCAAATGCCGGTGCCCCAGCACTGAAAATCAAGCCGGATATGACCCCCGCCGTCATCAACTTATACGCAATTTTCTTCACTTTCATTCTTTTTCCTCCCCGCTTTTTTTTCCTTATAACAATTCGGGCCTATTATAGCGTTAAAAGGGGGTCTTTTATTACAAATATGACAAAATGATTACAAAGACCCGCTTTTTTATTTTTCTAATAATTTGAACTTTATTCTTGAATGATTTATTGGCATAATAAAGGTAATCACTATCTCTACGTTGAATACTTTTATGAAGGCAGGTGAAAAGAGAATGAAAGATAACAACAGCACACGTGAAATGGTAGAGGCGCTTATATTCAGCCAGCGGGTTGCCCAGCTGAGCAAAGCCCTCTGGAAAGCGATTGAGAAAGATTGGCAGCAGTGGATCAAACCATTTGATTTGAATATTAATGAACATCATATCCTGTGGATTGCTTATCACTTGAAAGGCGCTTCCATTTCCGAGATTTCCAAGTTCGGGGTTATGCATGTTTCCACAGCTTTCAATTTCTCTAAGAAGCTTGAAGAACGTGGCTATCTCACTTTCTCTAAAAAACAGAACGACAAAAGGAACACCTATGTAGAGTTGACTGAGGAAGGGGAAAAGCTGCTGCTCAGAACGATGGAAAGTTACAATCCGAAGGAAAATGATGTGCACAGCGGTGCGCTCCCACTACGGAGCCTATATGGAAAATTTCCGGAAATGCTTGAGGTCATGTGCATTGTCCGCAATATTTATGGGGAAGACTTCATGACAATCTTTGAAAAATCATTTGACAACATCAATGAGGAGTTTATCGAAAAGTCCCGCGATTTACGAGTTGATGAAAAAAAAGAAAACGAAGAGAACTTGACGGCTAATCTTTAATATTAGCCGCTTCTTCTTTTAATCGCCTCATCAATTCCTTATAAATCCCCTGGGCATAAAGAGATTCAATCGTTTCCTTAGGTTCCAGCCGGGGGTGCAGCATGCCGACAAACTGGGTAAGGAGCATCACGAACGAGACATACCCTTCCTCTGCCTGCCGCTCATATTCTTCGTTCAGCATTCCACAAAGAGACAGAATTTCCTCGACTTCCCCTTCTGTGAGGTCTTTCTCGACCACCAGCTGATAAAAAGGATACCTATTGGCCTGAACCATGTTCAGTAAAAGCCGCTGATGGTATTCAAGCTTCCGCATCCGTTCTTCGAGTGACTCCATAACCACTTTCCTTTCTATCCTTATATAATAGGTGGTGTGAACGTTCTGTAACGTTCCTATAAATTTCTTGAAAAATTTCTCGGAAACTATTGATTTCTATTATAAAACATCGTAAATTATTTGAGTAACGATTAAGGAACTGAAAGTGGTGAAATTTATGAACTGCTGGAAATCCGTTCATTTGACAAGAGACTACGGATCATTTCGTATCCTTATTATATCAATGTTTGCGATGCTTTTTACATTTATTTTCCTTTATCTGTCATTCAGTATCATCCACCCATCGGCTACACCGCACGCGGACCATTTTGCATGGTTTGCTGCCGGGCTTCTGCTCCTTTCGCCTGTGCATAAACTGCTGCATGTGATGCCTTTTTGGGTTTCAGGAAAAAAAGTTCAAATAAGAGTCAAGCGCCGCAGCGGCCTGCTTCCAGTCCTGCAATTCCGGTACCGACAATCGATGCCGCGCAATTTGTTTATCCTGGCTACTTTATCGCCGGCCCTTGTGATTACGATTCTGGCAATATCACTGAGCATGGCCATGCCGGAGTACATGCATTATTTTATCATTGCGGCGGCTGCCAACGCCGGTCTGTGTGTAACTGACTTTATCTTCCTGTCCCAGTTTTTCCGGGCACCGAAGCATTGTTACGTCCAGGACTTTGAAGGCGGCTATGATATTTTGGTCAATAATCAACTGAAGGCATGAAAAAAACAGCAAAGAGCATCCAGACGGCGGATGCTCTTTTCTTATTAAACGTGTTCCTTTCCCTTAAAAAACGTTATAATGATAAATAACTATCTCTTCGTTTGCTTTCATCCCTTTTTCATGCCATAGTTAGTATCATAGATTATGTAATGGAGTGATCCCATGATTTATATATATATTCCGTTTGCACTGTTCATTTTATATACATTTAATAAACTGACAAACAACTTGATCGTCCAGCGGGAAATCCCCGAAGAAAAGCATTCCCAGATTTTCCGGACCATCAATGTGCTCATCACTATTCTGCTGATCTCTTCTTATATTGAAATTTTGTACACTTGACAGCGGACCTGCTCCCGGATCGAGTTCGGCTGGCAGCCCTGCCCCGTCACATACATATATATGTAAAAGAGGCTGCCCCGCAAAAGGGCCAGCCTCTTTTTCATCCCGATCTGCGGCAAACATCCACCGCATCGCAGGTATTCTCCGCTTTTCTATATTAGTATCCCCACCATGCTGCACCTACAATGATCAGCAAGATGAACAATACTACGATTAAGGCGAAACCGCCGCCGTATCCGTAACCTCCGCTCATGACGACACCTCCTTTTTCTATCGTTGTTACATTGTATGCAAGTCAGTAAGTTGGCGATTAGGCTATTGCCCGCTATTTGCTCGACTTGGGCTTAATTTAGTACATCCAAGCTGCTCCTACAATGATCAAAAGAATGAACAATACTACGAGCAGGGCAAAACCGCCACCGTATCCATATCCACCACTCATTTTTTCACCCTCCTTTATAAGGTTCACCATATCCTATGGCTCCCGTTACTGATGTGTATAGTCATTCACCTATCTTCGAGAAAATTTGTTTCGGAAAGCTTTCCTAAAAGCCAGGGCTTCACAGCTGCCGCTAACCCTTTTAGTTGATTTTCAAGATATCCTTAAAAAAGAAAAATACTGTTAATCTCTGCCTTCTGTATGTTATAGTAGTTATTGTGAATTTTGGACATACTGCAAACAGAAAAAACATCTTTTTAGGAGTGTAGATTATGAAAAAAGTACTCATTTCCATTACTGCTGCAGCGAGTATTTTCGCAGTATCGGCATGCAGCGGCGATGGCGGGGAAAATAATTCGAAAGTACTTGTTGAAACCAGCGCCGGCAATGTGACACAGCAGGATTTATACGAACAAATGAAAGAGCGTGTCGGGGACCGGGTTTTACGAGAAATGGTTGAAAATAAAATTCTTGAAGAAAAATTCGACGTCAAAGATGAAGAAGTCCAAAAGCGCATGGACGAACTGAAGAGCCAGTACGGCGATCAATTCGATATGGTGCTGCAGCAATACGGCTATCCTGATGAAGAAGCCTTCAAGAAGGATATCCGTTCCGGTATTTTGCGGGAAAAAGCCATGCAGGCATCTGTGGACATCAGCGAGGAAGAAATGAAGGATTATTACGAAAAAATGAAAACCCAGGTGAAAGCGAGCCATATCCTTGTCGAGGATGAGAAAACCGCCAATGAGGTATATGAAAAGATCCAGAGCGGTGCTAAGTTTGAGGAACTTGCAAAAGAGTACTCCAAAGATCCTTCTGCCCAGAACGGCGGGGACCTTGGTTACTTCGGTCCTGGCGATATGGTGCCTGAATTTGAAAGCAAAGCATACAGCCTGGAAGTCGGGGAAGTCAGCAATCCCGTGAAAAGCCAGTTTGGCTACCACGTGATCAAAGTGACCGACAAGAAGCCGGCTGAAGAAGAAGTAAAGCCTTATAAAGAAATGAAAGACGAAATCAAAGCGACACTTGCCCAGCAGAAAGCTGATCCGAATGCAGTCCAAAAAATCATTGAAGAAGCCGATATCGATATTAAAGAAAAAGAGTTCAAAGACTTGATGGATGCACCGGCTCAAGAACAGCCGCCTGCACAATAATAACGAAAAATCCTGCCGGCAGGCAGGATTTTTTTCATGAAAGGCTTTGGTAATGGTTGTTGTATCCGGAACAGGCTATTGACGAGGATTAATTCTGTTAAAGGCTGTATTAGATGTCCTGCTGGAGATTGGCTTTCACCTCTGCCGTCATCCAGCCTGATGCTGCCTTTTTCTATCTTTTCTCCTCTCTTTTTCTTCCCTTATCCGGTCGAGGTACACTCTTCCCTCTTTTTCAATGTAGTACTGCTCCATCTTCTTTTCATCTATCACTGTTTTAATCAGCATAAATGCACTCCCTGCAATTCCGGCAAAAACAAAATAAATCCACCAGGGCAGCAGCATCTCCTCCACTCCTTTCAGACAAGCCTTAGATGCTATATACATATGGCTGAAAAGCTGGAAATATGCGTATTGGAGTTCATTTCTTTAGGCCGTTTCCACAGGTGCCGCCGTTTGCCCGTTTCCTGCTCCCTTCATCCGTTTGAACATGCTGTAATACAAAACAGCAGCCAGAACAGCAAGAAAGCTCAGGATGGCGAATGTCCAGCCGTATCCGACCCATAATGTCAGCGGGATGGAAATCGGGGCGATAGTCCGCCCGATGGTGAACCGCAAAGAGGCAGCAGCGAAATATTGGCCGCGCATCGACTCGGGCGCCAGTTTCGCAATAAAGCTTTCCTGTATGCCGACAACCATCAATTCGGCTGCCGTAAAAATGGCCATCGCCGCAAATAGGACCCATACGTTGCCGGAGCTGCCGAACAATAATATGGCAACGGCATATGTAAGGGACGAGGCAACGAACACCCTGTGTTCAGGGTATTTTGCTATCCATCGGGTCACAACGACAGTGAAAAGCGCAACGAGGAAGCCGTTTTCAGCAATGATCAGGCTGAACGCCTTTTCGCCTGTTAACGCAAATTCCCATTCGCCGATTGCAAACAGCGTCTGTTTGCCGACAACTTCGTTCGTATAAACCGCCATTAACAAGTCCATCTGCATGAACGTTTGGGCAACGAGGATGCCTGCTGCAATGAACATTAGGAACGTCCGGTCATATAAAATGACCCGGTAATCCTCAAGCTGCGATAAGATTGCACGATGCCATTTCACATCCCGGTTGTTTTTGAGCATCGGCCTGTTCCCTGTTTCGGGAATCGTTTCCCTCAAAAAACGCTGCAAGACAGCGAACAGCCCAAAGCTGATCAGTGCCCCGGCAACAAGCAGTCCGAATCTGTGCTCAAAGAAAAAATATCCGCCTAACACCGGTCCGAAGACAACTGCAATGTTGATTGCCGTATAAAAAACCGCAAACACAGAACTCCGGTGTTCTTCAGGTACGACATCCGCCACCATGGCATGGCTTGCAGGCCAGTACAGCGAGCCGAAAACACCCAGGGCTGAAAATGCCAGGAATGTCACAAATGCCGACTGATACCATGGTGAATTTGCATAAGCGAACACCATAAAAGCGATTCCCTGGCCCAGTGCCGAAGCGGCCATCATTTTCTTGCGCCCATATCGGTCTGCTGCATACCCTCCAAACAAGTTTGCAAACACTGACACAACCTGAGAGCCGATCAGCAGCATTCCCGCTGTCGTTTTACCAAGGGTGTCAGCAAAATAAATCGCCATGAAGGGAAAGAACATCCAAAACAGAACATTCATAAGCCCTTCACCGGCGAGCCTAATCTTCAAATTAGGATCCCAATCTTTCCATTTCATCATAAGTCCCTCTATTCTTTTTTATCGCCATTTCCAAAAGCATGCAGAATGGCCTGGATATCAGTTATGGAACGAGGGCTTATAAAACGACCTGTTTTCCAGAGCAAACACCCGCTCTGTAAATTCGCCAGGCTTTGTTTTATCAAGGGCCCGGTCCATCATATTCATTTTCGCATCAATATTGTCAATATAATGCAGAATCTCCGCTTCTTTGATCATCGGCGGTTTCGGGCTGCCCCATTCCGCTTTGCCATGATGGCTGAGGACCAGGTGCTGTAAAATGGTCACTTCTTCGCCCTCAATCGCCAATTCTTCGGCGGCTTTCCCGATCTCATTGACCATGAGGCTGATATGGCCGAGCAGGATCCCGTCTTTTGTATAAGAAGCGGCCACAGGTCCGGATAGCTCAGTCACTTTGCCGAGGTCATGGAGAATGATGCCGGCAAAAAGCAAATCGGTATCAAGTGACGGATATAAGTTCCCGATTGCTTTCGCCAGATCCAGCATCGAAACAACATGATATGCAAGACCTGACACAAATTCATGATGATTCTTAGTCGCAGCCGGAAAATCGAAAAACGCATCGGCATGTTTTTTCAACAAATGGCGGGTGATCCTCTGGATATTCGGATTTTCCATTGCAAAAATATACTGGGTAATCCGTTCCTGCATTTCTTCCTTTGAAAGAGGTGCTGTTTCAATGAAATCCTCATGTTTCACCTGCTCATTCGGATGAGCAGGGCGGATATTCCTGATTTTAAGCTGGTTCCGTCCGCGGTAATTTGTAATATCTCCGAGTACCTTCACAATTTGTTCAGCCGCATAATGCTGCTCATCTTCAGTGGAGGCATCCCACAACTTCGCTTCAATTTCTCCGGATTTATCTTGAAATATAAGGGTCAAAAATGGTTTTCCGTTACTTGCAACACCTTTTACAGATGATTTGATCAACAAATGAACATCGACTTGCTCGCCCACTTCATGATGGACAATACCTTTTTTCACGCTATTTCCCCCGTTCCGTTTCTCACTCTTTTAATCTATGTGCATAAACAGCCGATTCTTACAGCTGTTTCAAACTTCCATACAACCTTTTATTTTATATTATTAACGAAGGAAATGCCATTGATTTCCCATCTTGCCAGGCGGGTGCAGGCGCAGGACGAACGAGCGTCCAGGTGCAGTCAGAGGCCCAATTGCATTCACTAGTTATCCGCTGCATTGCCTTGCTGGCAATTTAAACTTTTATCAGGTACAAAAGCGCAAGGTGCCCGCTTATGACAATAGCCGCTGGCGCCTTGCGCAATAACCCCCTTCTGTTATCCATCACGCATAATACTTCATTGAATGGATTAAAAACAAACGAAACAATAAACGGATTGCCAAACAACTGAAACTTTATAAATTCAGTGAAACAAAATATCGGTACGGTAGTTCCCGTGCCTATAATTAAAGAGGAGCTGCCATTACAGGCACGGCAGTCTGGTCCTCGTGCCTATAATCAGACCAGGTCCTGCATTACAGGCACGGCAGAAGGGTCTTCGTGCTTATAATCAGTTAAATGAACAAATTACAAGCACTGAATTCTATAAACCCCGTTTTCTCCTCATCCTATCCAATTTATTGTCCAGCTCTTGTATGTTACAGTCCAACTCGCCTCTCAACAACTCATCCTGGGTTATGGCCAATTATATACAAATGGAAATTTGATAATATCCGGATAAACAATTAGAGAAAATCCGCCGATGGACCAGCCTTTAGACGCAGACACAGGCGTAGATGCCCCTTATCTATATTCTTAAAATTGGCAGCTGCGTCGAAATCCTCCCTTGATAAGCAAAAAAGGAGATTCATGGCTCCCGCCAATCATCTCCTTTTTCTCGGCTGTTCCGGCCGGGGAATGAACTCAAAGATTTTCCCTGTTTCCACCACTTCAATGAATTGAAGCAGCCAGGAATAGTATTCCTCAGCATAGTCCAGTTTTGCTATATCATCATCAATGTGGGCAATCAATTTGCTGTCTTCTGTTTCTTCCCGGATCATGCTTAATTTCTTCTTTGTTTTTTCAGCTTCTTCCACGTTGCGCCTGGTGCCGCTTTTCCATCGTTTGGAGAAGTGCTCCATGAACGATTGATACCAATCTTCGGATGTCTGGTAAAGGTCCTTGCGTACACCTTTCTTAAAAACAGGCTCTACCATTTTCATTTCCTGGAGAGTCCTTACACCCGTACTCATGCTTGTCTTGCTCATATGAAGGGCTTCCCGCATATCATCAAGCGTCATCGGCTGTCCCGCGAAATACATTGTGCCGTACAGGCGGCCTATCGATTGGTTCAAGCCATACAAACCCATATTACTGGCGATTATCTGGATGAATTTTTCTTTTAATTCTTCATATTCGCCCCATTCTTCTGCGGATTGCTGTTCATTCACCAATATTACCTCCAAAACATTAATTACCTTTCAGCTGGAATATGCTGCGCCCCTTCGCTGCTCAAATGGATGACATTTGAATGATTGACAGACTCGAGCAGATGGGGATGACAGGTAAACAGGAAAACTTGCCGATGACCCGCCTCTTTTTCCAACAAGTTCATTACCGTATCAGTCCGCTCCCTGTCAAAGTTGACAAATCCGTCATCAATTAAGAGCGGGAACTTCACAGACACAGGATAAACCTTTGCCAGTGCCAGGCGAATGGCCAGATACATTTGTTCTTTTGTTGCCTGGCTTAACTCGTTGGGCAAAAAACGGAAGCCATCAAACCGCTCGGCAATAAAAGTGTCTTTGCCCCCTGGAACATGGATTCTTACATAACGGCCGCCAGTCAACATCGCGAAAATACGTTCAGATTCCTCGATGACCTGCGGAAGCTTTGTTTCCCGGTACTGCTCTTTCGTTTTCTCCAGCAGACGTGCCGCAAGGGCGTGAACCGCCCATTTTCTTGCTTCCCGATCAAAATCGGATTTCTTATATTCAAATTTGTGGACAGCATCAGCCGCAGTCCCGTCTTCTATCATTAATACCATCTTTTCCTCAAGTCTTGCAAGGCGTTTCTCTTTTTCCTTACCTTTCCCTTCGGCAGCCGTGAGTGAAACTTCCAGATTTCCTAATGCATCGGGGGTAATATTGCGGGCTTTCTCCTTGATTTCCTTTTCCCCAATCCGGCCTTCAAGCAACCTTGTAATTTGAGCGTCGATATTTGCCAGTTCATGCTCAATTCTTCCCTGTTCCTCCACGTTCTTGCCAAGGCGGATGAACTCTTCCTCAGTATTCGCTCCTACAGAAGTGAGAAGTTTTTTTATGTCCTGGCGGATGGAGTCAATCCGTCCGTCGAACTGGTTCATGTCTGTCTGCAAATTGAACAGCTGGATTCCGATCTGGTTTTTGGCATTTTTCTTTTCAAGCTCTTCTTGAAGGCGGCGGTATATCAGTTCAATTGAGGCGACGGGATCACCAGGGTGGTCATCAGGCATCGCCTTCATGCAAAGACTCGCCACCCGCTCTCCATAATCGGCATACTCTTTTTCAAGTTGAACAGCCATTTTCCGCTGACGCATCCAGTCTTCATATGCTCTGGACAACTCTTCTGCAGCGGCCATTTTTTTCTGCAGAAGGGAGAGAGGAAGTTCAGGGGAAAAACCGGCACCGGTACACCACTGTTCCTTATTGCCGGCAAATTCATTGAATTCATGCTCCCATTCCTCGAACTGCTTGACGACTTTATCGAACTGTTTTTCGGCTGCAGCCATCCGATCTGCAGCCCGGTCTGCCCTGGTTTTGGTCTCCGCATCTTTCCTTAATTGCCGCTCAAGTTCAATGCCGTCAAGTTCTGAACCATCACTTTCAGCAAGTTCCGTGTCAAGTCGTTTGAGCTGTTCAATCAGGTAAGCTCTCTCAGCCGAATACTCTTTTCCATTTCCGGAGGATTTCCGGATAGAAAAAATCTGCAGCGCACCGGTCCCTGCCACAAGCAGCACCAGGCCAAGAATCAGCCAGTTTTGTTCGATAAGCAAAAATAAGGAAGCGAGTGCTGTGGCGGCAAACAGGATGACGCCCGGAAGCAGCGGCCTGCCTGCCTTTTCTTTTTGCCTGCTTTCATTCGGCAAAGAAGCAAGTGCACCTTCAAGGGATTTTTTGCGGGCTTCCTGTTCCGCTCTGCCACTGATCCTTTCCAGCTTTTCTTCAAATTCTCTCCGGGTATGTACAGGTAACATGTCACGCTTAAGCTGCTCCGTTTCCTTTTCAGCAAATTCAAGCTCTGACTTGGCCTCCTGGAAACTGCGGTCCAAAAGCGCCTTTTTTTCATCCAGTTTAACCTTGCGGCTGTGAAGCTCATCCAAAACAGGTTTCGTTTGAACGACTTCTTTCAGGTGTTCGGCACTTTCACTGGTGGCCGGAAGCCCAATATCACCAAATCCCTTTTCAAGTTCCTCATAGCTTCTGTCTGCTGCCTGTCTGGCCGAGCGGGATTCTTCACGGGTTTTCAGCTGCAGCGGCTTGTATTCATACAGTTCAATAACCTGTTTTTGAAAACTAAGCAAATTATCATCGACACTTCGGGCATCATACTCTTCTTTTAATTGTTTTTCCCTGGCCGCCATCCCTTTCCGGCTGCTATTGAGCGGCACAAGCTGGGATTGCAGGGAAGCAAGTGTTTCAAGGCCGTTTTTCGGAAATGAAGCCGGGGCATCCAACTCATGAAGTTCAGCTGACAGTTTATCTTTTTCCTCGATATACGGCATGACCGACTTTACCAGCCGCTGCGTTTCGAGGTTGTTTTTCAACTCTGTGATTTCAGCCTGGAGTGCTTCTGTTTGCTCCTGCAGGATCGAACGCTCTCTTGCCGCTTCTTCGTAGTCTTTCAACATTTCTTGTTTCTTTTTTACAATCTGTTCGAGTTCGGTCGCCTCAACCATCTTCTGATTGAGCAAAGGCTTGCGCCCGTTTGGTTTATATAAATCTTCCAGGCTTTTCTGAAGCTGCTTTTCAACACGCGCCAGTGAACCGGCACCCGTCATTCCGGCCGCAAACAAATATTCTCCGACCTGGTCCGCATTCACATTTTCAAGCTCCTGAAGCCCGTCAAGACCAAATGAAAAAATCGATTCGAATTTGCTCCTGGTCATGCCTTTGAGCAGGTTATGCAAATCGTCGCGGGTTCCAGTTGACCCATCTTCATATAAAACGGACACTTCCCCGCCTGCTTTGCCTTTCACCCGCTCAATCGTGACAAGTCCCCGCTGTTCGATATCGAGAGTGACACTTCCCCCATATTTCATGCCGGTTTTCGGTTCATAGCGATTCGCTTTTTGCTGTCGTGCCGGAAAACCGAACAGGACACTTAATATAAAAGCCTTCAACGTTGATTTGCCCGCTTCATTTTGGCCATATATCAGCTGAAGGCCCGGTTGAAAAGAAAGCTTCATGTCCTCCAGGCCGCCAAACCCATAGATATGTAAAGATGCAATCCTCATCCATCACGCCTCCTTTTTAGTCCATTTCCTTCAGCAGTTCATTGAGGAGCAGCCGTTCGGCATCCTCCAGGAGCTGGCGTTTTTCCATTTCATCCGGACGGGAGAGATATTTTCTTCCTTTTTTGTGGCGATAAAGGGGCGCAAGTGTTTCCTCTATTTCATCAAAGACGTCAATCGTCCTGATCAAATCACCGAGAAAGTGGCCGTCAGCTGCCAGGTCTTCCCGATTCCAATTCGGCACTGTTTCAACTTGCCATGAATTGATCCATACAAATGATTCCTCCAGTTCCTCACCTTCATTTATAACGGAAGCCAATTCCTCAAGAAATCCTTCCTGTTGCAGTTCAACGTGCAGCGGGCCGTCACCGATAAATCGGATATCCAGCAAAACACCTTGCCCCTCTGTTCTCGATTCCTCCATCGAATCTTCAAGCACCCCGGTAAGTTCCGTCACATTGGCGAGCCGGCTGATTGACAGATCGACTGTACTCCATTTGACTGAACAAGCTGAATTGAAGTAAAGTTCAGCTGCCTCTCCCGGCGCCTGTATTTCCACAAGGTAAAAGCCTTTATCACCTGTTTCTTTGCGGTGCCGTCCCTGGAGATTACCTGGATAGACAACCGGAGGATACATGCTTAAGCGGCTTCGTTTATGGATATGGCCGAGGGCCCAGTAATCGAACTCCTTATCAGCAAGGTCAGACGTCTTAAACGGGGCATAGCGGCTGTGTCCCTCACTTGTCTCTTCGCTGCCGTGAAGGACGCCGATGTGGTAAAGCGGACCGGATTCTTTCCGGTAATGGTGCGTCATGTTTTCCGTTGTGGACCGCTCCCCATAACTGAAGCCGTAGAGGCCGGCGACAAGACTTCCTTCTTTATAAAAAGGAAGCATCTCAACCTTGCCGGGCGGAAAAAAGTATACATTTTCCGGCCATGACAGTTCATTCATCGTGCCGGAAACATGGTCATGATTTCCGTGCATAACATACACGCCGATCCCTTCGCCGGCAACGCGGGACATCTCACGGTTGAACCGTAGCTGGGCCTGCAGGCTCCTATTCTCATTGTCAAATACGTCTCCGGCAATCACGACAAAATCCACCTGCTCCCGAATCGCTGTATCTGCAAGGCGCTTCAGCGCCGTATATGTACTCTCTTCCATTTTTTCAAACAGCCTGGCTGGAAGCGACCGCAACCCTTTAAACGGACTATCAAGATGCAGGTCGGCCGCATGGATGAAACGCAGCGAATGCATGGTAAAGCACCCTTTCCGTAAGTCTT
Source organism: Guptibacillus hwajinpoensis (assembly GCA_016841765.1). Taxonomy (GTDB): domain Bacteria; phylum Bacillota; class Bacilli; order Bacillales; family Bacillaceae_O; genus Bacillus_BL. The sequence goes on from JAENYN010000005.1 coordinate 48,644, forward strand.
TTCTATATTTTACTTGTACTGAAGGCCCCTGTCGAATTATCGACTAAAATTGTTATTCTGCGACATAGGATTGTGCACTGCAGAAAAACCCGGAGGACTTTTCCCCCGGGTTTCCGATTACTGCTTTGAAAGCTCCATCGCTTTCTTCATATCTTTCAAAGATGTTGACTTGCCGTACATTAGCACACCGCCCCTATAGACCTTTGAAGCGAGTACGGCAAGGGCCCCAATCGTGACTATCATCAGGCCGATACTGAGGGCCACTTCCCATGCCGGAATGTCCAGCATGCCGACACGCAGGAACATGATCATCGGCGTGAAAGGGGGGATAAAAGACATAATGGTGATGAACATCGTCTCCGGATTGGTCAACCCGAACATCGCAATCATAAAGGCGGCCACAATCAGAAGCGTCATCGGCATGATCATCTGCTGGGCGTCTTCAATGCGGCTTACAAGCGAACCCAGCATGGCGGCCAGCGTCGCAAAAAAGAAGTAGCCTAAAATAAAGAACACGACAGCATACACGAAAGTGGCTGCCGGCAAACCATCAAGGCCCATGACCTCAAAAAATCCGCCCCTCAGTTCGTCCATGTTTTCTTTTAAAGAAAAATAACCGATTCCAATGATGAAAATGTACTGTGTCAAACCGAGCAATGCAATGCCCAAAATTTTGCCGAACATCTGCTTGACTGGTGAAACGCTGGAAATGATGATTTCCATCACGCGCGAAGATTTCTCAACCGCAACTTCCATTGCAATCATATTCCCATAGAAAATAACCGAGAAATAGATGACAAACAGTAAAATGTAAACGAGCCCGCGCGCCTGATTCAGTTCCTCGGCTGTTTTGGCACTGGCCAAAAGCGCTTCCTGATCAAATTGTACGGGACTGTAAACAGCAGCCACCTCTGTACTGCTGAGCCCGAGCTGGTTGGTTGCAGCGGCCACTTTTACTTGCTGCAAAGCATTCTCGAGAGCGCCGGACACCTTCTGTTCCGCAATTTGCATCGCTTTGTATGTCCCCTGCGGCAGCTCATCCGGCCCTGTCTCAATAATCAGCAGCCCCGTGAACTCACCATCCTTCACCTGCTGCTCCGCTTCACTTTCAGAACCGGAAAAGGAGGCAAGCGTTATCTTTGCATCTGCTGCATCCAACTGGGCCCTGAGCGGTGCAAGCGAAGTTTCTGTCCGGTCTACGACGGCAACCGTCGACGTTTTATTCTTCCCGCCGTTGAATAGATCTCCAATCTGGGATGCATTGGCAAGTCCGACAATAATAAGTGCTGTTAACAGCGTCGTGATAATAAACGATTTTGACTTCAGCCTGGTGAGATATGTATGAGATAGAATTATCCAAAACTTATTCATAGGAAGCACCGGCCTTTTCGATGAAAATGTCATTCAATGAAGGTTCCTCCAATTCAAACTTCCGAATAAACCCGCGATCCTTTACCAGCTCAAAAACACCTGCAGCCGCTTCCTCATTTTCAACTTGCAGTATTATGCCGTCAGCCTGTTTCCGGCTCCTAACGACTCCCGGTGCCGTTTCAAGGTCCGCCATATCAAAATCAGCCCGGATCTCAATGTTTTTCTTGCCGAATGACCGCTTTATTTCACGCAATGAACCTGAAACAATTGGTCTCCCGTTTTGGAGAATGCACAGGTTTTCACATAATTCCTCGACATGTTCCATCCGATGGCTGGAAAACACGATCGATGATCCTCTTTCTTTTAAATCGATGACGGCTTCCTTCAGCATTTCGACATTCACCGGATCCAGTCCGCTGAATGGCTCATCAAGGATAATCAATTTCGGTCGATGAATGACAGCCGCGATGAACTGTATTTTTTGCTGATTCCCTTTGGACAGCTCCTCGACCTTTTTATCCATATAATCAGGGACGCGGAATCGATCAAGCCAGTACTCGGCCTCCTGGATGACATCTTTTTTTGTCATTCCTTTCAACTTCCCAAGATACAGGAATTGCTCCCGGACTTTAAGCTTCGGATAGAGGCCCCTTTCTTCCGGAAGATATCCGATCATGTCGCTTGTTTCATAATTGATCGGCTTGTCATTCCATGTAATCGTGCCCTCGCTGATATTGAGCAGGCCAAGGATCATCCTGAAGGTTGTTGTCTTTCCCGCTCCATTGGCTCCGAGAAATCCGAAAATATTGTTTTCTGGTATTTCAATCGTTAAATCATCTACTGCCGTAAACGAACCAAAACGTTTTGTCACATGGTCGATCTTAAGAGCCATAATTGTCCCTCCTTATCTCCTTCTATTATAACGTTTGCACAAACATTCAGGTTTCACTTTTTTTGCAATAAATAGGAGGAAAACAAGAAATGACTCCGAATATGTTTATTAGGCGAAATTCGACAAAGGGGATGTAAAAGATGAAGACCTATACACTCACCGTTTTTGATGAAAGCGGCGAAAAGCTGCTCGAAGAAACATTCGAAGCACCAAATGATGACGATGCAAAACAAATTGGAGGCAACCGCATTGAAGATGAAGGGTATGGAAAACGGAACTACCGCGTCACCTCTTCCGCCGGCGAGCTTGTCATGTTCAACTCCTCGACACGCTAAAGGAAAAATTGATAGCGGAAAACTCATAAAGAGCGGTCGTTTCGGCAGGTTTCTGCAATTCCTTATTCATGAAAAAAAAAGCGAAATACCATATGAAAAAGACCAAACCTCGTGTTTTGGTCTTTTTTTATTACTATTATTATCGTATTTTTCGATTTTAAACAATGACTCTGGTAATTGATGCGTATGGGTTCTAGTGGTGGAAATGGCTGCCATTTTCTTCGTGCGGTGAAGAGCTTGGGAAGTTTATTCATGCCCTGCGGGAGATAAGGGACAGCTAAGGCCCGGCAGGAGTGTATCTTTCGGCCACTGAACTACTATTCAGTGCCTGTTGTTAGGCGACCGGGGACGATTATGGGAGACTGAATCTTTATTCAGTGCTTGTAATTACGCGACCGGCGGGATTATGTGCACTGAATCTTTATTCAGTGCACATAATCAGGAGAATGCGATGAGTAGGCGCACTGAATCTTCATTCAGTGCAGATAATCAGATGAATTAGAGAATTATCCGCACTGACTCTCCATCCAGGGCCTAAAATTAGAAGAACGAGAAGATTATAGGCACTGAATCTTCAAACAGTGCCTATATTTTAACAAAGTACATCAATATAAGCACTGAACCCTCATTCAATGCCTATATTTCAAGAACCCCCTGATGACTGCCATAACATACACAACCACTATTCAGCCGCCACCGGCCTATCCCGGGAATCCGGATGTCAGCGCCCTTTATACTCAGGTTTGCGCTTACCCAAAAAAGCGGTGATCCCTTCCTTGTGATCCTCTGTTCTGCGCATCTCCAGCTGCTTCGTTTTTTCCATTCCAAGCACACGGTCAAGCCTTTCAGTATTAAGGTCAGCCATGATTTGCTTTGTCGCGATCATCGCCAGCACCGGCCGGCTCAGCCAATCTTCCGCTTTTGACCTGGCTGCAGCCAGGACATCTTCACCGGCAATCTCATCAATTAAGCCTGTTTCGAGTGCTTCGGCTGCTTGCATGTTTTTGCCTTCCCATATGATGCGTTTCGCTTTTTCGGGACCAAGCCGTTTTTCCATAAAAAAGTGGCCGCCGCCATCCGGTATTAAGCCGATATTGATGAAATTCATAGCGAATTTCGCCTGCGGGCTCGCAATCAGATAATCCGCAGCGAGGGCAAAGCTGAAGCCCAGCCCGGCTGCAGGGCCGTGAACCGCACTGATGACCAGTTTCGGCATTGTGTAAAGCGACCTGATCATTTCCCCGATTTTGTCCATGACAGGGTTAAACTGGGACTCATCCAATTCAGTCAGCATCGTCCGGATGTCACCGCCTGCGGAAAATCCCCGCCCGCTCCCTGTGATGATGAGAACATCTTCGTTGCGGCCCCTGATTTCGCGCATCGCTTCATTTAATTCTTGGATCATCTCGACATCCATCGCATTCAGTACATCCGGCCGGTTCAGTTCAAGATAGAGAACCCTGCCTTCTTTTTGAAGGTTGATCGTTTTCATTTCGCTGAGAAGCTCCATTTTATCACTCCTATTTTTTCGTTATGTACAAGATTCAGCCTTTGTTCAAAGTAAAACCCGCCCATGGAAGCTGAGGGCATTCCGTCAGCTATCATGCAGCGGGCCGTATTCCTGCTGTTCAGCCTTCTGTTTTATCATTCGACAAACTGGGCCTGTTTTCCTTTTTAAATGGGGGAAATCCCGGACTCTGCATTCATGGGAAGGCTCTGATTCGCGATTGGAAGGCTTACGTATTCACCTTTTTGCCTCCTGATTCGTCTTCTGAATATTGGGTGCGAAGCCGATATTTCAGCACTTTACCTGATGCATTGCGCGGAAGCTGCTCCATTTCATATAAGATTTTTGGCACTTTGTATCCTGCAAGTGATTGCCGGCAATATTCCTTCACCTCTTCATGGTCGACCGTCTGCCCTTCTTTCGGCACGATGACAGCTGCGACTGTTTCACCCCATACTTCATGCGGAACACCGATGACGGCCGCTTCAAGAATTTGCGGGTGGCTGTACAAGGCCTGTTCCACTTCAGTTGAATAGATATTTTCTCCGCCTGAGATGATCATGTCTTTTTTACGGTCGACTAGCGAAATATAGCCGTCTTCATCAATGACTGCAAGATCGCCAGTATACAGCCAGCCGTCTTTCAGCGCCTTTTGTGTTTCTTCCGGCTTGTTGTAATACTCTTTCATAATCGTTTCGCCGCGTAAAATGAATTCGCCGATTTGGCCGGGCTCTGTATCTTCACCGTTTTCATCGACAATCCTTGCTTCCGTACCAGGAATCGGCCTTCCAGCTGTACCGAGTTTTATCTTATGGCCTTCCGGAGTGAGGCAAATGCCTGTCGGACCGCCTTCTGTCAAACCGCACAAATTATAGAACCGGTCATGGCCGAACAGTTCCATTGAGTTTTCGATGAGTGATACCGGCATTGGAGCCGCTCCATATGCACAGGCCCTGATGGACGACAAATCGAATTCGTTTGCATTGGGCACCTGCAGAAGAAAGTTGTACATCGTCGGCACGCCAAAGAAAAGAGTGATCTTATGGTCTTCGATCGCTTTCAGCACATCTACCGGATTGAAGTCTTTATGGATGACCTGCGTACAGCCGACAAATGTGCCGAGGACCATGAACAAATTCAGCTCGGCACAATGGAAAAGCGGTGCCAGGTGAATCATCCTGTCTTCAGGGGTGACAGCCATCATCGCCATCAGATTGACGCCGACATGGAATACACGGTGATGGTCAAGCAGCGCACCCTTCGGCCGCCCGGTAGTGCCGCTCGTATACAAAATTTGTGCATCATCGCTTTCGCTAATATCGACATCCGGGTTGCTGTCATCTGTTGAGCGGAATTCTGCCAGCGAAATCTGTCCAGGCTTTTTGCTGGCGCCTGCCGAAACCTTATGGCGGATGGCATCGATCCCTTCCGCCGCTTTGCTGATGACGTCCGCGAATTCAGAATCAAAAACAGCCATCACGGAATCGGAATCATTCAAAATATAGTTGATTTCTGATGCGGTTAACCGGAAGTTTACCGGGACTGCGACCGCACCGGTCTTCATTATGGCATAAAAAACTTTCACAAACTCATCGGAGTTTTTCATAATCAGGGCGATTTTATCGCCCTTTTTAATTCCAGCGTCAATCATGGCATTGGCAATCCGGTTCACTTCTGCGTTCAACTGCCGATAAGATGTTGTCCTTCCTTCAAATACAAGTACCGGTTTCTCGCCAAGCCTGGATACGTTCCGCTCCAGTGTCAACCCTAAATGCATCCGTCCATCTCCCCCTGTTTTTTGTATTAAACGTTATTCAGTATGGGATGATTCTGAAGTGGCCATTGACTAAGAAGTCAGGCCTCCTTTTTCCGCTGTGTCAATTCCTCTTTGGAGAACCGGCACGAGACCGGGGATTATCTCTGCCTTTCTATTTTTTCAAACAGCCCCCTATCATGCCCGGGGCGAAGACAGATGATCTTTCAGCTGGTTCCGCAGGGCCCGCTTAAGGAATTTCCCGACAGACGTTTTTGGAATTTCTTCCATGAAGACGATGTCGTCCGGGAGCCACCACTTTGCAAACTGCGGACGCAAAAAGTCCAGCAGCATTTCTTTCGTCACCTTGTTTTTGTAATCATCCTTAAGGACAACGGCGGCAATCGGCCGCTCCTGCCATTCTTCATGCGGAACCGCTATGACTGATGCTTCAAAAACGCTTTCATGAGCCATCAGGGCATTTTCCAGATCAACCGATGAAATCCATTCCCCGCCGCTCTTGATTAAATCTTTTGTCCGGTCGACAATTTTGATGAATCCTTCGCTGTCGACTGTGACAACATCACCTGTATACAGCCAGCCGTCCCGGAACGCCTCCTCTGTCCTGTCATCGTGATAATATTCGCTCGCAATCCACGGGCCGCGCAGGAGCAACTCGCCCATTTCCTCGCCGTCCCATTTCACTTCACCATCTTTTCCGGTCACTTTCATTTCAACACCTGGCACAAGGTATCCCTGTTTTGCACGGATATCAAGTCTTTCATCCTCGGTGAGATTGGCCTGATTGCTCTTCAGTCTGGAAAGGACAACGAGCGGGGAAGTTTCAGTCATTCCGTAAGCATGGATGAATGGGATGTTGTATTTTGATTCAAATGTCTTGATCATCCCTTTCGGAGCAGCTGACCCTCCGCAAAGCACGGCCCGAAGGCTTGATGTTTCATAGTTTCCTTCTTCGAGTTCTTTCAGCAGGCCGAGCCAGATCGTTGGGACGCCGGCTGTCAGGGTCACTTTTTCGCGATCGATCAATTCAGCCAGCACTCTTGGCGTAAACTGAGGGCCGGGCATAATCTGTGTCGATCCGAACCAAACAGCCGCAAATGGCATACCCCAGGCATTTGCGTGGAACATCGGCACAACCGGCATCACCCGGTCCGATTCGGAAATGGCTGCACTGTCTGCAAGGCCGAGTGCCAGGCTATGGAGAACAATGCCGCGGTGGGAATACACGACCCCTTTCGGATTCCCGGTTGTCGCTGATGTGTAGCACATGCCGGCAGGCGCATTCTCATCAAGGTCCTTCACAAACTCATACTCTTCATTACCTTCGGAAAGCAGCTTTTCATAATGATAGACCGGTGAAAGTGAAGTATCCGGAAGCGTTTCTTCATCGGTCATCACCACATAAGCTTCAACAGTTTTAAATGTATCCTTCACCCTTTCAATGAGCGGCACCAAATCGGCGTCAATCAGTAAAACTTTATCCTCGGCATGATTGACGATATAGCTGATATGCTCGGGAGACAGCCGCAGGTTGATCGTATGAAGGACGCCGCCCATGCCCGGTATCCCGAAATACGCTTCAAGGTGGCGGTGATGGTTCCAGGCAAAAGTTCCGACCCTGTCGCCGCGCCCGACGCCGAGTTTTTCAAGTGCACTTGCAAGAGCCCTGGTCCGGCGCCCGATTTCCGCGTAGGTCATTTCTGTCTTTCCGGCTGACGTGCGGCTGATCACTTTCTTGTCTGAAAAGAACTTTTCCGCATGTTCCATCATCATCGGCAGCAGCAGTGGTGTATTCATCATATCTTTTCATCCTCCTTTATTTTCATGCTGGATAACGTGCCAAATACTTCTTCTGTATGTTCACCAAGGCCCGGAGCCGGCCCCCGGTCTCCAGCCGGCCTCCCAAAGCCGGTTGCCGTCAGGACAGCTCCCCCGCTCTTCCTTCTTACAAGCCTTCTTTCTTTCAGCAATGGATGGACTGATGCCTCACCGGGTTCAAGGACAGGCGTCAGGCAGCAATCCACCGTTTCACCAAACTTCCGCCATTGTTCCATCGTTTTCGATTGAAAGAAAGATTGGATAGCGGCATACACCGGATTGCTTGGATCAGCCGGTGTAAAATGGGCTGATAGCCATTCTTCTTTTCCGGCAGCTTCACAAAAATTGCGCCAGAATTTTGGTTCGAGGGCGGCCAGGCTTACAAACCGCCCATCCTCCGTTTCATATAAATGGTAGGAAACAATCCGGCCGTTCAGCGGTTCAATCCCCGTTTCAATCCCTGATTCTGCACTTATGGTGTAATGATGGCTTAAAAATGCCGCCATCGCATCGAGCAGCGAAAGATCGATATAAAAGCCTTCACCTGTTCGCTCCCTTTTGAACAGTGCGGCAGTGATCGCTTCACTTGCCGCCATTCCGCCTGCCATATCTGCAAGCGTGACCGTCGGATGCACCGGCCTGCCGCTGCTATCCTTGAATTGGGAAAGCATCCCGCTTACCGCCATGTAATTCAAATCATGGCTGCCGAGTCTGCTATAATCCCAATCCTGTCCATATCCGCTCATTGAACAGTAAATGAGATTGTGCCTCGCTTTTTTCACACTCTCATAATCCAACCCGAGCCTGCGCATAACCCCGGGCCGAAAGCTTTCGATCACCACATCCGAAGTTTTGATGAGATTCAGGATCCGGCTGCGTTCATCTTTATCTTTCAGATTTACAGCCACACTTTTCTTGCCGGCATTGTTCAGCTTGAATACTGGATTATTTCCACCGTTCCCTCCGCCGACGCCGCGGGCAAGATCACCGGCGGGAGATTCCACCTTGATGACTTCCGCCCCCATATCGGCAAGCCGCAAGCTTGCGGATGGCCCGGGGAGATACTGGGAAAAGTCAAGAACCCGGATTCCTTCAAGCATTTGAGAACCTGCTCCCATTTTTACAGCCCCATCCGCTTTGCGATTATGGACTTCATAATTTCGTTGGATCCTGCGTAGATGGCAGAGACCGGAATATCGCGGTACCTTCTGGCAATCTCGTATTCTTCCATATACCCGTAACCGCCATGGAGCTGCATGCCTTCTGCGGCGGTGCGCTTCGCCATTTCGGTTGTCCACCATTTTGCCATCGACACTTGTGAAACGATGTCCTCGTTTTTCATATGGCGGGTGATCAAATCATCAATGAAGGTCCTGCCAATTTCGATTTCCGTGGCCATTTCAGCAAGGCGGAATTGTACCGTCTGCAACTTGCTGATTGGCTGGCCGAACGCTTTTCTTGTTTTTACATAGTCAAGGGTCTGTTTCATCATTTCCTCGGCCGCCACCTGTGCTGCAATCGCGACAACAAGGCGTTCCTGCTGCAGTTTTTCCATCAAATAATAAAACCCTTTGCCCTCTTCACCGATCAAGTTTCCCTTCGGCACCTTCGCATCCTCAAAAATAAGCTCGGCTGTATCCTGGGCATGAAGGCCGACTTTTTCCAGCTTGCGGCCGCGGGAAAAACCCGGTGTATCGCGTTCAATTGCAATCAGGCTCATTCCTTTATGGGGAGGATTCGCCTTCGGGTCCGTTTTTACGACCACCACGACAAGATCGGAGTGGATGCCGTTGGTGATGAATGTCTTTTCGCCATTTACAATGTAATGATCGCCTTCAGCAATCGCTGTTGTCCTGATACCGGCAAGATCCGAACCGGCTCCCGGTTCGGTCATTGCTATGGCTGTGATCATCTCACCGCTGATGAATTTTGGCAGCCAGCGCTGTTTTTGCTCTTCCGTCCCGTAGTCAGCGATGTATGGTGCCACAATATCATTATGGAGGCCGATGCCAACGAGGCTTGAACCGATTTTTTCAAATTCTTCGTTTAAAATGGCCGAATAGCCGAAATCTGCTTCAAATCCCCCATATTTTTCATCGACCCATGGGCACAGAAATCCGTTTTCACCCATTTTGGCCCAGAGCGACCGCGGGATGATTCCGTCTTTTTCCCATTGGTCATAGTAGGGGCGGGCTTCTTTATCAAGAAACTTTCTGACGGCTTCCCGGAATATGCTGTGTTCCTCTTTTATATAAGCTGCTGTCATGTGTGCTTCCTCCGTTTCTGTATCGTCCTCGTTTTAAGCCGTAGGATCGGCCTGTTTTTCCTCAAACTGTTTCCTCAACAGGAATTTCTGGATCTTACCGCTCGCATTTCGCGGCAATTCTTCTACGAAATAGTACGCCCGCGGCCGTTTATAGTCAGCCAGATGGTCACTGTTTTTACAATAGGCATCCAACTCTTCTTCTGTCAGGGTTTCATCTTTCTTCACGACGACTGCGGCAACCCGCTCGCCCCACTTTTCATCCGGCTCGCCAAGAACGGCGACATCAAGAATCCCTTCATGGGCGTGCAGCAAGTCTTCCACTTCCCGTGGATATACGTTTTCGCCTCCACTGATAATCATGTCGTCGACTCTGTCAGCCACATACAAATATCCGTCCTCGTCCAAGAAACCGAGATCGCTTGAATGGTACCAGCCTTTATACAGCGCTTTTTCCGTCGCCTCTTCCCTGTTATAGTATCCGGCCATCATGCAAGGGCCCTTGATGATGATTTCGCCCACTTCACCAGGCGGCAACATATCATCCGGTTCCGACGGGCCGTTTTCATTCGGCCGCACCACCCGGATTTCATGATTGTAGGCGGCTTTGCCGGCTGAACCGGCTTTCGTGATTTGCTCGTTCTCGGCCAAAAATGTGACGGCAGGCCCCATCTCCGTCTGTCCATATGCCTGAATCAGGTCAATGCCAAGGCGCTCCCGCACCGCTTTTACAAGGACAGGGGCCATTGGCGCTGCTCCATATAGCCCGATACGGAGGGAATCAAGCTTAACGTTTCCAAGATCTTCCTGAAGAAGCATGTTCCACATCGTCGGAGCCGCGAAAAAGGTTGTAACTTTCTCCTCCTCAATCGCGCGAAGCACCTGTTTCGGTTCAAAATGGTGGATGATTATATTGCTGCCGCCGGTATGAACACGCGGGAGGAACGCACAATGAAGCTCGGCACAGTGGAACATCGGGGCGGTGACAAGCCCGGTATCCTGATCCGACAATTTGATTACCGCAGCACAGATCAAGCTCATTTCCACCATATCACGGTGGCGATGAAGCACTCCTTTAGGCCGGCCGGTTGTCCCGCTTGTATACATGATGGCATACATGTCATCCTCGCTTACGTCGACAGCCGGTTCGTCAGCAGAAGCCCGGTTCATTTTTTCATAATAGTTTTCCGCATATTCAGGTGTGTCTTCATTGATATACCAGAATGCCGTATCCGGATGCTGTTCATAAACGGTTTTCACCTGGTCAGCAAGTGCTTTTTCAAATAAAAACACCCTGGGCTTGGCGTCCCTGAGAATATAATCGATTTCCTGGGCTTTGAGCCGGAAATTGATCGGATTCAGCACCGCGCCGATTTTGGCGCTGGCGAAAAAAACGGTAGCCAGCTCACTCGAGTTGAACAGAAACGTCGAAATCCTGTCCCCTTTTTTCACCCCGGCTTCCATAAGGGCATTTGCAAGGCGATGGACATCATCCCGCCATTCTTCGTACGTCCACCGTTTATTCAGCGTCTTGTCCACCAGTGCTTCCTTTTTCGGGAACTTCAGAACCGTCTGGTCAAAAATTGTTCCGATTGTCGGATGAAAAGCCATTCAATCCCCTTCCTCTCTTTTTGATTACTGTCTTTATCCGGCTTTGCTTTTCATTTCTCTTCATCGAAAGCGTTTACAAAAACAAAACCGGCAGTCCTTCTTTTATTATAATTTTCTTAATTATCTAATAACAACACTTTTTCAAAAAAACTGCCAGATAATTGTTGCCTTTACAGAGAAAATCTTTTGAAAGTTCACATTTCCTCAACAGAATAAGGGTTTCCGCAATGCTATAATGTAGGTGAAATAATATAACAGCTGCAGAGACTCAGCCATCCTGGTTGGTTCCGTTCGAAAAACGAAGTACCAATCGGTGATCTTTTTTCCAGAAAGATATGAAGCAATGCATGTAGGATGCATGACTGCTCTGATGGAGAGTCCACTAAATGATACAGGGGGGTTGTCTCGTTTCCAGGCTTCTGAAAATAGAGAATTTTGCTTTACCCGCCCCATCTGTTCGCAGCGGAAGCAACACACACGAGATCCTCGTGCTTTTAAGGCCAGGTTGCCTGGTATGGCATGCCTGCCAATCATTAAAAAATCGAGTGTCCTGTGGCATGGTTGGGTCCCTGGAGCTGTTAGCGAAAACCGGCATGAGTGCCGGTTTTTTCTGTGCAACAAAAAGGAAATAGAACCTCGTTTTCCGGGCAGATCTGCATCCGTGCAGGATGTTCCCTCGTCCCCTGCCGTTACCGGCATCCCATCCCAGGCACTGAATGCGATCGTGCACACACAGCCGCTGAATTGCAATATTTTCCCTTTTATCTTCCATATCATGTTAATCTGAAAACAGTATCAAGAAAGGGGAAATGATAATGACAAGTCCAATCAAAAATCAGGCCGGTGCTGTTTTCATTCATGTATCTGACATGAAACGCGCCATCGGCTTTTACAGCAAGCTACTGGGCCTGCCCATCCTTGAGGCAGCACATGAAGGCAACATATATGACCTGCCGGTGCAGAGCGGTACCCAAATCATCCTCGATAGCCATCATAGAAAAGCCCCTTCCAATGATAATCTGCCGCTGCTGTTTTTTGACACTGATGATCTTCAGGCTTCTTACGCCTTTATTGTCAGTGAAGGAATCGAAGTTGCAGGTGAGATTGAAATCCATGACGATATTTCATTTTTCACATTCCGGGATCCGGACGGAAATGTCTTGATGGTGTGTGAAGATAAACGGAAAACCGTTTCTTGATTCACATGTATGTGCATCTTCACAAGAATGGCTTTTATTTTTTCTTTTTCTACCCCTTCCCTGCCCGAATTTGTTACGATTAAAAAAGCAAATGCAGCAAAAGGATGGGAAATATGCTTACGAAAGCAAAACAAGTGCTTGAACAATATTTTGGATATACTTCATTCCGGCCGGGACAGGAGAAGGCGGTAGGGCATGCCCTGAACAACGAAAATACACTGGCCGTCATGCCGACGGGCGGCGGAAAATCGCTGTGCTACCAGATTCCAGGACTCGTGAAGGATGGTACGGCTGTCATCATTTCACCACTTATCTCGCTGATGAAAGACCAGGTCGATGCCTTAACGGCCGCCGGCGTGGAAGCGACTTTCATCAATAGTTCACTGAGTTTCACCGAACAGCAAGAACGGCTGCAAGAATTGCAGGCTGGCCTTTATAAGTTTGTGTATGTCGCACCGGAACGGTTTGAATCACAGGATTTCATCCACGCAGTCAGGAATCTCCCTCTTTCGTTGATCGCCTTCGATGAAGCACATTGTATTTCACAGTGGGGACATGACTTCCGGCCAAGCTATCGATCTATCGTACCCAATTTAAAACAGCTTCCGAATCTGCCGGTCCTTATGGCTCTTACGGCCACTGCCACTGATGAAGTGATTGCTGATATCCAATCACTGCTGGATATTGATGCAGATGACATCGTGAACACCGGGTTTGCAAGAGAAAATCTCCATTTCCAAATCGTCAAAGGGGTGACAAAGCCGGATTTCCTGCTTGATCAAGTGGAAAAAAGGCCGGGCGAATCGGGAATCATTTATACGCCGACCCGCAAAGTGACGGACCAGGTGTACAAAATGCTTGCAGACAAAGGCATAAATGCGGCCCGTTATCATGCCGGAATGTCTGAAAACGCCCGAAAAGAAGCGCAGTCTGCCTTCATTCAGGATGAGGCTGCCGTCATGGTGGCCACCAACGCATTCGGTATGGGAATCGATAAAAGCAACGTCCGCTTTGTCATCCATTATGCGCTGCCGATGAATATCGAGTCCTACTATCAGGAAGCGGGGCGCGCCGGACGGGACGGCGAACCGAGCGAGTGCATCCTGCTGTTTGCTGCAAAGGACATCCAGCTGCAGAAATTTTTGATTGAGCGGTCCTTCATGGACGAGACTAAAAAGCGCCAGGAATATAAAAAGCTTCAGGATATGGCAAGTTATTGCCACACGAACCGGTGCCTGCAGCGTTATATCCTCGATTATTTCGGCGATGAAGCCGGGGCCGAAGCATGCGGGCGCTGCAGCAACTGCCTCGGAAGCGAACAACGGGCCGACATGACCCTTGAAGCCCAGATGGTGTTATCGTGCGTGGCCCGGATGGGGGAACGGTTCGGCGCTTCCATGACGGCAAAAGTGCTGAAAGGTTCGAAAAGCCAGAAAGTCATTGACTTCAATTTTAACCGGCTGTCAACATATGGTCTTCTCTCGCAGTATACCGAGAAGGAAATCATGAACTTGATCAATTACCTTGCCGCTGACGGATACTTGCAAACGGAGGACGCAAAGTTTCCGACCTTGAAGCTGACCCCGCTCGCTGGTGAAGTGCTGAAAGGGAATGAAGCCGTCTATGTCCAGGCGTTACCGAAAGCGGCAGCTGTAAAAGATGACTATCACTCCGGATTGTTTGAAGCACTACGTGTGCTGCGGAAATCGATTGCCGGTGAAAAAGGGGTGCCGCCCTATGTCATCTTTTCAGATGCAAGCCTGAAGGAAATGGCACGTTTCATTCCGGAAACAAAAGAAGAGATGCTGAGGATAAAAGGTGTTGGAGAAAAGAAGTTTGACCAATACGGTGAAGTGTTTTTAGAAGGGATCGATCGTTATCTTGATGAACATGGCCCGCTCGAAAAACAGGCTCCCTCTCCTTCCCCTTCTGGTGCAGAAATCCAAAAGAAGACGGAAGATGACAGCCGTCCAAGCCATATGATTTCCTATGAGATGTTTTGTGCCGGCAGCAGCACAAAGGAAATCGCCAAAGAACGCGGCCTTACCGCACAAACCGTTGAAAACCACTTATTCAAAGCCGTGAAGGAAGGCAATGAACTCGATTGGAACTTATTTTTCAACAGCGACACGGAAGCACTCATTCTTCAGGAACACAGCCAGCTGGATGAGAAGAAGCTTAAGCCGCTTAAAGACCGGCTGCCGGATGAGATCAGTTACTCCGAAATCAAAGCTGTTCTTGTCAAACATGATTTAATGTAACCATCCGGGACAGCCGACTGATGAGCCTGCAGGCGAGAGACAGAGGCATAATTTCCTTTATCTATAATCAGAATCAGCCACTTCTCCGGGAATCTTCCTTTCTAAAAGCAGAAAAGACCCCCGGCATTTTGCCGGGGATCTTCATTCTTATTCTGCAAATCATTCACCTGAATCAACGTTGTGGTACACCTGCTGAACATCTTCCAAGTCTTCAAGAACATCAATCAGTTTTTCAAACTGTTCCTGGCTGTCTTCCGGAAGCGTGACGTCACTTTGGGCAAGCATTGTCAGTTCCGCAACGGAGAACTCGGTGATGCCGGCATTTTTGAACGCTTCCTGTACGGCATGGAATTGATCCGGTTCAGCATAAACGATGACATTGCCGTCTTCCTCAAAAACATCCCGGACATCAATGTCTGCCTCCATGAGCAGTTCAAGCACTTCATCCTCTGATTTCCCTTCAACCCCGATGACCGCCGTTGCATCAAACATGTAAGAGACCGAACCATTCACACCCAGGTTGCCGCCGTTTTTACTGAAAGCGGCCCGCACTTCTGCTGCTGTCCGGTTCACATTGTTTGTCAGTGTATCCACAATCACCATGGCGCCGTTAGGACCAAAGCCTTCATAGCGCAATTCATCATAGTTCTCTTCCGCGCCGCCCTTCGCCTTTTCAATAGCGCGTTCAATGATGTTTTTCGGAACATTATACGTTTTCGCCCGCTCAAGGACGACCTTCAAGGCCTGGTTGAGTTCCGGGTCCGGTTCTCCCTGCTTGGCCGCAACGTAAATCTCCCGGCCGAACCTGGCATATATGCGGCTCGTATTCTTATCCTTCGCCGCTTTTTTCTCCTTGATATTATTCCATTTCCGTCCCATAAAGAACACTCGCTTTCACTTCGAAGCCTGTTTGCTTCTAAATTGTATTGGCTGCTTCCATTCCCTTGCGGCAGGAACAGACCAGGTAATTATCAACCTTTAAATTATAGCATAAATCGAGATTCGGCTGTTGGCGCCGGACAGGCAATCAACTTTATTTCAGCACTATTTCTGGTAAAATTATAAATTTTTTCAATACCAGGATGATGACCTTGTCTGCGACTTCATATGCAAGGCAACTAAATTAGAAAAACAATCAACAGCAATAATCATAGGGATGTAGTGGTGGCTCGGCAGGATAAAGCCACTTCGGTCCGTGGACTGGGTCCCGCCAGTGCCAGGCCCCAAGTGCTGCAGCACATGCATCAATGGAATGGCTTTCTTGCTCGATAACTGGAGGAAGCCCTGCATGCATTTCCTTTTCAAACAATTTCCGGACCACGTTTCTCGCCGACGGGTCTTTTTTATAGGACAGCACGGAGGGAATATCAG
This sequence comes from Guptibacillus hwajinpoensis, assembly GCA_016841765.1. Lineage (GTDB taxonomy): Bacteria > Bacillota > Bacilli > Bacillales > Bacillaceae_O > Bacillus_BL. Next base: position 65,046 of record JAENYN010000005.1, read on the forward strand.
GAGCTTCAAGCCTTGAACCGATGATTGCCCCCGGATGGACTTCAACAATGGAAATAGGATGGGCAGATTGCAAACCGGCAATCTCCCGGGTCAGCCTGATGCCGCGCAGCGTAAGATAGACCATCCGATTCATCGTAGGAGGCATGATTGAACTTGACTTCATCCCGTGTTTGACGATGTATTGCCTGAGAGACCGGTCACCGGGCCTGTCTCCTCCCCCATCCTGATAGGATAACGGTGCATCAATTCCAATGACGACTTCATCTTGGTGACTCTGGCCGGCTATTTCGGCTAGAATCGCATTATCGCCAAACCCGCCATCACATTTTTCAAATTTTAACCCGTTTCCTTGTTTTTCAAAAACAGCCAAAAATGTATCTTGATGGTTTTTGGGGCCAGACAAATCGATCCCGATTACTTTCATTGAAAAAACGCTCCTTTTCCTTCACAAACTGAATTTCTCTCTAATCATCAATGAAGATGATGAGTCTCTTTGTTTCCAAAAACTATTTTCACCTTATGTCTATTTGACTGCCTTACATTTCTTAACTTCGAGCCTTGCTTAACTGAATCCTTGTGACCGACACACAGACTAAAAGATCCAAAATTTTTTAATTATTGTAAATTTCTTGTTATGATAAAGAATGATTTTAGTTCCCAGTATCAGAGGAGGGATAATATATGAATGCCCATCTGCGGCTGCTTGGCAACATGATATTACAGAATCAGCGAGAAATTGCAGCGGACGTACACGAACACCGGCTAACGGAAGAACCGGTCGCTCCAGATAAAAAACAGAAGTTTAAAGAAATCGAATCGGAAATTCTATACATCAGGGAAAACTTCATCAGCCTATTCGGTGAAGCATTACTTGATTGCGGGGATTCGGACAAGGCCGAGCAAAAAATCCGCGAGTGGGGCGAAAAGAACGGAAAATACTTTTTCAATCTCTCCATCCCGCTAAACGAAGCCCTGAAAGATGCAAGTTTCTATCGGAAATACATATGGAAAGCGATTCAAAAGGAAGCAGAGAAGAACGACATGCCGGCTTCAACAATTTTCGAGACCATTCAAGTTGTCGCCCCGCTGCTCGATAAGGCAGTTTATTACTTCAGCCTCAATTATGTGGATGCTCTGCAAGCATCCCTTGAAAAAGCCCGGTCTGCCTTCCTGGAACTATCTGTGCCGGTTGTACCGCTCGAGCCGGACGTCGGGATATTGCCGCTTATCGGCGACATCGATGAGGAAAGGGCCTATTTGCTGATGGAGGAAACCTTGAAGCAAGCTGAAAAATTGAGGCTCAGATATCTTGTGATGGATGTATCCGGTGTGCACACTGTCGATACCCATGCGGCAGATCAACTGTTCAATGTCGTAAAAACATTAGCATTGATCGGTGTGAAAACCGTCATAACCGGCATTCGACCTGAACTAGCCAGCACTATGGTTTCACTCGGCCATAACTTTGAAAACCTTACAATGCTGGGCAGCCTGCATAAAGCCTTGAATGAAATCCGGTCAATGAAAAGCAGCTTCGTTTAAGTGTTAACAGTTTAAGCACAATGGCGATTGTCATTCTGCCTCGCCATCCTTTTGGCGTTAGTTTGCCGCCAGTTCGGTTCGGGCAGTTGATTGATAGCACACAATCCCGGTTTTTCCTTATTACCCAAAGCATAAAGAAGCGTATGGTGCTGACGCACCATACGCTTTTTTCATACAGCCTTCTTTTTCTCAAACTTTTGTCCGTAATTCAAATATGTCTTCCAGTATAGCAATTTTATCCTCTGTATACTTTTCATATGCCATATTGTAAACTTTCGGCTCTTTCGGGTTGGCCTGGCGCGTGATTTTGCCGGTTTCCGGATGAACGAATTTGCTGGAAGCCCCGCAGCCGAGACCGATAATTGTCTGAACCTCTTCCATAATGAGGATATTATAAATGCTTTCCCGGCCCGGAAGCGCATAGCCGACATTTTCAAGATTGCCGAGAATGTTTTTCTGGCGGTAAAGATAGTAAGGGGCATAGCCTTTCGCTTCCGTCCAATCGGCGGCAAGCTCCATCATTTTTCCGATCTCTTCACGGCCGGCCACTTTATATTTTTCCTTGTTCCTTGTCATTTCGGAAGCCCGTTTGAAAGACAAGGTGTGGACAGTGAGCGACTCCGGCATCAGTTTCTCCGTCTCATTCAGCGTATAGGTGAATTCCGACACCTCTTCCCTCGGAAGGCCAATAATTAAATCCATGTTAATATTGTTCATGCCATTTGTCCGGGCCAGATGGAATTTTTCAATCGTTTCTTCCACGGTATGATGGCGGCCGATCGCTTTGAGCGTTTCCTGAATATAGGACTGCGGATTGATGCTGATCCGGTCAATATTCCATTTTCGGAGCACCGCAAGCTTCTCTTCGGTGATGGTATCTGGCCGTCCTGCTTCGACGGTTACCTCACGGACCTTTTCTACATGTGGAAATGAACGATACATCTCTTTATATAAAAGATCCATTTCTTCTGCTGAAATGCTTGTCGGTGTTCCGCCGCCAAAGTAGATGGTCGTCACATTTATCCCATGTTCCGTAAGCCAGCGGCCGATTTCTTTCATTTCATAGTGAAGGCCGCCAAGGAAGGAATGGACCGACCCCTGCTTGCCCTGGATGGCATAAGCCGGAAACGTGCAATAGGCGCATTTGGTTGGGCAAAACGGAATGCCGATATATATACTGACTTCGTTTTTCAAGTCATGAAGATCAGGCAGCACGGCAAGCTGACGGTCGACAATCCGCTGCATCAGTTCCACCTTTTCTTCGCTGATCAAATAATTATTCTTAAGCGAACGATGGGCATGTTCAGTTGTTTCCCCGGCCATCAGCTTTTTATGGAGAAGCTTCGTCGGACGGACACCTGTCAGCGTCCCCCACGGCTGATCGATTCCGGTCCAGTCTTGCAGAACACTTAAAAAGACGTAGTTGACGGCGTGCTTTAGGCTCTTTTTGCCTTGATCAGCAGATTCCTCAGCCTCGGGACGATATTCAAATTCCTTCGTGAATGGGCGTTCGTTCCCTTTCACAGCAAGGCTGCCGGCAACATGGACAGCATTCCCTTCGGTAACATCCACCGTAAAATCTGCTTTTGCATCTGGCGCATCTTCGAATGTAAGGACTGCATTTTCAAAAAACAGCCCGGCAATATGAGTAAGATTATAGTGAAACTGCTGTTCATCAAGGCCGATTACTTTTATTATCAAAATGGTTCACCCTTTTTATAATCTGTTTCTGCGCCTCTGCCCCGAGGGGCATAAAACTGCTTATAGTGTACATAACATTGCCTGTCCGGTCAATGTGGAGAAAGGGAAATGAGTTGCGGCTCTGCAGCCCTGCAGCAGCCACTCTTGTCCATGTCCTTCATCTGGAAATTGAAAGCCCGGCAAAATGCCGGGCTTCTTCGCTCACAAAGCGGACAAACCGCTTTCTTTATAAATTGAATTTCTCCTTTACTTTCTTCAGCTGGAACTGTTTTCGGAACAATTCTTTCACCAAATATGAAACACCGTGCTGATTGTTCGATCTCGTCACCCAATCAGCCGCCTTTTTGACGGCTGCCGGAGCGTTCCCCATTGCGACGCCAAGGCCTGCCATTTCTATCATGCCCCTGTCGTCTTCCGCATCTCCGATCACGACCATTTCAGCAGGTGAGATGCCAAGATGTTCGCCCAAAAGCCGCATACCTTTTTCTTTTGAAACACCAGCCTGCACAACACTGATCCGGCCATCCGCTTTTACAATGACATCGATTCCTTTCAATTCTTCCTGAAGTGTAGAGGCAATCCGTTCCTGTTCCCTGTAACTGCTCGGGTAGATGTCAATATTGGGGACAGATACCGGTTCATCGATGAGCTTATCACTCAGTGTCTCGACAAATTGCATCGGATAAAAGAGTGGATCGGTCGCATTCATGGCTGTCCTGGCAATCATATTGCTGCTCGTTCTCATTTTGTTGCTCATGGAAAAACGTTCATGGACAAGGCGTGTATGGCAATCGAAATGTTCGAGAATGCTCACCAGACTGTATACAAAATTCTCGGTGAGCCTTTCATCCACAATCGGGTCTTTCATATCGTCACTGACAAACGCACCTTGATGTGTCACAAGATACCCGTCGATCTTCAAGGCACGCGCCACTTTCCGTGCAGATGAAAAGTGCCGGCCAGTAACCAGTGTCACATACACCCCTTTATCCTTAGCGAACTGGACCGCCTGTTTCGTATCCCTGTCCAGCCGGCCGTTCGACTTGAGCACCGTCCCATCAATATTCAAAGCAAGCAATCGATATACCATGTTGCCTTCCCCCTTCTCAGCTGTCGCATTCTGCTACTAGCTTATGTGCACATGCCCAAAATTAGAACAGGCCGTACCTTCGCGTTTGGATTGGAATGCCTGGCAATTGCCAGGCATTCCAATTGGGGTACCCTAAACTGATACAGGGACGTGCATTCGCAAAAAGGCTCAAAAAAACCTCCCGCCTTATCGGCGGGAGGTGCATACTGCTTATTGCTGCTCGCTTTGTTCGTTTTCTTCACCAGTTCCGTACAGGTCTTCAAGCGGCTTCATGATGATTTTGTTGATGTCGTTAAGAAGCATGCTGACACGCTGCTCAGCTTCCATCAGCTTGTTGATTTCTTCGTGCTGCTGCACAAGCTGGACCGTTTGCTGGGCCTGTGCCACTTCCTCTTCAGTGATTTCTTCACCGCGCATTTGCTTTTCCTGAAGGGTAAGCTGGATATTGCGGAAGTTATCAAACATGCGCTTAGTCACTTCATCGCTGTTTATCTTATCATAAACCTCTTTTAGTTGTTTGAAATCTTCGCTGTTTCGAATCTCTTTTTCCAGATCATACGCTGCATCGTACATATTAGCCAATGTTATTCCTCCTTGTTCTTTCAGCTCCGGGCTGAATCAATCATTCTTCACAACTATAACAAACTGAGAGCAGAAATCAAATCAAGCCCCTTGTTGAAAAAGTTTGTTTTAAAATTATCTTCTTTAACCCTCTTTAACGGAATTCTGGTCCGCTCCCACCATAGGAAGAAGTTCAGCATCCGTTCATGTTTCGCTTCGGCCGCACTAGGTGTCTACTTTACCGCGGGGGCTCTTAAGTGATCATCTTGTTAACAGGTGAGCTGAATGTTGGTTCACTGCGAGTTGTCGGTGCGGGAGTACCCTTCAGTGCCTATATTCTTCTCCTTTTCCTGATCATAGGGCGCTGAATGACCGTTCAGTGCATGTACTGGCACTTTTCCTGGAATTACAGGCACTGAATCCTGATTCAGTACCCATATTGGCGCTCTTCCTGAACCTCAGTTGCCCCGCAGCCAAAAACGCATCCTGATCCAGAGCGCCAAATCACCCTAGCAAAATCACCGCAATCCCCTGCACCGCTCCGATAATACCGCCAAGCACAGCGCCAAGAACGGTGATCAGCTTGAATTCCCTTCTGGAAATGGAAAGAACCATCTGTTCAAGGTGCTCAACCGGAAACGACTCCACCTGTTCCCTCACGACATCGGCAAGATGGAGCTTTTTCATCAGGCGTTCCAGTTCAACTGCGACAAAATCGCCGGCAAATGCAAGCATTTTCGGAACCCATGTCTCAATGACAAGCTGGCGGTACGGCGATGCAAGGTCTTTGATCGGAACCGATAACAGCTTCCCAAGCTCTACCTGTTCAGTAACCGTTTGCTGAAGAAAAGCCATGATTTTTTCATCTCCGCCCGCTTTTTCAGCTACTGTATGGACTTTCAGCTCCTTGACCGTTCCCCATTCCTTTTCAAGCAGGTTCTGAAGCGTGTTTTTCGTGCGGTCCTGGCTCAGCAGCTTGATAAGCTCAGGCTGGACTTTCCCTGTGAGGTTTTCGCTCCCCATGAACATCTGAACCATATTCATGAGCGTGCCTCTGCTTTCAAAGAAATCATCGACCATCCGGCTGATGACCTTCTTTCCTTCGTCTCCGCTGAAATATTCCTTTATTTTGCCGATGATTAGATCGGTTATGACAGGAATCGTTTCATCGGTCCGGTCTTTCCAGGCTTCAGGCAATACATTTTCCAGCTTGCGGTTCCCGTTTGCGCCCATCCATTTTTGATAGCGTTCCTCCACAATTGACCGCAGCTTCTCTTCTCCACGAAACGAAGCATCAGTCGTGCCGAGCGCCGCCATCGATTCCTCAATCGTTTTGTCTGAATCCATTACCCTTCGCATTTCATCTTTTGCCCATTGTTCAACCTCGTAGCGAAATCCTTTATCGAGGAACTTTTTCCGTATTCCTTCAGGCGTAAGCAAATATTCGACCACCATCCTGCCGAGCTGCTTAGCCAGTTCCTCGCGCCGTTTCGGAATCAACCCCGGGGTAAACGGCAGCCGCCTGTCAAACAAATAAACCGCGTTATAGGGCCTGAATAGCATTTTAATGGCCAGGGAGTTAGTCACTCCCCCGATTGCCGCACCAACTGCAATCATGCCCAAAATGATGATTATTTCAGTCATGTAAATCAACCACCTATTCTTCCTGAATAAAACGAATCGCCGCAATTCAGCCGGATCGGCTAAATTGTTCCGATTGCAATCTATTATAAGCAATATTCTTAATAACTGCCTGACACAGCAATCACAGGGGAAGAATTCCCTCCTGCCCGGTATCCTTTCCGCATAGGCAGGCGCGGACATTCACACTGTGTCATCCGCCCACATAGTATACGATATCACAACGCACCTATCCAGTATTAACCATCATAAAAGAGGGATTGTCCTTATGGTCACCGTTGTTCATGCGCAATATATTAAAAAGGAACCGGGCGCTTTTCCCGCAGAAAATCAACTTCTTCTGACAGAATCATTGGCAAAGCGGCTTAAGCTTTCCGGCCAGCCGGCCGTTCATCTTAAGGCCGGTGATGTAACCGCAGCAGCAGCGCCCGCCATCATGGATGGAGAAGGCTACCTTTTCTCTGTCAGCCCAGGCCTTCAAAACGTTTTAAGACTGCCGGATGAAACATTTAATATTCGGGTCCATTATTCGTCAGCTGAAAACATGTTCAAAATCGGCCCCTTCATTGCTATTCTTGCCGACAAAACGTATCCGGGTGCAGACCCGCCCTGCGGAAAACTTTCAGCTTACTACGAAGAACTGTCCGAATATGCCCAACACCAGCACCTTGGCATGTATATCTTTTCCCCGGAAAACTGGGATGTTAAGCAAATGAACGGAATGGTTTACCTGGGAGGCAGTTGGAAACAGGCGGCAGTGCCGGTGCCTGATATTGTCCATAACCGCGTCAGTTCCCGCCGGTTCGAGCAGACAGAAGCATTCGGAAAAATCCGGGAGCACTGCATTGCACAAAGCATCCCGTTTTTCAATCACCAGTTCTTAAATAAGTGGCATGTGAAAGAAATGCTCGATAATTGTCCGGAAATCGGCCCGTATCTTCCCGAGACAGTCCTCCTCAACAGCAAATCGGTTTTAAGGAACATGATTTTGAAACATGAAAGGGTCTACCTCAAACCGATTCACGGCAGCCAGGGCAGGGACATTTTCATGGTGTTTATCGCCGAAGAAGGGTTTGTCCTCCATAGCACCAGAACCGCAACAGCTGCCAGAGTCTTTCAAACAGTTGAAGAGTTGTTTGATGAAATCGTACCTGTTATCAGAAAAGAAAGATACCTTGCACAAGAAGGACTCTCGTTGATATCCCGCAACAACAGCCCGCTTGATTTCCGGTTCCTTTGCCATCAAATATCGGCCGGAAAATGGATTATCACCTCGGAAACCGCACGCCTTTCTTCGCCCGGCCACTTTGTCTCCAACATCGCCATGGGCGGCAGCCTGGTGAAGCCAATGGAAGTCTTAAAGGAAGTATTCGGAATAACACGCGGTAAAGAAATCCTGCTTGCTATGAGGGAAATTGCCGTCAATACAGCAGCAGCCGTCAGCAGTGAGGCAGATGGCACATATGCTGAACTCGGGCTTGATATTGCAGCAGATACAAATGGAAAACCGTGGATCATCGAAGTGAATACCAAGCCTTCCAAAGACATGTCCGCCACCCCCTCCAGCAAGAACACGCGACCTTCTGCAAGGGCTATCATCGACATCAGCCGGGGTATGGCAACTGTATAAACGAATCAGTGGATAGTCGGTACAATTGTTACGTCTTACAAAAGGAGGAATCCCATTGCGATTCGGTTTTTTATCGCTAGCTGAAGATCACGAGTCTCAATACGCCGCACAATTAGCCAGGCGGAGCAGGGACTTCGGTTTGGACTTTATTAAATTCACACCGTTTTCAATCGATCCGAAAACGGAATTGGCAGAGGGGCTTGTTTTCGATACAGCGAAAGGCGGATGGACAAAAGCCGTCCACCCTCTTCCGGAAATCATTTACGATCGCTGTTTTTATGGGATAACAGGCAGTTCGCCTGGAGACGGCAAAGCGATCGTTTCATGGCTCAAGCAAAGAGGAGACAGCCATTTTATCGGAAACGGCCTGCCGGATAAGCTGAAAGTTGCGGCTATTATCAGCGCAGACAGCACACTGAAACACTATCTGCCGGAAACACACTCCGCCAGTTCGCCAGAAACGGTCATCGACTATATTGAAGCCAGGGGAAAAGTAATCTTGAAGCCTGCGGCTGGATCACAGGGCAAAGGCATTATCGTCATTGAAAAAGAGAAAGCATCATATATATGGTATGTCCAATCCAACAACATGCTGAAAACAACTGCCGTCACCGCTGATACGCTAAAAGCCTGGCTGAGACTCACGCTGGATCGTGAGCAGTACTTGCTGCAGCCTTACTTACAGCTGATCGATCATGATGAACGGCCTTTTGATATCAGGATTCTTTTGCAAAAAGATGAAAACGGCGGCTGGGTGGAACGGGGGATCGGCGTACGCCGCGGACGTCCGGGAACAATCCTTTCAAACCTTCATGCAGGTGCTGCCCCTGTCTGTTATACGGACTGGACCGGACAGCTTTCAAAGCTTCAGGCAAGGATTGTCGAGGATGAAATTTTGACGATAACCGAACGCATTCCCGCTGTTCTCGAAAAAGCTTTCCCATCTTTATTCGAGCTGGGGATCGATCTTGGTGTGGCCCGCAACGGCAGTGTGTGGATTCTTGATATCAATTCAAAACCCGGCCACCAGTTAATCAGGTCCCTTTACCCTTCAAAAACCGACGGCCTGTACCGGGCACCGCTTGCCTATGCCGCCGGCCTCATTCGAAAAGGAGTGATCCAACGTGAGGAAAATCGTTTATGAAATTCGCCAAACCTCAGATGACAGTGCATCCATCTTTGTTCCGGAAGATTTTTTCCCTTCTGTAGAAGGATGCACGTCCATTGCATTTGGACTTGCGGTACTACCCTGTACAATAAAAGCAGCGAAGCATCTGGACCGAACGGTGGAAATGTCTGCTTCCCTGTTCAGGGAACTCGGTATTCCCGCTGAAGGGCCGCTGCACTTGATAGAGCATGACAATACACTGCATCTCGGACCGCTCGTCGGCATTTTCACCGCAGGGTTCACAGGTCAGAACCTGCGGCCGGCCGGTGAACGATCCTTCTTCTTTGCCCGGCTGCTGACTGCTGCAGGAACGGTTCATGCTCATGCTTTCATTTTCGGCAAGCACCATATCGACTGGGAACACGAAACCATAAAGGGGTACTTTTATACATCGGACGGCTGGGAACAAAAAACGGTTCCTTTCCCGCATGTGATTTATGACCGGCTCCCCAACCGCCGGACAGAAAGCCTGGACGAATTCCAGGAACTGCGCCGCCGCCTTCAGCTCGATTATTCGATTCCATGGTACAACCCGGGATTCTTTGATAAATGGACCATTCATGAAATTTTCGGCAAATACCCGAAAAGTGCCATCATGATTCCGACCGCTGTCAAAAGTCCGACAGCACAAGAGATCCAGGAATTGATCGACCGCTATGGCCAGGTCTATATCAAGCCAATCAACGGTAGTCTGGGGAAGGGTGTCGTCCAGTTGATAAAGGACCAGGACGGAACATCTTACTATGCCCGGTTTCGCAGCGGCGGGAAAAATCGCCTGCGCCGCTATCCGTCCCTGGGCCAGCTGTTGCAGAGCATTTACCCCGATGAAAATTTTAATAGCCTGATGATTCAGCAAGGGATCATCCTGAAGCGGACGCAGGGGCAAAAGTACGACTTCAGAGTCCATACGAATAAAAACGAAGACGGACAATGGCAGGTAACCGGGATTGCCGCCAAACTTGCCGGCCCCGGGAGCCTGACCACCCATCTCAGCAGCGGCGGTAAAGTTTTCACGCTGGAAGAGTTGTACATTGATGCGGCCGAACGGCGAAAAATCGAACGTACCATTTCTGAAGCCGTATTGCTTCTCAGTTCACTTCTCGACAGGCACTTGAAAGGGAACCTGGGTGAAGTCGGCTTTGATATCGGCATCGACAAAGAAAACAGGCTCTGGGTGTTTGAAGCCAACTCAAAGCCCGGACGGTCGATCTTTTATCACCCGGGCCTGAAGGAGTCGGAAATCCTGACGCGAAAGCTGCCGATCTCCTACGGCCTATACCTGGCCGAGAAAAACATCAAGTCCGGAAGACGGCTGAAAACATGATCATTTATTACGACCAGGCTTCTTCGACCTGGACCTGCCGTGGTGAGGGGAAAATCTGCATCTTCGGAAAAAACGGAAGCATCAGCTCGCGGAAAAGCCCGGAATCGGCGGTGGCTTTTCCGGTACGAATGAATGAAAACCGGGCCGGGCCGCTTGTCGGGATTGCGGCATCTCCCGGTAAAAGGGCACGCTTTAAAGGGAACGTTGAATTTTTCGAGGACATCCAGCGGACACTGTTTAAAAAAGGCGGGATATCCTTTGTCTTTTCCCCGGCAGACTTCAACGGCGGACAGCTGGAGGGAGCCGTCTTTCTCCCTGTTGAAAACAGGTGGTCGACAGCCGTCTTTCCCTGCCCCGATGTCATCTATAACCGGATTCCCGAACGCCGGTATGAACGCGGTGCAGCGGCGCAAACCTTCTTCTCCAGACTCCGGGAACTGAAAATCCCATATTTCAACGGCAACTTTTTCAATAAATGGGAAGCACTGAATGCTCTTCAGCATCATCCCGATATAAAAGTCCATATTCCCGAGACTGCCTCATTTGATGATGAATCAATATGGCGGGATCTTTTGGCTCGATACGGCACAGTTTTCATAAAACCGATCGACGGCTGTAAAGGCAAGGGAATTACAAAGCTTGAAAATAGGGACGGATCCCTGCTTCTCAGACAACAGAAAGAGCCTGCGGTTAAGTGTGAAGAAGAGACTTTGATAAACATGTTCAAAAAGAAACAATATCTTGTCCAGGCTGCTATCCAACTGCCGCTTTTTGAAGGAAGCCCTTATGATTTCAGGATTCTTTGCCATAAACATAACCAAACCTGGTCTGTCAGCGGTGTCGGCGTACGACAGGCCGGTGAACATGCGGTGACGACGCATGTTCCTCAAGGCGGAAAAATCCTTGACATAGATGAAGTTCCAATTCATCCCGACATCCGGGAGTTTAAACGGATCCTTCCTGAAATCGGAAAAACACTTGAGCAATTGGCGGGACCTTTATATGAATTTTCCGTCGATGCCGGCGTGTCCCCGGAAGGCCGCCTGGCTATTTTTGAGGCAAATGCCAAGCCGATGCGCTTTGATGAACCTGCAATCCGCAGCACCCACTTTGAAGCACTAACCGATCTCTTCATGGAGCTCGCTGATTTTCAGGAAGGAATCAGCAGGGGCCGTACAGAAATATTGGTACAGCCTGAAAAAATAATCGATGTATAACAGGATGCAGGAGGGACACCAATGATTTCACACTTCCAATACAAACCGAAAAACCCAAAACTCCAAATGGGCGGCTGGACCTTTTCTTTCTTTCATAAAGGTATACGGTACCAGGGAACATACGAAAAGAATGGGGAAATCCGCTGGGACGGAGAGGCGCCTCCGGGAGAAGATGAAAAAACACTGAAGTCACATGTACACGAATTGATGCTTTATCATGTCTATGAAGACTGATCCGGCTTCTGCTTTATCTGGAAATATTTACGTCCGTTAATTCCGGGCCTCCCGGCTTATCCTATACACAAGGGGTGAAGGATATGAAACGGACAAAGCCCGACTCATTGCACGAAGGCAGGGATAAAATGTTTATGGATGTCGACCGGATGATTAATGAAGGCCTTGCAGGCGGTACTGTCATCCAGCGGGATCGGGAGCAAATTGAAGAAGCTCGTGACCTTGTTGAGGAAGATCCGCCAAATCATAACGGTCCCGGCCGTTGACACCGACGCCATTAAAGCCGCCGGCTGAAAGTCTTCACATGAAGAAAGAGGCGCAGTTGTTTCCCTTATCCAGTACCACTGTGCCGAAGTGCTTCATTTTAAGCTTTCCTACGAAAAAAAGCCTTAATCGCTGTGATTAAGGCTTTTCCTTTTTCGTGCCTATCGACTTTTGACAATCATTTGCACTGCTTCTTGAATGACATCTTCAGCACTTTCACCAAGATCATCCTGTTGGCGGATGCATGTTTCAAGGTTTTTCGCCACTACGTATCCGATTGCGCGATCTATCGCTGAACGTGCAGCGGTCAGCTGCATAATAACATCTTTACATTCTTTATCTTCTTCCATCATGCGCAGTATTCCGCGCACCTGGCCTTCTATCCTTTTTAGGCGGTTTTTCATATCTTGAGGATATTCCATGCCGCAACTCTCCCTTCGGTTCAATATGGAACGGATAACTGTAACGCGTACGTTAATTTGTGAATACATTCACATTCTTTCTACAGTTTCAGTATAGTCCAAAACCATCATTACGTATTTGCTATTATTGACAACTTTATGTTTTTTACTATCCGATAAAAAGTGTGAAGATTTTATAAAGAATGTGTTTTATTCATTATATTATACTTGGGGGCGTTTCGTAAAACCTCTTCTTTTCATTTTAGGAGGATTTTACCGAACCTGATATACTGAAGATGACTTCCGAAAGAAAGGATTTTACTATGCTGGAACAGTTAAAACTGCTTTTTAAAAGCCTAATCATCCTGAATAAAGATACTTCTGCCCTCAAAGACGGATACCAGTGGTTCAAATTGAAAGACGGAACAGTGGCAGGCATCCATGAAAATGAACTGACCGGTAAAGATGAAGCACTGTTGACATTGATGCTCACCCCCTATGAGCCGGAGCTTGCGGCACTGAGTGAGAAACAGAAATTATGGCATGATGTGCTGTTCAAGGCCCGTGCCCCGCACAGCTATGAGAAACTGTCGGAACTTGCCGAGATGCCTTTCCAGCTTGTCCATATAGCGCTGAATGCCCCGCCTTCCGACCAGATTCTTTTTCAAGAGGCGATCCAGAGCCTGTTCCCGCTGCCGGTTACGCTTCTATGGGAGAACCCCCAACTTGGGGTCATCATTATCGAACGTTCAAACCTTCATAAGGAGCCTTATCTCTTTAACGAAGTGACCCAGACATTGATGAGTGATTTTTACATCCGCCTCTCCCTTTTCATCGGCAGTGCGGCAAATCGGCTGGAAGAAGCTTCGACCCGTTATTTCCGGGAGCAATCCGCTTTCCGCCTAATGCAGCAGGGTTTTCCCGGCCAGGATGTATACTTTATCCATGAAGCCCTGCCATTTTTAGTTATGAAACAAGCCGGCGAGGATGTTAAACTCGGGTTCCGCGAACTGATTTTAAGTGCGGTCGAAGATGATGAGAATTTGCTTGATACGGTAAAAGCTTATCTTGAAGCAAACATGAATCTTTCTCTTACAGCAAAAAACCAGTTCATGCACCGGAACACCGTCCAATACCGGCTCGATAAGTTCATGGAGAAAACCGGAATCGATTTGAAAGAATTCAGCGGTGCCGTCACCACTTATCTTGCATTATTAATTGAAACCCATGACTGAGCCCGGGACTTTTTCCAGCCCGGGTTTTTGTTTGTATAATATGCTTAATCTTTTAAGACGTCTTTGTGCACTTCACACATTTACGAAAGGGCTTTCAAAAGTTAGACTGGCCTTAGAAGCAAATCAAACTTAATTCCGGGAGGCACTAACATGGCTGAACTCAAACTTGACCATATTTATAAAGTGTATGACAAAGACGTAACCGCCGTAGAAGATTTCAACCTTCATATTCAGGACAAGGAATTCATTGTATTTGTCGGACCTTCAGGCTGCGGTAAGTCAACGACGCTGCGAATGATCGCCGGCCTCGAGGAAATCTCTGACGGTGACTTTTATATCGACGAAAAGCGCATGAATGATGTCGCTCCTAAAGACCGCGACATTGCAATGGTTTTCCAGAACTATGCTCTTTATCCGCATATGAACGTGTATGACAACATGGCGTTCGGTTTGAAACTCCGTAAATTCCCTAAAGATGAGATCGACCGCCGCGTGAAGGATGCAGCCCGCATTCTTGGGCTGGAAGAATACCTTGACCGGAAACCGAAAGCCCTATCCGGCGGGCAGCGGCAGCGTGTTGCACTCGGACGCGCCATCGTCCGTGATGCGAAAGTTTTCTTGATGGACGAACCCCTTTCCAATCTCGATGCAAAACTTCGTGTCCAGATGCGCGCTGAAATCATCAAACTCCATAAACGTCTTGATACGACAACGATTTATGTAACCCATGACCAGACGGAAGCGATGACAATGGCAACACGACTTGTCGTCATGAAAGACGGAATCATCCAGCAGGTCGGCTCCCCTAAGGACGTTTATGAATTGCCAGAGAATGTGTTTGTCGGCGGCTTCATCGGCTCTCCGGCCATGAACTTCCTGTCCGGAACAGTCAAAGACGGCTTTTTCCAGATGGAAAACGTGAAAGTTGAAATCCCTGAAGGAAAAATGAAGCTTCTCCGTAAAGGAAACTATGTGAATAAAGAGGTCATCCTCGGCGTCAGGCCTGAAGACTTCCATGATGAACCTGTTTTCATTGAAGCTTCTGCCGGGACAAAAGTGAATGCCCATATCGATGTGGCTGAATTGATGGGTGCGGAGACATTCCTGTACTCAACAATTGAAAACCAGGATTTCGTCGCCCGAATCGACTCCCGCACCGACATCCAGAGCGGGGACACAATCGAACTTGCCCTTGACATGAACAAAGCCCACTTCTTTGATGCCGAAACAGAAGAACGCATCCGTTGATAGGCTGTCATAGTACCCATTAACTGAACCCTTTGTAACAAAATATAACTAACAAGAAGAACAGCGGCCTAATGGTGACATTAATGGCTGGCTGTTCTTCTTTTTTTGATTGGCTGTGTTAAAGCTCAATGTCGATTTTTTTACTAGTTGATTGGAGTGGAAGGTGCCAGACTCCAGCGGGAGTAGCGCCCGCCCCGCGGAAAGCGAGCCCTTGCAGCGGAAATCAACACTAGCGTTTAACAGAGCCTTTTGATAAAAAATAATGGAATTGAATCTGAACCTCCCCGTTAATCCTTCTTATAATAACTTTTCTGCGGGAAAGATTGCAGAAGAAGAAAACATCAGAGATTTTCGATAACAGAGAGTCATCTCATTATAAGAACACTGGGCTTGATTGCTTTATTTTATCCAAACCACGGTTGAATTAAATAAAGCCGGGAATTCTTACTACGAGCCAGTTGATTGAAGCGGAAGGGGCTCGACTCCAGCGGGAGTAGCGGGACAGCTGAGACCCCGCACGAGCGCAGCGATGAGGAGGCTCAGCGCCCGCCCCGCGGAAAGCGAGCCCCTGCAGCGGAAATCAATTCCCTGTTCTAAAGTGCTATTTTGATGAATTGATTAAGAATACTTACTCCATTAAAGTGGGCAACAATGGAAGAATACATTTTCCTTTCAACCAGACCTCTTCTCCATGGACCATTTCTTACCGAATGATTTCATTAATAAGCCGTGTTTCTTTCTTACCGCATGCAAGACAATAAAAAAGATGGGGACATTGATGGGCTTTGCGGTCATCCGGATATCCATCCACCAGTTTCATGTCTTCAATTTCCTGATAAGCGCTATAATCATCGAAATAATCCATCACTTTTCCTTCATCTTGCATTTTCCGGCTGCACTCCGGGCATTCAACATCATTGAGCTCATCATCCAGCCGGTTGCAAAGCGGACAAATATACATAGCATTCTTCCCTTCCGCTTTCTGCTTTTATTTTTCCTTACCTTTTTTATGTATCAGAAAAACCTTGCATAAATTGGAAAGGAGACAGATCTTCATCTGCCTCCCTTTAAAGCCATGTTATTTAATTACTGTTGCTGGTATCCACCCATTTGCTGCTGGGCCATAGATACTAAACGCTTGGTGATTTCTCCACCAACTGAACCGTTAGCACGGGAAGTTGTTTCAGCGCCAAGGTTTACACCGAACTCAGAAGCGATTTCATACTTCATTTGATCGATAGCACGCTCGGCTCCTGGTACTAGAAGTTGGTTGCTTGAACCGTTGTTGTTAGCCATTTGTATCACCTCCTGTGTAATCATATTGTGTGAAAAACAGATAAGGTTATACATGAAATTAAAATGGTAAATTATGTAGGTTTTTCGATTGTTGCTTTCGCGAACTTCCCTTGCTCGCGCAGCTCCATATCACTGGTCACCATTAAATGCAATAAGCCATGCCGCTTTTTAAAGCAAAGAAACCAAAAAACTGGAGCCGCCCGGGCTCCAGTTTTTTTGGTTATTCTTTCGGGCCTGTCATTTCTTCCGGCCTTACAATCTCATCAAATTGTTCTTCGGTCAGCAAGCCGGTTTTTAAGGCGGCTTCTTTCAATGTCAGTTTCTCTTGATGCGCAAGCTTGGCTATTTTGGCCGCATTTTCATAACCAATATGCGGGTTCAGTGCCGTCACAAGCATAAGTGACTGGCTGACATACTCATCAATTTTTTCCTTGTTCGGTTCAATGCCGACTGCACACTTGTCATTGAAAGAAATCATGGCATCGGCCAGCAATTTCGCCGACTGCAGGAAGTTATAGATAATGACCGGTTTAAATACGTTTAATTCAAAGTTGCCCTGAGAAGCGGCAAATCCGATTGTTGCATCATTTCCCATCACCTGGGCAGCAACCATTGTCAGTGCCTCGCTCTGGGTCGGATTTACTTTTCCAGGCATGATCGAGCTGCCAGGCTCATTAGCAGGAATATTGATTTCGCCGATACCGCAGCGCGGGCCGCTTGCGAGCCAGCGGACGTCGTTCGCAATTTTCATCAAGTCAGCAGCCAGCCCTTTAAGCGCTCCGTGAGTATGTACAAGCTCATCATGGCTTGTAAGGGCGTGAAACTTATTAGGCGCTGAATTGAATTTATATCCTGATATGCCGCTGATTTCTTCAGCCACCATGTTTCCGAATTCAGGGTGTGCGTTAATGCCTGTCCCGACAGCTGTCCCACCGATGGCCAGGTCACGGACGTAATTGATGCTGTCCTTCAGCATTGACTCCGTTTTTTCGAGCATTCGGTGCCAGCCGCTCACTTCCTGCCCTAATGTGAGTGGTGTGGCATCCTGAAGGTGGGTCCGGCCAATTTTTATGATATCGTCAAATTCCTTCATTTGCTTTGCAAATGTTTCTTTTAAGCTGTTCAGAGCCGGCAAAACTTGCTCTTCCACAATCGTGACAGCTGCAATATGCATGGCAGTCGGGAATGTGTCGTTTGAACTCTGTGATTTGTTGACATCGTCATTCGGATGGACTTTGCTGTCTGAACCCAGTTCCTGTAAAATGCTGTTGGCCCGGTTGGCGATGACTTCATTCATATTCATATTGGATTGGGTTCCGCTGCCTGTCTGCCAGACAACGAGCGGGAAATGGTCATTCAGCTTGCCGCTGATCACTTCATCGGCAGCCTGGACAATTGCCTTCCCTTTATCTTCTTCAAGTTTACCCAGCTTCATGTTGGCAAGGGCGGCACTTTTTTTCAGAACCGCAAACGCCCTGACGATTTCAAGGGGCATCTTTTCCCAGCCGATCCGGAAGTTTTCGCTGCTCCGCTGTGTCTGCGCTCCCCACAGTTTATCTGCAGGAACTTTGATTTCCCCTAGTGTATCCCGTTCAACTCTATACTCCATTCGATACTTCCCCCTTTAGAACATGATCTTGTATTGTATTCGAGAAAAATCGGCTGAACCCTTCCGTAAAGGCTGTAAAATTTGTCGATTTCCTTGGTCCTTCCAAAATAAAATTCACCTGTTCGTGAAGCTATAGTCAGTAAATCGCTAAAAAAAGGAGATAACTGAAGCTTTATTGTGATGGTCGCGTTTCCATTAATGCTTTTACGGCATTGGTAATATCTTGTTGAACCTGTATAATTCACTCTTGTTGTATTGCACGGTCACAATTTTGCCAAAATGTTTTTCTTATATAAAAGAAACTCGAACGTTTAAAGAGGATTATGATAGATGGAGGGAATCTTATGAAGATATCGGGTTTAATGAACGATGGTTTCGGAAATGTCAGGACCGATATTCTTGCAGGCATGACCGTTGCCCTCGCCCTCATTCCTGAAGCGATTGCGTTCGCCATCATCGCCGGTGTCGATCCGATGGTCGGTCTTTATGCCTCATTCAGTATCGCGGTGATCATCGCTTTCACCGGTGGAAGACCCGGAATGATTTCCGCCGCAACAGGTGCAATGGCACTTGTCATGGTGTCACTTGTTGCCGATCATGGGGTTGAATATTTGCTCGCGGCAACTGTACTTACCGGAATCATTCAGGTGCTGCTTGGGTTTTTAAAGGTTGGACGATTCATAACATTCATTCCGCAGCCGGTTATCATCGGTTTCGTGAATGCACTCGCCATTTTGATTTTCACTTCCCAGCTTACCCATTTCAAAGGGGCATCGTGGATTATGTATACGATGGTCGCGGGAACACTCGCCATTATTTATTTATTGCCGAGAATCACAAAGGCTGTTCCTTCTCCACTCGTGGCCATCATCTTAATGACAGGCGCAGCCATGTTCTTTCATCTTGATCTCCGGACGGTTGGTGATATGGGCACGATTACCCGCGAACTGCCGATGTTCCATCTTCCGCAGGTTCCGCTTTCGCTCGAAACGCTGCAGATCATTTTACCTTATTCGCTTACACTTGCAACCGTTGGTATTCTTGAATCCCTGCTGACTGCAACCATTGTGGATGAAATGACGGATACGAAAAGCAGCAAAAACCGTGAAGTAAAAGGACAGGGCGTCGCCAACTTTGTAACAGGTTTTTTCGGCGGCATGGCAGGCTGTGCAATGATCGGCCAATCCGTCATCAATGTGAAGTCGGGCGGCCGCGGACGATTGTCTGCCTTTGTCGCAGGTACTTTTCTATTATTTTTGATTATGGTGCTTGGTCATGTAGTCGTTCAGATTCCAATGGCTGCCCTTGTCGGCGTCATGATCATGGTATCGATCGGAACGTTCGATTGGCAATCACTGAAAGGCCTGAATCGGATCCCGGTAAGTGATGCTTCTGTCATGGTGGCAACAGTCGCCATTGTCGTTTATACACACGACCTTGCGAAAGGTGTTCTTGCCGGTGTAATCTTAAGCGCCGTGACGTTCGGATGGAAAATGGCTAAAATCAAAACAAATACACGCCTGGATGCAAACGGAGTTAAATTCTATACCGTTTCGGGACAGCTCTTCTTCGGGACAATGAATTACTTTGTCGATTTGTTCAATGTAAAAGATGATCCAGAAATGATTGTGATCGATTTCAGTCATTCACACGTCTGGGATCAATCTGCCGTTACCGCCATTGCAAAAGTGGTCTATAAATATCAGCAGGCGAACAAACGCATTTCCATTATCGGCTTAAACGAAGAGAGCCAGTCGATTATCGACCAAATTGGGTTAAACCCTTCCGGCCACTGACGTGAACGTAAAAACGCGGACTGCATACAACAATGCGATCCGCGTTTTTTTATAAATCACTTCACGATCATGACGGGACAGTGGGCCTCATGTGCAACGGCATGACTGACACTGCCGAGCAGGACTTCACCGATTGTATTCAGCCCCCTGCTGCCGACAATGATCAAATCCATGCTGTTTTCCCGTGCTATCTTTACAATTTCCTCTGCCGGTTCTCCTACAGCTGTTTGTATATCATAATCGATACCCTCAGCACGCAAAATTTCCAGTGTGCCGGCTAGTTTTTCCCTTGCCTGCTCTTCAAGTAAAGCTTTAACATTAAAGTTGGTTTCGAGTAATCGGTGTTTGGCCGGCATCTGTGCCGATACATGCAATATTGTCAGACGTGCATCAGCAAGTTCTTTCACAAGGTGAACAGCCTTTTGGGCGGCCCGTTCAGCGTGCCTGGAGCCATCCGATGACAATAGTAGCCTCTGGAACATGGTGCCTCCTAATGAAATTGTTTTCTTTAACTATGCTATGTGAAAAGCAAGTCGTCAAGACAGGAATGACATCTCCCTAACATGTCCCTTGGGTATATATGTGGATTTATCCTTCCTCTTTAGCACCTTTTTTGTCTTTCCCCTTCTTTTCTTTTTTGTCTTTCTCCTTCTTCTCTTTTACATTATCATCTGATTTCTTTTTCCCGTTATCTTTTTTCTTGGTTTCCTTTTTTTCTTCTTTTTGGGTATTTTGTTTTGTGGGGGAGGAGTCTGCAGTATTTTTGCCGTCTTTCTTTTTATTTTTGGTGGAGGATGAGGCGACAGTGCCGCTGCCTTCATCGGCAGCGGCACTTGAACCGTCATCTGTTTGAGTTGAGCTTCCGTCTCCTGATGAACCGGAAGAGGAATCATCTGTTTGATCTGTGCTTCCGTCTCCTGAAGAGCCAGATGAGGAATCATCGGTTCCTTCCTCTGTCTGGCCTTCCGTGTTCTGCTCGTCTTGCTGCTCACCATCAGTACTTTGCCCATCATCGGAATTTTCTTGTTCTTCTTTCTTCTTTTCTTCATCTTTTTTCTTTTGTTCCTCTTCAGCTTTCTTTTTCTCTTCTTCTTTTTTCTTTTTCTCTTCTTCTTTCTTCTTTTCTTCCTCTTTTTTCTTTTGTTCCTGTTCTTTCTTATCAGCTTCCTCCTGCTTTTTCTCTTTATCGTCTTCATCGTTTTTGCTGGCTGCAGGTGAGAAGTGCTCTGTCGGTTCCGTACCTTTTATGAATAATTCATCTGTTTTTCGATCTGACGGTGTATGGCCTGAAGCAAGTTCGCCTGTCTTCTTATCAAGCGTCACTTCTACAACTGAAGCAGGCATTTTGAAATCAGCAGGCTTCTGGTCTTTTGATATTTCCGACATGACGACTTTGAAAAGGGCCTTTGAATAATCATCCTTGTCATCCGTCAAATAGGTTTCTTTTGTTGTTTTATCATATCCGGTCCAGACAGCTGCTGTATATTCTGTCGTATATCCGGCAAACCACGCATCGGAAGACCCATCAAGATTGGCATCCTGCAGCTCCGGAGGAAGGCTGGTGGTACCTGTTTTCCCTGCTACAGCAAGGCCCGGAATGTTGGCACTCGCCCCTGTTCCTTCCTGAATGACCGTTTTCAGCATATCCGTGATCATATATGCGGCCGCTTTACTCATCGCTTTTTTGGGTTCGGCTTTAAAGGATTGTTCCTTTCCATCCGGTGTGACGACCTTGCGGACAGTCCGCGGTTTGTTATATATCCCTTCATTTCCGAAGGCTGCATAGGCACCGGCAAGCTGCATTGGCGAAATGCCTTTTCCAAATCCGCCGATTGCGTGGGAAGGGTACGCATTCTCCAGGTTGATTCCAAGATTGCCGGCAAATTCCTTTGCCTTGTCAGCCCCCACTTCCTGGAATGCTAGGATTGCCGGAATATTGTAAGACCATTGCAGGGCAGTCCGCATTGACACTTCACCATGATATTCGTCATCCCAGTTTTTGAATGTATGGTCTTTCACCTTTAACTCTTCATCTTCAAACTGTTTAAATGTCGACCATTTTTCATTCTCGATTCCAGGCCCGTAATCAAGAATCGGCTTGATTGTCGAACCGGGCTGGCGCTTAAGCTGTGTTGCATAATTGAAACCCCGTTGCGTGCGGTCTTCCGCTTTATCACGGTTTCCTCCTATTGCCCGGATCTCTCCGGTCTTTGTATCCAGCAGCACAAGGCCTGCTTTTAGCTTTTCGTCAGGAAACTTGATTTCTTCCCCGCTTGTCAGCACATTTTCAACAGTCGTCTGTGCTTTCGGATCGAGCGTCGTATAAATTTTCAGTCCGCCGTTGAACAACTCGGATGTCGTATATCCCTCCGCTTTCAGCTCATGGATCACCTGGTCGATGAACGCCCCATATTTCGGTTCATCTTTTTTCGTGCTCAACGTTTCCTTTACAGGAACAGAAACTGCTTCCTTATATTCTTCTTCATTTATGAATCCATGTTTATTCATCAGGGAAAGGACGATATTCCGCCTTTCCTCCGCCTTCTCCGGGTGTAAAAACGGGTTATATCCGGACGGGCGCTGCGGCAGGCCGGCAAGCAGTGCCGCTTCTGGAAGCGTCAATTCATCAAGGGTTTTATCAAAATAAACATCCGCAGCTGCAGCGACGCCATAAGCACCGTTGCCGAGATAAATCTTATTCAGGTACATTTCGAGAATCTCATCTTTTGAATACTTTTCCTCAAACTTAACGGCAAGATATGCTTCCTGCACTTTGCGCTTTAACGTTTTTTCCGTGCTCAGGAATGAGTTTTTTACAACCTGCTGTGTGATTGTGCTTGCTCCCTCTGAACCGTACCCATCTTTAAAGTTCGCCACCACCGCTCCAGCGATCCGTTTCAGGTCAATTCCGTTGTGCTCCCGAAACCTTACATCTTCAACCGCGATGAAGGAATTCTGGACAAGCTTCGGTATATCCTCGATTTTGGCAAGCTCCCTGTGCTCTTTCCCTGATAAATCAATAATTTCATTATCATTCATATCATAAATACTGGATGACTGCGACATGCTTAATTGTTCAGGGTCAAGCTCAGGCGCATCCTTGATGAATGCATAGCTTGTATACCCGCCTGCACCGAGCCCGAGAACCGCGACAATCAGCAGCGCGATAAACATTTTGAAAAGGATGTTTCCTGCTCTCTCCATCGGTGTCCGGCTGGCTGCCTTCTCCTTGCGCTCTATTCGGCTGTTCTTTTTTCTCATCGCATCTTCTCCCCTTTTGATTTTCATCTGTACAAAAACTAACAGTTATGTACAACAAAATAAGTGCTTAACACGCTTATACCCCGTCTTAAGCCCTGTAAAACACACGTAATAAACGCCTGCCATTTTTTACAATTTATTTTCTTTTTTTTCACAAATCCTGTTTATTTCGATGAAAATCGGGAATTTGATGTGTACAAAGCAAAAGGAGGAGTCGGAGATGAATAAACCTTACAAACTCTTATATATGCTCGACCGCAGAAAAGGGATCCAGCTTCATGTGAAAGATCAGAAAGAAGATGTCATCCGTGTGATTTACCTTGATCCGGAATCCTACGAACCGAAAAACAAAGAACATTGCCCCGATAGTCTCCATGAATTTCTGAAGAATAAAAAACATACAATTGCAAAAGAAGAATTGAAAGCTGCTCAATAACGTACTTATTATCTTTTTATTAAAATCTGCAAAGTCATCCGACAGCTGCCGGGAAACGGCAGCTGTCTTTCATTATGCCAATCCAAAAAAACTGCCGACCAGTTGTCGGCAGTTTTTTCTTTGTACACGTGCGTTTTAACAAATCACAACTTTTTCAAGAACAGTGCATCCGCTCCGGGCAATTCCCTTTTTTGTTAAAGTTGTTAGGTTCCAGGGTGATGATGTTGGCTGAATTGGAGAGGGCTGAGGGCAGCCGGCGGTGTGCCGGCATTTGAGCCGGGTTGCGATGTCGAGGCATACATTCTTGCCAGCCAGTGGTGCAATTCCCCCGCTCTCATGGTATAACTGTTTTATCGAAGGAGCTGAGCCAGAATGAACAAGCGCAAAGTGGAAGTCGTCCCGTTTCAGCAAAGCTGGAAAGCTGGCTATCTGCAGGTAGCCGAACGTTTAAAAACCATTCTCGGCGATGAGGTTCTGAGTGTCCATCACATCGGCAGCACCTCCATTCCAGGAATGAGCGCCAAACCGATTCTCGATCTTCTGATTGTAGTCCGGAACATTGAAAAAATAGATGGGCATAACGGACAAATGAAGGCTTCCGGCTATGATGCATACGGTGAAAACGGCATTCCCGGCCGCCGGTTTTTCGTCAAAGAAAGAGACGGGGCAAGAATAAGCCATGTCCATATTTTTGCTGCAGAACACCCTGAAATCCGCCGCCATCTCCTTTTCTGTGACTATCTTTCAGCCCACCCTGAGGAAGCAGCAGAATATGCAAGGCTCAAAGAAAACCTTGCCAGCCGGTTTCCTGATGATATTGACCGTTATATCGAAGGAAAACATGACTTCATCCAGGAAATTGACCGAAAAGCGTCTGAATGGATAAAGACAATTGGCCGATAGGAGAAGACAGAGACGTAATTCCCCATTCTATATTCTTAAAATTGGCATCCGCGATATGGCAAAAGAGGCAGAGGGCTGCTGACCCTCTGCCTCTTTTGAAAAATCAATCTTCAAGCGGATTCAAGCTTTCATTTCCGGTCATGTTTTTAATCCAGGCGGCTAAAAGATTGATCTCATCCTCAATATCTTTAATGCTAGCCGTTTCCACCGGCGAATGCATATAGCGGAGCGGCAGCGAAACAAGTGCGACCGGCACCCCTTTCCCTGTCAGGCGCAGCTTGTCGGCATCCGTTCCCGTAGCACGCGGCGTTAATTCATATTGCACATTTATATCAAGATCTTTGGCTGTTTTTTCAAGCATCCTGTTCATCTTGATATTGATCGGCGCCCCTTTTGCAAGAACAGGCCCGCGATGCAGCTTAACATCACCGTGTTTGCTTCTGTTCACACCCGGATAGTCAGTTGCGAATGTCACATCACAGGCAACAGCCATGTCAGGCTCGAGACCGGCACCGGCAAAATAAGCGCCACCCATATTTGTTTCTTCATTCACGGTGCTGACCGCATACACCCCGACTTTCGGGCGGTCATCAGCAAGGCGCTTTAACACCTCAGCGACAATGAATGCGCCCGTCCGGTTATCAAGGCCCCTGCCGCTTACCGTATCATTGAGCAGAAACTCCGCCCCTCTCTTATAAACAGCGAGATCGCCGATTTGGACCGTTTTTTCAATCGTCTCCCGGTCCCCGGCCCCGCAATCTATGTATAAATCATCAAACTCCAGCTTCTCCTTCACCCCGCCATGATGCTCGGCATTTGCGCCAATCACCCCGGTCAGGCGGCCGTTATACCCGAGAATCTCCACCTTCATTCCAACTGCTATCTTAGGGCTGATTCCCCCAACCTTCTCCACATAAATAAA
Organism: Guptibacillus hwajinpoensis; assembly: GCA_016841765.1. GTDB lineage: Bacteria > Bacillota > Bacilli > Bacillales > Bacillaceae_O > Bacillus_BL. The sequence goes on from JAENYN010000005.1 coordinate 90,525, forward strand.
TCCGTCTTCATCAATCCGCTTCACCATGAACCCGATTTCATCCGAATGGCCCGCAAGCAGCACCTTGACCGGCGCATCCGGATTCAACACTCCAATCACATTTCCGGCATTATCAGACCTCACTTCATCGGCAACCGGCTTCACATACTCCATCCATTTCTTCTGGATCTCCATTTCCATCCCCGATGGAGACGGTGTCTCGAGAAGCTCTTTCAAAAATTCCTTATTCATCACTTTCATCCTCCTTCTATGTAACCGATAAGTAGACAGTAGCTGATTTTGGGGGGAAATGCCAGTGGTGTGGGTTATTTAGGGGGTTTGATAACTTTATTGTATTTACTATTCTTTATCAATAACTTCAAAAATTCGCAATTGGTGTGATCTGTTTCTGTAGCTTCCCGAAGAAGTTAAATTAAGGGAGGACAACAACTTTTGAGAAACAGATATGGAAGGGAGATGAAGAAATTTTCGCAGATTTTTGTTAGTGATTGTTGTATCCACTAACAGATAGTAGTCATTAAGAGCCTGTAAATGGGCGTTTTTAGAGACAGTATTGCAGTTAGCGCATTTCCAGTTTCCCCATTCCCAAAACATCGGGATGGCAGAACATGCCGGGCAGTGAACCCCCGTTATAATTTCCAGGTGGTTAATGTTGAATTGCTTAAGGTAATCCGGGATAGAAGGTGCATCTTTTTTAATAATGATACGGGTTATTTTTCTCATTTCTTTTTCTGTAAGTTTTTCACAACAAGAACTGCTATTTAGTTTATTCAGTTTTTCAGGAAGCGTAGCGGATCGAATGACTTTTTGAAAAATTTCTTTGTTATGAGGCAAAGTTTTTAAAATTGACGCTGGATTGCTGATTACAACAAATGAATAAATTGGCACTTGTTCAATTTTGTGCTGCATTAACCATGTTCTAAGGTTTAGTTCTTGCTGCCTTACTTGTATAAGCGGATCGGAAAAAGCCTCTTCTTTGTCATCTTTTGTACGGATCAGTTGTTGGAACAATTGATCAAAGAAGAGTGTTCCAGCAATATTCTTCACCTCAAGAATCACGAAATGTTTTTTGGTCATCAACAAAGTATCCAATTGAAAATATACATTCCTCTTATATTCCAGCCTTATGTCATGAAGAATTATATACTCATCGCTTGGCAAAGATTTTAAGTAATAGTCAATTGATTGTTCTCCCCGATATCCTGCCATGTTTCTAGCCAACTCAGCCTCGATTGCGCTCATTGAAGGATGGCCTGGATTTATTCTTTTTATCAAAGATTCAAGTTTTTTAATTTTAAGCGGTATTTTTCTTTCTTTTCTTATCAGTAAGGTCACCTCATCCTTAACAAAGTTCTTTTCGTATACCTAATTATCATTTATGGACGAAATATTATCCATTAATTTCAACTAAAATTACAATTTTTTATAAAAACTTACAAAATTCAAGAGCAAATCATCCATATTCATTAGCCATTATTATCTTACTGTCCAAATGCGAAGGTTTACTGTCCAATTTTCTTATTTTACTGTCCAATTTCAAGAGTTTACTGTCCAATTTTGGCACTTTACTGTCCAAATCATAAAAACACCTCCAAAAACCAAAAAACCCCCGCATTCCGCGGGGGCTCTGAACAAATCATATTAAAGTGAAACCGTCTCCTGTACAACCTCAGGCTCGCTTCCTTCCGAACGTGCGACAACGACAGCACATGCGGCGTCACCGGTGATGTTAACCGCTGTTCTTGTCATATCAAGAAGGCGGTCAACCCCAAGCACGATACCGATCGCTTCCACCGGCAGGCCGACGGATTGAAGGACCATGGCGAGCATGATCAGGCCTACGCCCGGAACACCAGCTGTACCGATGCTGGCAAGTGTGGCGGTCAATACCACTGTCAAAATTTCAGTAAGACCGAGCCCCTGGCCATACATCTGGGCGATGAAAACGGTAGCTGCGCCCTGCATGATGCCTGTGCCGTCCATGTTGATCGTGGCGCCGAGCGGCTGGACGAATCCGCTGATCGGTTTAGGAACTCTCAAGTTTTTCTGGGCCGTGTCCATCGATACCGGCAAAGTCGCTGAACTGCTGGATGTACTGAAGGCAACGGCCATCGCCGGGAAGAATCCTTTAATGAATTGGAACGGATTCATTTTGCCGAGGAAGTAGACGGCGGATCCGTACACAACAGTCAGTTGGATAAATAAGGCTAAAACAACTACCAGGAAATACATGATCATGGCCTGCAGCGCTTCCATCCCCTGGTCGCCGATCGCTGTAGCGATAAGGGCGAAAGCACCATACGGAGCAAGTTTCATGATTGCCGTAACAAGATACATCAGAATGTCATTGGCCTGCTCAACGAGATTGTAGATGGTTTCTGTCCTTTTCCGAAGACGGGCAAGTCCGAAACCGAGAATGATGGCAAAAGAGATGACCTGCAGCATATTGCCTTCCACCATCGCCTGAATCGGGTTGGTCGGAATAATATTCAGCAATGTTTCACCGACAGGCGGCGCTTCTTCTGCTTCAAATTCAGCTCCTCCAGTGGCTTCAATTCCGACACCCGGCTCCATTACTGTAGCAAGGCTGATGGAAATGACGAGTGCCAGAGAAGTGGTGATCAAGAAAAATAAGAGCGTTTTCAATCCGATTCGGCCAAGTTTTTTCGGATCGCTGATTCCTGCTGTACCTAGAATCAATGAGGCAAGGACAATTGGAACAACAAGCATTTTAATCAAGTTGAGGAAAATGGTACCTACCGGCCCGAGGATATATGTATTTACGACTTCATATCCCCCGACACTTGACAAAATGAGTCCGACTATTATACCCAGACCCATACCGATTAATATCTTTTTTGTTAACGACATGTCAGCGTGCTCCTCCCTTATATGCTAAATAAATTTTTATAACCATTTTATTATTGCAGAGATAAAGGAACCCTGGTAACTTCCAGAGTCCCCACTTGATTGATTCGCTGCTGCTTCACTTTTTATGTCTATACTGCTTCGTCTTCTGACTTGCCTTTTTGCAGCTGATACATCTGATAATAACGGCCGCGGATATTCATCAAGTCTTCATGGCTGCCTTTTTCCACAATCCGCCCGTGATCAAGCACAATAATCTGGTCGGCATTTTTTATCGTGGACAGCCGGTGGGCGATGATGAATGTCGTCCGGCCTTTCTTCAAGACTTCAAGAGCCTCTTGGATGACGGACTCGGTTTCCGTATCGATGCTTGCGGTTGCTTCATCGAGAATCAGGATGGCGGGATCAAACGCAAGTGCTCTTGCGAACGAAATGAGCTGCCTCTGTCCTGCTGACAACGTGCTCCCTTTTTCAAGAACCGGTTCATCGTATCCATCCGGCAGCTGGTTGATAAAGTCATCGGCGCCGACTGCCCGCAATGCGCGTTCAACTTTATCCCTTGTGATATCCGGATCATCCAGGCTGACATTTGAAGCGATTGTGCCGGCAAACAGGAATGGATCCTGAAGGACGATTCCCATATGCTTGCGAAGCGACTGCTTCGGCATTTCAAGAATGTCAGTGCCGTCTATTAAGATGCGGCCCTTCTGGTAATCATAAAACCTGAAAAGCAGGTTCATGATCGAGCTTTTTCCGGAACCGGTGTGGCCGACAAGTGCAACGGTTTCTCCTTGTTTCGCCTCAAACGAAATATTCTTCAGGACATACTCTTCATCTTTGTAGGCAAATGAAACATCGTCAAAAATGACATGGCCGTTGTAGCGAGGAAGCTGGCTGCTACCTACATCTATACCCTCTTCATCAAGCAAGTTAAACACCCTTTCAGAGGAAACAATTGCCTGTTCAAGTTGGGCGAGTTGATTGACCAGTCCTGTCACAGGTTCAAACAGCCGGTTCAAATAATCGACAAATGCATACAGGACACCCAGTGATACGGCCCCGGATGCAGAAATGCTCGCTCCGCCAAAATACCAGATTAAAGCGATGAATGCAAGGTTTCTGAGAACATTGACCAGGTTGTGGGAGGTCATCGCATTTAAATTCAAAAGCTTATTCTCATAGCGGAAGTAATCTTCATTCATCACCTCAAATTCGGCTTTCGTCTCCTTCTGCCGGCGGAACGACTGGATAATTCTCATCCCCTGGATGGATTCATTCACAGACGCATTAATATCACTCAGCCTCGAACGGATCACATGGTTATATTTTGAGGCGTATTTGCGATACACCTTTATCCAGATCAATAAGATCGGCACCAATACAAGCGTGATGGCGGCAAGCGTCTTATTGAGTAAAAACAGGGCAATGAAAATTCCGGTCATATAAATGATACTTGAAAAAAAGGTGGCCAACACCTTCACATACAATTCGCGGATCGCTTCGGTATCGTTTGTGATACGGGAGACCACTTTTCCGGCGGGTCTCTGGTCAAAATAACGGATCGGGAGCCGATGGATTTGCCTGTAAACGTCGCGGCGCATTTTCTGGATGATCCGATTTGCCGACGTTTGCAGCATGAATGACTGGCCGTATTGGAAAAAAGCTGCGATAACCAGAAGGCCGAAGTATGCTGAAAGCAGCCAAATGATCGGCTTGATTTCCGGCATATAAAAGGTCAACAAATCATCCGCTGCCAGTTTTTCAGCTTGATAGCTGGAACGGGCTTCCCCTTTTTCGATTGTCAACATGCCGTTTTTGAATGTCCGCTCCCCGTCAAACTCAATTGCGCCTTCAATAAATACATATTGACTTCCCGCCTGGAGTATACGGGCTTCACTGCCTTTTTCTTCCCCTGTACTGAAATTGTCTTCCCGTTTATACCATGTTCCGTTATACTCAACAGCATCATCCCCGGGTTCCGATTCATACCATGAATACTCAATTCCGAGTATGTGGCGGTCGATGATCGTCTTTGCGATGAACGGCCCGGTCAGTTCCGCGGCAACCGCAATTGAAAGCATCAGCAGCCCAAGGATGATCGTCTTTTTAAAATGCAACGCGTAGTCAAAGAGTCTTCTGCCCGTTTTTTTCCTCATAACGCCACCCCCTTTTCGCTCAGGCTTTCTTCAAGCTGCTGCCGGTCGACCTGCTCCTTATACCAGCCTTCACAGCGGAGCAATTCCCCATGGGGTCCCTCTTCAATGATACGCCCGTTTTCAAGGACAACAATCCAGTCGGCATGTTCAACCGCCGACAGCCGGTGTGTGGAAATAATCGTCGTCTTGCCGGCCCGCTCCTCCCGGATATGGCTGATGATTTTCGCTTCCGTTTTGGCATCGACAGCCGATAAAGCATCATCAAGAATAAGGATTTCCGGGTCGGCAATCAGGGCACGCGCAATGGAAATCCGCTGCTTTTGACCGCCGGAAAGGGCGACGCCTTTTTCACCGACAAGCGTTTCAAGTCCTTCCGGCAGTGAATCAATGTCCTTTGCAAAGTCTGCCATTTCCAGGACATGGTGTATTTCTTCATCCGAACATCCGGTTTTGCCGAAACGGATATTTTCTTTCACCGTTTTTGAAAATAAAATTTGTTCTTGCGGCACATAGCCGATCCAGCCCTGGATTGATTCCAGCGGAATTTTTTCAAGATGAATTCCGTTTATGAGAATGTTTCCAGACCCTGAAGGATATTCACGCAGCAGCTGTTTGATCAGTGTCGTCTTCCCGCTGCCGGTTTTGCCGACAATGCCAAGCGTTTGCCCTTTGTGTATCTCAAAGGAGACTTCTTCCAAATTTCTAACAGTGGAAGAAGGATACTGGAATGTGACATGTTCAAATGTGATTGACCGGGGTTTATCGATATGGACCGGGTTCGGGTCGTCTTCAACATCCGCTTTGTATGCCAGCGTACTGTTGACCCTGTCCAGTGATGCATTCCCCCGCTGCATGACATTGATCAGCTCGCCGATGGCGAACATCGGCCAGATCAGCATGCCAAGGTACACATTAAATGAAACGAGCTCGCCAAGCGTAATCGAGTTATGGAAAACCATATAAGCCCCGTACCCGATGCCGATCAAGTAACTGATGCCGACAAGCACCTTGATCGTCGGTTCAAACAGAGCATCCACCCTGGCGACGGCAATGTTTTTGTCATATACATCTTCAGTCATTTCTTTAAAATGCTTCTGGTCTGCCTCTTCCTGCACATACGCGCGGATCGAACGGATGCCCGCAATACTTTCCAGCACCTGGTCATTCATATCACCAAAAGCATCCTGGGCTCTTGTGAAACGTTCATGGATGACTTTTCCATAACGGTTCATGGCAAACGCCATCAACGGCAGCGGCAGCATAGCCGCAAACGTGAGCTTCCAGCTAATGAAAAAACCCATCATGAAGACAATCACCATCATGAAAATACTTGAATCCACGAGCGTCAAAATACCGAATCCGGCAGTGAGAGAGATGGCCTTCAAATCGTTGGTTGCCCGTGCCATCAGGTCACCCGTACGGTTTCTCTCGTAAAATGTCGGTGTCATCTTTAGCAGGTGACCCATAAAACGGGACCTCATAATCCGCTCGATGAGAAAGGCCCCGCCGAACAGCTGATACATCCATACATAGGTAAGCAAGTAACCTGCTGTCATCAACCCTCCCAGGATCAGGACATACTCAACAATCCGGTCACCTGTCATATTGCCGATATGAATATCATCGATGGCCTTTCCGATCATTCTAGGCGGGATGACATCAATAATACTTGCTGCAATCAAGAAGGAAACTGCAATCGTATACCGTTTCCAATATTGTTTAAAAAACCAGCTTAATTTCCATAATACAGAAAACAAAACTTATCCACTCCTCTCTATTCATTTCAACTAGCCGCCTTCTGTATCTCCTTCAAGCTTCGTCTGAACAAAAACAAGATCACACATTAAACTTCCTCCTTCTGGATTATTATTTAAGGCATGTAGAGCCTAAAAATAAAAAAAGGCACACCGCTGCAAATGGCGGCATGCCTCTTTTCAAACAATAAAAAAGCACACGTCAACCCGCGGATCAGTCCGCGTGACCTGTGTGTATCCCAGTTTACCGTTATGAAGCAGATTGCAGATTTAACTTCTTCTGAGCCTGCTCTCGTACAAGGAGTTCACGCGGATGTTCTTCATATTGAATTGATTTTCCGATTTACCTTCAAAACGAATCATCTGCGTCATCCTCCTTCCGAATTTTTTGTAATTTCTAAAATATTTTACCACTTATCCTTCGAGAGCGTCAAGGTTAACTTTGCAGCACTTTCTCTAAAAAAATGACAATTTTACACAGGTTTCGGAACCTTGTATTGGTGAAACGAAAGAAAGACTCAGCGCCCGTCCCGCGGCAAAGAAGACACTGTGAGGACGACCGAAGGGAAGCAGGAACAGATGTCGCACTTGTGCCTCTGGTGAAAGCGAGCCCTTGCAGCGTAAATCAACACGACGTTTAACAGACCCTTAACTAAAGACTCGCAGTGCATTTTCGCCAGTGCCCGTAAGCATGCGTCAAGAGGCTTGCGGGCACTGGTTTTTCTTGTTAATATGCGCGCTTTTTCACTCTCAAACTTACCATGCGATTACCGCATTCCCCTTTTGCTGCAGGCATTGAATATAGCGAGAAAATGCCGGCCATCACCAGGAGAATTCCATCGGGCATTTCTTTTTCCCTTTTCCACTTTCATTTATCCAAAGACAATGTCATTAACCGATTTTTCAAGAAACTTTTATGACACCCGCACATTTTCTCGAAATATGTCCGCTTAATCCGTTATAATTGGTTTTGTTAACAAAAAACGGGGTGAACGATATGTTGCGTGGAACTGCATTTTTAATGACTCTCGCTGCAGTTGTCCTTATGTTCGCAGGCGGATGCAGCAGCACAGATGAACAAGGCGAACAAAACAAAAATATTAAACTGACCATTTCTGCAGCTGCCAGCTTGAATGATGCACTACAGGAAATTAAACATAACTTTGAGCAAACGAATGAAAATATCACGATTTTATATAACTTTGGCGGTTCGGGCACACTTCAAAAACAAATTGAACAGGGGGCTCCTGCTGATCTGTTCCTTTCGGCTTCAGCCGACAAGTTCTCCAAGTTGGATGAAAAAGGATTAATTGACGGGAAACATAAGGGTATCATGGTAAGCAACAGGCTTGTCCTGATTAAGCCTAAAAACGCCAGTCTGGAGATCCGCTCCCTTGATGATCTGGCTCAGGAAGAAGTCAGCCACCTGGCCATCGGTATCCCGGAATCAGTGCCTGCCGGCAATTACGCAAAGGAGACCCTTGAACATGCAGGCCTCTGGAATCGGCTGGAAGAAAAACTGGTGCTCGGCAAAGACGTCCGCCAGGTCCTTTCCTATGTCGAAACCGGCAATGTGGAGGCCGGTTTTGTCTATGAAAGTGATGCATCCATATCAGGTAAAGTAGAGAAGGTCCTGACTGTTGAAGAAGAGTATCATTCCAATATCGAATATCCTGCCGGAGTGCTGAAAGATACTGAGCATCCCGAGCAGGCAATCCAATTTTTCGAGTATCTGCTTTCTGATGAAGCAGCTGAAATCTTTAAGAAATACGGATTCACGGTTAAGTGATGAGGGGTAAATGATGATGACTTTCTGGGAACCGATTCTGCTGTCACTGCGTACAGCTTTATTTGCCAGCCTGTTCATTATCGTCCTGGGCATTCTGGCAGGGCGGCTGATGAGCGGCCGAAACTTCAAAGGAAAAATAATCATAGAGACACTATTTATGCTGCCGCTGGTACTGCCTCCCTCTGTTGTAGGTTTCTTCTTGATTGTCATTTTCGGAAGAAACAGTTTTGCCGGGCGGATGATTGAGACGATTTTCGGACAACCGGTTATTTTCACCTGGTGGGCAGCAGTTATTGCAGCTACAGTTGTCGCGTTTCCGCTCATGTATCAGTCGGCAAAGACAGGATTTTCGTCGGTTGAAAACCATATTGAAGATGCTGCAAGGGTTGATGGTGCCGGAGAGTGGAAGGTTTTTTTACTCGTCACAATCCCTCTTTCCGTCAAAGCCCTGCTGTCCGGCAGCATTCTTAGCTTTACGAGGGCGCTGGGTGAATTCGGGGCCACCCTTATGTTTGCCGGGAATATCCCCGGCAAGACACAGACACTTCCAACAGCCATATATGTAGCAATCGATACCGGAAATATGGCACTCGCCTGGATGTGGGTGATCGCCACTGTTATCATCTCATTCCTGATGCTGATCAGCACCTATTTGATCAAGTAAAGCGCCAGCGAATTTTCACTTTTAATATCCGCTCATATGATACACTATTGGCAAAAAAGGGGAATGGGAAGATGGAAATCAGGAAATTGACCGCAGTAGATATCGAAGCCTTAGAAAATATGGAAACCGGCATAAATGACGACTATGTTGTCCGTATCTTTCCACGCATCGCTGAAGCACAAAGCCACGAGTTATTTGGCCTGTTTGAAAATGGAAGCATGGTGGTGATAGCAGGTGTGACATACTTCGAAAACCGCTATGCTGTGCTAGGACGGCTCCGAACCGACCGCCGCCATTTGCAAAAAGGCTACGCCACAATGCTCTTGCATGCAATCACTGAAAAACTGGCCAAAAATGAGGACATCCAATGGATCGGGGCGGCAACCAACACCAACAATCCGGCTGCCGTAAAAGTCCTTCAAAAGCTGGGCCTCCATCTGTACAGTGCCTTTCATTCCGTCACGATTAATCCCGCCTCAGCATCGTTTTTAACAGGAGATGGCACCGCGGCATGGGAGGAAGTCATAGAACTAAAAGAAAAACGGTATATACTTGAACATCTGCCTCCTGAGCAAAATGAATTACAGCTCTTCCCATATGAATGCTATTATCCGCTGCCATATGAACCGCAACATCTCAGTGACGAGTATTTGGCAAAGTGCCTTTTTTATAAAAAAGACAGCCGATTTGCGGTTATCATGCCTGATGAAAAAGCCGAACCTTACTTCCAGGTCAAATATTTTCAGCAAGACCTCTTCCAACAACAGGGGCTGTGGAACTTGATTATCCCTTTGGCTGAAGCTAACAGAAGGAAGGTCTGGCTTGACCTGCCGCCAGATACGTTCAGGAACATGCCCGAACCCGGCCGGTTCGATATCCAGGATCAGTGGGGACTGTTTGGACGCTGGGTAAAGTCTGAATAAGAAGATGTTGGGACATAACGAAATAAGTCATGCTTAGAGACGAACAATATTTATTCAACTTCATATTGTTTACTAATAATCAGGTAAGCTGAAAAAACAAGTTCGTTCCATTGCGCTGCAGACACTCGCTTTCCACTCGTTATTAAAAATCGTATGCAAAATCAAAAAATTTATTGAAGAGAGTAAATAAAGACCCGAACGGTCAGGGGAAAGATTCATTGAAATCTTACCTAACCGTTCGGGTTTATCATTAGCTGAAATACTGATGTCCCAGCCTCTTTTCACAGTCGTTTTCATTTCCCAAGTTGATGCTGATATTCTCTTTCAAGCTCTGTCAGGGTCATTTCATCGAGCGGCTGCCCGTCTGTTTTCACTTCATTCTTTTTCGACAATTGTTTGATGAGAAACGTTTTTTTAATCCGTATTGCTCTGCGCAATTTATTTTCCATATATAACACCTCAATTCACTGGGATATCTGTTGTCCGATTTGCCTCTCTGTTCTATATAACCAGCAGGCTACTTAGTTAAACGCTTACATTATTTTTAGCGATACTTTTTTTATTTGCTTAATCAATCTGTTTTTTTCCTTAAATTACTATTTCAGTCTACTTTACCCTGGATTATATTCGGTGTCAATGGATTTTGTGAAATTTTACACATTCCTTTACAATGTAATAGGCATGTCAAAAAATTAAAAGGATAAAACACCTTAAAAACTTTCCGACACTCCTCACCAACACATGTATACCCGATTGTGCGGATTTAAACCATAAGAAAAAGGCCCTGTCAGTTTTATGGACAAAGACCTTCCGTTTTGTATTCTTTATTATTTTGATTTTCATTACCGTGTCGCCGCGGTAACCCATGTAGGCGGCATATCAAAATTCAGCATCATCTCAATGAAATGCTCGACAAGATCCCCGTCAAACTGTTTCCAGCTGCAGCGGCGCAATTCCTCAATCGCCTTGGCATACGATAGACCCGGAAGACCGTAATTTTTCCTCTCCACAGTCATGGCATCGAACGCATCACAAATGGCAATCATTCTTCCCTGGTAAGAAATTTCATCGCCCTTCAGCCGCTGCGGGTACCCCCTGCCGTCCCATCGCTCATGGTGATGGAGTACAAAAGCAGCAGACCGTACATTGCCGAGCTGTTCTTTTATCGTCGTATATCCGATTTGGGAATGGCTTTGCACAATTAAAAATTCAGTCTCGTTAAGACTGCCCTGCTTATACAGGATGTGATCGGAGATGGCTGTTTTACCGATGTCATGAAGTAATGAAGCCACCCGGATATCTTCGTCATAACAATTAAGCTGTTCAGCAAAAGTGGACACAAGGTACATGACTCTGAGGGAATGATATTTCAACCTCTCCATGGCCCTGTTATCCTGGGAAATTTGCTGAAACAGTTGTTCAGCCTCCATGCGCTGATCCCCTTTCCAACCGATTTGCACGTATAAACTTTACCACAAAGGTCTGAATTATCAAAACATTCTCAGCTTTATTAAAAGAAATGTGAAAAAATACCTAACAGGAAGACTCAGATGAAACGCCTATTATGTTCCCCTCTCCCAAAAACCGGTAATGAAACATATAAACAGGTGAAAGGAGAGATCATTGTGGCTGAATATGAACTGAAAGATGTTGTAATGGAGAAAAGCGGAGAATCAATCCAATTTGCACATGGCACGTTACTGAAAAATGAATTGGACGGAAAAGAGCACGTTGATGTCGTCTTGCGGAATGTGCCGCGTGAAGAAATCTTCACTCATCATATGAATGATAATGAGACAGTCAACGTGAATTTGACAAGCTTTGCAGGAGAAGAGTTCAGCAAAGAGCTGGAAGTCACTTCAGTGAACAGCACAAATCCGAACGATAACCTTGTCCAACTTGAAAGCAAAGAAAGTCACCTGTAAGGACGAACGCGCAAGGCGCCCGCTTAGCGGCGTACGCATAAGCGGGGGTACCCGCAGGAAGGTGATCTTTCCTTCCGGAAGGGATCACCGCTTATGACGATAGCCGCTGTCGCCTATCCTTCTGGCTTTTTATCCACAAGCAAAATTTTTTTTAATTTCTTAACAGGTAAAAGCTGCACGTGAATGGTGCGGCTTTTATATACCCTATTAATGATCACTCACAGTTTCAAAAGCTAGGATTTGCTCATTCAAGTCTTTTTTCACAAAAAATATTGAAAAAGGCCCCCGCTTGCTTACTACGGGAGCCTGGTGGTTCGTATGTTAGAGCTTATAAATATTTCCGATGCATCGCTCGGCCATTGTATGAAAAAAGCACGTCTTTATTTTCGACCACGGTTTCAAGATGGACCGGCCGCCCCCAGAGTTGATGAATATACGGAAGCACCTTTTCAAGATATTTCAAGTCCAGCTCAATTCCTTCATAGCCGTGTTTCAAATACAATTCGCCATTTTTTAAATAATCGCCGTCAGTCACCGAGATGAAAGGGAAACCGCCGTTGACTCTCATGCTGATCAGCTGATCCCGCACTTCTTTCCATTCTTTATCGACGACTTTATAATCCTTCCCCTGTTTCTGGAATAAGTACATATCTTCTCGGAGGACCAGGTCTTTTGTTAAGTAGTTCCTGATGAAGGAACTATCTGATTCGATTTCGCGCACTTCAAAAATCTTTTCGCGCCCAGACCCTGGCTTCACCCCATTCTTTTTCATTTCTTCCGTCGGATTGTTATAGCGTTCTTCAATGTCTTCAAACATTTTAATGCCGAGGTAATAAGGGTTTATCTGAGTTTTGGAAGGCTGGACAACACCTGCATTCAGCTTCGCAAATTCTATTGATTCCCCCGAGGTCAGGTCCATCTCCCTGAGAATCCGGGCATGCCAGTAGGAAGCCCAGCCCTCATTCATGATTTTCGTTTCAAGCTGCGGCCAGAAATAAAGCATCTCTTCCCTCATCATTGTAAGAATGTCGCGCTGCCAGTCCTCCAATTCCCTGCTGTGTTGTTCAATGAATAGCAGGAGATCTTTTTCAGGACGCGACGGAAACTTTTTGGTTTTCTTGCGCGATTTCGGTTCTTCTGCAGGTTTGTTATCCAATTTCCATAAATCATCATAATCCGTTTTCTTTTTCACTTCCCGTTCAGGGGACTCTTCATCCAGCTTCCAACCCAGCTTCGGCCGGACAAGTGATGGGTCGATATGCTCCTGGATCGCCAAAATTGCATCAAGAAACAGCTCCACTTCTTCTTTCCCGTGCTCATGCTCATAATGTTTAATCCGGTCGGCGGTTGCCGACATGCTTTCGACCATATCCTGTTTTGTGTTGGAAAAACGGATATTATTTTTGAAAAAATCGCTGTGGGCAAGTACATGGGCCACAATCAACTTATTTTGGATCAGGCTGTTTGTATCGAGCAAGAATGCATAGCAAGGGTCGGAATTAATAACCAGTTCATATATTTTACTCAAACCAAGGTCATATTGAAGCTTCATTTTGTGAAATTGTTTTCCAAAACTCCAATGGGAAAAACGGGTTGGCATCCCATACGCACCGAATGTATAGATAATTTCAGCAGGACAAATTTCATAACGCATCGGGTAAAAATCAAGCCCAAATCCGCTTGCAATTTCTGTTATTTCCTCTATCGCATGGTTCAGCGTTTTATGTTCATCAGTCATCATTTCACATCTCCCCTTTGAATCCCTTTCTAAATGTTTATGTATCAGATGGTAAAATGATGTAAGCTACGTCATACCGGCCAACTTCAGGTGACTGCCAGAACAAAAGGCGCCCGCTTAGCGGCGTACGCATAAGCGGGGGTACCCGGAGGAAGGTGATCTTTCCTTCCGTAGGGGATCACCGCTTATGACGATAGCCGCTGGCGCCAAGAGCTGGATGACTCCCTTCCCGTTTTTTATGCACAACGCAAAAATTTTATAATTTCCTTAACAATAAGAAAAACGGTGCCTTTACAGCACCGTTTTCTTATTAGTCGTTATTGCGATTAAGGTTGCCGTCACGATAATCATTGATGTTTCGGATACGGTTATCGTTATTCATTCCATTCCTGTCTTCATTCGGCTCTTCACCAATGTCAGGTTCCTGGTTGTCATAATCAATAACACCATCGTTCGTGTCAATCCAGTTATCGTCGTTCATATTACGCTGATTGTTGTTAACGTCGTTATAACGGACGTTCTCATAACGCATGTTTTCTGTATCATCATTGTTGTCATTGCCGCCAGCCATGTTACATGCACCAAGCACACCAAATGACAAAGCAAACGCAGTTAAAGACATAAACCATTTTTTCATTTTGTTTGACCTCCATTTTGTAGTGGTTTATCAGTTGTTAATATGTCCTGTTTCGCCGATTTGCATGAAGAAAATTTATGATAAGTATCAGCCAGGCCATCCACATCTTGTCATTTCTTGCATGAATGACTGTGGCTTGTTGTCACAAACTAAATTTGTGCGGAAATATCCGTACAAAAAGGGGTTGAACGGAGGGATTAGATTGAACGTTCTAAACAGAAATCGTTTAAGGAAAAATGCGAATGGCCTGTTGGGGATGGTGACCGGACGGCGCCGGAGACGGAACCGCAATCGGAATATGCTCTTTTCGATGCTTGCTGTCGGTGCAGGGGTCGGCTCTGCTGTGTATGGGATGAGACGGACAAATGGTCTTAATCTTAACTTCGGCCGGGACATGACCGAACGTTCCACCAAAAACAACAGCCAGGTGGAAGAGATGATTGATGAGGTCTCTAACACCGATTCAAGCCGTGATGCCATGAATATGGTTAGAGGCAGCCTCCAGAACATTTAGTGCTGTTCCTTGGCATCCGCTTACGCAAGGCATTAAAAGCACCGATCGCATCGATCGGTGCTTCCTTTTGTTTATGTTTTTTTCAACTGCCTTACACAAGTCAAAACACCTGAATAAGGATGGAGTTCCATCGGAAGACCGCCTGCTCCAGCCTGCTTACCCTTTGATCAAACACTCGAAATTAACGAAGACTCCCGCGCGAAAAAATCATCTTAATGACGCAGAGCATCTTATTAATCGTGATTCTGCGGATTCTTTAAACTCGACTTGCTTCCTCGTTTCGAGTTATACTCTGTCCCCTTATTATTATCCCCTGCTCCAGCCTTCCCATGCCGCTCTGGAGCACTCTGATTGCTGCTGCCGTAAGATCTGTACCTGTTTGTCATGATGATTGCCTCCTTAATGAAAATGCCTGGCAATTGCCTCGCAATTGCCAGGCATTTTCAGTTCATGTTTTTTAGTCTTCACTTCCAAATTTGTAACATTGCACAGGTTTCATGACTTTTCCTACGTGTCATACAGGCCGTTTTTGTCTATTTCTTCAAGAAATCCGTCGATCAGTCCGTCGATTTGTTCTCCTGTCGGGGACTGTTGCTTGTACATGGAAAACGGAATTTCCCGCACGAAACTGCCGTCTTTTGTATTTGTGACATGAACCGCACCCCGCTGCTGCATGACGCTGTATTCGACTTCAAACATGAATCCGTTCCGTTCGATTGCTCCCATCGAAAAACCTCCCGACCTGCTGTTATACCTTACAACTTCTTTTGATAAAACCAACATTTACACGCCGTTTCCAGGCTTAAAAAAGCCCTGATTCCATACAATAAAGGTACTCCCTTACAGAAAGGGGATGCGACGCTTGAATACAGCCGACTATGATAAAGCGCTGTTTTTTATTACCTGTTCACTGTGGGACGATCTTCTTGTTCTGATGGTGAGGACGAAAGATGACATGCTGTCGAAACGGATTGAGCATTTCCTTCATGCCTATACTTTCGCAGGTGACCTTGACATCATTGAACAAAAGCATCGTTCCCTTTATCAGTACGTCAATAATGCTTTATTGGCGTCTGACACTTCGGGAACATTCGAAGTAACTTTGACGTAGCAACTGTTACGACTTACCAAAAACACAACCCTGACCCGGTTTGATGTCTTTGACGTTAAAAAAGAAGGAGGTTGTTTCCTCCTTCTTATTTTTTGTATTCATTTGTCATTCATACATATTTTTAGTGCTGTTCACAAAAATTTTAAATAGATGAAGGTTTTTTCACGATTCAGACTGCTCACTTGTTTGCGCATCGCATGCAAGCCCATTTTTAACCGCATAAAGTGCCGCCTGGGTTCTGTCAGCAACCTCAAGTTTTGATAAAATGTTGGAAACATGCGTTTTTACCGTTTTCTCGGTGATCACAAGAGTTGAGGCAATTTCTTTATTGCTTTTTCCCGCCGCAATTTCACATAGAACTTCTTTTTCACGGCGGGTTAATTCTTCGTGCAATTTGGTGCTGCGGCTTTCACCAGAGGACAAATGGGACATGACATGCGCCGTCACTTTTGGATGCAGCTGGCTTTCACCGCTGACGACGGCCCGGATTGCTGCAGCCAATTCATCCGGCTGGACATCTTTCAGCTGATAACCAGAAGCACCTGCTTTTATTGCCGGAATGACATGATCCTGATCCGAATAACTGCTTAGAATCAAAATATGGATGTGGCGATTTTTCTCTTTTATTTTCCGGGCAGCTTCGGCACCATCCATAACGGGCATCGATAAATCCATCAACACGACATCAGGGTTAAGTTCAAGGGCTTTATCGACTGCTTCCCTGCCGTTCAGCGCTTCCCCGATCACTTCTATATCTTTCTGGGTTTTCAGGAAAAAAATGAGCCCCCGTCTGACAACGTGATGATCGTCAGCAATCAAAACTCTAATCATCCCCTGCTCCTCCCTTCTCATGGAAAATAGCTGTTATCTTTGTGCCGGCATCCGGTTTACTTTCGATCGCAAGACACCCGCCTGCCAGGGCGGCACGTTCTTTCATGCTTTTAATGCCGACAGAGTCATGAGGGGAATCGGCAGCCATTTGGAATCCTCTGCCGCTGTCTTTCACTTCAAGTGCAACCGCTTGATTTTCATGGGTAATGCTGAGTGATGCCTTTGATGTGCCGGCGTGTTTTTTGATATTATTCAATGCTTCCTGTCCGATCCGCCAAATCGCTTCTTCTAATTCATGTGACAATGCCGCAACTCCATTTATTTCAAGCGCAAGCTCGATGCCGAGCAAGTCAGCATACTGGGAAAATGAGGCCGCCAGCCCTTTTTCAAGTCCAAGCGGACGCAGCTGCCAGATCAGTGCCCTCATTTCTTTTTGGGCCTCAGTGGACAATTGCAGGACATAGTCCAGGGTCCCTTTGAGCTCGTCATCATCAGTCATTTCGTATGCACCACGAAGCGTCAATGTTACGGAAAACAACAACTGGTTGACTGAATCATGCAAATCACGGGCAAGCCTGTTTCTCTCCTGCAGCACGGTCACTTCCCGTTGCTTTTTTTCAATTCGCACATTCTCGAATGTGATTCCGATATGCCGGGCAATCTGGTCGATGACCTCCTCTTCATGAGGATTCAACTCATTTTGATATACAGAAAGTTCACCTGTTGTCTTGCCCGTTTTGATGCCTGCCTTATAAACAGGAAGAGCTGCTGTCTTGCCTGCTGCTGCTCTGTCTCCATTACAGGAAATTACCGTTCCCGTCCACTGGAAAATATCCAACATGTGCAAACACGTTTTTTCGAGGAGATTTTCTGCAGACCGGTCGGAATTCAAAAAAGAACTGTTTTCACCGACTTTCTGGAACAATTCTGCTCGTTTTTGCTGGTGATGGTACAGCTTCATTCTTTTCACTGCAGTACCGATCTGGAGCGAAACAGCCTCAAGCAGCGCTAACTCCTCTGTTGTAAAACGAGTTTTGCCGGGGGCTGCGACATTCAAAAGTCCGAATTTTTCCTCTCCGGCCCTTATCGGCACAGTCGCATGATGGGTGATTCCTGCTGTGTCACCGATCTGCCCGGCAATTGCATCTTCTATCCGTTTGCACTCAATAATATTGACTGCTTCATTCAACCGTCCGCCGTTATACTTATCCAAACACCAGCACGCGCCTTTGCACATAAGCTCATTGCGATTTTGTTCCAGAGCAGGCGGCAGCGAAGCATCTGCAGCAAGCTGAAAAGAACCGTCTTCCTCAATCAAAAAAATCCAGCCCGTCGAAAGCCCGGTAACATGAAGAAGCTCGATCAAGACCGTCCGCAGCATCTCCTCCAAATTTTCTCCCCTGTTCAGCGTTTCAGCTATGGCTTTTAACGTCTCAAATTCTTCGAGCCGCTTTTTCACTTCCTACTCAACTCCCCTTATAACTCCCTACTTCCAATGTAATAAAAACAGGCCGCCTTTAGCTCAGGCACCAGCCTTAAAATCACTTCCTACTTTAGTATGAAAGTTTGTTAATACAAAAAATCAGCCGCGGTCCCATCATGGAAAGCTAGAAAAAAGAGAAGCAGGATCTCCTGCTTTAACTCAATCAGGGTCCAGGTACAGGAGAAAGACGTTTTGTGACGCCTATGCTTTTTGCTCCTCTTTTCCAGAATAAATCGGTGATTATAATCTGACGCCTTCCGGGGCTTGTGTTTTTCTATGTATCACAACATTCCTTTATTCTTTTTTCGCTGTTATCCAGTTCATATCCTTTTTTAAAACTTATTGGGAAATGAAGCGGGGTTACGCGCCTTTGCGGAAATAGGATTCAGTGTCTTAACAGGGAAAACTTTCTGCCGTGCCTATATTGGTGTGGCTCCTCCCTTTATAAGCACGCATACCTTCCTCCCGTGCCTGTAATTTCTGCTCTTTTCCATTTACAGGCACGGAAAAAGAAGTGCCGTGCAAACACACCCACTGAATGTACGTTCAATGCCTGTAATGCAGGTCTTCCTCTTCCACATAATTTAGACACGGGACGACTCAGTTCTCTCTCGCTTTAAAATGGTCAATCAATTCCTTCCTTGATGTGGTGACGGCAACAGCACCCGCTTCAAGGGCCTGGCTCACTTCTTCAGCGGTGCGGATAAAGCCGCCGGCAAAAATGGGAATTCCCGTTTTCCCGGATACTTCCTGTATGATATGCGGCATGAGCCCCGGCAGAACTTCAATGAAATCCGGTTTCGTCCGTTCAATCAGCTTATAGCTTGTCTGCAAAGCGGTTGAATCGAGCAAAAACATCCGCTGGATGGCAAGCACGCCTTTTTGTTTCGCCTTCAGGATGACTGCTGCTCTCGTCGAAATTAATCCTGCCGGCTTGATTTCCTGGATCATGTATTCTGCTGCATGTTCATCATTTTTCAAGCCGTGAATCAAGTCGGCATGAAGAATAAGTTTTTTCCGATGGCGGGCCGCTTCCCTGGCAATGCCCTTCAGCTGGCCGATGTGGCTCTCAAGAAGAACAATGTAAGTGTAAGGGCTGTCCAGTGTCCTTTCAAAGTCCTTCATCTTTTTAATGGCCGGCAGGATAATCTGTCCGTCGATTGGCATGAACATTCTCCTTTCGTTATATGTGTTGGCATCTTAAAACAGCTGATACCGTGAAAAAGCACCGGAGTCCCGGTGCTTGCTGGCATCACTTTTTATGGTATTTCACTTCGAATAAGTCATGGCGGCGGTCATTCAGATGCCGGACTGTCCCGGATTTTCGCTGCCGCCTTAACACTTCAAGGTCGACATCGCCGACAACGACTGTTTCAATGTTCGGGTTGCACTCAGCCACAATGCCGTCACGTGCGAATTCAAAATCGGAAGGGGTGAAAATGCCCGACTGGGCGTACTGGATATCCATGTTTTCCACCTCGGAAAGATTGCCAACCGTACCGGCTATGACCGTGTATACTTGATTTTCCACCGCTCTGGCCTGGGCGCAATAGCGGACCCGCAAGTATCCCTGGCGGTCATCCGTGCAAAATGGAACAAAGATGATATTGGCCCCTTTGTCGGTCGCAATCCGTGCCATCTCGGGAAATTCGATGTCGTAACAGATCTGGATTGCAATTTTGCCGCAATCTGTGTCAAACACACGGACTTCATTGCCTTCGCTGACCCCCCACCACCGTTTTTCATTCGGTGTCACGTGAATTTTATATTGCTTTTCAATCGAGCCGTCCCGGCGGAAGAGATAAGCAATATTATAAATTTTTTCGTCCTCTTCCACAAAGTGGGAGCCGC
This sequence comes from Guptibacillus hwajinpoensis, assembly GCA_016841765.1. GTDB lineage: Bacteria > Bacillota > Bacilli > Bacillales > Bacillaceae_O > Bacillus_BL. The sequence goes on from JAENYN010000005.1 coordinate 110,769, forward strand.
CGATGATATTCACGTTGTATTTGACAGCAAGCTCTGTGAACATGTTGATATAGTCCTCTGTATAGGTGGTCAGTTTTCTAATCGCTCTGCTCGGATGTTTTTCATCAAGGAACGACATCAGCTGGGTTGTGAAAATTTCCGGGAATACTGCAAAATCCGCACCGAAGTCAGCTGCCACATCCACATAGTACTCAACCTGGCGGGCAAAATCATCCCAGGAATCAATTTTCTTCATCATATATTGGATGACCATTACCCTGACCGGGAATGAAGTTTTAAAATGGCGGCGCGTTTTCGTGCGGTAATCAATGTTATTCCATTCCATAAGCGTCGCGTAACGGCGCGATGCTTTATCATCAGGCAAATAATTCGGATTGATTCTCATTACATTGAACCCATTCATCAACTGAAAGGACAGGACCGGATCGTAAATGTTGCGGTCAATGACCTTCTCCACATACTCGCGCGGGGTCATTTCTTTTTCATATTTATAATAATTCGGAATCCTTCCGCCGATTACGATGCTTTTCAAGTTCATCCTTCTGGCGAGGTCCTTGCGCGCCTCATAAAGCCGGCGCCCGATGTTCATGCCCCTGTATTCAGGATGCACCATCACCTCAATGCCATAAAGATTATAGCCGTCGGGATCATGGTTCGTAATATAACCTTCATCCGTAATCTCGTCCCACGTATGGCGGTCGTCATATTCATCAAAATTGACGACTAGACTCGAACAGGAGCCGATGATTTCCCCTTCGAATTCAACGCAAAATTGGCCTTCAGGAAACGTTTCGATATGGCTTTCCAGATGCTCCCGCTTCCACGGTTCCATGCCGGGAAAACAAACCTTTTGCAGTTCGAGAATTTCATCAATATCGCCTATTTGTATGTTTCGAACAATTATGCTCTTTTCAAATTTTGAAAGATCAAGCTTTGACATTTTTCCCAATCCTTTCATGATCCCGCACCTGCTGTCCGGCAAGGGGGACAGGCATCTGCCGTAAACCTGCTCTGTATGTACACACTTGATAAATACCCTTTAATTTACATGTTGTAACATGAAGAATCCTCAATTTACACTTGGAAGCGATTATCCGTTTACTGGTCAGTCGGCATATAATTTACAGCCTTTTCTTGTTTTCCATTGACACAGGTGTTAGGCACCCGGCCTTTTTTTAAAAAAGGTGATATATCACGGATTCACGCCTGTTTTCCAGACTCACTGGCCTGTCAGCCTATTGATCAGCACGGCCAGTTCCAATTCAGCCATGGAATCGAGCCGGTCATCAATATCATCGTCAAACTCAAGATGTTTCGTGACCGTGTTCGGTACGACAACACAGTACATCCCTGCCTTTTTTGCAGCCGCCGCTCCATTGGCCGAATCTTCAAATGCGAGGGCTTCTGCCGGCTTGACGCCAAGGCACTTTGCCGCCTCAAGGTACAATGACGGATCCGGCTTGACATGTTCCACATCGTCAGCGGTTTTGATGCAGTCGAACCTGTCATGCAAATCGAGATTTTTCAAATGGGAGGATACCCAGTCATAATGCGAACTTGATGCCAGTCCGACTTTCAGCCCAAGATCCCTTGCACCATCAATATAATTTTCAACGCCCGGGAGCGGGCCTTCATGTTTAATTCTTTCTTTAAAGCGGGATTGCCTCTCTTTTTTCAATTTTTCCGTGTCGAGCTTCCTCCCGATCTGTTCTTCCAAATGAGCGAGTGGATCGAACCCGGCATTGGTTCCGATCACCTTGCCCCAGACGGACATCGAAAGCTCGGAACCATGCTCCTTAAAAATTTCTTGAAGAACATCGTATTCATGAGTCTCAGTATCAAAAATCAGGCCGTCAAAATCAAATACAACCGCTTTTATCATTTTTTCCACCTTATTCGTAAAAGATTTATGAACATGCAAGCTTTGGAAGTGCTCGTTTCACGCCATATAAACAAATATTCACGCGCAAATGAGCCAGTTTCGCGCCGATAATCTAATATGATTTCAGGCAATATACTTTTTAACGCCATAAATCATCCGTTTCATGCCAAATTCACCAGTATTCTTGCCGAATTCAGCTGGTTTCACGCCATACAGGGGCTGTTTCACGCCAAACGCGGCCTTCACTACTCCAAACCGCTCCCACATAGAAAACCTGCAGCTGCTTGCTCGGGCAATGGATACATGGCAAGTCAGGCGTGCCTCTGTCTGACATTTCCCCAACACACTGCCTTTTCCCGTTTATACACACTTTATTATTCCACAGTCAAAAAAATATTGTCCACCATTTCGAGTTTTGAATCATCCTTTGCCCTGAAATGACAGGAAAGGAAGCATCCAATGCGGATGCTTCCTTCAGAAAAAGGGTTATTGAAACTGCTGTCCATTTGTTTGCCCGGATTGTGCAGGCTTGCTTTGCGAATTTGTCGGTATTGAAATACTTGAAAGCGCCTCTTCAGCCTCATCCTGGAATGGCTGATTCACAGCCAGGTCACCGAGGGCAACCATGCCGACAATGCGGTTGTTTTCGACAACCGGCAGGCGGCGGATCTGGTTTTGGGACATCAGCTGGGCAGCCTGATCGATATCCATTTCCGGTGTTGCCGATACAACCTGTGAAGTCATAATCTGTGAAACCGGGACATTTGTGTCCTTCCCTTCAGCTGTTGAGCGGGTTGTGATATCACGGTCTGTAATGATTCCCAGGATCTGTCCATTTTGGACAACCGGCAGTGAACCGATATTGTATTGACTCATTAAAGCTGCAGCTTCCTTGATGGACTGGTCCGGTGTAACCGACGCAACGTCTTTGGACATCATTTCTCGTATTGTGCTTCTCATCATCAACTCCCCTTTCAGCAGTATTATGTTCGAACAGCCAACTGATTATAGGGAGAAAAATTTGTAAGTCGCGCGGGAAATAGTTTACATAATAATGCCAGGCAATTGCCTCGCAATTGCCTGGCATTTAAGTTTTTCATTCTTGATTACTGTTTTGCAGCTGCCGCAAAAGAGGGATAAAAGGTTCCCAGCAGGCCGACAGTTCGGGGATTCCGGATGAGACGATGGTAAGGAGGTGCTGTTGGATTTCGACAAAATCCTTGTCCGTCAAGTTGCCCCTCAACCCTTCCTCGAGCCCGGCTGCAGCAGTCGAAAGCCGTTGCTTCATATCTGGCAAAAGATCAAGCTTCTCAATTTTTTCAGCAAGTTTTTCCGCAAGATCGCGGGCCTGCTGCAGCTCAGTCTGTTCTCCGAAAGGGTTCACATCCAGGAAATCCTTCACCGTGTCCGTGCTGAGAATGATGTCCGAATCCTCCATCAGGCCGAGTGCCATACTATTGAAACGGTTCACAATGAAAGCAGACAGCCGATGAATATCAAATGTTTGCCGGTCGAAAATAATGAAACCGACATATTCCTTCAGGATCCCGTTCAGAAGCGCTGCGCCATCATAGGCATGGCTTCGCATCTTTTCGCCGTATATGCGGATGATATGCTCAGCGTACCAGTTAATGGAATCACTTCTGGTTTTCAGCAAAAAGGCGCTGATTTCATCATTGATGGGAAAAGCCTGTTCTCTCATTTGCATCTGGATAAATTCACGGAAACGCATCAGTTCTTTCAGCTGCATTTCGACTTTCAAGCGAAGCTGTTCCAAAGGCTCCAATCCCGATTTTTCCACCGCTTTTAAAATGTTGCCTCTCATCAAGTTATAATAATACTGGTAAACAGACAAAAGCAGGTCTTCTTTAGATGAGAAGTAATTATAAAGCGATCCTTTCGCTATTCCGCATTTGTCAGCTACTTCCTGCATGGAGGTGGCATGGTAGCCATTTTGGGCAAACAGCTTCATTGCCGTATTGATCACAAGCTGTTTTTTTTCATTCATGCCAGCGACCGCTCCTTTTCATCGGTTAATGTAAAGAGACCGGCTAATACATGGACCAAACCTGACTGCAGTAGTAAATTCCCTCTATTCATCCCGTTCTTCATCCTGGTCGCTCCCATGGCGGCGGCCCTTTTTTAAGGAATAAACAAGATCTTCGAGCATGTCGACCATTTCTTCCCGCGTATACGCACGGTCGGAAACAGGATAATTGTTCATATCTTCATCATGCCTGGCTGCTTCATCGCTGCCGGCCCTGTCTTCCCGTTCATCAAGCAAATAGGCCGGGATCAATTGTCCATCCGGTGTAACATACTTTTTATTCATTCGCCTCGTCTGTTTATCAAAGTAGCTGTAAACCACCGGGATGACAAACAGGGTCAGGAAGGTGCTTGAGATCAAACCGCCGATTACTGTAATGCCCATCGGCTGCTGCATTTCCGTTCCTTCCCCAAGCCCAATGGCAAGTGGGATCAAACCAAGAATCGTCGTCAGGGCTGTCATCAAAACCGGGCGTGTCCGGTCCTTAACCGAAACAACGATCGCATCATATGTTTTAAGCCCATCCCGCTTTTTCTGGTTGATATAGTCGACAATGACTATCGCATTATTTACGACGATGCCCGCAAGTACTATCAAGCCGATTGCAACTGTCACGCCTACTGGTGTTTGGGTTGCCGTCAGGCCAATCGACACGCCGATGACAATCAGCGGTACAGTGAACATGATGACAAACGGATACTTCAGCGATTCGAATTGAGCCGCCATAACTAAATACACGAGAACAATCGCTAAAATGAATGCCTTGCCGAGATCCTGTATGGAAGACTCCATCAGTTCGCGATCCCCTGTGTAAGTAATTTCCGTTTCCTCAGGCAAATCAAGATCTTCAATCTTTTCATCCACCTGCTTGGAAATGTCGCCAAGCGATGAATCAGCTGTATACTTCACATTGAATTGGACAGCTTTCTCCTGGTCGATCCTGTTGATGGATACAGGCCCTTTTCCTGTTTCAATTGATGCCACTTCATCCAGGGCTATATAAGAGCCATCGGATTTCTTGATTTGAATGTCCTTCAATTTATCCGTGTTTTCTGTAATTTCCGGCGGATAGCTGACTGTCACGTCCAGGATTTCATTATTATCCATTGTCATACGGGAAGCTGTTGTTCCGCGCGTCACATTATTGACGACCATTGCAACCTGTGCGGGTGCGAGGCCGTTTTCAAATGCTTTGTCCTTATCCACTGTAATCTGGACTTCATCGACAGTATCCACTTCATCGTTCGATACTTCTCTGACGCCGTCAATTCCTTTGATTGATTCTGTTAAATCCGAGACTGTATTTTTCAGCCTGTTTTCATCAGTATCCCTCACATGGAATACAAGCGTGTTCGGTGATGTTCCGGTTGATGACTGGAGGTTGAAATTAACTTCTGCATCTCCAGCGGCATTTCTTACATCTTTTTCAAGTTCATCGGCATATTCGGCTGTGGACAATTCCCGCTTGTCAACACCGACCATTTTTACGTAAATTTCCGCCTTGCTTGACGAACCGGTACCGGTAAATGAATCATTTTGTGTAGTGCCGACAAGGCTTACGTACTCGGATATTTCGTCTTTTCCATCCAGTACATCTTCAATTGCTGAAATCGTACTGTCCGTTTCCTCAAGGGATGTTCCATTTTCCTCAGTGACGGTAATCGTGAAAAAGCCTTCGTCGACTGTAGGCAGAAATTGGGTCCCTACGGTGTACACACCGTATCCGCCGCCAAGAAGGAGCAATAAGGTAATAAAAAGAACGGTAAAACGATGCTTCAGGGCCCATTTTATCCCTGAGTCTAGTGACTTCATAAACGTACTTTTCTGCCTTTTTTCCTCGAGGTTTTCATCTGGTGCTTTCAGCCATCGGCTTGCCAGCATCGGAACAACCGTGAGTGCCACCACCAGCGATGCGAATAAGCTGAATGCGATAGTGAGCGCGAATTCCTTGAACAGATTCCCAATAATGCCGGTAATGAACACAACCGGCAGGAAAACAGCAACCGTCGTTAATGTTGATGCTGTAATGGCCCCGCTTACTTCAGCAGCGCCTTCACCTGCCGCAGTTTTGGGATCCTTTCCCATCGACAGATGCCGGTATATATTTTCTATGACCACGATCGCATTATCGACAAGCATGCCGATACCCAGCGCCAGGCCGCCAAGCGTCATGATATTGAGCGTGAAATCGGCAAAGTACATTAGGACAAAGGTGACAATGACCGAATACGGGATGGCAACGCCGATAATAATCGGGCTTTTCAAATTGCGCAGGAACAAGAAAAGGATAATCATTGCAAATGCGCCACCAAGTACCAGAGCTTGCCCCATGCTTCCGATTGCCTCTTCCACAAAATCACCCTGGTCGAACAGGACCGCCGCTTCCACTTCTTCGTATTTTTCTTTCTCCAGAAGGTCGTCGAGCCGGTTCTGGAACGCTTCTGATACTTCAGCTGTGTTTGCATCTGTCTGCTGCAAAACACTCAATAATACAGATGGCTCCTGGTTGGTCCTGGTGAGAACGTCAGAATCAACAGGTTCAACTTTCACTGTGCTGATATCCTGGAGCTTCACCTTTTCGCCATTTGCCGGATTGGCCGCCACATTGATGTTCTTCAGCGTATCTACAGAATCCAGGGTTGACAGCACCCGTGTTGTCAATTCTTTCGAACCGCTTTTCACCGTGTCTCCCGGCATGGATACGTCATTGGCCTGAATCATGTCCTTCACGTCTGCCTGTGACAGACCATACTTCGTCATTTCATCCTGATCAAGAAGGACTTTCACTTCTTTCACAGTAAGTCCGGACATATCGACACTTGCCACGCCTTCGACTTTCGTCAGTTCCTGTTCGAGCTCTTCGGCAAGATTATCAAGTTCTTCCGAATTGCTTCCGGCAGTCAGTGATAGCTGGATGATCGGGAACTGGGACGGATCGAACTTCATAAAACGGGGGTTTTTCACATCATCAGGGAGATTTGCCTGATCGACCCTGCTTTGGATGTCTGTTTCCAAATCCTTTATGGTTGTACTCCAACTGAACTCCATAACCGTCAAGCTTGCGCCTTCCTGTGAAGTTGAGGTCATCCGTTTCAACCCGGGAAGCGTCGATAACTGATCTTCGAGCGGTTTTGTGACCTCCTCAACCACTTCCTGAGGATTGGCTCCCGGATAATTTGCAACAACAACACCTACAGGAGGATTTAATTCAGGAATTAATTTAAGAGGGATATTCGATAACGAAACTCCGCCCAAAATGATAACAAGGACCATTGTTACCAGAGTAAAAACCGGACGGCGAATCGAAAACTTACTGATTTTCATACTTTTTCCCCTTTCAATAATTTACAATTTACCGTATATGACTAAGCGGTCATTCAACCCTGCAAGGCCGATCAGGCCCCCAAAAGCTTAACCCTTGATACATAAGGATTTTTCAACCTAAACGTTCTACCGAAAACCCAATGACCAATTGGTCATCACTGTTCTACTATACCCAAACGGAAGCAAGACATCAAGTTATTCACTTCCCGTTATTTGTAAAAAAACATGTTTGCGCCTGGCGAATGGCGGATATACAAAAAACAAATTCGAAAGGAGGTATAAACAACATGCTTTCATTTATTTGGGCTCTAATCATCGGAGGTATTATCGGCTGGTTAGCCGGATTAATTGTAGGACGTGATCTACCAGGAGGTATCATCGGGAATATCGTTGCCGGTTTTATAGGTGCATGGCTCGGTGACCTGATTCTGGGCAGCTGGGGTCCGACAGTCGGAGGCTTTGCGATTGTACCTGCCCTGATTGGTGCGATTGTGTTGATTCTGATTGTAAGTGCAGTTATGAAAGCTGCCGCAAAAGCATAACAGCGAATATGATTTCGATTTGATAGATAAAAAACGGCGCCAAACGGCGCCGTTTTTTATTATCAAGGCTGTGTTAAAGCTCAATGTTGGTTTTTTTACTATTTGATTGGAGTGGAAGGTGAAAGACTCCTCGAAAATAAAAATCATTTTTCGTCGTGCGGTGCCTATTGTTTATTCAATGTCCTGCAGGACTAGCTGGACAGCTTAGACCGCGCAGGAGCATCAGCGACGAGGGAGGCTCAGCGCCCGCCCCGCGGCAAAGAAGACACTGTGAGTGCGACCGAAAGGAAGCAGGAACAGATGTCGCACTTGTGCCTGCAACGAAAATCAACACTACCGTTTAACAGGATCATTATCAAAAACAGTGTTGTTTCACGAACGGATGGCCAAGACCATAAGTGAGTTGCTCATCTGCTGGCATGCGGCACCTGGATTGACCCTGAAATAATAAAAAACGGATGGATCATTGTGCCTAAAACCGAGGACCTGAACCAGCACTCCACCGCCCTTTTTGACGAGCCGTTTCAACAATCGAATTAAGCCGCTGAGCCTTACGGGAAGTTTAAAAGAGTGAATTCAAGGGGATATGTATATCAACAAAACATCGAAGGAGTGAAAAACACATGGAATGGTTAGGATATTTAGCGGCTCTTATCGCTGCTCTGGCATTTGCCGGTCTTGTTGTATATCTAGTTAAAGTACTTAAACAAGCAGAAAAAACACTTGAAAATGTGGCAGAAGTGACAGAAGGCCTTGATCAGCAGATTAATGGCATTACAACCGAGGCAACCGTCTTGCTTCATAAAACGAACAAACTTGCTGATGGCATCGAAGAACAGGCGCAGCGCTTGACTCCTGTAGCCGAATCCATTGAAAAAGTGGGCGATGCACTGGAGACAGTCAATCATTCAATTGAAGAAGTCAGCGAAACGGTATCAAACAAAACAACTTCCAACAAAAGAACGATTGCCAAAGCGCTTGAATGGGGAAGTGCCGGAATGTCCATGTATAAACGATACAAGAATGAGTTCGGTAAAAACAAACAGCGCAATCTGCCGAAAGCTTATCAGCCAATTAATGAGTAAAGTTTCGCATATAAAACCGCTCCTTAGGCAACGCGTCCGGGTGCGGTTTTTTGAACGCAAAATATGAAATACACGCTAATTACAAGGCCAAGTCGTATATGATTTGGCCTTTCATTATGGATCAACAACAGCTAATATTGTGATCTGTCCAGTCGGTTGATTTGCTGCAGGGGCTCGCTTTGCAGCGGGCGGAGAGAAGCCCCGCGGTAAAAAAGAACCGTGAGCACAACCGGAAGGGAGCCGGAATGGAAATCGAACTTGGGCCCTGGTGAAGCGAATGCCTGCTACGGAAAGGAATGGACTCTATATATCACTCCTGCCAAATTCCATAAGACATTAAAAAAAACGCTCAAAAAAATGAACTGCTCCCTGTCAAGTAGACAGTGGAAATAATAAAAAGTAGTCTAAGCGGC
>JAENYN010000074.1 GCA_016841765.1 Guptibacillus hwajinpoensis
ATTCATTGAAATCTTACCTTATCGTTCGGGTTTATCATTAGCTGAAATACTTATGCCCCAGCCTCCCGGAATCAGCTTTATTCAATTAATTTTACTGCAATATTGAACATATTAAAAAGGCGGATCGCCTTTTTACTTTGGCTGTGTTAAAGCTCAATGTTGTTTTTTCTACTAGTTGATTGAAGTGGAAGGTGCGAGACTCCTGCGGGACTAGCGGGACAGCTGAGACCCCGCAGGACATTGAAAAAGCTTCTTCGAATTGACACCGCACGAAGAAAATTGGTTTTTATTTTCGGAAAGCGCAGCGAGGAGGAGGCTCAGCGCCCGCCCCGCGGAAAGCGAGTACCTGAAACGGAAATCAACACTAGCGTTTAACAGAGCCTTTACTTTAAATCGATTGGTTCGACTGCATCCCGAATATGATGATCAAGCGTTTCAGTATGCATCCGCTTTTCAGCTTCAGTCCAGTTAAACTGTTTTTGCATATAATCGATAACCGGATCCTTCCAGCGCCTTACCCAGTCGATATCAAAAAACAGGGCACCTGTGCGCCGGTTAAAAAAGTCGATAGGAGCTGTAACCATTTCTTCTTCTATTCCATATTTCAGCGACACGAACACATCCAGGCTCAAATTGTTCTGTTGCGCTTCTTCACCTGCGGTCTGCGCTATTTCGTATATAGCGGTGATATTGGACCCGTACAGACTGACAAGTTTTTCAGCTTCTTCTTTCGTGAAGCCGTACGCCGCCCCTTCACTGGCCATTTTTTCCATATATGACTTATATCCGAAGCTCCCGCCGACATACCCGCCGGAAAGGATTACGTTTTCTGTTTCTGTTCGTGCAAAGATCCCTTGGCCTTCCTCTTTCAGTTGAGCCACCGCAATATCAAGGACACGCTCAGCCATCTTCCGGTATCCGGTCAGCTTCCCGCCTGCAATTGTGATCAATCCTGAATCGGATATGAACACTTCATCTTTCCTGGAAATTTCAGAAGGGCCTTTGCCCTCTTCGTGGATAAGTGGGCGGACACCTGCCCAGCTCGATTCCATATCTTCCGCTTTCAAATCGACATCCGGAAACATGCCATTTACAGCATCCAGTATATAATCCCTGTCCTCCACTGTTACAAGCGGATGAATTGGATCTTTCGTATATTGCGTGTCCGTTGTCCCCACGTAAGTTTTACCATCGCGGGGAATGGCAAACATCATCCGGCCGTCGTTGAATGGGGTATCAAAATACACGGCCTGGCTGAGCGGAAAGCGTGACTGATCAAACACGAGATGGACACCTTTTGTCATAAAAAGATGCTTCCCCTGTTTCGAACGGTCCATTTCCCTTATTTCATCCACCCAGGGTCCGGCTGCATTTATAATTTTTTTCGCCCTGATTTTTTTGGTTTCATTACTCACCAGATCACGGACCAGCACACCTGTCACTTTTCCCTTTTCATAGATAAGCTGCTCTGCCCTCGTATAGTTGACCGCTTTGCCTCCACGCCCCACTCCTTCCTTCAGCACTTCGAGCGTAAGCCTGGCATCATCAGTACGGTATTCCACATAATAACCGCCGCCTTTTAAGCCTTCACGCTTTAACAGCGGTTCTCTGGCAATCACCTCATCTCTTGAAAGCATGGACCGCCGTTCACTCTTTTTGACACCTGCAAGCCGGTCATATACGGCAAGGCCAATGCCTGTAGAGAACTTTCCGAATGTCCCATTTTTCATAATCGGCAGCAGCATCCATTCGGGATTCGTCACATGTGGTGCATTCTCATAAACAATTGCCCGTTCTTTGCCGACTTCTGCCACAAGCTTCACTTCAAACTGCTTTAAGTAACGGAGACCGCCGTGCACCAGCTTGGTTGATCTGCTCGATGTTCCGGCTGCAAAGTCCTGCATTTCCACAAGGCCGGCGTTCATGCCTCTTACCGTTGCATCAAGAAGAATCCCCGCTCCGGTTATGCCTCCTCCGATCACCAAAACATCGAGTTCTTCCTGAACCATTTCTTCTAACACATATTCCCGCCTCAACCCGGAAAATGACTGTGCCACATTGACCACTCCTTATTTCCTTAATGATAAATAGATATTGTATTTAATCTGCCACAACAAAATTCCCATAACCCACGCTTACTTATTAATGTGGAAAGATATAAAGAAAACTTGCCGATCTTCCGGCTTTTTTCCACAACGTGTGAATTTTATAATTTCCTTAATGACAAAAAAGACCCAGCAAAAATCACCCTATACAAATATAGGGGGTTTTTGTGGGTCTCCAATTCTCAACACAATGAATATTAACTTATAATGCTATTAAATCACGTTTTATGTCAGCGGTCAATTGCCTGCACACCGGTGGCATGTTTGGGAAAAGGCAGTGGTTTCCAGACTCAATCTACTTTTCTTTCATTCTGCAAATGGAAATCCATCAATGTATCCACATTCACATTCAATGCAAGCGCAAGTTTTTCAATAATTTGGATAGATGGATTTGTCTGGAGGTTCCGTTCGATAGAACTCAAGTAAGATTTTGAGACATCAGCTTTATGGGCAAGGCCCGATAATGACATCCCCCTTGATTGGCGATGCTTTCGTATTTGATCCCCGATCACCTTCATCACCTTCTCCCTTAAGATTTGTTTTTGTCCCTTTGAGAAGTGCTCTTTATATACACACGGATTTCCTCAACAGTTAATCCTTCCCGTCTGGCCTGCTGGATCAGCTTTACCCATTCCTGGTCAAGAACTATCCTATTTGCCATCTCCACCACCCCTAATGCAGGATAAAAGCCCGTTCTTTATTTTGAACAAACGGTGTATAAATATATCCGCTCTTCACTTTAAAATGTAAATTGCGGAATTAAGCCCTTCCAAACAACAAATCATGAGTAGTTCAGTTCTTTATAAAGAACGTCTGATTATATTATAGAACACTTAGTGCCGGCATGGAAGTGAAAAGTGATATTAATTTCGGCTTATTTTATTAAAATTGCTGTGATGCTGCTGGTATGAGGTGCTCCTGCGGTGTCTCAGCTGTCCCGCTATTCCCACAGGACATTGAAATAGTGCTTCTTCGATTGACACTGCACGAAGAATCTTGAGGAGCCGAGACCCTTCCGCCCCAATCTACTGGTACATGAACAGCTGTCCCGCTTTTATTTTGTTCAACTGGTGATTTGGTATAAAAAACATTGCTGCTCCGTTTTCCATTAGTGATGAGAACCCTATATTGCCAAAAAAAATAATCGTTTAATCCAATCCTTCTATCCAAGTTTAGTATCTATCTTGAATGTTAAGGTCTTATTTAAAAGCGTGCTGATCATTTTTCATTAAATGGCCAAAGTGGCGGTGAACTCCATATCAAAGTTGTTTATTACTTTTTGCAAACTTTAAGTTTTACAATTCAGTGGATTGAAGCGGAAGGCATTCGACTCCTCGAAAATAAAGTTCAATTTTCTCCGTACGGTGTTATATCATAGAAGCTTAATCAATGTCCTGCGGGGGTAGCGACCAGGGAAGACCCCGCAAGAGCGCCAGCGATGAGGAGGCTTCCCGGTCGCCCCGCGGCAAAGAAGACACTGTGAGTGCGACCGAAGGGGAGCAGGAACAGATGTCGCACTTGCACCTTTGGTAAAAGCGATGCCTGCAGCGTAAAGGAACGGGCAATCTCCAGAATAGCCCACTATCATTTTGGCAGTTTTTAAAAGGGAAAGTGCCTAAACTGAACAGTATAAATTGGAGAAAAAAGGACAGGGTTTCAAGAAAAATTCCGCACTCATGTTTTAAACAATTCACAGGAGGTATACATGGAGTACAAGTTGATATCCACTATTAAATAACAATAAAGGAAATGTTTAACAAAACATTTCGCGTGGTATCAACTTATATGTAGATAAATATAGAAAAATCATCAAAAGGAGAGGATTTCATCATGGCAAAGAAAGACAATAACCGCGACATGTCCCTGGAAGAAGCCGGCCGTAAAGGCGGAGAAGCTACTTCTGAGTCTCATGGTAAGGATTTTTATCAGGAAATCGGCAAGAAAGGCGGAGAAGCCACTTCCGAATCTCATGACAAAGATTTCTATCAGAACATCGGACAAAAAGGCGGAGAAGCCACTTCCGAATCTCATGACAAAGAATTCTACCAGGAAATCGGTGAAAAAGGCGGAGAAGCCACTTCCGAGTCTCATGACAAGGATTTCTATCAGAACATCGGACAAAAAGGCGGAGAAGCCACTTCTGAATCACATGGCAAGGAATTCTACCAGGAAATCGGTGAAAAAGGTGGAGAAGCCACTTCCGAATCCCATGGTAAAGAATTCTATGAAGAGATTGGCGAAAAAGGCGGAAATGCCCGCGCCAATAATGACAATAAATAATTACCGGCCTGCATAAAGGCAGTTGAATAAATAAGCCCTGATCCCAATTGGGATCAGGGCTTTTACATGCGTTAAGCCGGCTGAACGGCAGAGCCGTACAAAGCCTCACGATACGAATCAAGTGATGTATCAATGATTTTATTTAAGAATGCAGAATCCATGTCCCACAGAATAGATTCAGCAAACCGCCATGCATTTTCTTCAATTTTCAAGGCTATTCTCTGTCGTTCAATTTCGTTTTCGGCAGCAGCTAATGTCTTGCTTAAGTGGCCAAGCTCTTTATCCTCTGCATGGCCTATTTCATGAGCAAACACCACTTTAAAGTAATCATTCAGCCGGTCTTCATTTCCAAACAGCATCCGGCATTGCTTCTTAATGACACCTGTATACATCGTTACGGCATGCCCGTTAATCTGGTATTTCCCCCCGACGAGACGCCCGCCTGGAAACAAATCTTCTATATGTATTTTTGCCTTGCTCCCCGACCGGTTCATAACTTCTTCAATAATAACTCTCATATCAAGTTTCAATGTAAAGACGCCCACCCTTATATCAGTATAACGATAACTTAATTATATATCGGTCCTTTCAAAAGTAAAGTACAAATTCCATCAAAATTTGACAAATATACGGCGAAGAAAGTATCCAACTCTTTGTTTTCATTTATATGCAAAAGGGAAAGATTTTATAAGTACTAAACCAAAAAAGGAGGGATTCATCTGCCTTCTAACCTATCTAAACCTTCATTTTCACCCTGGGTCGGCTGGATTGGAATCCTATTTGGGGTTATCGGGTTTTTCCTTGTGCCGGTATGGGTCGGCATTATCGCCCTGATTCTTGGCCTGGCCACTCTCTTTACCGAAAGCAAAGCGCTTGGCATAATCGCAATTCTTCTCGGCGCGATTGATCTCCTGATGGGGATGGTATAAAAAAGCCAGTTCCCTTATTGAAAAGGGATCACTGGCTTTAAATATCCGCTTAAAGAAACGCTGTGCTTCCATCATCCTTACAACAGGCAATGCTTATAATATCCTCACATGTTCAAATGAATGGTTCTTTACCGTTAAAAATGGATGGCCAGGCGAATCATGTCGACACACGGAATTCCGTTTTCGACAATCGGCTGTTTATAGTGGCGCTTGAAGTAACCTGAATCGATGCCTGATATCCGAAATCCGCACTTTTGATAAAAGGCCAGCTGATCAATACTTGAGTTTCCTGTTCCCAATTCAATGGTTGCAGCCCCTCTGCTTTTTGCCATATCAATTGCCTTCATCACAAGCCGCTTTCCGATCCCCCTGTTTTTCCACCCCTCTTTTACAGCAATATTCATAATCTCCCAGATTGCAGGCCTGGTTTCCATTACGGCAAGCACACCGCAAATTTCTTCATCAAACATGGCCGCAAAAATCTCCGACCGTTTTATGTAGATGGAAATCGCCTCTTCGGATGGATCCGCATCAAGAAGCAGTTCCCATGGCAAATTACCAGATGAATCCATTTTTTCAATGACAATAGACATTCCCTGTCCCCCTTCAGAATACCAATAATATATCAATACAATTCAGGCCTTCGTTATTCCTGTAAAAGCCGGCCGGAAATAGCAGGATTTTTTCTGGACACCGTAGAAATGATAATCACTAACTTGTACGGAGGGGAATACCAATGGGAGATAACAAATCACTGTTGCTTGGCGCTGTCGCAGGTGGAATTGTCGCAAGTGCCGCAACATTAATGGCTGTGTCAAGTAAAGGGGAAGAAATACTTGAGAACATCAAGAACAACTCAAATAAAGCCTTCGAATTGATTGATACAATTCAAAAAGATGGATTAACACTTTCAAAACCCGGCGGGATGAAAAACAAGCAAAAAAAAGAAATGTCTGATGAAATTCTCGCTTCCATCCAGGCAATGAAAGAACAGCTGCAGCCAGACCAGCATGCATTAAAAAGTGAATTGGATAAACTTGAAGGCCGGTTATCCCAGCTTGCCAAAACCGAGAACATGTCTTTTAATTGGACCTTTTACTTTATGCAAAAAAATGGTGATGCTTTATGGAAAAGCCAGGCAAAGGAACCTGAACACAAATCGATCACTCATTAACAGCAGGGCACCCATTTTCGGGTGCCCTGCCTCCTTTCATTTACATTTTTCCAATCCGGCAAGCAACCCCTCACTTGATTCGATAATGTCAAAAAGCCTGCTCCATGTTGTGCCTATGACAAGGTCCTGGGCATGAGCCAATTTATCCCTCAAACTTTCAACTCCTTCGAATACTGCCCTTCCCTTCTTCTTTGAAGGAAAGCCGAGCATATTACGGAGCACATCACTTCCGACTATAATTTCTTTTTTGTCGCTGAACTGCAGGCAATCAGCCAGATCGATTGCCTCTGTTCGTTCCCTTCTCAATTCCATGAGTTCACGTGCTTTCTCAAGCCTGCCCGGTGTCATGAACTGTTCCCATTTCCGATTTGGAAATTGGATGCGGATGATACGGATCATGTGAAGCTCAATCAAGGAAACAAGGCCAAACAACAGCATTCTCACTGGAATCTTTTGCAGATCTGACCTTGTGATAATATGGACATCCCTTCTCTCATCAAGAACGAAGGTGCTTCTGGCATGTTTTAATACGCCAAAAATTTCAATCAGCGGCGTCGAGCTGGTGATCATTTCCCCGGGGCTGAATAGCCTTTTAGCTTCTCCGCAAATCTCGACAGCAAGCAATTCACCTTTTCTTGCGTACCCGCAAATCGCTCCCTGCTCTTCGATGCCAACCACTTCATACTGGCGTTCATCCAGGCGGCCATAAACATCAGCAGCACGTTCATCGGCCCTGCATCGGGCTAGCGGTTCTGCAATCTCAGCAACGGTAATCTTCTCTTTATAAAGCGTACGCAAATTTTCATACGGAATCGGCACATTTTTATTTTGCTGCATTTTCATGCGCCCCTTTTTCGCTCGAATATTTATCTGTTCGCTATGAGGCAATTAAAAACCTTTTATTAAGATATAGCCTTTCCTACTTATACATACATTAACCTGCAAGCCAATTCCATAACAAAAGCCCGGAAAATAGTCGAATGCCCATTCACTGACCATTTTCCGGACCCACGCTCTGCAGGTCATTCCCTGCATCATAATCCTCTCATACCTTTGTGGAAAAATGCTATAACACGAACACAGTAAATTTTATACGACCTTTTGAGTAGGGACCCTCAATCTGGGCCAACAGCAATAACGCTGTAGGTTTCACGCCGTAACTGGCGCAGATCAATCAGTTCCCGTGTTGAAACAGTTGGTATATATCGTCACCCAGTCATTTGGAGGTATGTTCCTGAGTTCAAGGCCCCTGTTTTATATTAAATTCCAAAAAAATGCCTCTCGTTTGACTTTATCCAGTTCTACTGTTTTCATAAATAGTGATAAACGTATAAAATATGTATATAAAAGGAAAAAGATCAGGCAGTATATTGAGGTACATATCATATCGCGAGAAGAAAGCGGGTGTCACCATGACAGTAGAAAAATTGCAGCGTTATATGTTGGAGCATATTGAATCGATGACGAGTGAATGGCTTAAAAACCGTCCGGATTCAAGGGAGTTTTCAGTATATTCCTCGCAGTCATCCGAAATTGTGACGGAAGAACTCCGGACACAAAATCAAAAGTTCATTCGCAATGTCACCGAGTCCCTGACCGAATCAAAAGGAAACGAATTTGAAGATTGGGCCAAAGGCGTTGCAAAAAGCCGCGTAAAAAGCCAGACCCCCATTCATATCACGATTGCTAACTTTAAACGGTTCCGTGAAATCTATTGGACGTATGTGACTCGCTTTATCAAAGACTCCAACGAGCAAATTGATCCCGCCGATGTTTCTGAATGGAGCGTTCGCATAAACCACGCTTTTGATGATGTGATTCAGCTTTATACAAAGCATTACAGTGAAATGACAACCAATCAGCTTAAAGCACAGCAGGAGATGATCATGGAACTGAGCGCACCGGTTATCAAGCTTACAAATGATATCGGCGTCCTTCCGATTGTAGGAGAAATTGATACATACCGCGCCCAGCTTATCCAGCAAAAAACGCTTAATAAAGCGATGGAAATGGGTCTTGAGTATATGATCATGGATCTCTCCGGCGTTCCGGTCATTGACACCATGGTTGCCCAGGAACTATTCCAGGTCATTCAATCCCTGCAGCTGTTAGGTGTGGAAGCGATCATCACCGGTATTCGCCCTGAAATTGCGCAGACTGCAGTCCAGCTCGGCATAGACTTCGGCCGCATATCCACATATGCCCACCTTCAGCAGGCACTGTCTGAAATCTGGGATTTGAAGACGCATTGATATTCATCAGGCAAAAACCCGGCAAAACAAGCCGGGTTTTTCTTAATATCCGTAAGACGCAAAGGAACGGTGTGCAGCTCTGTTTCCTTAAGCTCGGGTCTGTTTAGAGCCCGCAGCCTGCTTTCATGCCTCTTCGGGATCGTTACGTTTATTCAACAGCTCTTCGACTTCCGCCAGTGTCGGCAAGGCGGTCATTGCCCCTTTTGTAGAAGCGGCCAGTCCGCCTGAGACACTTGCAAACCGTCCGATTTCCAGAAGTTCTTCTTCCGAGAGGCCGCGTACACCTTCCTCTCTCTCGTTAATTTTATAGAGCATCCCAGATACATAAGCATCCCCGGCACCCGTGGTATCAACCGCTTCCACTTTCATAGCGGGCACTTTTACCAGATTCCCGCCGGATGACAAATAACTGCCTTCAGCTCCAAGCGTGACGAGCGTAAAAGGGATATTATAGCCGTTTAAAGCCCTCAGCCCCTCCTCGATCGAATGCTTGCCTGTCAGGAATTCCAATTCTTCTTCAGAAACTTTTACGATATCCGCTTTACCCAGCATCCCTTTGATTACAGTGCGTGCTGTTTCTTCATCTTTCCAGAGGCTCAATCGCAAATTGGGATCAAAAGATACAATCATGCCGGCATTCTTTGCCATTTCAACAGCTTTTTCCGTTGCACTTTTCGATGGCTCTGAAATCATGGAAATCGAGCCGATGTGAAGAAGCTTATTTTCTTCAAACAGTCGATTGTTCAGTTCTTCCTTTTTCAAAAACCGATCTGCACTTGGGTCTATGTAAAAATAAAAGTCCCGTTCCCCGCCAGCCTTAAGTGTGACGAAAACCGCACCTGTCCTCGCTTCCGTTCCCAGAACCATCTGTGATGTGTCCACACCATATTCGTTCAGTGTTTCTTTAAGAAAATGGCCGAGAATGTCGTCGCCGACTTTTCCCAAAAAGGAGGATCCGCCTCCCAATCGTGCTGCTCCAACTGCAACATTGGCCGGTGCTCCGCCTGGACTTTTCTGGTACGTCATGTTGCTTGCATCGAGAGGGATAAAGTCAATCAGCGCTTCACCAAGACACACAATCCCTTTTTTCATTTCTTATTCTCCTTTCCCATTCGGCTTTTGCCTGCATGCAAAATGAAAGCCCGGCAGCATCCCGCCAAATACACGCGGCGCTCGCCGGGCAAACAGACAGAATAAGCTGTCCTGCCGTTATTGTTGTTTTAAATCGACTTTCATCACTGGTGTTTCACCTTTTTGGACATCAGCAGCCAGCATTTTTTCAACATTTTCAATGACATCACCATTCGTCAGGACGATTGGCGTAATCGTGCTGCTCGCTTTTTCTGTCACGAGATCCATGTCAAATTCAATCAATAGATCCCCGGCTTTCACTTTATCACCTTCAGAAACATGTGCGGTAAAGCCTTCTCCATTCATTGATACCGTCTCAAGGCCGATATGGATCAAAATTTCAATTCCGCCCCTGGTACGGATGCCGATGGCATGTTTCGTATGGAAAAGCTGAATGATTTCACCATCTACGGGTGCAACCACTTGTCCGTCGGACGGTCTGATCGCAATGCCGTCACCCATCATTTTTTGGGAAAAAGTCGGATCAGGAACTTCTGTAATATCTACCGCTTCACCGGAAACAGGCGAAACAAGCGTTTCTTCCGTTGGTGCAGGCTCCTTATTTCCACCGCCAAACAGTTTGTCTAATAAACCCATTTTTAATCACCCTTTACCTATTTTGTCCTTCTACGTAATAGTAATACCCGTATTTTTCACTGCCACAAACATAGAGTCAAAAATGATATTCGAGCGTCCTCTCCGTCAGTCCGGACAGATTGGAAACCCACAGCCAATGCTGGCCGGACTGCCGGGCATCCATTCCAAAGTGTAAAAAGGCAGGCTCAAAATGTCAACTGCAATCCTTCACTATGATAAAATGTTCAAATTGTAAACGCAGTTATTGGAAGTTAATCCTTCATGAAGCTGGATGTTCCACAATAAATCGTATCTATAACATGGAAAAACAGGGAATTAGCATTTTCAGGCATTTTTGCGTTATTGTATGTATAAGAAATGCTAATTATTGTATAGACAGTAGTATGTGACAACATTTCATTCAACTATATATGAAGGTGGTAAACGATGACCAATTCCATATTAGAACAAGCAACGTTTGCAGGCGGCTGTTTTTGGTGCATGGTAAAACCGTTCGATGAACTGCCGGGCATCCATTCCGTCGTTTCCGGCTATACCGGCGGGCATGTTGAAAACCCAACATACGGGCAGGTGACAAGCGGGACGACCGGCCATTACGAAGCCGTCCAGATCACGTTCGATCCGTCAGTGTTTCCATATAAAAAGCTGCTCGACTTATTTTGGAGGCAAATTGATCCCACCGACCAGGGAGGACAGTTCGGCGACCGCGGTGACTCTTACCGGACAGCCATTTTCTATCATAACGAAACACAGAAACAGGCTGCCGAGCACTCAAAAAAAGAATTGGAACAAAGCGGCCGTTTCGATAAACCGGTTGCTACAGCCATTCTGCCGGCAAGCCCTTTTTACCCTGCGGAAGACTATCACCAGGATTACTACCGGAAAAACCCCGGCCATTATAATCGGTATTTCCAGGGTTCCGGCCGCAAGGATTTCATCGAAACGAATTGGAAAGCCCCTAAAAATCAGGAAGACTTAAAACAAAGGCTTACACCCGTCCAATTTGAAGTGACCCAAAACAATGGGACTGAAAAACCGTTTCATAACGAATTTTGGAACAATGAAAGTGAAGGAATCTATGTCGATATCGTATCGGGCGAACCCCTTTTCAGCACAAAAGACCAATACGATGCCGGCTGCGGCTGGCCAAGCTTCACCCGGCCGCTGCAAAAGACAAACGTAAAAGAAAAAGCCGATTTCAGCCATTTCATGGTCAGGACAGAGGTCCGAAGCACCGGGGCAGATTCCCATCTCGGCCATGTATTCAATGACGGCCCGCAAGAAGAAGGCGGACTCCGATATTGCATCAACTCCGCCGCTTTGCGTTTTATCCCGGTCAGCGATCTTGAAAAGGAAGGCTACGGAGAATACCGAAAACTTTTTGAATGACAAGGCGTATAGGCCTGCATTTTGCTCTGAATAGCACCGTTCATGTAGATAACATAAAAACCCTTTTTGGGAACGAATAGCGGGGATGGGTTCCCCTTTTCGTATAGTGACAAAATGAAGAAAAGCATATCAATTTGACGGCAATTGGTATGCTTTTTTGTGTCACGGTTTTTGAAGTGTTTTGTGATTTCTATTCTTCAAGTAATGAGCAGGATTTTGGAAGAAGCAAAGGCTTTCGACGTTAGAGGCTGGGACATAATGATAAACCCGAACGGTTAGGTAAGATTTCAATGAATCTTTCGCCTGACCGTTCGGGTCTTTATTTACTCTCTTCAATATACTTTTACTTTTGCATATGATTTTTAAAAACTAGTGGAATGGAGCGGAAGACACTCGACTTCTCGAAAATAAAAACCCATTTTCTTCGTGCGGTGTTATTTCAAAGAAGCTTTTTCAAAGTCCAACGGGAGATAGAGGAAAGGCTGAGACCCCGCAGGCGCAGCCGAGGAGACTCAGCTTCCTCCCCGTGGCAAAGAAGACACTGTGAGTGCGACCGGAGGGAAGCA